>NVSY01000056.1 GCA_002401385.1 Flavobacteriaceae bacterium | reverse complement strand
TAACATTTTCATTAGGAGTTTTATTTCAAAGTATTTACTTGAAATACAATAGTATATTGTTAATAATCACACTTCATTGTTTGGTTAATTATTTTGGTACATATAAAAGATATTTATTTAAATTTGTTGACAATTCAAACGAGACCTATTCAATTAATGATTTTATTACTACATTTATTTTAATTTTTCTATTTACCCTTTTTATAATTATTCCATTAAGTTATTTACTGATTAGAAAAGAATTGAAAAATAATACGTGGCATAACAACTAGGTGTTTGTGCGGTGCGTAGCTCCAAGCATGAACATAGTGTTGACTATACCGGCTCAAAAGATGCTGTTATGGGCTTTGCGTGCAGTTAATTAAGTGACTACCGTCTACTGATCTTTATAGATTCAGTATGTTAAAGAAAAAGGGAACTATTAATTTATCCGTTTTTATTTTGTATTCACATTTTCGTTCTTGTCAGTCTTATTTGGAACAATTTGGGCATGAGTTTTCTATTACGTGGCCACGTATATTTTTTTAGTATATTAAAGCAAAAAAAAATCAAATAGCGCTGATTTAGTCATTTTTAACCTAAAGCAAATTCAAATAGAAAAAAGTAAACAACCACCACTACGATTGCAAATAAGTTGGAGCCATACTTTAATTCACTTGATTATAATAGGCTTTGTTTTTTTCTCTTCGAATACTATTGTCGGACAAAGCATGGGTGATTTATTTGAAATAGATGCTTATGGGCAAACTGTTTGGAGGCATAATGCTCAAATCATTTTAAAAGGATTCTAAAAACAACAGCTATGTGGTCAAAAAAATTAATTTTATTGTTTGTTATACAATTATTTTCATGTAATAATCAAATTCATGATTTTGAAAAATTTGATATTCTTACAAAAGTACTTGAAAACTCAAAAGTTCAAAATTATTTACATAAGGAATTACCAAGTAGAGATACTCTTTTTATTATAAAAAACAAATTCACAAATTTTGATGTTAATAATTATAAAGAACTAAAAATCATCAAAAAAAAAGATTACAAAGGAAAAAATTATATTTCGATTGAAAAATTTCAGCAAAAAAAAGATTCTACAATATTAATTCTTTATTACAAAATTGAAAATATTGAAATTCAAAGCCTTTTAATTAAAGAAAAAAATGATTGGATAATTGAAAAGATTAAGATTATCGAATTTTAAAACAGAAAGTAGCGTAAATAAAGGAAGTTTTGAAAGTTTATTAATAATATGGGTGTTGTAGCTCATTAAAAAAAATATAAAGCTCAAAAAGCACTACTTAATGAGCTTAAAAATGTAATTTTATAATTCAATTGAGCTTAAAATGAATTCACAAAGAGAGCGAAAAATAATTCACTTCATCAAAATTAACGGAGAATCATCATCCAAAGAGATTTTTGATAACCTTTCATTAGATATAAGTTATGCAACCTTAAAAAGAGTTCTCAAGAAACTTATTTCGATAGAATCTATTGAATCTAAAGGAAAAGGAAAAGGGACTAAATATATTATTTCATCTGCTTTTGAGCTATTGGAATCTATTGACCTAGAAAAATATTATGAGAAGGAAATTGATGAACGAGATATTAAAGAAAGTTTCAATTTAGAAGTTATCACGAAAACGCTAAACAAACACAATGTCTTCTCTAAGATTGAATTGGAAAAACTAGCAAATCTCCAAAAAGATTACAAAAACAATATTGAGCAACTTTCAGAAGTAGAATACCAAAAAGAATTAGATAGATTAGCAATTGATTTAAGTTGGAAATCATCACAAATTGAAGGAAATACATACTCACTTCTCGAAACTGAAAGATTAATTAAAGAAAGAGAAACAGCTTCTGGAAAGACAAAAGAAGAAGCTATCATGTTATTAAATCACAAAGATGCTTTGGATTTCATTATTGAAAATAAAGATTATTTACATCCATTATCAGTGTCTAAAATAGAAGATATACATAGCGTGTTAATTAAAGAGCTCGACGTAGAAAGGAACTTAAGAAAACGAAGAATTGGTATCTCCGGAACAAATTATCGTCCATTGGATAATGAATTCCTAATATTAGAAGCGTTGAAATACAGCTGTGATTTAATTAACTCAAAAGATAATATATTTGAGAAAGCACTATTAGCTTTAGTATTAATTTCATATATCCAGCCTTTTATGGATGGAAATAAACGAACAGCAAGAATTGTGAGTAATGCTATTTTAATGAATGACAACTATTGCCCACTATCATTTAGAACAGTTGATTCTATCGATTATAAAAAAGCAATGCTATTATTCTATGAGCAAAACAATATTTCAAAATTTAAAGAGATTTTTATAACTCAATTCGAGTTTGCCGTTAAAACATATTTTTAAGGAATGAAAACGAGCAACAACAAAACATATACACAATAGGGGATTACGGTCTAATTCGAAAATAATTACAAGTAACAAAATCCGCCAAAGTTTTAATTTTAATTGTAAAATGACTAAACTACAATGAAAATTAAACCTTGGCTAATTGATATTCCAAAAGTATGTGGCATACCCCTACTGTGCATAGCTAGGACGATGCCAAAAAAACTAAAAAAATACGATATTTGGACAGGGCTGTCCTAAGAGGAGATAGCTGTCCTTTTTACCTTTTCCTTCTCGCACATGCACCATTTTTCTATCAAAGTCTAAGTCAGATAATTGTAGGTTTAATGCTTCAATTTGAAGCTCGTTTTATGTCTTATGGTCAATTATATGGACGTTCCATTTCTTCAAGTAAATGTCTAGGCATTCGYTACCAGCTTTTTTTTGATCAAAACAACAAAAAAAGAACTCAAACAAACGCCCTATACAGAGCGGAGTAAAAGTGTACATCCTTAACGAAAAACGTATTTCAACCAAATATTTTGTTAAAAAATCTACATTCTAAATTAATTGGAACAATCAAAACACGCTGATCCATTTTTGCAATCTATTTATTCGTAGCTTTGGAGACTTTGTAAAAAGTTGAAATTAATATTCGAAACACCATTAATGAATAATAAGCACTTAATAGAGATAATAAAAGATAATACAAAACGATTTACAACCAAAGAAGCCATCTTTTATAAAGATGTAACTTCAAAAAAATGGGTTGGAATCTCTTGGAATAATTTCTTTGAACAAATTCAAAATGTTTCAAAAGCTTTAATCCATTTTGGAATAAAAGAGCAAGACAACATTGGAATATTTGCTGAAAATATGACCGAATGGATAATTGCGGATATTGGAATTATGGGAGTGAGAGCGGTTACGGTTCCAATTTATGCAACTAATTCAACAAAAGAATCAGCATATATAGTAAACGATGCTGAAATAAGTGTGTTGTTTGTAGGCGATCAAGAAGAGTTTGATAAAGCCGAAAAAATTTATAAAGACAATAAATACTTAAAGTTAATTATTGCTTTAACCAGTGCAGTTGACTTAAGAAATCATAAAAATGCCGTTCATTTTACTGATTTTATCAATGCAGAATTTCCAAAAAGCATTGAAAGTGAATTGGAAAAGCGCCATAATGAGAATCAATTAGAAGATTTAGCAAGTATTATTTACACTTCAGGAACAACAGGAGAACCAAAAGGTGTTATGTTAGATCATAACAATTTTGCAGCTTCATTAAAAGCCCACGAAGAAGAATTAGATGTTGATGAAAATGATGTTTCGTTAAGCTTTTTACCACTAAGTCATATTTACGAACGTAGTTGGGTGTTTTTCTGTATTCAGTCCGGAGTTCAAGTATATTTCAATCAAAATCCAAAAGAAATTGCAGACGTTTTAAAAGAGGTAAAACCGACTTTAATGTGTACAGTTCCACGTATTTTTGAAAAGATATTTTCTGCAATTCAAGATAAAAGAAAAGAAGCCTCACCAACTAAAATGAAATTAGCAAGTTGGGCCTTAGGTATTGGAAATGCATACAACAATAAGTATAAGCGCTTTGGTAAAAAGGTGCCATTTCTAATAAAAATGAAGTTTAAAATAGCCGACAAATTAGTTTTAAGTAAACTTAGAGAAGTTTTTGGAGGGCGTATAAAATTTATGCCTTGTGGAGGTGCACCTTTGGCTGAGGATATGGTCTCGTTTTTTCATTCATTTGGTTTAAATATTAAATGTGGCTATGGTTTAACCGAAACTACTGCAACAGTTTCATTATTTGGAGAAACTCATTTCGAATTTAATTCAGCAGGAAAACCTCTTAAGGGTACCGATATAAAAATTGGTAACAATGACGAGATTTTAGTAAAGGGACCTGGTGTAATGCGAGGTTACTATAAAAAACCTAAAGAAACGGCCGAAGTTTTTGAAAATGGTTGGTTTAAAACAGGTGATGCTGGTAAAATGGATGCTCATGGAAACTTAGTAATTACCGATAGAATTAAAGACTTAATGAAAACTTCTGGAGGTAAATATATTGCACCACAGAAATTGGAAATGGCTTTGGTAGGAGACTCATTTATTGAACAAATTGCAGTAATTGGAGATCAGCAGAAATATGTTACGGCTTTGGCAGTTCCTAGCTTTGAAAATATTAAAAAATACGCAGAAGAACATAAGATTAGCTTTAAGGATATTGAAGAACTGATCAATCATAACCAGATAAAGGATTTGTTTGAAAAACGCTTTGAAGAATTACAAAAAGAATTTTCTAAGTTCGAGAAAATTAAAAAATTCACATTGTTACCGAAAGAGTTTAGTATTGAAGCTGGTGAAATTACAGCAACTTTAAAACTAAAGCGAAAAGTAATTCAGCAAAAATATAAAGAACTGATTGATAAAATGTACGCCGACTAAATTGTACTTTATAACTTTGTGAAAAACAAAATATTAGAGACAAATTATATGTAGCACCAACACCCATTGGAAATTTAGAAGAAATGACTTTTAGCCCTGTAAAAGTTTTAAAAGAAGCAGATTTAATTCTAGCCGAAGCCACTCAAACAAGTGGAAAACTGCTAAAACATTATGAACTTTAAATAAATTCATGTGAGAACAAGTGTAACGAGTGCTTACATGGGTTCTCAAATTTTAAACACATGAAATACAGTGAGTCTCAGAATCAACACAAATGCGATCTATAGGTTAAAAATTAACTATTATTAATTTTTCTGATAAAAATCATTTTTGATAAGATAATTGTTTCTACATTTGCCGCATCTCATAAAGGGGTGCCGCAAGGCTGAGATCAAACCCATTGAACCTAGAACAGGTAATGCTGTTTAGGGAAAACTAAGTACCGTTGGTACTAAGGGCGATATAATTTTTCAAACATCGACTAATTATCTCTTTTTAATCGTTTTATTTTTTACTAAATGAGACATCAAACTCAACTTTTAGTGCTTGTCGCACTATTTTTATCAGCATTTACTATAAATGCACAAACGTTCAAACTTACCGGGAAGGTAACGAATGAAAGTAATCAAGCGTTGGCAGGAGCCAGTGTTATTTTAAGCAACAGTCAGTCAGGAACTACTGCCAGTTTTGATGGAAACTACAGTTTACATTTAAACAAAGGAGCGCATCAACTTACCGTGAGCTATATGGGCTATACGACRAAAGAGGTGACTATTAACATGTCTAAAAACACCGTATTAAACTTCGTTTTAAAAGCAAACAGAGAGAGCCTAGAAGAAGTATTAGTAAGCGCTATCCGCGTAAAAGGAAATGCTCCTGTTACTTATTCTAACATCAACAAAGAGGAACTAGAAAAACGTAATTTAGGACAAGATATTCCTACGTTATTAAACTTTTTACCTTCGGTTGTTACTACTTCAGACGCTGGTGCTGGAGTTGGATATTCTGGAATTCGTGTGCGTGGTAGCGATGCTACACGTGTAAACATCACTATCAACGGAATTCCTTATAATGATGCAGAAAGTCAAGGAACATACTGGGTAAACATGCCTGACTTTGCGTCTTCTACAGAAAGTATGCAATTGCAACGTGGTGTTGGTACTTCTACCAATGGTTCTGGTGCTTTTGGAGCTAGTTTAAATGTATTGACCAATGCTGTTTCAAATGAGGCTTATGGTGAAATCAGCAGCTCAATTGGTTCTTATAATACGCAAAAACATTCTGTTAAATTCAGTACAGGTTTGTTAAACGACCGTATAGAAATTGCGGGGCGTTTGTCTAAAATTGATTCTGATGGCTATATAGACCGTGCTTGGAGTGATTTAAAATCATACTTTCTACAAGCTACCTATATAGATGACAATACCTTAATCAAAGCATTGACTTTTGGAGGACATGAAAAAACCTACCAAGCTTGGTATGGAATTACTGCCCAACAATTGAAAGAAGACAGAAAACAAAATCCATATACGTACGAAAATGAAATTGACAATTACCAACAAGACCATTATCAATTTCACTGGAACCAACGTTATTCTGATGCTTGGTCTACCAACCTTGGTTTGAATTACACCAAAGGAAAAGGTTATTTTGAGCAATTTAAAGATGGAGAAGATTTTGCTGATTACGACTTCACCCCTATTACTATCGGAGGAGAAACCATAGATACCACAGATTTGGTACGTCGTAGATGGTTAGACAATGACTTTTATGTCCTAAACTTCAATACTAACTATAAAAATGATGCTTTAGACCTTATCATCGGTGGTTCACATAGTAACTATCAAGGAGATCATTTTGGAGAAGTAATTTGGGCACAAAATGCTGGAGGATCTAATTTAAGAGATCGCTACTATGAAAGTGACGCTAAGAAAATAGACAACAGTGTATTTGCAAAAGCAACCTACAAGTTAAACGAGCAACTTTCTATTTACGGTGATCTTCAAGGTAGATTTGTGAATTACAAAACTAAAGGAATGACATCAGATCGCAATCCTATTAACGTAGATGCAGACTTCTCGTTCTTCAATCCAAAAGCAGGAATTACATATGATTTAAGCGGAGCCAATAGTTTCTATTTCTCTGTTGCTAGAGCCAACAAAGAACCAAACAGAAATGATTTTGAAAATGGAATAAACCAATCAGAACAATTGACTGATTTTGAATTGGGTCACCGTTTTAACATTGCAAATGTTCAAATAAACACCAATGGATATTACATGTCCTACAAAAACCAATTGGTATTGACAGGAGCCATAGACGACACAGGTTCTCCTATCCGTGCAACCAGTGGAAAAAGTTATAGATTAGGATTAGAAATTGATGCTTCCATCAAATTATCAAACACCGTTACTTGGAGACCAAACCTAGCTTTGAGCAGTAACAAAAATACCGATTTCCATACATTATTAGATGGTGAACTTACAAATCTTGGAACTACAGACTTGTCTTTTTCTCCTGATGTAATTGTAGGAAATGTAATTACTTATGCTCCTACAAACAATTTACAATTCTCCTTATTATCTAAATATGTAGGTGATCAATTTATGGGAAATACCAGTACGGAACAGTCTAAATTAGACAACTATTTTGTAGATGATTTAACCGCGAGTTATGAATTTACACCTAAAAGCATCTTTAAATCAATTAGGTTTACAGCCATGGTAAACAACATTTTCAATGTAAAATACGTGTCTAACGGATATTATTATACATATGACGAYACATGGTCGGAGGCAGATAAAACAACCACCATTCACGGTGCTGGTTACTATCCACAAGCTACCACAAACTTTTTATTGGGTGCTACTTTAAGATTTTAGAATGTACACCTTCAAATAAAAAAACCTCGCAAATTGCGAGGTTTTTTTATGCTAAAATATGGGCTTGAACAATTTACAATTGATCTCCCAAACTTTTTGTAATAGCTGTTTTAACT
>NVSY01000029.1:8640-56346 GCA_002401385.1 Flavobacteriaceae bacterium | reverse complement strand
TATTATTAATGAATTTTTGTAACATTAGTGTAGATACTTTGTTTTTATTTAAGATGATCATTTCTTTGATTGCATCTTTACAAGCATTTGAGATATCAGCAAAACTCAATCCTACAGCTGATTTCGCAATTTCTTTTAGCTTTTTTTTATTCGTAACCTCATACCCTTTTAATTGTACTTTTATAAGTTTTGATATTTCTTCTTCTGAAGGTAGAGGGTACATTATAATATCATCAAATCTTCTAAATAATGCTTTATCCAAAGATTCCGGCAAATTAGTTGCCGCAATAAGCAAACTGTTAGATTCATCTTTTTCTATGTTCATCAAAAAGCAATTTAAAACTCTCTTTATTTCTCCAACATCATTTCCATAACTTCTATTTGAACCAATAGAATCGAATTCATCAAATAAATATACAGCTCTATGCTGAGACATAGAATCAAAAATTAATTTGAGTTTAGCAATAGACTCACCCATATACCTAGATATTAATCCGTCTAGTCTAATAACAAATAATGGTATTTCTAAATCTCCTGCAATTGCCTTAGCTGTCATTGTTTTTCCGCAACCTGGGGGACCTATAAGCATTAATTTTCTTCTTGGCTCTAAATTATGTTGCAGTAATTGATCAAAATTTTGTTGTTCGCATAAAATACGATTTATAGATTCAGAAACATTCTTATTTAAAACCATGTCCTTGGTTTTTATATGAGGTCTATAAACCTCTAATAAATCTTTTAACTCTTTTTGTGCTTCATTTATAGGAAGTATTCTAGTTTTAGAGACAGAAGAAATGTTTCTCTGAGTTTTAATTTTATCAATTAGATTTTTTAATTCTTSAGCTAACTTAATGWGTCCTTTTCTCGCCTCTGCTGCTGCAATTTGCATAGCAGTGGAATAAAACCGACTTTCATCCTGGTCTCCATAACTCTTTAGTAATGCTATTATTTTTTCAGCTGCTGCCATTTATGTTTTTTCAAAAGTACGTACCTATATAGATACGTATGCAATAATATACAAAAATAATTATTTACAGCCATAATACATTAAAAAATGAAACTGATTAGTTACTAGAAATCATTAAACTGCCATTCTTTAAATACATGACGACAAACTAATCAAGTATAGAAAAAGCGAAACTTTTAAATAAARCAAAAATCTCTCTAAAATACACTTAATACCCAATCATCAAAATTCTGTCAGTAAACCTGTCAGTACAAACGAATAAACCTCTTGAAAATCAATTGATTAACAAGAGGTTTAGTACCTTGGGTGGGAATCGAACCCACACTCCGAAACCGGAACTGGATTTTGAATCCAGCGCGTCTACCAATTCCGCCACCAAGGCTTTTAAGACGATGCAAATTTAAAAAATTTATTGAGGGAATCGCTACTTATTTCACTTTATTTTTTGATTCTCTTCCTTTTTAAGTGGGATAAAAAAGCCGTAGTTCACAAGTACCTCATTTCCAACCTTCATCCATCCAAACATAGCCGATGGTGGCTGTACCTCAAAATTCGCCATTCCTATCTTTTGTATCCCTGAGAGGAATAAGCCTTTCCCTTCTATCAATCTATACTCGCATTTAAAGGGAAGCTTCCGTTGCTTTCCAGCGATGGTAAAAAGAGCTTCTGTGGCGTACAAAGAGTCATTTTTTAGGCGAATACCATCTAAGGTGACTGTTAAAAAAGGAAAATCGTTTCCTTTTAAGGCCTTCGCAATTTTTTTTTGCATGGACTTTCTAGACGCTTCTAAGGAAGCTACAGGAATCCTTAATTCCAACTTCCTTAAGGTATCTTTTTTTAAATTAAATTGGTAAATCTCTATTTCGCTCACTTTTAGCACAACATTCCAGTCATGGACACTAGAGGTTCCTTTCACCCCAATATAGGCATCCTTATCCTTTATCGAAGTTTGGCAAAACAGGGTAAGACTAAAAAATGTCAAGACAAAAAAAAGTAGTTTCTTCATAAAAAACGATCATTTAACAGCTCAAAACTACTGAAAACGATTTACTTATTCCTTCTTTTTCTAAAAATGAACCCTATTAAAACGCATTCTAAAGAGCATAAAAAAAAGGATGTCTTTAGGGAGACATCCTCTTTAAGGAAAATTTAACTAATTTAGGGAAAAGCTAATTTTTATAAATACGCCTGAGAAACGGGTCCTGCAAACGGTTTATTCAATTTATTATAATTTATTAAAGAAAATTATTTAGTTATTTTACTTTAAAATATATTTTTACAGTCACAAATATAGTAAAATATTTGTTTCAACATGTATATAAATAAAAAAACTAATAAAAATACTGAAAATTAAAAATAACTGTCCAAATATTTTTAAATTTGCACTTTGTAAACAACTACACACACAAAACACAACTAAAACATGGACCACAATCAATTAACACCAAAGATTTTTGCGTGTTCGCAAAGCACTGAATTGGCAGAAAAAATAGCCAAGCATTTTGGCGCGGAACTTGGAAAAGTTAACGTAGCTCGCTTTAGCGATGGAGAATTCCAACCAGCATTCGAAGAGTCCGTGAGAGGGCGACGTATTTTCATCATTGGATCTACCTTTCCTAATTCAGACAATTTAATGGAGTTGTTACTTATGTTAGATGCTGCTAAACGTGCATCCGCAAGACATATTACCGCAGTAATTCCTTATTTTGGATGGGCGCGACAAGATCGTAAAGACAAGCCTCGTGTAGCGATTGGTGCAAAATTAGTGGCCAACTTAATTCAAACTGCAGGAGCAACCAGAATTATGACCATGGATTTACACGCAGATCAAATTCAAGGGTTTTTCGAAAAACCAGTAGATCATTTATATGCATCCACTATTTTCTTACCTTATATAGAAAGCTTAAAATTAGAAAATTTATCCATCGCATCACCAGACATGGGAGGTTCTAAAAGAGCTTATGCGTATTCTAAATTTTTACAAAGTGATGTAGTAATTTGTTACAAACAACGTGAAAAAGCCAATATAATCTCTACCATGGAATTAATTGGAGATGTTACAGGGAAACATGTAATCCTAGTAGATGACATGATAGATACTGGAGGAACATTAGCAAAAGCAGCGGATATAATGATAGAAAGAGGAGCCTTAAGTGTGCGTGCTATCTGTACGCATCCTATCTTATCCGGAGATGCTTACAGCAAAATAGAGAACTCTAAATTAATAGAATTGATTGTTTCTGACACAATTCCGTTAAAAAGGAAATCTTCTAAAATTAAAGTTGTATCTTGCGCCCCGTTATTTGCTGATGTAATGCTTAATGTCCAAGACAATACATCTATCAGCGGAAAATTTTTAATGTAAAAAATAATTAAATATATTTATAATGAAATCGATTACAATCAAAGGATCTCAAAGAGAAAGCGTAGGTAAAGTATCAACTAAAGCCTTACGTAATGCTGGACAGGTACCTTGCGTATTATACGGAGGAGACCAAACAGTACACTTTTCAGCTGAAGAAAAAGCGTTCAAAACATTGGTATATACTCCAAACGTATATACTGCAACGATTGAACTAGAAGGAAAAACGTATGCTGCAATTTTGCAAGACATTCAATTCCACCCAGTATCAGACGCTATTTTACACGTTGATTTTTACCAAATCTTTGACGACAAAGAAGTAACAATGAACATTCCTGTACAATTAGAAGGAAGTGCTCCTGGTGTACTGAATGGTGGTTCTTTACGTTTTACTAACCGTAAATTAAGAATAAAAGCTCTTCCAGCTAACTTACCAGACTTTCTTACAGCAAACATTTCTGAATTAAAAATTGGAGACAAACTGCAAGTAGCTGAATTCGTTACTGAAGGTATTTCAATCTTACACCCAGATACTATGGTTGTTGTTCAAGTTAGAACTTCTCGTAATACTACTGAGGATGAAGAAACTGAAGGTGAAGAAGGTGAAGCAGAAGCTACAGAAGAAACTGCAGCTGAATAAGCTTAAAATTTTTATAAAAAAGCCCGCTCTTGGCGGGCTTTTTTCTTTTATACCAATTATATTTCCAACTCACTGTTTAGAAATAGCATTTATTTTTGTTTTGTTTTGTTTAAACTAAAAATTAAACGATCAGAAAAAATGAAATAAACTATTTACATCGGTCATATGGAATTGTTTTAGTATTACATACCTTTGTGTATGCAATGGTTCAATTATTTTAAAAAAATATTGGTTTTTAATCAATCCGCTAACATCACCCCTCACAACATGAAAAAATTTTTAATTGTAGGCCTTGGAAATATTGGTGCTCAATATGAAAACACACGTCACAATATTGGTTTTAAAGTATTGGACGAATTGGCCAAACAAGAAGGGGTTTCTTTTGAATCTGATAAGTTAGGGACTACCACATCTTTCCGTTTTAAAGGACGTACTTTTATTTTACTTAAACCATCCACTTTCATGAATTTAAGCGGCAAAGCTGTAAAATACTGGATGACTAAAGAGAAGATAGAAACTGATAATATGCTAATTATTACAGATGATATCAACCTCCCTTTTGGAACCATAAGAATCAAAGCAAAAGGTAGCGCAGGAGGCCATAATGGACTGAAAGATATTCAAGAAAAATTAAACGCAGCCAACTACCCAAGATGTAGAATGGGCGTAGGATCCGAATTTTCTAAAGGACGTCAATCTGATTATGTATTAGGTGAATGGAGCGCAGCAGAAGAACGCTATTTCCCAGAACTACTAGACAAAGGAGCACAGATAGTAAAATCGTTTGGAACGGCAGGTCTAGAACGCACCATGAATCATTTTAATGGTTCTATTGACATGACTACATAACCTGGTAGAAAAGAGACGAGCGCCTTTGATGTAAGATACAGTGTACAAGAAATGTTTTCCTTTAAAAGGACAATTTTATACAGTCATTCTACCCTACTCCTTGTAAACCACAAGAAACCGACAAAAAAACTACTTCAACTCTCGGATATCGGAAGCAATAATCCACCCCGTTTTACCATCGGCTATTTTAATTTTCTTCCAATCGTCTACAGCATCTAGCACTACAACCTTTGTTCCTTCGTGTAAATTAAACAACTCATCGCTACTCAATGTTGGAGCGTTTTTCACTTCCGTTTTGGCAGCAAACACAATGGCAACTCTATTCTTTTTTATCACTCCGTAATTATGGAATGCAAAAAACACACTTACTGCCAAAACAATCACCGACAAAATGGTTAAATTAAACAGTAGAAGCTTTCTTCTTGTCGCAATTGCAAAGTGATACCACAAAAACCAAATAGCSGCTAAAAACGCCATTAAAACAGCAATATAAGCCCATGTATTGTAGGAGAACTTCATGATCACWGCTCGATTAAAACTTTGTAAAAAAGTAGTCGGTAAAACTTTGATGTTATCAATGGTCATTCGTTTTGCAAAAGTCAGRTTATTTTGAGCATCSGAATGCAACGGATTTATCAATAATGCTTTTTCAAAATTATAAATGGCKGGTGCAATTTTATTTAGTTTATAGTAAGAATTCCCCAAATTRAAATACAAATCATCCGAYGCAACTCCTTTTGCTTCTATCGATTTGTACAAATCGATAGCTTTTGAATAAGCGCCTTCTTTATACAAGTTATTCGCGTCTAAAAACAAGGCATCGGTTTGCTGTGCGAATCCCATCGCATAAGAAAACAACAGTAAAAAAATAATTTTTTTCATTCTGATATATATTCAATAAACACTTTAGGTTACCTATAGTAACACCTATGTTTCTCCTAACTTATAATTTTTTATCTAGTTTTACTAACACCTGTTTCGCGCGTTCAAACTCGCGTTGCATTTCCACATTTGTAGCTGGTGAATATCTGGCAAAATCACAATCATTTAACACTGCAATAAAATCATTAATCACTGCCTCTTCCACTTTTTTCTGTTGCAATATTTCGGTGATTCTATCTTTGCTAATATCACTAGTTTCAATATGTAATTTCGCTTTTAAGAAATTGTGCAAGGCTTTCTCCAAGGCAATATAAAAGGCCTCTTTATTCCCTAATTCTTTTTTGGCTTTAGACAGATATTTACGTGCTAGCTTATCGGCTTTTCTAATTTTATTTCCAAAAACGTCCGCGGAGCGTTGGGCTCGTTTCTTTCCTATAAGCACACCTATTGGAATGGCTAAAAAGGGTAAAAACAATAGCAAGTAGAACAAGGTCGACTGAAAGAAATCCTCCGACTTTATAGGTTCAAAGGAACTGCTTGTTGCGATGTATTTAAAATCGTTGTCGCTTAAAACTACTATTTCCTTATCTATTTGAACACTATTTTCTTCTTCAGAACTCGGCAATGGCTTCCCTTCTGTCACTTCTATAAAAATAGGGGTTGACTTAATGGTGGCATATTTTTTCTCTTTTACACTAAAATAAGAAAAGCTTACCGGTGGTATTTTATATTTTCCTTTGAATTCCGGAACTACGGTATACGTATCGGAAATACGACCACGCAAACCACCCAAAGCAGTACTCACCTGTTCTTTATGTTCAGGCGTATACACTTCTAATTCAGAAGGAGCAATAATTTTAGGAATTTCAAACAATTTTAAATTACCTGTCCCTTTTACTAGTACTTTTATTTGGGCCGTTTCATTGGCTTTTAATACATTTCTATTCGCAGTAACATCAAAGGTAAAATCTCCCACAGCACCGGTAAAATCAAGGGGTTTCCCTTCATCTGGCAAGTTTTGTACATAAATTGAACGCTTTGGAGATGCCGCCGAGTAACTGATATTACGCGTAATAGCGTTTCCAAAAAAATCACGTCTTCCTGTAGGGATACCCACATTGAAATCCATTTTAATGGGGTCGATACTCAATTTTCCTGATTTCTGCGGGATTAAAATAGCCCGTTTTAAAACGATATACCTATAGGTATTATCCCCATTATAAGTTCCGCTTCTAACTTTGATAGCACCTACATTAATATCTTGATTCCAAAAACCATTGTACTGAGGGTTCTCGCTAGTTCTCCAATCATGCACACTTATATTTTCATTTACAAACAACTTGTAAACCACATAAATCCCTTCTCCTATAAAAGGCTTGGTATTGGAAATTTCTGCCACCAAATGAATTCCCTCCTGAGCAGCATATAATGGATCGTTTGGGTCCTCAGCAATTTTCACATTGTTGGTGACATTTATCTGCACCGTATTGGACTTAACTACTTTTCCTTTGTATTCCAACGTAGCGGAAGGAATGGTAAAAGTACCTACACTTTTAGGCTGAATGATGTAAATATAAGACAAGGCATAGGAAACCTTCCCGTTGATCCAAGATTGATTTACAGACTGACTAGGMCCTCCTACAATCTTAAAATTAATAAAGTTTGGAGGYAWAAAATTATCGGACCCCTGTTTGTTGATTGAAAACTCAATTTTTAATCGTTGATTCAGTCCCAATTTGCTTTTACTCACCGAAGTTTTAAACTCAATCTGAGCGAATAGCAACTGCGTAGAGAGCAGTACAAATGCGAGTATGTAACAGTGTTTCATCTTCATTTTAAAAACGGCTAAATTACCAATCTTTTTGTTGTTTTACTTTTCTACCCTTCGCTTTTTTTGCGTTTAATTTTTTCTGAGTCTTATTTTCTTCATTATTCATGGCTTCTAGCAATTGCTTCATTTGCTCAGGAGACAATTGACTTGGACGTTTTTGAGGTTTATCTTGCTTCTTATCCTCTTGRTCCTTAGGCTGATCTTCTTTTTTGTCTTCGCCCTTATCATCTTTCTTTTTATCGTCTTTTTTATCGTCCTTGTCGCCGTCTTTATCTTTTTTCTTGTCTTTATTTTTGTCTTTATTATCTTTATTGTCCTTGTTCTTATCCTTATCGTCTTTCTTTTTATCGTCTTTTTTCTGTTGCTCTTTTAGTTTTTCTTGAGCTAAGGCTAAATTATAACGCGTTTCATCGTCTTTTGGGTTATTACGCAGGGCCTTTTTATACGCATCTACTGCAGGGCCATATTGTTTTTCGTTCATTAATGAATTCCCTAAATTATGATACGCTTCTGCCTTTGTATCTTTTAATTTTAGCGTTTTCTCCAAGGCAGCAAACTCCTTAACTGCTTCTTTATTTCGGTTTTGTTGATAGATGGAATTCCCCAAATTATAAGCTGCTTTTTTATTCTTAGGAGCTTTTTCTAAGGCTTTTTTAAAGGCCACTTCAGCAGCTGAATAACTTGCGGAATTGTACAACTTATTCCCTTGCCTGATATGCTCACGCGCTTGACGCTGTAACTTTTCGTCCTCTTTTTTCTCTTGTGAAAAAAGGGCAAAAGGAATGCATAGTATGATTAAAAAATACTTCATATTATTTTTTTTGATTGAATAGGTTCAAACGTTGAATCCATCCAGTTTTTTTATCCAATAAAAACACGTCTAAGAACAAGAACAACAAGCCAAAACCGATGAACCATTGGAACTGATCTTTATAATCTGAAAACTGTTTACTTTCAAATTCGTTCTTCTCTGCGTGAATTAATATTTCCGAAATCTTCTCTACGGTTTCGTTGGTTTTATTGCCATCAATATATAATCCGTTACCTTCTTTTGCAATTTCTTTCAATAAATCGGCATGTAATTTTGTGATAACAGTTTCGCCTTTCCGGTCCTTTTTATAGCCGACTAACACCCCTTTTCTCTTTAAAGGAATAGGTCCTCCTTTAGCCAATCCAACTCCAATGGTATATGTTTTGATTCCCTCTTTTACTGCTTTTGAAGTGATATTTACCGAGTTTTCTTGATGGTCTTCTCCATCGGAAATCACAAACAAAAAACGGTTGGTTTGCTCATCATTATCAAAATAGGTAATCCCCAAATCAATGGCTTCGCTAATGGCCGTCCCCTGGCTAGACACCATGTCTGGATTGGCATTTTTTAAAAACATTTTAGCCGCTGCATGGTCTGTTGTAATAGGCAATAATGGATAGGCATTTCCTGCATAAATAATAATTCCTACACGGTCACTTCCCAATTTATCAATTACTTTATTTAAAATTTGCTTGGCTTTTTCCAATCTACTCGGCGCAATATCTTCCGCCAACATACTTTTAGAAACATCCAACGCAAATACAATATCTACTCCTTCTCGCTTAATAGTTTCCAACTTGGTTCCCATTTTAGGATTGGCCAATGAAACAATCAACAATGTCAAGCCAAGACACATAAAACCAATTTTTAAAAACGATTTAAATGTTGACTTTTCTGGACTTAAACGTGCCAACAAATTTGTATCGGCAAACTTTTTCTGGGTGGATTTTTTCCACCAATACATTAACATATACCCCACAAAAACAATGGGTACAATAAGTAGGTATATAAAATATGATGTCTCTTCTATTTGGTACATTCCGTCTGCTTAAAATTATTTTAAATAAAACTACGATATACGGTAAAACGCAATAACAACTCGAGTAAAACAAGGCCTAAAGCTAGCAACACTAAAAAACGATACTGCTCTGTATAATTGTAATATTTAAACTCCTCTATCTCTGTTTTCTCCAACTTATTTATCTCGTCATAAATCTGCTGTAATTTACTATTGCTATTGGCTCTAAAGTACTTTCCTTCGGTTTCTTTAGCAATGTATTTTAACAATTTTTCATCAATTTCCACCGGTGCATTTCTAAACAACAGCTTCCCTGTCTGCGGGTCTTTTGCATAAGGAAACGGAGCGTTTCCATTGGTTCCTAGTCCAATGGTATACACTTTAATTCCTAATCCAATAGCCAATTCTGTAGCCGTTTTAGGGTCTACAAATCCAGTATTATTTACACCGTCGGTTAATAAAATTATCACTTTACTCTTTGCTTTACTCCCTTTCAACCTGTTCACCGCAGAACCCAATCCCATTCCAATGGCGGTTCCTCCTTCGAGTTGTCCCCATTTAATTTCTGAGATGGTACGACGCACAATACGTTTATCACTTGTAATTGGTGTTTGCGTAAAACTCTCCCCTGCATATACCACTATTCCGATACGGTCGTTTGGACGTTGGTGCACAAAATTAGTTGCTACTTTTTTAAGCGCTTCCAATCTGTTTGGCTTTAAATCACGTGCCAACATACTTGCTGACACATCAATTGCCATCACAATGTCTATCCCTTTATTGGTCTTGGTTTTTGTACTTACGGCAACATTTCTAGGTCTTGCCAAAGCAACAATCAACAAGGAAATAGCTGCCAATCGCAACATATACAGCAATGGTTTTAAGCGAGACCAAATAGATGGTTGTACTCGAAACCCAAGCGTTTGTGGCATTATTAAGGTAGCTGCATCATCCTTTCGGGTCATAAATTGCCATACAGCCATCAAAGGTATACCAAGTAATAACCATAAAAATTGCGGATTTAAAAATTCAAAATTATCGAACATTGCTTATGGATTTATTTTGATGGAAGTTAAAATTCTCTGGGTGATAGCGTCTGCATTTTCATCCCCTTTTAACTGGCTCACAATCACCTGACGCATTCCTTTAGGYGTGGCAAAAATTAATAGTGTTACTTTATTTTCAGCAGTATCATTTTTATAATAACCAATGGCCATTCTTCCTTCCACTCCATTATTACGTATGGTCTTTTGGGTAACTCCATAAAACTCAAAACCTGTAGTAGCTCGTATCTGTGCAAATGCTCCATCTACACTATTGTCCAAATTAAAATCGTTCACATCTTTTAAAAARCTAGTAGAATTTACAGCAACRTAAAAMCTYGAAATTAAGTTGCCATGAGTATACACAGTCATATCCCTAATTACACKCACYAATTGTTCAGGTACTTGAATGGTCTCGGCCCTCAACATTTCTGGTGTAGAAATAGTCACCGCAGGATATCCGTAGGTAGACGTGTGCCATTGCTTGGTMTTTAATTCGGAAGTTGTTTTCCCWRTACTATTATTCTTGATGTATTGATATCCCGCATAACTACCTGCAAAGAGTCCTATCACCAACAAACCTCCCAAAACAACCAAGCCWATTACCGTAAAATTAGTCCGTTTTTTAGCGACTTCTTGCTGAGCGATTAAATGTTCGTTTTCCGACACTTTTTCCGTTTTAGTCACTGCTTCTTTCGTATCTACAAGCACGGCTTCAATCACTTTTCTATCAGAATGAATGACACCTATTTCTGGCGCACTTTTTGCAAATTTCACTAAATCCGCTGTCTGTAATACTCCTTTTAATTGATGAATGGTTGCATTAGAAATCCCTAAATCGCTACTTTCATTAAAATCGGTCATGGTTTCCACCAATTCATCCGTAGTTAATTCCAACGCAGGAATGTGCACATCCTTTTCCAAGTAAGAGCGAACAATATCTGTTAGTTCACTGTAATAACGCTTAATTTTATGTTGTTTTAACAAGTCCTTTTCGTCCAGTTCCTTCAAACGTTGCATGGCWATTTGAATGGCAGGAATTTCGGCACGTATGCGTTGTTGTTTTTTAGTTCTCAATTTGTAAATCAATACAAATACAGCTACTATCAACAGCAATAACACCGAGATAAAAATGAGGAGATTAACCCAGGAGTCAAAGAAATTCAATAAATAATCCAATAACGAAAATTCCTCACCGCGAATCGCCTTGATAGGGAACATTGGTTGATTTACCGTATCCAGTGTAACTGTTGCCACATTTATACGCAAACTATCTGTAAAAAAACGYTGCTTATTAATCAGTATTTCCTGACTTGGAATTACATAACTCCCACTGTCAAAACTGGTTAAAATATATTTTTTTTCCAAGTGATTTTTTAAGGTATCCACGGCTAAGGCCTCAACCAATTCCATTTTATGCAAGCTATCTGGAACAAATTTTGGAAATACTACATTTTCAATAGCATTCACTTTGATTTTATACAGCAGCTGTTCTCCAATACGAATTTGGGTAGTATCTACCTGAATACTCACCTGTTGCGCTGAGAGTCCAAGAGTAAAAATCAATAAAAAATAATGTAAATATGTTTTCATTTAACGTGCTCCTTTGTGTTTAAAATAACCTAGTAATTTTTTAACATAACTCTCATCTATTCTAGTACTAATTGTCCCTGAACCACTATGACTAAAAGCCTTATCAAAATAATCTACTGTTTTTAAATAATGTGCTTTGTATTGGTTTCGGATATTTTTTGAAGCTGTATTCACCAAAATTGTTTCGTTGGTTTCAGCATCCAACATAGGCACCATTCCTAAATTCGGAATTTCTACATCGTGCTTATCATAAATACGAATTCCAGTAACATCGTGCTTTTTACCCGCAATTTTTAAGGTATGCTCATAATCAGCATCCATAAAATCAGACAAAACAAACACAATGGCGCGTTTTTTTATCACATTGGATAAATATTTAAGTGCTCCGTTGACATCCGTTTTTTTACTTTTAGGGTGGAATTCTATCAATTCTCGAATAATACGCAACACGTGACTTCTCCCCTTTTTAGGAGGGATAAAAAGCTCAATTTCATCTGAAAACAAAATGAGACCTACTTTATCGTTATTTTGAGTCGCAGAAAATGCCAAGGTAGCTCCTATTTCTGTAGCGGTATCTCTTTTAAATTGGGTCTTAGTTCCAAAAGATTCAGAGCCACTCACATCTACCATTAACATCATGGTGAGCTCGCGTTCTTCTTCAAAAATCTTGATATAAGGTTCGTTATAACGTGCAGTTACATTCCAATCAATAGCACGAATATCATCGCCATATTGATATTGTCTCACCTCGGAGAACGTCATCCCTCTTCCTTTAAAGGAACTGTGGTATTCTCCTGAAAAAATATGATTTGACAGGCGTCTCGTCTTAATTTCGATTTTTCGAACCTTCTTTAATAATTCTTTCGTATCCATAATCGCCCTTCTTAAGATTTAGGTAAATAACGGCTATAATCCTCTTGATTTATGGTCTCTTTTACCTCAACTTCCGGGACAATAGCGTGTCTTTCTTCCAATGGTTTTCCGATAATTAAGGTGTCTTTCTCTAACATTACGCGTTTGGATAAATGGGGATGATAAGCCAATTTTTCTGAAAACCAAAACCAGAAACCTGTTTCTGTGTATTGTTGTTTATAAAACACCTCAGCATTCATTTTTTTTGCCAATTTAGGCCCTGCAGCCAAGACTAAAATTCCTTGCTCAGCACCTTTTTGATTGAGGCTATAACCTATATTATCACAAGTATTTTCACATGCTCTAGAATAAGCTTGTGCTAAAAACGGCACAAACTGTGCTGGAAATGTCCATAATTTTTTATTGATATGATTTCGTTTGATATGCCCAAGTTCATGTCCTATAACAAACTCCACTACATCGCGGCCTTTTTCATAAGAAACGGTTACCAAATCGCTATACAATACCACGTAGTTAAATCCTAAGAAACTCGTAGCAAAGGCGTTTAAAACTCCTCCAGACTCCAAAATATACACGTTAGGAATTTTTTTGAGTTCTAATTGCTCAGATTGCTTGACAATTACTTTGTAAATTTCCGGGAATTGATGTTCAGAAACACGGACTCCATTTCCTTTCACATAGCCTATCAATACCCCCTGCCCAATCAATATAACTAATGCCAGAGGCAATAGAATAGGCAACAAAACAAGCATAGGAACTAGCAATAGCACCGACACAATAACCAACAGAATGAAATACGTTTTTTCTTTTTTATCTACGTTTATTTGCATCATATTCTTTCTAAGGCACTTCTATTTCGTTTACTATTTTATTAATCACATCTTCCGAAGTGACATTTTCTGCTTCTGCTTCGTATGTCAAACCAATACGGTGACGCAATACATCATGCACAACAGCACGTACATCCTCTGGAATCACATAACCACGACGCTTGATAAACGCATAACATTTAGCCGCCATTGCCAAGTTGATACTTCCCCTTGGTGATGCTCCGAAGCTAATCAGCCCCGTTAATTCGTCTAATTTATAATTGGATGGGTAACGTGTTGCAAAAACGATATCTAAAATATATTTCTCTATTTTCTCATCCATGTACACCTCTTTTACGGCCTCTCGAGCTCGTAAAATTTGTTCCACACTTACTACCGGATTTATTTTCTCATACGTTCCTCTTAAATTGGCACGCATAATCAACTGTTCTTCTTCCATTTTCGGATAGTCAATCACCGTTTTTAGCATAAAACGGTCTACTTGCGCTTCTGGCAACGGATAGGTCCCTTCTTGTTCTATTGGGTTTTGAGTTGCCATCACTAAAAAGGGTGCATCCAACTTGAATGTCTGATCTCCAATAGTTACTTGTCGCTCTTGCATAGCTTCTAATAAAGCTGATTGCACTTTTGCAGGTGCACGATTGATCTCATCTGCCAAGACAAAATTTGCAAAAATAGGTCCCTTTTTTATAGAAAACTCATTGTCCTTGATATTGTAAATCATAGTTCCTACAATATCTGCAGGCAATAGATCTGGGGTGAATTGTACTCTACTGAATGAAGCATCTATCGCTTTCGACAAGGTGTTTATCACCAATGTTTTTGCTAATCCAGGCACTCCTTCCAACAATATATGTCCATTTCCAAGTAACCCAATCAACAATCTTTCGACCATATGTTTTTGACCTACAATTACTTTGTTGATTTCCATTGTTAACAAATCGATAAAGGCACTTTCCTTTTCTATTTTTTCGTTGATAGCTCTAATATCAATAGCCGCTTTGTTTTCTTCAATCATGTGTCATCATATTTATTGCGTGAATGTACCACCCTTTATTTAGACTTGCAAATACCCGCTTTTTTTTYGTTTTTCTAGTTAAAAATAGGTTAAAAACAAGCATTTTAATAGATGTTTAACGGAAAAACAGAAATCTAAGCACCTAGAAACTGCACTTAATCGGTGTTGTTTGTGGCATACAACATTAAATATTGAATTTATATTATCTATATTTGGATTTACTAAAAACTAACATTATGACAAACAAAAGATTTATTCATTTCGTTATCTCTATTATTTTGCTGGTTTCACCAGTAATTTCACAAGCTCAAACTTCCGCTTCAGGAAAAGTAACAACCGCTTCAGGAAAAGGCATTCCCTTTGTCACTATTATAGAGTTAGGAACCTCCAACGGAACCATTTCTGATGAAAACGGCGACTTTGACCTTACCGTTTCTAAGATTCCTACCAGCATAAAAGCCTCATTTATTGGATTTAAAAGCAACACGGTAACTATTAACTCGGCTTCCAATATCTCCATTATTTTACAAGAAGACAATGTGAGTTTAGAAGAAGTAGTAATTACAGGAAACAGAGCAAAACCAAGAACCATTTTAGACTCTCCAGTTCCTATAGACAATGTAGGAGTACAAGAATTAAAATCGAGTGGACAAACGAGTATTGACCACATGCTAACCTACAAAATACCGTCTTACAACTCTACTCAACAAACCATTTCGGATGCGACAGCCCATTTTGATCCTGCCGACTTAAGAGGCTTAGGTCCAAGTAGAACATTGGTGTTAATCAACGGAAAAAGAAAAAACCAAAGTGCCCTTGTTTATGTAAATGACACCCCAGGAAAAGGTGAAGTTGGAACGGACATGAAAAGTATTCCAACAGCTGCTATTGAGCGTGTAGAAGTACTTAGAGATGGCGCTTCGGCACAATATGGTTCAGATGCCATTGCAGGAGTTGTAAACATCATCTTAAAGAAAAACATCAGCTATTCAACTGTTTCCATTACTTCTGGAGTGACTACAGAGGGTGACGGATTTAATATTGGCGCAGACCTTAACACTACCTTGACCATAGGAGAACAGGGCTTCATAAACTTCACTCTTTCCTATTACAGACAAGAAGAAACCAACAGGGCAGGAGAACCTGGTTCTGATATTCTATTTGAAGTCGACGGAACAAACCCATGGATTCAAAAAAATCCAGATTTAGGGATGACAGTTGGACAACCAAAACTAGAAAAAGGAGAGATTTTTTACAATGCTTCATTTCCTTGTAGCACAAATGAAAATGAGTTTTATACATTTGGAGGGTTAAACATTAGAAAAGGTACAAGTTATGCTTTATACCGTACCCCTTATTGGGTAGGCGATCCATACAATTTATTACACGCAGCTGGTACAGAATACCAAGGGTTTCAACCAACTTTTGAAACCAGTATTCAAGACTTTTTCAATAGTATGGGATATAAATTCGATTTTTTAGGGTTTAAAGCTGACCTGAGTGGAACTTTTGGATTAAACAATGTACGATACAACATCAACAACACACTGAATAAAGACTTAGGAGCGAGTAGCCCAACTGAATTTTATGCAGGGGGATATCAATTTAACAGCCTTGTAGGAAACTTTGATTTAGTACGTTCTTTTGGCGATATTAGTATTGCATTAGGACTAGAAGCCAGAAAAGAAACATTCAAAGCCTCTGCAGGAGAAGAAGCGTCTTATTACGGGGATTCAACTTTAGGTCCAGACTCAAGTCCAGGAGCCCAATCATTTCCAGGAATACAACCATCCAATGCTGTAAATGAATCCAGAAACAACATGGGAGCCTATGTAAATTTAGATTATGACCTCACAGAAGCGTTCTTAATTGGAGGAGCGTTCCGCTATGAGGATTATTCAGATTTTGGAAGTAATTCCTCTTGGAAAATAAATGCGCGCCAAAAACTTGGATCTAAAGGAGCTATTAGAGCATCCTACAGTACAGGGTTTCGAGCACCTAGTTTGCATCAAATTTATTTGAGTAATATTCAAACATTAGTTTCTGGAGGAACCATCTCAAATCAAGGGACTTTTAACAACCACAATCCTATTATCAGAGATGAGTTAGGCGTTCCTCAATTACATGCTGAAACTTCAAAAAACATAAGCGCTGGAATCACTTTGAAACCGATAAAAAACTTAACCGTATCTGCAGATTTCTACAATGTAAAAGTAGATGACCGTGTATTGTTTACAAGTTCTGTAGCAGGTGATGGAGACGATACCACAACAAATCCTGTAGAACAAATACTCTTAGACAACCAAATTACAAGTATGAAATTTTTTATCAATGCAGTTAACACAAATACTAAAGGGGTAGATTTGGTTGTAAGCTACCGCAACATGAAYGTAGGAAACGGCATGTTGGACATGACATTGAGTGCCAATTGGAACGAAACGAAGATAGATGGAAAAATTAAAACTCCAGAAATTCTAGCCGCCAATGGTTATGATATTTTTGACCGAAAAGAACAATCACGAATTACATCTGCCAGACCTAAAACAAAAGTACTTTTAGGATTGGACTACAAACTAAATAAGCTCAACATCAACCTAAACAACACCTATTTTGGAGAAGTTTCATGGAAGCATCAAAACAATGGATTAAACGGAGCGCCATTGGG
This sequence comes from Flavobacteriaceae bacterium, assembly GCA_002401385.1. GTDB lineage: Bacteria > Bacteroidota > Bacteroidia > Flavobacteriales > Flavobacteriaceae. Next base: position 38,964 of record NVSY01000029.1, on the reverse strand, counting down.
ACCAGGAGGATCGTTGCTACCTACAGAGGATAGCGCTTATGACCAAGTTTTTGCAGGAAAAGTAATCACCGATTTAAACTTCGGGTATCAATTTACAAAAAAGTTATCAGGAACATTTACGGTCAATAATTTACTAAATGTATATCCTGATGTCATAGATACAAAAGGTGATTTTGTCACTGACCTAGGAGGGCGTTTTAAATACCCTTGGGAAGTAAATCAATTTGGTTTTAATGGTACAATAATAAAGGCAGGAATTTCTTATCAATTCTAAGCCCTCATTTCAATATTAAACAAAAGGTATAAAATAGAATCCATCTAATACACTATATACCTTTTGTTTATATTTCGACACCGAACACGAATAATAAGTTTACGTATACTCATTTCAGAAAAAAAAGACCTATCTTCCCCAATCAACTATCCCCAACTATCATGAAAATATCAACAAAAACCCGTATGATTATTGCGACCTGTCTTATTTTGACTGCAAGTATATCGTATTCACAACAACTAATTACAGGTAATATTTTAGACGACTCAGGAAAACAGATAGCGTTTGCTTCTGTCATTGAACCTGAAACTTCCTTTGGAACTACCACAAACAAAAAGGGAGAATTTACTTTAAATATTAAAAAGCTCCCAACTAAGGTAACTATCTCTTCTCTAAATCACATACAAAAGACTATTGTAGTAAACTCCACGGAAAATATTACGGTAATTTTACAAAACAGAAAGAAGAAAAAATCAAGCAAAGAATAAGAAAAACACTGATTTATTGTTAAAAAATAGATCAATTGAACCCCTTTCATCAATCCAATTACAGCAACACATCTTTTTCTAATTTCATCTCCCCACCCTCTAAGACTCCATAGGTAAAATGAGAAATCCAATCACCAAGGTTGATGTATTTTGCCCCATTATCCAGTGCTATAACCATTGGCAAGTGCCTGTGACCAAACACAAAATAATCGGTGTGTTTTTCTGTGAGTTTTCGTTTTACATATTGTACCAACCATTCGTTTTCTTCACCCAAAAACACCACATCCTCATCACCGGAAATTAATTTGTTTTTTACGGATAAATATTGAGCCAAACGCATTCCTATATCGGGGTGAAGCCATCTGTACAACCATTTTGAAAACCGGTTTGTAAATACTTTTTTCATGCGTTTATAACCTGTGTCCCCAGGCCCCAAACCATCGCCATGGCCTACCAAAAAGGTTTTATTATGAAAGGTAAATTCTTTCGGCTTATAATATACTGGGATATTTAATTCTTTTTCAAAATAATCATCCATCCATAAATCGTGGTTTCCTGCAAAAAAGTAAATAGGAATACCGCTATCTCTTATTTCGGCTAGTTTCCCAAGTACTCTAACAAAGCCCTTCGGAACAACTGTTTTATATTCAAACCAAAAATCGAATAAATCGCCCAGAATAAAAATAGCTTCCGCATCTTCTTTTATACGGTCCAACCACCGCACAAAACGAATTTCTCGTGGCCGACTCAATTCAGGTGTAGGAGCTCCCAAATGCTGATCGGAAGCAAAGTATATTTTAGTTTTTCTACTCAAAATAATTTTTTAATAAAAACAAAATTACTACAATTAGTCTTGCGCATCTAATTCCATCACCTTTTTAATCATCAGATCTTCTTTTCTAACAATGGTATAATATCCTAAATCATCAAATAATTGCTGTGCCACTAAGGCTTTTAGGTACATTTTCAACTCTTCTCTTACAGCTGGTGTAGGTGGAATTTCCTGATCTATCTGCTCCAAAAAAGAGTTAATCACCTCTTCGTTTTTATCAAAATTAAGGACAAAATCCTCCAACTGCCATTTTTTCAAAGGTGCTCTATGATTATCTACATATTTAAACACCCAATTGTTCAATCCTAAAAACAAGCGATTACTCAAATTTGACCTCGTATCAATTCCTACAAAAACATCAGGAACAATTCCTCCTCCTCCATAGACTACCTTTCCTTTTGGAGTGACAAACTTTAACGAATCCACTACTTTTATACTGTCTTTAGAAACCAATTCTCCAGATTTCATACGTTCGGAAAAACTGTGGTAATACTTTTCGTTATCTATTTTTGAATAAGGCTTTTGAATAGACCTCCCCGTAGGCGTATAGTATCGAGAAGTAGTTAAACGAACAGCCGAACCGTCACCTAAATCCATTTCCTGTTGCACCAACCCTTTTCCAAAAGAGCGACGCCCTACAATAGTTCCCTTATCATTATCTTGTAATGCACCCGCTACAATCTCACTTGCTGAAGCAGAATTCTCATTGATTAACACGTATAAATTCCCTGACTCAAACGCTCCTTTTTCTGTAGCAAAAGACTTGTCGATTTCACCATTTTTACTTTTTGTAAAAACAATGAGTTTTTCGTCTTCCAAAAACTCATCTATAATACTATTTGCTACCCCCATAAAACCTCCAGGGTTATTTCTTAAATCTAGCACGAGGGTTTTCATCCCTTTTCCTTTTAATTCGGTCAAGGCTACCATAAACTCATCATAAGTAGTACGTGCAAATCGTTCTATATAAATATATCCAATATGATCGTCTATCATGTGATATCCCGAAACACTTGAAATAGCAATTCTATCTCGTTTAATACCCACTGAAAGAACAGAATCCAAACTTCGTCTATACACAGTTAAATTCACTTCTGACCGTGCACTTCCTTTTAAAAAATTCATTATTTTAGTGGAGGTATAATCCTTCCCAAACAACGTGTCGTTATTCGATATTAAGATTCGATCACCCGCCTCCAAGCCTGCTTTCGCACTTGGCCCCTTGGCAATTACTTTGGTAATAGTCACAGAATCTTGATGCATCAAAAACTGCACTCCAATGCCATCAAATTTCCCTTGCATACTTTCTGTTATTCGCTGTAAATCTTCCTTGGGAATATAGACCGAATGCGGGTCTAATTTTTTCAACATTTGAGTGATAGCCCCATCTAATAAAACATCTACATCTACTTCATCTACATAGTCGTACTCTATATAATCCATAAGACGTTTCATCTTAAGCTCACTTGCAGAACCACGAAAAATTACAGTCCCTTTTTCATAGTTTAACACGTTTCCTAACACCATCCCTACAATCACAGCAAGTGCCACWATAATWGGTAARTTYTTYACTTTRYTAYTCATTATWMTTCTTTAAGATGTACAATTTCTACCCCTGCCAATTTTAAAAAATCTACCCCAGAAGTATCTTTATAAGCTATTTGATAAACTACACGATTGATCCCTGCTTGATGAATAAGCTTACTACATTCCTTACAGGGAGAAAGAGTAATGTACAAGGTGGCACCTTGACTAGACTGGGCAGAACTTGCTACTTTCAAAATAGCATTGGCCTCTGCATGTAACACATACCACTGAGTTACATTGTTCTCATCTTCACAGCAATTGTCAAATCCAGATGGAGCACCGTTGAAACCGTCGGAAATAATCATGCGCCCCTTTACTATTAGGGCTCCCACTTTTTTACGTTCACAATGTGACAATTTTGCCCACTCATGCGCCATTCTCATGTAAGCACGGTCGTATTTTAATTTTTTATCCTCCATAAATAATTGCTACGCACGAAAATAAGGAGAATTCACAAAAGGAAAGTTAATTTTTTACCAAAATTTTGAATTTAGTAACATTGGGATGACCAATCCTACTACAATTGCAGAACTTATCAATACCCAATCACGCTTAGAAAAACGGAATATACTGCAGAAAATAAAGCCCAATAATAAAATTATAAATGTCACAATAAGCTGCGCACACTCTATTCCCAGTGCAAATTCTAACAAAGGCAATAATAAATCATCCTCTTTACCTACTAGCATTTTAAACCCACGAGAAAACCCTAAACCATGAATTAAACCAAAAAATAAAGCAAAGAATAAATTTATATTTATTCCAGAATTACGGGTAGATTTCTTGACAGTAATTATATTAAACCATGCCGTCACAAAAATTGTTACAGGAATTAGAAACTCTACAACAGCTGCTCTTACACTTATTACACCATAAGTAGCCAAGATTAAAGAAAACGTATGCCCTATAGTAAACAAACTAATTAATAAAAATACTCTTTTTAAGTTATCAAAAGTATAAATAACACATAATACAATCAAAAATAAAATATGATCATAGGCTTTCCAGTCTAATACGTGGTAAAATCCTTCTTTGATGTAAAATAATAATTGGTCCATGGTATTAATTTTAGAGGGGTCTCAAAGATAGTAAACCTACGCGAAACAACTAGATAAAAACAAAGAATGCCTTCACTCCAAAAAAATACACTAAACACACTTGTTTTCAATTAATTATCAGACAGTGTGTAGGTAACAACCAACGGAGTACTTGCATTAAAATTCATTTCTGAATATGCTTTCTTCTCATTTAGTAATGCAAACGAATACGTAAGGTTGTGTCCTTTCCGAACTCCTTTGCCTGTATAACTACTACCAATAGCTTTGATAATTACCTTAGACCTCTCGGTAACTCTCAATTCGTTTTTTACAGGAATCCCTAAATCACCAATGCCTTGCCCAACGTCTGAACCAGCAACAACACTTAACTTTAATCCATCGGGAACCTTACCTTCAGTCAACTGTACAGAAATACTACGCGATGGCTCGGATACCATCCCGACTATGGACGAATAGTTAATCCACATATCACTATTTTTATCTGTAAACTCAACTGCCACACCCGCCTCTGTAGCTACTGTACCCTGTAAATGAACAGCGGTACTATTTGCAGACCTCACAGCTAACAAAGCCACTTCAGGGATTGCAATTCGAATGCGATGTGTTTCATCCTGTGCCCAAGTTGTAGACTTAGACAATAAACAAAACAGCATTATAATTATGACATAAGGCTTCACAGTGTATACAAATCAATATCCTATAGCTTCATCAAACACTTCACACATAAAACAAGGAAGCGGAATCACTACAGAAGAGGTTAAMTATTTAATTCACAACGTTTAATCTACTCAATAAATTAGCTCGGTTCCCTCTACTGATAGGTACCACATCTCTATTTACAACCACTGTAGACTCTTCTATATCTACTATCTTCTTTAAATTCACGATAAAAGATCTATGAACTTGTAAAAAAGATTCTTCTGGCAATTTTTCCTTTATTCTTTTTAAGGTAGAATGGACAATCAAATTCTCAGAATTCGCACGTTTTATAAGCACATAATCACCTTTTGCTTCCACTAAAACCACATCACTAACATCTAGTTTTATCAACTTTTTATTAATATTCACAAAAACAGTACCGTTCTTCTCAATCACTTTTTCGTGTGTTGGAAATGATTTCTGAGTGACTAAATTGGGCTGAGCAGTCTCTTCTACCTTTGTCATGTTTTCTTTCACCCTATTAATAGCTCTCATAAACCGATCAAAAGGGAAAGGTTTCTGCAAATAATCCGCCACATTATAATCAAAAGCTTTCACCGCATTTGAGTCATCCGCAGACAAAATAACAACTTGAGTTCTTGGATTATTATTTAAAATATCAAACCCAGAAATATCTGGCATATTTATATCCAAAAAAATCACATCACATTCCGGCATATTGTCTAATTCCTGAAAAGCGAGTACAGAATTTTGATATACATCTACAATTTCAATTTTCAGTTTTTCACAATACTTTTTCAAAAAATCAATATAAAACTGATCATCGTCAATAATTATACACTTCATACTATTAGGTATTTAATTTTGGGGATCTATTTTTTATTTTTTTTATGGTTATGCCGAACACTTTAGTTGACTCAATGCGATTTCTACATCAAAAAGCACATGATAAACATGTGGAATTTCGCTATTGGCATCTTTTAAAATATTATTATCTATACTTTTTGACAACTGATGTGCCTCTTCCATTTCTAACATTGCAAATTTTCCGATAAGCTGATGCATGTTACTCTTTACAGCCTTAAAATTTTTTTCAAYTAAAAAAGACGGAATCTTTGATAAATTTTCCTCAAACTCTTCAATTATCAATTGTTTCATCTGATCAATAAAATCCTGATCACCCATCGCATATTTTTCTAAAGTTGAATCAGAAATAATAGATTTCTGAGCAATGAAATCAAACAACATTTTATATGTCAATGGTTCTTGAACTACAGAAAAATGAACATTTGTTAAGTTCGATTCAACATTACTATTACAAACTACAAGTACAGGAATATTAAAATTTAAAGACTTGAGAATCGAAACCTCAATAGTATCGCAATTTAAATGACAAACTATATGTGTATAAGACTCATCTAATATAGACTGAGACATTGCCTCCAGGTCCTTAACTGTTGTGTATTTTATCAGTCTACTGTCACACAGTAGCTTACACGACTCTGACTCGGGGGAGTTCTCATTTTCTACAAATAATATATTTACAGCCATTTTTTTCGAGGGGGGTTGGGGTTAATAACTCAAACTAAATACTCACAAGTAAACTTAATTACTTACTTCTAGTAATTTTTCTGTCATAAATATAATTTATTTTATTGATTTTCACAAATTTAAGACGGTATATACCACCTCAGTACTATATGTATTTACCGGTAATAACACAGACAGCCCTTTAATTCGATATTGCACATCCACATTTTTTCCCTTTCCTACAAGTCTAAAAAAATCACCTGCAAATCGATGTACTTGCTGCCATGTTTCTCCTCCATTAATAGATCCTTTTTTTCCTTTACCTTTTGATGTTCTTCTCACAGACAACTCTAAAGACTCATCCCAAAAAACAGGCTCATGGTGCACAAAAACAGTAAAAAATCCATACAAATCCATTTGCTTAGACTTCGGAAATGCCTTTACGGAAATCTTTGTCTCTTTTTTCTTACTTTCTACATACAAAGGATAGTCGTTTCCTGCATTTTCGATATCACTCACACGCATAATTTGATACCAACCAGAAGTGGCTTTTATCTCTTGACTTCTCACAAAGCCCGAAAGCAACAACAAAATAACTAACAGATATTTCATATTAAAAATCACTTAATGTTAAACTTACAGTAATCGTTTCGGAGGATTTCACATCCAATGCGTCATAATTTTGAATTTCTAAAAAATAGGTCAGTTTATACCCATTCCCACTCCCATTCCCTGTAAATGCTCCTCCAATATTTTTCACAATGACCTGAGAATGGTAACCCAGTGTAATTTCTTGTACATTCGAACCCAAATCTCCTTTTCCTCCCCCTTGATAAGCTGTAGTTTTTAATTTCAAAACAAGCCCTTTAGGGATGTTACCGTCCTCAATTTTTACACTGATGTTCCGTCCAGAGGTTCCTTGTCTAACCGCAGAAGTAAAATTGAGCCATTTACTATTATTCGCCATCACAACAGCCGCTTTATCTCCAGAATTGCTGGGAGCAGCCAGCCCCAACACAACGTTTGTATTTCTCGGCTCTAGACCTAATAGGGCAATTTCTTGTAGCTCAAAACTTGCTGTAACATCATTTTGGTTCCGCTGTCCAAACAACAAGGAACTGCTACAAAATAGCATGATAATAATAACTCTCATGGTCAATTATAATTTAAATGTTTTTTTGCTTTTACGCACCGCTCTTTTTTTATTAGTAACGTAAAAAACTAGTTGTTTTCTTTCTCCCGACCTTAGCTCAATCGTCTTTTTTATGGTGTCAAAAGAAAAGTCTTTTGTAAGCCCTTTTACTAAAAGCTCTACCCTCCATGTACCAGGTTCCAACTCATTGAAATAAAAATAACCATTTTTATCCATTTGAGTCAAAAATTTCTGATCCTCTTTCATAATTTTCACAATCATTTTTGGCAAAGTTTTTACGAATTTGGTAGACTCGGTAGTTTTAGACCGTTTAAAAACCACTTTCCCAAACACCTTAGCCGAAGGTCCTAAACGAAATAAAACATCACTTTCTTTATTGGGCAGCACATCGACGGTAAAAGGCAAGTTAGTAAGTATAATTTTTCCTTTAGGTAAACTAGACTGTTTTACTGAAATCAAATATTCTTTGGGTAATAAATTATAGAAATAAAAACGACCTTTACTATCTGAAACAGCAATTTTATCATCTATAAACACCATTACACCTTCACATCCTTTCCCTTTTTTATCTTTAATAATTCCATTAATAGCACCTACCTTTTTATTTTTAGACAAAGGAACATTCAACACAAAAGTATACGCCGCACTCACAAACAACTCTTTTTGATCTACCTCTGCAGACAAACTAGACACCGCAGCGGACAGCGCAATTTTATGTCTATTTTTATATTGATAATTTAAACTTGCTTCTACAAAACTTTGCTCTTGTGTAAATTCATCAAAATCGTAATCATTTTTATAAAAAAGACTAATATTTAAGTCATCGTACATAAAATATTGCAAATTCCCTCCATAATAAAAGGACTGTACCAGTGCATTATCCACCGCGTTTTTATTGGTTGATTGGTACGTTCCATTCAGCCCCAAAATTAGGCGATTGGAAAAATTATAACGAAAATTCGCAGTAGAAAATAGCACTTTTCTAGACCCAACGCTATCCGCCAAATAATTGATAGAATTCCCAAACTGATTGCGCCAACTAATGTCCAATTTATTTTTATGTCTAAATTGATAAGAAACACTCAATAAACGCTCTTCAAACTCAAAAGACTTTGGTGACTGTTGATCCTCCTTTTCCCTAAAATACCCAGATAGTTTTAAGCGATGGTTTTGATTGATTCGATAAGAAACCCCTAATTGGTATTTATTCATTCTAGGGAAGGAAGTAAAGTTAATTGTATCCTTAACCGGATTGATTGCTGTTTGAAAAACTGTGCCAGAAACTTGGACTTTAGGAGAAACCCGCCATCTTGCGTAAGATAACAACTGTTTACTATTTCTTAAATACCCTTTAAAATCTTTGTCAGAATACTGAATACTACTACCTATATCTATTTTCTTATGTTGATAAAATACCGAAGCCGCTCCTCCCCATCCCTGACTAAAAGGATTACTTTCAAAAGCCAATTCCGCATTCATTTTTAAGCCTTTAAAACCGTAATTACTCTCTAAACTAAATAACTTAGAAGAAAACGTCAAGTCACTTTCGTGCAAACTCCGACTCATAAACCCCGCTTTAAGATTAAATTTTTGAGACAAAAAATAGGTGCTTTTAAATCCGTAAGCATCCGAAATTTGGTTTGTAAATCGTGGTTGAACAAAAAAGGAAGTCCATTCAGATTTTTTGTTTTTAAACACCAACACCACACCTCTCCCCGATCTAGAATTTTCGGTCATACTGGACAAAGAAAAATTTACATCTCCTACAGATGCTTCCATCCATTTATTCTTATAAGAAACCGAATAGTACTCATACTCTCCAAAACGTGGAATTTCAATTTGGTTTGGCCCCGAATACTCAAAACTCAAATGATGCTTTTCATTGACATCCAAAAAACCATTTCCACTAATTTTATACTTAAAAAAAGTGATGGTGTCTAAGCCTTTTAAATTTCCATAAATTCGAGAAAACTCCACCGGAAAACGATGAAAAAGATCTGGTTTTTTTAGTCCTTTTGGATACACTGAAATAGCAATTCTATCAGAAAAAACGGTATCCTTAGAAACAACTCTAGCTCTCAAATTATTCAAAACTATGGTAGTCCTACCAATAGTTTCCGGCACACGTTGTCTCACAGTTACCAAAACCGTCGAATCTGATTTTATGAGAACACTCCTCGGAAATACATCCAATGCGTTTTTAGATTCAAATTGCACCTCTTCGGTTTGATTTCCTAAATTTGATATACTATAAATACATGAAAATTCGGTTTCTGTCCTCAAATACCCCGGTGACTTGACAAGGGAAACATTCAATTTATGGATAGGGATAACCGTAAAATCTAACGATAAACGCGCCTTTTCTATCCCTTTTTCAAGGACAGAAAAAACGGCCTTCGAATTTCCAGAAGCAGCCTGTTTACTAACTTTAAATGTTAACATTTGACGTGCCATTTGACCCGGTTTTACAGTTAAGACTCTAGGTTTTAGCAATAACCTAAAAGAAGAAGGCAACGATAAGTCACTCCAAATTTCACGTGTTTTTTTTGAATTATTAGTAATGCTAAAAAACAGGGTATAATGTGCACCGGGGCTCAATTCTTCTTTATGCTTGGAAACGCTTACTGTAAACTCACCTTCCTGCGCCATCGTAGAAAAGCTCATAAAAACAACAAGCAACAACCAGTGTTTTACATTCCAATATAATTTCACAAACAATTTCACATCTAAAAATCAAGATAAAATTATAAGAATGTTACTTTATTTAGCCTTATTCTATAGTAAGGTCAAGATCTATAGCAAACATATCTTCTCCATAATCCGCCACTACAACGGCTTTATATTCTCCTTTTTCAATTCCAGAAATATCCAATAAAAACTCTTTACAAAAAGAAGGGTAAATCTTTTTAAACTTCACCTCAACTTTTTTCACAGTGGTTCCATCCAAAGAAAAAACTTCTAAAATAATAGTAGGCTGAGCATAAAACCCACCCTGATTTTCTAATACTACCAACACATTTTTTCCAAATTCTGTATCTTGAAATTTGATGTCAAAAAAATCAAGTATTGCGGGTTCCTTTTCTCCTAAATCTGCAATCAATTGGATTCCATAACGTACTTTAGATTCTAATTTCACACCGTATTCGGTTTCTTCTTCACGAATTGGCTTTTCCACTTCTACCATAAGTACCCCCCAAAAAGAACCTGATAAATTCACATCATTAGGGACAGAAATAGTATACAACAACTCATACTCTTCATTGCCTTTCAATACTTTATCAGTTACATTAGTAGACAACCATTTCACCAAAGATCTGTTGTGAGTAGTATCCCCAGTTAGCAATGTTTCACCGTTACAAGGCTGAAAAAGGTCGTTAAAATAAATAATGACACGCTGTTCCGTATCTTTTGTGTTTTTAAGCTTTATCACCCCAGTGATTTCTGTTCCTACATTGGACTTATGAACATGAGTCAGCCCGTTCAAGACCACAACATTTGCCTGAGAAACATGAACAAACAATAAGACAAAAGCAACGAGTAAATTTTTCATTTAAAATAGATATTATAAGGCTAATAGGGGGACCTAAAGAAAATGATTCTTCAAGGTAATTTTCCAATTGTAACTTTTGTTGCACAGAAGCAAACAAACCTTACCTAAGAAAATATTTTAATCAAAGGTACGTTTTTATCATTAAAATACACGTTATACCGTATAAAAAGAAAAACAACAAGTCTCTACCAACGAAATTCACTATCTTTGCTCTTATAGTATTAACATTTAATTGTGATGAATTATGCCTAAATTTGGAGCCGTTATAAAACATCCATACAATGAAAAAAATGACTGCCCTTTTACTGGGACTTTTTTTAAGCTTTACGGTATCCGCTCAAATGGAAGAACCGGTAACTTGGACATCCTCCATTGAAAAAATATCAGATACCGAGTATTATTTAGTTTTTAATGCCAACATAGAAGCAGACTGGCATTTATACTCACAATACAATCCAGAAGGAGCATCATTACCTTTAGAGTTTATAGCAGATGCTGAAGGAGAAACTTTTGAATTTATAGGTAAAGCTGAAGAAAGCGAAACTCATACAGCATATAGTGAAGTATGGGAAAAAGACGAAATATATTTCGAATATGAAGGTACTTTAAGACAAAAAATAAAGCTCTTAAAAGGCGATGTCAAAAGCATTGAAATAGAAATTAGCGCACAAGCATGTAAAGATGCTTGCGTACCAATATCTGCCACTTTTAATTTTGACATTCCAGCGAAAGACAGCCCTGCTACAGCAGTTACCTCTACAGAAAAGGAAGCAGAAAAAACGGAAATCACAACCCCAGTTAAAAATTCAACTGACAAAAGAAACTTACTTCTCATTTTTGGATTGGCATTTTTAGGAGGGTTAACCGCATTGCTTACGCCTTGTGTATTTCCTATGATTCCTATGACAGTGAGTTTTTTCACCAAACAGAGTAAATCAAAAGCCGCAGGAATTAGAAATGCCATTTTTTACGGAATTTCTATTATCGTAATATACGTTGGATTAGGTTTAGCCGTAAGTGCTATATTTGGACCCGCTGCTTTAAACGCACTCTCTACCAATGTATGGTTTAATGTATTATTCTTTGTATTATTAGTAGTATTTGCGATTTCATTTTTAGGAGCATTTGAAATTACTTTACCTAGTTCTTGGGGAACAAAAATAGATTCTCAAGCAGACCGAGGAGGATATATCGGCATCTTTTTTATGGCATTGGCATTGGCCATTGTATCATTCTCATGTACAGGACCCATTGTTGGAACCTTATTGGTAGAAGCAGCATCTGGCGGAGGATTCGTAGGTCCAATAGTTGGAATGTTAGGWTTCTCACTAGCATTGGCTATTCCATTTGCTTTATTTGCAGCCTTCCCAGGCTGGTTAAATTCTTTACCAAAATCTGGAGGGTGGCTGAACACTGTAAAAGTAGTCTTAGGATTCTTAGAATTAGCATTGGCCTTCAAATTCTTATCAAATGCAGATTTAGTACTACAATTACACTGGCTAGAACGCGAAACTTTCTTAGCTATTTGGATTGTTGTTTTTGGAGCATTGACCTTATATTTATTCGGGAAAATACAATTACCACATGACTCTACATTGACTAGAGGAATATCTGTAGGTAGACTCTGTTTAGGACTATTAACAGGAGCATTAGTTGTGTATATGATTCCTGGATTATGGGGAGCACCTTTAAAATTAATCAGCGGATTTCCACCTCCAGCACATTACAGTGAATCACCTTATGGAGTTGGATTTAAAAAGCTTGGCGGCGGTGCAGCAGCACATGTAAAACTACCTGAAGGCGCTAAATTAGGYCCACATGATATCGTATCTTTTACAGACTACGAAACAGGAATGGCCTATGCCAGAAAAGTAAACAAACCCGCATTAGTTGATTTTACCGGACATGCCTGTGTAAACTGTCGTAAAATGGAAGATTACGTTTGGTCACAAGAAAAAATATTGAGTGTTCTAAATAATGATATCGTATTGATCTCTTTATATGTTGACGACAAACGAAAATTACCAAAAGACGAACAATACRTATCCGAACATACGGGSAAAAAAATCAGAACAATTGGTAATAAATGGAGTGAATTCCAAACTATTCATTACAAAGCGAACGCGCAACCATACTATATATTAATAGATGGAAACGCAAATAAACTAAACGCACCTTCTGCCTACAACACCAATGTAGACGACTATTACAACTGGCTAAAAGAAGGCATCAACAATTTTAAATAATCGCTTTAACAAAAAGACAGAATGGAACGTTATTTTCAGCAGTTTAGAGACAATATAATTGGATCAGACAAATCCTTTGAATCACCATATGGTGTCAAAAAAATTATTTATACAGACTGGACGGCAAGYGGACGCTTATACCGCCCAATTGAAGAAAAAATAATCAATGAATTTGGTCCTTTTGTAGCCAATACACATACCGAGACTTCCGTAACTGGATCCGCTATGACTATGGCTTACCACAAGKCCAGAAACATTATCAAAAAACACGTAAACGCCAGCGAGAAYGATGTTTTGATTACCGAAGGGACSGGAATGACAGGCGTGGTGAATAAATTCCAACGTATTCTAGGACTTAAAGTTTCYGAAAAYCTYAAGAATTACACACAGGTACCAGATGCCTTAAAACCGATTGTGTTTATTTCTCACATGGAACACCATTCCAACCAAACTTCTTGGYTAGAAACCATTGCTGATGTAGAAATAATTCCGTGTCAAGATTCTGGATTGATTTGTATGGAAAGTTTTAAAACTATCTTAAAAAAATACGAAGACCGCCCTATAAAAATAGCTTCAATTACTGCCTGTTCTAATGTCACAGGGATTAGAACGGACTATCATCAAATTGCTAAAATAATTCACCAGCACGATGGATTGTGTTTTATCGATTTTGCTTGCTCTGCTCCATATGTAGACATAAATATGCACCCAGAAGATCCTGAAGCGTATTTAGATGCTATTTTCTTTTCTCCTCATAAATTTTTAGGAGGACCAGGAACATCTGGTGTTTTAATTTTTAATAAAAAACTTTACAAAAACATAGTCCCTGACAATCCAGGGGGAGGAACCGTAAACTATACGAATCCTTGGGGAGACCATGATTATATAGACGATATAGAATCTCGGGAAGACGGTGGAACACCTGGTTTTTTACAAACCATAAAAATAGCGCTAGCCATTCGATTAAAAGAAAAAATGGGGGTTGCTAATATTTTAAAGCGCGAACATGAAATCAATGATATTGTGTTTTCAAAATTATTAAACATACCGAATCTTCATATTTTAGCRGAASARCAYACAGACAGAYTGGGTATTTTCTCTTTYTATRTAGATAAAGTWCAYTTTAATYTGATYGTWAAATTRYTRAACGAYCGWTTTGGGATTCAATCWMGWGGAGGCTGTTCTTGCGCRGGAACYTAYGGACATTTCYTRTTAAAYGTAGACAARSAATTRTCWAAAAGTATTGAARCAAAAATATCCGAAGGATGCCTAACAGAACGTCCTGGATGGATTCGTATGTCCATTCATCCTACCATCACTAACGATGAAATAACTTATGTTTGCGAAAGTATAATTGCCGTAGCCAAAAACTACCAAGAATGGGGTAAAGACTACCATTACGATGTAGATAAAAACGATTATGTACACAATACATTTGAACCTACAGAGATTAAACTTGTAGAACGCTGGTTCGAATAACCCTCTTTTTAATAGCTTATAATCCGCTTCACTAACTTGAAGCGGATTTTTTATTTTAAACTAATCCCCAAAATTTATTCTGATTTCTTCACAATAAAAAAGCCTTCGTTAATATCACTAATACAGATGGCACCACTTTTAAAATAAGGATACACACTCCACACACCATTAAAAGTTGTGGCATTATCACTTGGATATGTATCAAAATAACCCACTTCCGTCATTTCATTCATGTCAATTTTTGAAATATCAATAACACGCAGTCCTGCGGTGTAATTAGCTAAATAAAATAATTTTTCTTTTACATAGCCATTATGGTCAATTGCTTTTGTAGGCCCCATATAACTCATATGTAACACAGGATTGTCAAGATCTGAAAAATCAAAAACTAAAGAACGTGTATTCAGTTGACTTTCTTGTTCATCCAGCTCGTCTCCCGCAATAAAATAACGTTGATCATCTGTAAACCAACCTTGATGTGTATAACCCGTATCACTATATGAAATTGTACTAATTTCGACAGGATTGTTTTTATCAGTAACATCAACAATGGCCACCTTATTTTCATTAGAGCCCACCAGAATCTCCCTTGCTATATAATCCATATCTGGACCGTCATAGACAAGCACTTGCACATCGTGACTATAACCACTTTCACCATGTCCGCCAGCTGCTATTGGATTTAAAGGATCATTAACATCAATAAAATGGACACCTCCTCCATATATATCACTTCGGTCGGTACCCACTACGTATGCAAACCCTGTCGCTTCGTTGATAAATAAATTATGCGCTTTCCCAATCCCATTATACAACGCATCTGCAGTAAAAGTTACTGGCGCATTTTCTACTGCTCTCAACCTCGTTAAATCAAAAACCTGCATGCCATGACCAGCCGCTTCAGACACTATAAAAGCATGATTATTATACACTTTCACATCTCTCCAAGCARTCACCTGAGTAGCCGTTGGTAATTTACCCAGATACTCGGCGTTATAGCCATCATTAATTTTTATAAATGCGGTTCCAACGTCCAATCCTACAATGGCATATTCCGCACCTCCTTCGGGATCTGTCCAACCCCAGATATCGTTCGCCAAACCAGAAACCAGTTCATTCAATGGAATATTTATCAGTAAATCATAACCATTACAAGGATATTTGTCTGCAAAACCAGCTTTACAGGGAGTTGTAGTATTCACAATTGGATCATCCATATCAACCGTAACTATTTTTTCTTTATCATTACAACTCCACAACACCAACAGACAAAACATAGCACACACAAACTTTTTCATAAATTTCATTTTTTAATTGTTCTTATTGATACAAAAAATAGTCATTCCCTTTTTCCATGTGTTTAAAATTTTGTAATTGACTAAAAAAAAATCATAATTTGAGAACCCATGTAAGCACTCGCTACACTCCTTCTCTCATGATTATAAATCTAAAGATACCGTTTTTATTAACAGACACCTCATTAAACTATTGTAATACAGTTGATTCTTAAGAGACAAACAAGAAATAAAAATGTTTTAAAGAGGAATTTACTGCATCTTACAATTAGGACATTTATTTATATTAGATTGCATTTTGAATACAAACATCTAATACTACTCAAAATGGACAGCAACCTAAAATACATACAAGAAAATTTTATAGAAAGTCACGATTTATGCATTAGAACAGCGATTTCAACACAAAAACTCACTGAACTAATACAGTCAAAATCAATTCCAGCAGCTAGTTATAAAATAACAAGTACTCATAGCATCAGTTCACCATTAGGAGATGAAACTACGATAACTGAAGAAAAACAATACTTTCCAAAAAACAATATTCAACTAATAAAAAACGCTGTAAATAAACAAGAAACACCTGAAAGTCTGAAGGAAAAACTAAAAAATGAGTTTATAAACACACTCGTTAATCACCCCCACAAAACTGTTGCCTATGATGGAATCACAACTAAAAAAGGCGCAATAGATATGCAAAAACTGAATTTAATTTTTGAAGAAGAATGGCAGCATTACTGCAATGGAATTTATGGCATTTGCACATTAAACGCCACCGGATCAGAGATTGCAAAAAAGGAAATTGCTGTAAAAAAACTTATAGAATTTCAAAAAAACACCAATAGCAACCAGTCCAAATCTGAGATCGAATCAACACTTATTTCATTAAACAATCAATTCAACGAGATTGCTAATAAATTCGCTCCTTATCAAAGAGCTTCGAGTAGTAGGGGTAAATATCTGGACAAAGCATTAAAATTACACAACTTGAGTGACAAAATTCAACACTACAAATAAACAGTATTCCAAACATATATAGCACAATAAAAGCCACTTAAAAAATAACTTATTTAAAACTGGTCTCATTCTTGCTATAACAAACCGAACATTAAATAATTTAAAAATGAAAAGAATTACGTTTACACTATTATTTCTTTGCGCTCTTGGATTGACAGCTCAAGAAACAAAAAAAACAACTAAGCATGAAATAAAAATCAATGCGCTATACACACTTATTGGAATTCCAGAATTTGGATACGAATACATTATAAATGAAGAATCAACAGCTGGGGTTGATATTTTATTTTCAAGTGAAGATATTGAGTTGAAATTTGCGATAACACCACATTACCGTTTCTATTTTGGTAGAAAACCAGCCGCCGGATTCTTTACAGAAGTTTTTGGAATGCTTAATGTAACGGAAAAGGATCGCTATTATGACTATGGATCAAATTACAAATACACCCCTGAAAACATAACAGATGTTGCTCTTGGGTTTGCTGTTGGAGCTAAATTCCTTACCAAAAAAGAATGGACATTTGAAATTTCTGGAGGTTTAGGAAGAAATTTAATCAATAACGATAGTCAGGATTTTGTACCTCGAGGAGGGKTTTCTATTGGAAAAAGATTTTAGAAAAAAAGCTACCTTTAAAAAGGTAGCTTTTTTTTTGTTTATTCATTTTACACCTTAAGTTGTGTATTGTTGCAGTGTGTATTCATTCAAAAAAAGGACATTATTGGTAAAACCAGAAATCTCTCGCACCTAGAAACCAATAACAAGTACCATTGCAATTCACTTTTGAAAGATGCCGTAGACAGCGGTGTAAGTTAAACCACCATTACTYCTATCCCCAACTCCATCAAACGTTCCTTTGTAGTTGGATCTATCGCTTTATCAGTAATAATCTGATCTACATTCTCCAAACCACAGATACGTCCAAATCCTTTTTTACCGAACTTCGAGGAATCTACCAGCACAATAATTTTTTGAGCAGATTTTATCATTACCTTATTCAAGGAAGCCTCCATAGAATTAGTGGTAGTTAATCCATGTTCTAAATCTATCCCATCCACTCCAAGATATAATTTATTACACGTAAACTCAGCCAACATTTTTTCTCCTAACGGCCCAACAATAGACGATGAACTAGCACGTACAATTCCTCCGAGCTGAATCACTTCAATATTTGGAACTTTTGACACAATCATCGCCGTATTTAAAGAAGCTGTAATCACGGTTAAATCTGTCACTTCCCGAATTTGCCTAGCAAACTCAATTAAAGTAGTTCCAGAAGCAATAATAATATTATCGTTAGGTTCCACTGTATCAGCAGCCGCAGTAGCRATGCTACGCTTTTCTTCWACAGATATTTTTTCCTTTTCGTTAATCGGTCTTGTGCTAATGTATGGATTGAATGGAATAGCACGCCCATGTGAACGAAATAACAGATCGCGTTCCTCCAAAAGTTTCAAGTCCTTTCTAATCGTAACCGAAGACACATTAAATTCTTTACTTAATTCAATAGCACTAACGTTACCATATTTTGCTAATTTCTTTAAAATCAGCTCATGCCTTTCAACGATACTCAATCCCATAGATATATATTTAGTATCTCAAAGGTACTCATTTTAAACAAAAAGAAAGCAACAAAACAAGCATTCAATAGCAACTAAACACAATATAATTACATCTAAAACACCCTAAACGGAGAATAATTACCTCAATTGACATTTCATAAGGTTTCGTTTAAGTCCCTAAACGTTTCAACTATGCTCTAAATAAACAAGTTTTACAACATAGCGGCGTGTATGATTATTGAGTCATAAACAATTTCAACCAACGAAAACGATTGATTCAACACATCCCCGGAGCGTGACTACACAAACACATTGAGCTAAAAACCAGTTACCTTTTTATAAAAAAACACCCAATCATAACCAAAGTAAGTAAAATTTTACCTAATTTGCTGCCTCAAAACAAAAAATAACTTTCGTTTTGTTTGTTTTTGTTTCGAATTATTATAATTTAGCAGCAGATAATAAGTCTCAATAAAAAACAAACATAAAAAAATAGTTAAAATGAATAGGGAGGAAATGATTAACTCGGTGAATGACTCTAAGAAAATCTATGATTTTATCGTCATTGGAGGAGGTGCCACAGGATTAGGAACAGCACTTGAAGCAGCTGCTCGCGGATATTCTGTTGTATTGGTAGAACAACACGATTTTACCAAGGGAACTTCTAGTCGAAGTACAAAATTAGTTCACGGAGGAGTTCGTTATTTAGCGCAAGGTGACTTGCCTTTAGTTTTGGAAGCTTTACGAGAAAGAGGCCTCATGAAACAAAATGCACCACATTTAGTAAAGGATCAAAAATTCATCATCCCAAGTTATAACTGGTGGGTAAAACCATATTATACGGTAGGGCTTACTATGTACGATTTACTTTCAGGACGTTTAAGCCTTGGAAGATCGTTACCATACTCAAGAAAAAAAACCATCAAATGCATCCCAACTCTTAAAACAAAAAACTTAAACGGAGGAGTTGTATATCACGATGGACAATTTGACGACGCTAGATTTGGAATTAATCTTGCACAAACTATTGTAGAAAAAGGTGGTATTTGTTTAAATTACACCAAAGTAATCGGYTTACTTAAAAATGATTCGAAAGTAAACGGAGTACGTATAAAAGACGAACTTTCAGGAAAAGAAATAGAAATAAAAGGAAAGGCAGTAATAAATGCTACAGGTGTTTTTATTGATAATATCCGCAAAATGGACGAACCTAAAGCAGACAAAATGGTTTGTGTAAGCCAAGGAGTTCATCTAGTATTAGACAAAGAATTTTGTCCAAATGATTTTGCGATTATGATACCACAAACCAGTGACGGACGCGTATTATTTGCAGTGCCCTGGCACAATAAAATTGTGGTAGGCACAACCGACGTCATGAAAGAAGATGCAGAATTAGAACCAAAAGCATTGGACGAAGAAATAGACTTTATTTTGGAAACCGCAGGACGATACCTAACTAAAGAGCCTACTCGCGCTGATGTAAGAAGCGTATTTTCAGGACTTAGACCATTGGCAGCTCCAGAAAAAGGAAGTAAAAAAACAAAAGAAATTTCAAGAGGACATAAAATAGTAGTTTCAGACGCAGGAATGTTAACCATTACCGGAGGTAAATGGACCACCTACCGTCAAATGGGGGAAGACGTTATAAATCGCACTATAAAAAATAGCGATTTTAAACAAACAAAATCCAATACTAGAAACCTAAAAATCCACGGATACAAGAAAGACGTTGATTTAAATGATCCTCTGTATTTTTATGGAACGGATAAAGAAGGGATCTTAGAACTAGCTAAAAAAGAAAGCTTTACTACTACCGTTAGTAACACTCTAAAAATAATAGAAGCACAAGTTGTATGGGCAGTACGTTATGAAATGGCAAAAACCATAGAAGACATATTGGCACGTAGAACACGTTCGTTATTCTTAGACGCAAAAGAAAGTGTTGCTATTGCTCCCAAAGTTGCTGCAATAATGGCATCAGAATTAGGCCACGATAAAACATGGGAAACAGCACAAGTAGCAGAATTCAAAAAGATCGCTAAAAATTATATTTTAAACTAAACAACAATCACATATTATGATCAGTTTTTTTAAACCCGCCGCACACAAAGCACGGCTCCCTGAAGATAAAATAGATTCGAGCTACAAACGATTGCGTTTGCAAGTATTCCTAGGGATCTTTGCAGGATACGCAGGATATTATTTAGTCCGAAAAGTATTCTCTTTGGCGATGCCATATTTAATTGCACAGGGCTATACAAAAACTGAATTAGGATTCGTTTTATCCGGAGTGTCTATCGCTTACGGATTGAGTAAATTTTTAATGGGGAATGTATCCGACCGTAGCAACGCACGTGTATTTTTAACAGTAGGATTGTCTTTGTCTGCTTTTACTATGATTGCTATGGGTACATTGCCTATTGCTACCTCATCTGTTGGAATTATGTTCGTTTTATTATTATTAAACGGATGGTTTCAAGGAATGGGATGGCCCCCTTGTGGACGTGTAATGGTACATTGGTTTTCTATCCGAGAACGTGGTACTAAAATGTCTATTTGGAACGTGGCACACAATGTAGGAGGTGGTATTATTGGCCCCCTTGCTATTTTAGGTGTCGCAATTTTTGCAGATTGGCATGCTATCTTATATTTCCCGGGATTTATAGCTTTAGGTGTAGCTGTTTTAACTTGGATATTAATTCGAGATACGCCACAATCCTGTGGCTTACCCAATATTGAAGCTTACAAAAACGATTATCCAGACAACTATACGGCCACCGACGAAAAAGAGATGACTGCAAAGGAGATTTTTGTAAAATACATCTTCAAGAACAAATTGCTTTGGGCGATAGCATTCGCAAACGCTTTCGTATATTTAGTACGTTACGGCGTGTTAGACTGGGCACCTTTATATTTAGAGGAAAGCAAAGGGTTTTCTATCGAAGAATCGGGTTGGGCATACTTCGCCTACGAATGGGCCGGAATACCAGGAACACTTTTATGTGGTTACTTAAGCGATAAAGTTTTTAAAGGAAAACGTGCACCAGTGAGCATTATTTATATGATTTTAGTAATGGCTTCTGTATATATGTACTGGACCAGTGATTCACTTACAGCCATATCTTTTGCACTTGTATGTATCGGATTCTTAATTTATGGACCTGTAATGTTAATCGGAGTTCACGCATTAGATTTAGTACCCAAAAAAGCAGCAGGAACCGCCGCTGGACTTACCGGATTATTCGGTTATCTAGGAGGCGCAATGTTTGCCAACATCGCCATGGGGATTGTTGTAGACAATTTCGGATGGGACGGAGGATTTATGGTATTACTCGGCGCTTGCTTCATCGCCATATTACTCATCGGATATTCATGGAGATTAGAAACTAAAGGACATAACGGAATACATGTGTAGTTAGATGTGAGATGTGAGATGTTAGTATTGAGATGAGCATTGTTGCGGATAAGACTTAAGACACAGCAATCAGGACTTGATTTCAATGGCTTTTTTCCCAACAATTAACAACTAGCATCAAAAAACCAAGAAAAACGACAAGTTTAGAACCAAGCCCTTTTGGCTAGTTTCTTATTGCTTGCCTCTAGAAAAGAATACAATCAATCAATAATAATTATTAAACCAAATTAAATGATTAAATTAAATTTAAGAAGACTCCTAGTAGGATCTTTAGCAATTTGTCTACTGGGATTCGTTGCATGTGATGACGATACGAAAGATTTGAACAGTTTGAATCAATCGGAAGAAATCGAATTAAAAACAGTAAACGCTGYAACATTAGCGGTAATTGAACAATTACAAGAAGATGCTCCAGATGCAGTTATTGCACACCGTGGATCAACTTTTTGGGCACCAGAAGAAACAGAAGCGGCATTCCGTTGGGCACGTAACATGGGAGCTGATTATTTAGAAATAGACATTCAAAAAACTTCTGATGGTATTTTATTAGCATTGCATGATAACAACTTACGTCGTACTTCTGATGTAGAAAGTATTTACCCAGGTAAAGCAGATTATGATTTAAGTCAATTTACATTAAAAGAATTGCGTGCATTAGATGCAGGATCTTGGTTTAATGAAGATCAAACTGCAAATGCGCGTTTAGAATTTATCGATCAAAAAATATCAACTTTAAAAGATGTTTTATTGATTGCAGAAGGAATGAAAGTAAAAAGAAATGTAGAGCGTGCACCATACTACATGACTGTAGCTGGAGGAGAAACATTAGACCTAGAAGCTTCTACAGGAGAATTTGTAATGGTTGTAGATGATATGGACAACGGAAACCGTCCTGGAGTTTACATCGAAACTAAAGAACCTTGGAGATTTGCAGGAATGGAAGAAACATTGGCTCTAGAATTAAAAACACTTGGATGGTTAACAACTGACAATCCAAAAACTATTCCTACAACTTTAGGAAAAGTAGGTGTTGCGAACACTAAATCTAGAATCATTTTACAGACATTCTCTTGGAACAGTGTTATTTTATTAGAGCAATTCTTACCAAACATTCCTAAATGTATGTTATTATGGAAAGGTGGATACGACAATTTAAAAGACGATAGCGCAGACATGATTGCGGATGTTTTAAATTTCTCTGTAGACCATAATGTTCACATTGTAGGGCCGTCAATTGCAGGTGCTCCAAACAAATACCACGAGTTAACAAACACTTGGATGAATGAAATGTACCACCGTCCTGGATTCCTTATCCACGCGTATTCATTCGACACATTAGATCAACTTAAAAAATACAATGGTGACTACTATTACGAAGGTCAAGCATCTCGTTTTGACAATTCAGACAGAACAATCAATGCAGAATGGGCTGGAAAAGTAAGTAGAACAAACTTTATTGATGGAGGTTTCACAAACTTAACAGATCTTTCTTTAAGATATCAAGGACGTGCTGAAGCAGGTGTTACGGCACAATCTGTTTTATCAGACCTAGGATATGGAACAGCAATAGGAAGAAACTAATTTGTATAAAACATTAAAATAAGAATCATCATGAAATTAAAAAATATATCACTTCTATTCGCTTCTGTAGTACTTGCAGCTACAAGCGCATTTGCACAAGAAGAAACAACATCWACCGAAAAAGATTTTAACTGGTCAGTTGGAGGACGCGCCTATATGGACGGAGTWTACTACCARGACGACGCYACAGATTTAAGYTCAAAAGTAACCATCAGTGACGTAAGAATTTTYGCCAWAGCATCTTGGGGAAAATGGGATAGTAAAATAAATTTCAGTTTTGCAGATAATAAAGTAAATGCAAAAGACATTTATGTAAACTATAACTTTACAGAAAAAAGCGCTTTAAAAATCGGTAACTTTTTCGAACCATTTGGTATCCAAGGAGCAATATCTAGCAAAGACACACGATTTATTGGAAGTTCTTTTTCTGGAGAAGCATTCGGAATTGGAAGAAGYGTWGGKRTAKCMTACACWACKTACGACACTAASTATTWMGTATCTGGAGGTTTRTTTGGAGGACGTATYGGAAACAACMARCAAGGAGAYTCWGGTTACAGTGCCACTATAAAAGCGGTATACAGCCCAATCGTATCAGAAGGTATGAATTTTCACATTGGAGCTTCTGCTTCCTACAGAAAGCCTGACGCGAATGGATTTGACAGTAAATACAACGACGACGAATACAACCGTGAAGTAGTCTTTACAGCAGGACCAGAACTTACATTCTTAAACGGAACCGTAAACCATGCAAAAAACGAGTTGAAATTAAACGCTCAACTTCTTGGAACTTACAATCGTTTTATGATCCAATCAGAGTATTACAACAACAAGGTATACCGTAACTCTAGCTGGGATTTAGAATTTGAACACAGCACTCCTGACATGTGGGGATGGCCTTCTTCTGCACAAGACTTAGAAAGCTGGTATGGTGAAAAAAGAGACATTGAAATGAGCGGATACTACGTTCAAGCTGGTTACTTACTAAAAGGAGCTAACTATAAATATGACTCTTCTACAGCCTACGTAAAACGTCCAGGAGCGGGATCTATTGAAATCTTAGGACGTATCAACAACACAAATCTAAATGACATTGATGGAATCTTTATGCAAGACAAATTTTGGAATGGAGACCCTATAAAAGCGTCTAAAGGACAAACCAATTTTAGTGTTGGTGGTGGAGAAAGCACTGATTATTCGGTAGCTGTAAACTACTACATCAATAACAATGTATTATTCCGCTTAAACTACACATATATGGATATTGACAATGAATATTTTAGACAAGATGACAGTGTTTCTTTCCTAAAAGCTAGAGTTCAAATCAACTTCTAAAAAAGCATCAGACACTCAACAAACACGTTTGATTTTTGAAAAGCAGTAACACGAAAGTGTTGCTGCTTTTTTTTGATGTAGATTTGAGATATTAGATTTTAGTATTGAGATGTGATGCGCTAGGACTAGACGCAGGACTTAAGAGATACGGTTTCTCACTATTACTGGAGTGACATTTATGCATGTTTTTGGTAATGATGATGATGATGATGAGATTTAGACGCAAGGCTTAAGGGACATTGGAAACAAGACTTTTCACTGTTACGTGATCAATATTACGCATCGTTTGATGATTGTACCAACTTATTAATACGATATACAAAAATATAATAGCCCAAACCAATAAAAACCGCCCATCCCATGGTAATACCCACTAAATTTTGAACGGACACATGATATATCCATATAAATTGATAGTACATACTCAACATTATCAAACCAAAAAATATAAAATTCAAATATTTCCAAGCACCTAATGCATCTGTTTGTCTATTTTTTCTAAGCCTTGCTTTACGTTTTAAAGTGATCCAAATACCACTCAGTACCAAGGAGGATATTCCAAGCCCCACAATAAACCAAATTATTTTAGTTATTAAACCTCCCCAAGTCCCAAAATGCAAAGGGTCGGCAATATCATTTATCCAAGTTAAGGTGTTTATATTCTCCGCTTTTTGAACTTTCACAACCTCATAAGTAGTTGGATTGACATACACTCTATTAGCACGTTCTCTCACTAACGGAACATGAGACTTCCCTCGCATATAAATAAGACCTGAATACCTGTTTGGAGGCGAAATACTCCCCACATTCAATGTCGGAATTTCTTTTTTGGCTACAGCGATTGCCCTGTCATAATCCACCGTATAACTCGTTATTTTTTCCGCATTGCCATCCGCAGACGCTTCAGAAATAACAGGAGCATCAAAATCAATCACCGCTGCTATGTTTCCAATATTTGCCCTTTCTACAAAATACCACATTCCGGTAATAGAGAACAACAAGGTAAATGGAACAGACCATAAACCAACCAAGCGATGTAAACTCCTATAAAACACCAATGGTCCTTTTCTAGTTTGAAGCACAAATAATTTTCGCCACCATTTTTTATAAAAAAACAAGGCTGTAACCAAAGATATAAACAACAGAAAACTAAACATTAACACCGTAAAATGCCCAATTTGAAATGGAACAAACAGAAAATAATGAAGGTTTCTAAAAAAGCGTCGAAACGTTAAATTGGCAGCCCCTTGCACCTCTCCTGTATAGGGGTTTACAAAAACATAGGCCTGAGTATCATTTGACCTAACTTGCACAATATCGCATAAATACGCCTCTTCGGATTTCGCCCAATAGCCAATTTCTCCTAGAGGAAAAGTTTTTTGAATATTCGATACAATCAAGTTTCTAGAGACCTCTTCATGTGCAGGCGAAGCCCTCATTTCTGGAATAAACAACCAGTCCATCTCATGACTCAGAGTTGCTAAAGTACCAGAAAAGCATACTATAAAAAATAGTATGCTTAACTTAATACCAATCCAACTATGTATCTTAAAAAAGAATTTCTTATTGAATTTTAATTTCATCATTTAGAACGTATAACCAACACTTAACAAGTAGTTTTTAGGCGCTCCTGGAAACATTCTATGATAAGAATATCCACCCACCCAATGTACTTTATCAAACACATTGTTTACAGTTAATCGCAGCACAAACTTATCAACTTCGTAAGTCGCACCTATGTCAGAAATAACATACGAAGGAAACTTAAGTGCTGATCCATCCGCAGAATTTCTCTCAGAAACAAAATTAGTTCCTGCATTTAAGCTAATTCCATTTAATATTTTTCCTGTAAATTTATACTTCGCAAAAACACCTCCTTGATGCTTTGGAGCATTTGGTCTCATCTCTCCTTTTTTGAAATCTGAATCGGCTGGAGTGGTTTCAAATTTAGAAATATTGAATGCATAATTAGCAATCATACTAAAATTAGCATTTACACGACCTACAACATCCAATTCCACACCTTTAGAGCTTGTTTCACCAAGTTGTAACATGCGTGTATCATCCGTAGGATCTGTAACCAATTCGTTCTCCTGAAGAATTGAGTAAGCAGCCAAATTGGCTTCTAATTTATTGTTAAAGAATGATGCTTTTACACCAACTTCAACCATGTTAGCCTGCACTGGATCAAAAGGTCCATTTGATAAACCACCAACCGTTCTTGTTTGCTGAGGCTCGAAACTTTCCGTATAGGTCCCATAAACATTCACATGATCCGTAGCACTGTACACAACACCAACTCTAGGAATAAATTTAGCATACTCAAAAGCCTTTTCGTTTTTGGTATTATAGTTCGCATAGTCCGTAAACTTATCATATCTACCTCCTAACAATACTTGAAGTTTCCCCCATGTAATTTGATCCTGTATATAATAACCAATACTGCTATACTTTTCCTCTGGCTGACTATAACCACCTAAAATATAATCATTGGGGTAAGCCAATCTATATTGAGGGTTTTCTAAATCAAAATGTGGAATATTAGGAACAGGATTCCCGTTTGTATCTAGGATAAAATCGTCAATATTAGCAGGTTCATACCTAGCTACAGTACCGTCTTTTTTAAGGTATGCACTGCTTCCACTTGTCCAGATTCCAGACCCACCAATTGGCGTAACACGTTTCATATAGTCAAGTCCTAGTAATATTTTATGCGATACATTTTCTGTTTTTAGCTTATATACAAAATAATTATTTACATTTTCTGCGATTTTTTTATTCTGTCTTGCACTAATACGCATTCCCATTAATGTAGGAATAGGTTCTCCTGCAGCGTCCAAAGCATATTTGTTTGATGTTCTGTGCTCAAATAAATCTTCTTGATTTACAAAACGCATAAAAGAAGTATTAAAAGATAGTTTATCACTAAACTTATGGTTTAAAGACAAGGTAAAATAGTTGGCATCACTTTTATGATAATCATTGGTTGCACCAATAGCAAAGCTAATGGGAGTATTTCCTTTACTATTTAGTGATGTACCCGCTGTTGCACCATAAATTGGCTGACCCCTATCCAATTTTCCATTAAAATTCTGAATCACCAAATCAAAATTAATTCTTGTTTTATCCGTCGGTAAAAAGGAGATAGAAGGCGCAATTACGTATGATTTATTTTCTTGCAGATTTCTAAAAGAGTCCGAATTTTCATACCCAATATTTAACCTGTACAATAAGGTTTTACTTTCGTTCATGGCACCTGTAAAATCCAATGCAGTGCGGAAAGTATTAAAGCTACCAGCGGTAAAACTAACTGCTTTTCTGTCTTCTGCCAATGGTTTTTTGGTAACGCGATTCATTGTTCCACCAGGGTTGGCATTTCCAAACATTGCAGAAGCAGGACCTTTTAACACTTCCAACCTTTCTATATTTACCAATAATGGCTGAGGACCAAATAAATCCACTGCACGCAAACCATTAATATACGTATTTCCAGATCTAAAACCTCGCATGCTAAAATCGTCATAATAAGAAAATTGATTCACACCACTAATGTTTTTAACAACATCGTTAATGTGGTATGCCTGTTGATCGGCAAAAATTTCTTTGGTTACATAACTCACTGCTTGTGGGATGTCCTTTAATTGTGTCGCCGTTTTTGTGGCCGCAAAAGAAATACTATTTTTGTAAGTCTTGGCCTTTCTTCCAATAATTTCAACTTCTTGAAGCATAATTTTGCTTTCCTTAAGTATAAAATTTACAGTTGTAATTTCTCCTTTTTCAATGGTGATTTTTTTATAAATCACATCAAATCCAATCGAAGAAACTTCCAAGGTATGTACCCCTGGTTTTAATTTTTTAAGTTCATACTCCCCAAAATCATTGGAAATAGTTCCTTTGTTCAATTCTTTAATAATCACAGTTACATACGGGATTACTTGCGAATTTTCTGATTTAATTACTCCCCTAACACCACCGTTTTGCGCGTAAGAAGAGGTAACTGAGAGTGCAATAATTGTTAAAAAAATAATAATATTTTTCATCATATATTTGTTATTTATAATTATTCTAAATAGTTTTGTGCAAAAATAGGGAGTCTTATCACTTTAATAGTGACGAATAATGAAGAAAAAAAGACGCTAAAAATTAAAAATGACGAACAATAGCCTAGAAGTATTAGATACTGCATTTTACCAAACAATCACCTGCAATAGTGCCGTCACGTTTGATGAAGGCCTCAGCATTCACAAATACGAAATTAAACCAATCTATGGAAAGGGAACCATAACGGTTATACTTGTTGATGGGATTGAAATTATAATTAGCAACTTCAAACTAAACCAGGACTTACTACTAAAAAATACGTCCGATGAAACCTTTATAAGACTGTCGTTTCTACTAAAAGGAAGAAAAATTATTTACTTAGAAATAGACCAAGAAGATATTGTTTTTGAAACTCAAGAATCCTATTTAGTATCCCTAGAAAAACAAAAGAACTTTAAAGTATTAGGCAAGCTTGACTTTAAGGAAATAAAAATTAAGTTACAAAACAACTGCTGTACAAACCAAGGATTTAATTCCAAATTGATCTGCAAAAAATTATCTTGCCAGGACGTGATAACTCCCATGAACGAGGACATTTTAAAAGTAGTAACAGCACTGCAGGATTCTTTATTAAAAGGGGTTTCTAGAAAACTATACCTCAAAGGAAAAGTATTGGAACTAATAGCATTACAAACAGAAAATTACGAACGTAAAAAACATACAAATTACACTACTAAAACACTAAAAAAAGTCTATCAAGCTAGACAATTTATCACGGAAAACTTGGATAAAAGCATCACAATTTGTGAACTCTCTAAGGAGTTATTTATGAATGAATTTGACATTAAGCTTGAATTTAAAAACGTTTTTGGACATTCCATCAAGGAGTTTTGTACTCTAAAAAAAATGGAAAGGGCTCAAAATTTATTAAAAAACTCCGAAGTTCCCATCTACGAAATAGCAGAAAATATTGGTTACAAAAACGCTACCCATTTTACTGCAGCATTTAAAAAACGGTTCGGGTTAACGCCTAAAACCTACAGAAACCAAATGTAAACGTATTTTATTGACGGGACGAGGTTGAATAGGTTAGACGCAGGACTTAAAAGACGCAAGAAACAGGACTGCTCACTGTTGTCTGCGTGACGTTTCTGTATATTACTGATCATAAAACGACCTCCGAGAATCAACCAACAACCAACAACCAGCAACCAGCAACCAGCAAC
>NVSY01000029.1:0-8633 GCA_002401385.1 Flavobacteriaceae bacterium | reverse complement strand
TAGCAACCAACAACCAACAACCAACCTAACCCTAAAAACTAATATTTGTAGCTAAAGAAAAATTACGCCCTGGAGCACTGATACCAGAGGCAAATTCACGATAATGAACACCAAAAATATTATCCACTGTTGCAAATAGGCTGATATATCTATTGACACTTAACTTTGCATTGAACCCAAGAATATTCCAACTCGGCGTTCCATAATATCCAGAAGGGTCGTTTTCATCAACAGGAGTTTGATGTACATTATCAATTCCCTCAATCAAATTATAATCGCTAATTTTTTTTCTACCGCTGTAATTCCAATGCAGTCCAGACTGAAAACGCTCTGTTTTAAAACCCAAATCCAATCCTGCAAATACAGGAGGAATAGATGAAACAGGTACTTTTGTATCCAAGGTCTCTCCTTTCGTGTAAGTTATAGAACCATTAATATACCAATGCTTTGAAACCAAGTGATAAAACGAAAAAGTAGCTCCCATAATATTAGATGTTCCTTTGTTTACATTGGCAATTGTGGTAGCAACTTCCCCATCATATACAATAGTAGGGTTTATGCCTTCTTCAGCAATGTCACTTGTGGTTAAATCAAATACAGCACGAGTAATATAGTTATCTAAGAGTGTGTAATACATATTAAACCCTAGATATGATTTTTTCTGATTAAAACGCTTCAACACCCCTATTTCAGCATTGTAAGCATACTCAGGCCTTAAATTTATATTGGGCACTGTTACCAATCCCGATTTTTCTCTAATCTTTCCTACATCGTCTATATTTGGAGATCTAAACCCAGAAGAAATCACCCCATTAAGCTGAATTTTRCCTGTTGGTTTATACACATAACCAATAGTTGCTGTCACAGCAGAATTTCTCAATTTAATATCCCAATCTGGCAATTGAATATAAGTAGCATCTCTCCAATGAGCATTTAAGAAAGTATTGATATAACGAATTCCCGTATTTAAGGTAGATTTACTGTTAATATCTTGTCTGTAATTCAAATAACCGGCCATACTGGTATAATTACTACCACCATCTGGATAACGAGATTGTACGATAAAATCATCTGTAAAGCCAATAATTTTTGTTCCAGAAACATCCAGTGATTTACCAAACGAATCAGAATTAACATCGTTGTAGGTTGCCTCAAACCCATAAGAAAGCAATCGTTGATCACCTTTACTTAACGGCACAAAAAAATCGCCATTTACGCTAAAGACATCTACTTCTTCATAGCGATAACTCCGATCCAAACTAGAAAATTTACGTTGCACCCTGGATTCTTGTATGTTTTGATAAGCAATAGTAATGGTTCCTTGCTCCATGAATTTTTTTTCTGGCTTGAGTCCAAATTGTGCAGAAGCCAACAATCTTTTTTGCGGCCCATAATGCCATTCAGCAAACTTAAGAGCTCCATTAGAATATTCTGTCAACTTATCAAAACGCGGAATTTCAGAAGATTTCGAATATTGAAAATTTAAATTCAAGGTTGTTTTATCAGCCAATGGAATATGTAATTTCTGCAGGAAATCAATTTGCGAATAGCCTGTGTTTTTTTGCACAGAGGGTTGCTTATTTAGAAGTGCTTCATCGTTGTACACTTTATCAGTGTTTCCAGAAAACTCTAATACTTTCCCCCAATCTTCAAAACCATGAGTTCTGTTTTTCCCCATTGTTAAATCTCCAAATTTAGAAGTAGAAAAACTTGTAAATGAACCAAATTTCTCAAAGTTAAGCTCAACATTTCCTTCTAAAGTAAATTCATCATTAACTGTTCCAACTCGTGAAAAAACACTTGGTGAAATATGATTTCCTTCGCTAGTAGAAGGTGTTTTTGTAAAAAAATGAATCACTCCTCCCAACGCATCTGATCCATACATAACAGAAGATGGACCAAAAATAACTTCGGTACGGTCCAGTATATTTGGAGAAATACTGATGGAGTTTTGCAAATGCCCCGATCTATAAATAGCATTATTCATTCGCACCCCATCCACTACCAACAACACTCGGTTCGCTTCCATGCCACGTAGTACTGGACTTCCGCCTCCAAACTGTGACTTTTGCACTCTAACACCTGGTATTGACGCTAACAAATCTGCTGAAGTTTGAGGAGATTTTAATTGAATTTCGTTTTTTGAAACCACCTCTATATGCTCTGCAATTCTATTTCTATTCTCTTTGCGGCGAGAGGCAGACAAGACAACAGTATTTAACTGCTCAGTATTTTTATGCATGGCCACTTTATAATCTTGAAATTTTAAGTCACTTTTCAGAATTTCGATATCTATATAGGTCAAATGATCGAAATACAAGACTTCATTAGATTGAAAGTCGGTTAAATCAGCAATTCCATTTCTATCTGTATACACCACAATACTTTTAGATTGATTATACACAGTAACATGAGGCAACTCAAACAAAGTATAGTCATCCACAACTTTTACTTGTTGGCTAATCACAGATTGTATAGAAAAAAAACTCAACAGAATAACAATATAACTCTTCATTTAACTAAAAATTGACTGTAAAATTAATAGGGACTTCGGCTCTTTAAATCCTTCCAAATGTAACTCAAAATATTTGATTAGAATTGATAATAATTCATGTCTTTGACCTGCATTCAATTTCATCTCGGATAGAGTATCAAACTTTGTGCCTAATAGGCGTAAAAACAGTTTTAATTTACCCTCTGCAATAAAATGGTAGGCAGGAATTGTATTTGTAAATACCCCATCGTTCAAATTAAAATACAGTGGATTTTGAATGTTAGAGATTGGATAAAAACCAAGAAATTTTGTTAGATTTAACATAAACAACAAGTGAAAATTCGCAACCTCATCGTTCAAATCTGCCCATTGCAACGCAGTAGTAATAAACGCAAACAAATCTGTATTCCCTTCCTCTTCTTTCAGAGAATTATTCAAAATATCCGATACAAAAAAAGACAAGGTCTGTTTGGTAATTTGTGTAGTTAAACTCTTATAGTGATAGTTAACACTTACCTCTTTAATAGTATTAAGGTTTCCCTTTGTATTGTGATACCCTACTAGTTGCAACTGCGTTAATGGCTGAAAGTACGCACGTTTCAAACCACGATTTTTAGCTTTTAAAACACCTTTAACCATATATCTTCGCACGCCTAACTCTAACGTATAACAAGTTACAATCAAACTAGTTTCACCGTATTTAAGGCTATTTATTACTATGGCTTTTGAAGCAGATATCATATTACAAAAATAGCACAGTTTTAGGCAAAAAAAAACCTCAAACATTATAATTTTCTTACAATGTTTGAGGAATAAATAAATCAACCCCAAAGACTTATTTAATATTTTTTAAAAGTATGTTGTCAAAACCCCTCTTGACGTTAATACAAGGCAAATATACGTTTGAATTTCAACAGATTAGAATTTTTCGTGTTAAAATGTTAAAAAAATAAATAAATGGCATGATAAGAGTCATAAAAGGATCCTTACTCAAAAGGAAAGGTTATAGTTACATGAGTTCCAGTAATATCCCCTTGAGAAATATCCACTGTTTTTATCTGAACATTTTTATTTTTATGCAATACTTTGATACGATTTTCTGTTGCTTCGGCCCCATAAAACTTACGGCGTTGGCTAATATGTGTTGGTATTTTATTCTTATCAATACCAATTCCATTGTCAATAATTTCACATTTGATATTACCTAAATCTTTTTTGATATGTAAATGAATTTCTTTGTAACCTTCTTTTTTCGTGATACCATGCCAGATGGAATTCTCAATAAAAGGCTGTAAAAATAAGGGAGGTACAAAAACTTGATCATAGTTTATGCTCTCATCCAAACTTACCAAATAGGTAAACCCACCAGATATACGCATCTGCTCCAACTTCACATACAGCGCTAATGTTTTTAGCTCCTCACTCAACGAAACGGTTGGACTGGATGAACTGTTTAAAATAACACGTATAAGTTTTGAAAACTTTGTAATATAATCAGACGCCTTTTCCACTTCGCTTTTTAAGACAAAGTTATTGATAGAATTTAATGAATTAAACAGAAAATGAGGGTTCATTTGACTTTGCAAAGCAATCATTTTTAACTCCTCCATTTCCTTTGACTTTAAAGCCAATTTAAGTTCTGCATTTTTACTTTTTTGCTCAACATCCTTTATACTAAACCCAATAATTAAGGCCAATATTAAAGCGTACCAAAACAAAGAAACATACACCAATAAAGCAGGATGTATACCTAATTTGAGATAAGGCTCTACCCCGATTAAAACTTGTAAAAAACTGAAGTCAGATGCTATTACATAAATGAGTGTTGAAATTGTAAAAAACCGAATGTGTTTCCCTTCAAATTTTCGAATGCGGAATAAGATAAAAAACATCATTACATTCATTAAAGGGACCACCATGGTATATGCTTTTAGCTGGTAATCAAATCCCAAAAAATAATCAATTAACACAAAAATAAAGCCTAGAAAAACCAAGGCTTTAAACGAAACACTCAATACTACATCCAGTAACAGATCTACAGAACGTGTCTCTAGATATTCCCGAATGAATTGCACTAACATAGAAAATGCAATTAACTGCGTAAAAAATACAATCACGAAATACCCCTCTTGAAGTTCAAACTCTTGCAAGGCATGACGAAACAGATACAATAACATGAAACCGATAAAACCACTGTAATAAAAATAAATCTTACGTCGATTCTGGAAACCAATAACAATGTGAAACAAAAACATCATTAGGAGACCTCCTCGAACCCAAGCGAAAAATTCAGAATTTAAATCAGTGAGCATTCTATTTTAATCTAAGTAAAGTTTCTTAAATAATTCGGCTTTTTTATTTCTACTAATACTTGCTGTAAGTCCATTACTCATAATAAGTTCTCCTCCCAGTCCCTTCAAATACTCTTTGACATGATTAAGATTAATCAAATAAGAATTATGTACCCGATAAAATTGTGAAAACGTAAACTTTCGCTCCACTTCTTTAAGGGTTTTAGAAACCACTATTTGCTGTTCGTTTTTCAAAAAAATGGTTGTATAACTTTTATCAGATTTTAACATTACAACATCATCTTGCTCCAACAAATACACTTTCCCATCTGCCGAAATGTTAATCTTATCACTAGGGCTTCCATTGATATTATTTAGTAATAACTGTAATTTATCTTCTAATTTCAAGTCTGTCTTAGACGATCTCACCTTAGCTATAGATTCTAAAAGCTCATCTTTATCTACAGGTTTCAATAAATAATCAATAGCCGAAACCTTAATAGCTTTTAAAGCAAACTCATCATGGGCAGTTGTAAAAATAAGATTAAAATTTCTGTATTTCAGTTTCTCTATCATGGTAAAACCATCCATTTCAGGCATTTGAATATCAAGAAAAACCACATCAGGTTTTGTCTCTTCTATAATATCAATAGCTTTAATTGGGGAGTTACATGTAGAAATATCCAAATCGTCTACATAGTGGTTTAATTTCCATTCTAAAGCTTCTAAAGCATCGTTTTCATCATCGACTAGTAGGATTCGTAACATATTTTTAGTTTCATGAGGTTTCTATATATTGCAAGATACAATTTTTACAGACTTTGACAATCAGTTAATTTGAAATTTCAATTTTTATTTTTTTCTCATTTCCTTTGGCATCCACTACGTACACAATATGTTCTCCTATTTCTGGATGGACAGCCATTTCGTGAATCACATTAGTTGTCCCCACATAAACGTCATCCAAATACCAATTCACACTGGCATTAGAGTGTGAATGAACCAACTTTACAATCAGTTCTCCAGGTGTTTCTTCTAGCGTTTTAGGTAAAATAATTTTACTGTTATTCAAGGGATATACAAAACCCATTACAGCAGTATTTTCATTTAAACAGTCAATCCTAAATGGAGGTAACGCTTTGAATAAAGGATGTTGTTTTTTATAATAATGTGCTTGTATCGCAGGAAGTACAAACCAACTTTTATGTGTAATATTGGACAGTGGCTCACAAGAAAAATTCACCTGATACTGCTCACTATCATCTATATGCACCCATTTATGAAAGTGACAAGGCGCGGTTTTTAGTCCACTTTTTTGCACAAAAACACTGTCTATTGTTGGGCAAATTTCGGTAGCTAAATACCCACTTTCCCTGCAGATATTTACCTTTGATAATTCATCAAAAGGTTTCTCAAACCAAGCACTATTTGGTAATAATTCAAAAACATCAAACAGCAATGGCGCGGCAACTTTTGTACCAATAAGTCCCGGCCTTCCTTCACCATCCGCATTTCCCACCCAAACACCTACAACAAAATCGGCAGTACTTCCAACAGCCCATGCATCTCTAAACCCAAAACTAGTCCCTGTTTTCCAAGCAATCTTTTTTGCAGACTCATAAAACTCCCAATTTTCTTCACCTACCGGTCTATTTACTTGTAACAACGCTTTATATGTCATGTAAATAGACCCTGCATCAAACAGTGTTTTCTCTTTTGATTGTTGCCCAAAATCTATTTCCTTGTCATTATATAAATTTAAATCCATGAATTCGTTGGAAAAATAACTTCCATAATACTGATCATAATGACGAATCGTACTAGAAAAGGCTGCAAAACTTTTACATAAATCCCATAAATTACACTCTGCACCTCCAAGTATTAGTGACAAACCATAATAATCGGCAGCGTTAGAAATATCTCTAAAATTCATTTGTTTTAATTTCCCTAAGAATCGATGCACTCCAAAATCCTGAAGCATTCCAACTGCAGGAACATTCAGAGAACGTGCTAAAGCTTCTCCTGCAGGAACAACTCCATCGTATTTTTGATTGAAATTTTCTGGACTATAACTACCAATATGAGTCGGTACGTCTACCACAAGACTGTTGGGTAGTATATCACCAGAATCCAACATGGAAGCATATAAAAACGGCTTTAAAATACTCCCTGTACTTCTGGCCTTGGTTATAATATTTACATCTTTTTGATGGTCTTTTGTCGTGGGTGAATTTCCAACATATGCCAATACTTTTCTAGATGCTACTTCCACCACAAGTACCGCAACATTATGAATTTGGTTTTGGCTTAAAACCTCATAATGCTTTTTCACTATACTATTTACCTGGGATTGCAATTCAACTTTCAAAGAAGTTCGCACGCGAGTTCCTGAATGCTTCTTTTTAATTTCAGACACTAAATGGGGAGCCGTAGTAGGCAATGCGTGCGGCTTAGAGGGTAAAGATTCTTCGCAAGCCAACGCATAAGTTAAGGAATCAATTTTTTGATGTTTCCAAAGTTTTTTTAACAACCGATTCCTCTTTTCCCGAAGCGCATCATGATTTTTTCCGGGATATATCATACTCGGTGCATTTGGCAGTACTGCCAAGGTAGCACTTTCCGACCAAGACAATTCATGTGAATTTCTTCCAAAATAACGCCACGAAGCTGCATCTAGTCCAACCACATTACCACCAAAAGGTGCATGCGATGCATATAGTTTTAAAATATCTTCCTTAGAAAAGCGCCACTCCAATCGCGTTGCAAGCACCAATTCAAGTAATTTCTCAAAATAAGTCCTCCTTTTACCATAACGAGACAAACGAATCACTTGCTGAGTAATGGTACTCCCACCACGTTTCACACTGCCCGATTTGGTGTTTTCAATAAAAGCTTTTGCAATGGAAACTGGGTTAAAACCGGGATGCTTATAAAAATAGGCATCTTCAAATAGCAACAAACTCTCCTTAAATTTATGAGGAACATTATCAGAAACAGGAAATCTCCACTGTCCATCACTGGCAATCTGAGCGCCTAAAAGAACACCTTCTGAACTCTCTACCACTGTGGCACTTGGCACCGAAAACAATGGCTTTGGTAAACAGAAATAATACGCTATAAGTAACATACTTACAAGCACTATTTTGATCTTATGTTTTATGAGTACTTTTAGAATCATTGTTATGCGTTCAACTATCACTCAAAAATACTGTATTTTACTCAAACAAGGCTCTGAGCTCAGTCGCTTCTTTTGGGGCTAATTTTCCAGACAGCACCAAACTTAATTGTTTTCTTTGTAAAGCACTGATATATCGCTCTTTCTCTAGCTTTGATTCAGGTATTAGTTGAGGTACTTTTATTGGCCTACCTAAGTCATTCACAGCCACAAAAGTATAGATTCCCTCGTTCACTTTTTCACGATTTCCCGTTAGTCTATCTTCTTTCCATACATCCACAAATACTTCCATCGAAGAAGAGAAAGCACGGGATACTTTAGCTTCCATTTGCAAGATACTACCAACAGGAACTGCTTTTGTAAATACCACATGGTTTACGGATACTGTTACACAAATACAATTGGAATGTCTACTTGCAGCAATGCTTGTTGCACGATCCATTCGCGCCAATAATTCCCCTCCAAACAAATTATTTAAAGGATTCGTTTCGCCCGGTAAAACCGTGTCCGTAAGTATGGTTAACGACTCTTTTGCCTTTTTCGATTTCATAGTAACTGATTAAAGGGCAAATATAGGGAATAAATTAGATGTGAGATGTGAGATGTGAGATGTGAGATGTGAGATGTGAGATGTGAGATGTGAGATGTGAGATGTGAGATGTGAGATGTGAGA
>NVSY01000028.1 GCA_002401385.1 Flavobacteriaceae bacterium | reverse complement strand
GGGGAATTAGAAACCATTAACCAACTATTTATAATGGACGGTAAAAAAAGGAAAATGGTAGACAAACTTACTGCAGGAGACATCGGAGCCACATTAAAGTTGAAATTTACAGAAACAAACGACACATTACATGATAAAGAACATCCTGTAACCATAAAACCCATATTATACCCAGAAGCTAGAATACATAAATGCATTACAGCTAGTAATAAAAAAGACGAAGAAAAACTAGTAGATGCATTAAAAAAAATCCACAGTCAAGACCCTACAGTGAACATTGTGTTCTCAAAAGAATTAAAGCAACAAATACTCTCCTGTCAAGGAGAATTACATTTGGCCACCATTCAATGGAATTTAAAAAACAATTACGGAATAGATGTTACTTTTGAACAACCCAAAATAGCCTATAGAGAAACCATTCAACGCTCCGCAACGACGAGCTACAAACACAAAAAACAATCTGGAGGCTCCGGTCAATTCGCAGAAGTACATTTAAAAATAGAACCCTATTTTGAAGACATGCCAGAGCCCGAAGGCTTTAATGTTAGAAGAAAAGAGGTCTTAGAATTAACGTGGGGAGGAAAATTAATTTTTTACAACTGCATCGTTGGAGGCAATATAGACAATAGGTATTTACCCGCTATAAAAAAAGGCATCTTAGAAGTCATGGAAGAAGGCCCTCTAACCGGCTCTTTCGCTAGGGACATCAGGGTACTGCTCTTCGACGGAAAAATGCATTCGGTAGACTCTAACGATATTTCCTTTAAAATAGCAGCTGCCCATGCTTTTAAAGCTGCCTTTTTAAATGCAAAACCTAAACTATTAGAACCTATAAACAGCGTCAATGTAAAAGTTCCTGAAGCACTCATGGGAAATGTAATGACGGATTTACAAGCGCGTAGGTCTGTGATTTTAGGTATAGAAAGCGATGGAAAATATCAAAAAATAAAAGCACTCACCCCACAAGCAGAAATGTATAAGTACTCCACAACATTAAGATCTATCACCCAAGGAAGAGGCTCCTTTAGTACTAAATTCTTTTCATTTGAATGCGTCCCAAATAACTTACAACAAAAATTGGTAAGTGCACATTAAAACTAATTTAAACACAAAAAAGACTCATCTAAGTGGTGAGTCTTTTTTTCAATCATGAATCAAACATGGCATTATTTCAAATACCTAATCAAATAATATATAGGTAAGTTACATTAGAAAACTATATATATCTAGTTTTCAATAACTCCTATTTTTAATATTTGTACCGATTATAAATTATATTTTTTCAAAAATAATTATCTTTGCGCATAATTTATTTAGATCATGAAACTAGTATTAATTACAATAGGAATGTTAGCCCTTGGATTTGCAGGGATTGCCATTAAAATCTGGGCAAAAAAAGACGGTCAATTTGCAGGAACTTGCGCCAGTCAAAGTCCCGTATTAAACAAAGAAGGAGAACCTTGTGGGTTTTGTGGAAAACTACCTGAAAACTGTGAAAATAAATAAGAATGAACCACTGTTCATGTAAATAACTGTAAATAAAGATATTACGTATTTTTATTTACGGATTATTTAGAATACCTTCTCTTAAAATTATTTTATATATTCATTAAAGCTAGCGCTAAGTTATGTATCTTTATAAAATAATGCACTAAATTTTCTCTATTGCCAACACAAAAAAAAGAAATCAGTTTACTGATAGAAAAAGCTCGAGATAAAAATGAAAAAGCGTTTAACACCTTGTTAAATACGTACTGGAGTGCTGTCTATAATTTTCAATTCTCGAAAAATCCAAACGAAGATGAGGCTCAGGACATTACCATAAAAACGTTTGCAAAAGCTTTTGATAAAATCCATCTATACGATGAAAAATATAATTTTAAGACTTGGTTAATAACCATCTCAAAAAATATATTAATAGATCATTATCGCAAAAACAAAACAGAAACTATTTCTATTCATAAAAAAGAGTCTGGTGCTTATAAAATTTATGACGATGCTCCTTCTGCTGAAGATTTATTAATTAATGAGCAAAATTTGAATCGCTTATTAAACTATATCAAACAATTAAAACAGCACCATCAAGAAATCATCAACCTGCGCTATTTTAGAGAATTAAGTTATAAAGAAATTGCCTCAGAACTCAATGAGCCTATTGGAAATGTAAAGGTAAAACTTTTAAGAGCTAAAAAGATTTTAGCCCAAGTCATTGCTAAGGGTAAAAACCAGTAACTCTTCTAAAAAAAGCTATTAAATAGCACACTATTCATCTCTTTTCAAATACACTACGGCATAAAACCATCAACAGCACTCTCCATTTCTCTCCTTCGTACGAAATCACCCTTCTTAAGGATTAAGTGCTCTTAGGTTAATACATTGACAATTATCTTGTAAAAACAACCATACTTTATCACAAAGCCATAACAAACCTTCCAAAAGACTGCCAATTTAGCGCTGTGTTTTATCCTATTAAAAGCCACTACTTTGCCTAAAAGACATCTCTTTTTACAACTGTACCTTTAAGGACAGTTTTTTAAATATTTTCTTTGTAATTTTGCAGTCAATTTTGAAGATATGTCTAACGAATCTGTTATAATACCTGGTAGAGAGAAAAAGCCTAAATGGCTGCGAGTAAAACTACCTATAGGAAAAAAATATACCGAACTACGTGCTGTCGTAGATAAATATAAATTAAACACCATTTGTACTAGCGGAAGCTGTCCAAACATGGGAGAATGCTGGACAGAAGGGACGGCAACTTTTATGATTTTAGGAAACATTTGCACCAGATCTTGTGGATTTTGTGGAGTACTCACTGGTCGTCCAGAAACCGTGGATTGGGAAGAACCTGAAAAGGTAGCACGCTCTATCAAATTAATGAAAATTAAACATGCCGTCATCACTTCGGTAGATAGAGATGACATTAAGGACGGAGGATCTATTATATGGGCAGAAACCATTCAAGCCATACGCAGAACCAATCCAAGTACTACTTTAGAAACATTGATTCCTGATTTCCAAGGAAACGAAACCAATATAGACCGTATTTTAGCGGTGAAGCCGGAAATAATTTCTCACAATTTAGAAACCGTCCGTCGCTTGACCCGAGAGGTTCGTATTCAAGCGAAATACGACCGTAGTTTGGCCGTTTTAAAATACATGAAGGAACAAGGACAGCCAAGAACAAAATCTGGTATTATGCTAGGCCTAGGAGAAACAGAAGCCGAAGTTATTGAAACCTTGAACGATTTAAAAAATGCAAAAGTTGATGTTGTGACTATAGGACAATACTTACAGCCTTCAAAAAAGCATTTACCAGTGGTAGAATTTATTACTCCTGAGCAATTTAAAAAATATGAAATCATAGGAAAAGAACTTGGTTTTAGACATGTAGAAAGTGGTGCATTAGTACGCTCTTCTTACAAAGCACATAAGCACTTAGCTTAAAATTTTTCTTTTAAAATATTAAAAAGAATGCATTTGATTTAAAATCGAATGCATTCTTTTTTTTTGTAAAACAGTATCGCTTTTTTAAAAATAGTGGCGGTGATG
Source organism: Flavobacteriaceae bacterium (assembly GCA_002401385.1). Lineage (GTDB taxonomy): Bacteria > Bacteroidota > Bacteroidia > Flavobacteriales > Flavobacteriaceae. The sequence goes on along the minus strand of NVSY01000028.1, from coordinate 52,820 downwards.
ACGTTCAGAGTACTATTAAAGGAATTGAAAATATAACCTTTGTACTATTGACAATTTCAATTCGAAGCCTGTCTTTTATGCAGTATATATGTTCAAAAAGCTACGAGAACAAGAGTGACCTTAGGAGCGACGCGCAGTTTTGGATATGGTTTTTAAGTAGGTGTTACACCAAATACAACCCCAATAACCGATATAAATAGTTTACCCAATCAAGTTGGGCACAAGTATTTTACTTTTTATCGTTGTTACAAAACAGAACGATAGCTATCACTATCCTTAGATTTTTCGCCTAGCTAAAACAAAAAATAATTCCATTTATAAACTGCCCTTTGGAAATGTATTTGGTATTAGCCGTCTTAAAAAACACCTCATAAAAGTCTCCTTTTTTGGTTCGTTTTTATTCATCTCTCTTTTATTTAATAAATTGGAATTCATGAGACAGCATAGCTGGTTTTGGAGAAGCAACTGCGGAGTAACTCACGAACACCCCTAAAATAAAACCCTCAAAGCTTAATCCAAAAACGACTATGAGATTACCACGTCGTACCTCCTCGTGATGAACATACAGAATGAAATTACGTCAATAGCAGTGTTCTTTTGTTGGTTTTTCAAAGAATAAATCAACAGAAAATTATATCGATATTTCCTACATCATCATTTCTACGTACAATAACAACTTTAACCTATCGCACACCTTTAACCCTGCCTCGGAAGCCTCGAAGATGACAATCTACCACCACAAGGAGGACTGACTCGAACGCCCCCATTTTGGCGGATAGTCAAAAACACAGAAGTGCAATTTCACTCTGTAAAAACAACACTTCACACCGTGAATAGCCTACTTAAACTCCATTAACAGATCTTTAACAATTTTATATTATATGTGGCATAAGATTTGAACATATACTAAACGAAACAAAGAAGTAGTTAGCTTTGTTTTCATTTGTAAGATTAATTGAGTTAATGTTAAAAGCGCTTTTTTGAATTAGGCGCTTTTTTTTGTGCTTTATGCTGGCATCTCCACGATGGTAAACTTCAATTTTAACGGATCTAATGCAGCAAACAATAGGGCATACAATTCCGTTCCATATTGCTCATAATACTCTGAAAAATTACGACTACGTTCCTCCAGGCTATTATTTGGAAACAACTCATCTTGCAACAACTGAATACGTGACACCATATCATATAAGGTCCTTTTCTGCGCTTTTAACAGACGTTTCTCTAAAACATCAAGTCCATTCAACTGCTTTTTCTCTTGTGCGTTTACTGCGCCCAAAAATGATTTATCGGTTTGTAGTGCCAATTTCTTTAAACCTTCGAATTGAGCTCTCAATACTGCTCTCTGCGCTGAGAAATCAATTTTAATAGTAGATTTTTCTTTTACCTTATCTATAATTAATTGCTGTTGATTTTTAAATAAATCCACCAAATCCAAGCCTAGTTTCTTAGATTTCTCCAATTGTTTCTTGTTTATAAGCAAGGCAGAATTACGCAATAATAAAATAGGAAACGGCACCTGTACCGAATCAAAATAGCGTTTTAACTCAAACCAATAGGCAATCTCTCCTGCTCCACCAACATAGCATAGGTTTGGTAAGATCAGCTCTTGAAACAAGGGACGCATAATAACATTGGGACTAAAACGTTCCGGATGTTTTTCTAATTCCACTAAAATAGCCTCTTTAGAAAAAACGATGTCCGTATTATTAATAATAAACTGATTGTCCTTTTCTATAATTCGCTCTCTAATACCCTCTTTCAAATAAAACAGGTTTATCTCTCGTGGGTTTACCTGAATTTTATAATTCTTACCCAAATTTGTCAACTCTTGTATGCTCTTAGAAACCTCATTAAAACTAGTGTTTTTAAACAAATCTTCTTTCACATAAGGACTTAATACAGCCTTTAATAACACATCGTCCCCATCTACAATCACCAAACCTTTTTCTCCAAATATTTCATTGACTAAATAGCGAGATGCGGCCGTTAAAGTGTCGTGTTCCAAATATGATTTTTTAAACAAATCCTTTAGTTCATTGGCTTTCTTACTGGTTCCAATTAGGGTAGAAAACTGTTCAAATACAGCCTCAAAACCCGAAGTTTTTAAATGCCCCACAGCCCCAGAAGAGGCCCTGTTCCATTGTACCTTTTTTCCTTTTAATTTAAAATAATTAATTTCTTCAAAGTCATGATCCTCTGTAGCCATCCAATAGACAGGCACAAAATTATAATTGGGGAATTCCTTTTTTAATTGAGCTGTTAAATTGATAACAGACACTATTTTATATAAAAAGTACAAAGGTCCCGTAAAAATATTTAATTGATGCCCCGTGGTAATGGTAAAGGTTTTCTCGTCATGTAACAAGGAAATATTCTGACCTGTTAAATCACTTTTCTTAATTCCTGCATATTGGAAATCCAATGCAGTAAAAAGTGTATTTCTATTTTCTTGCGTAAAAGATGCCTCTTTTAATGCCAGTTGTGCTTTAAAACCTTTCATGTCTGGGAAATTTCCATAAAAAGGATCCAGCGCGGTATCGGTTGCCAGGTAATCACAAATTATCTCAGAGAAATAACCGGTATCTTTATAATCTATCGTTTGTGTACTCATTCAAGTTTATTCTTTTCGTTGAAACAAAGTGTAAATATATGGGCGTGAATCTCCAAATGGATTCATATAAGTATGGTCTTGTGCCTTTACTAATTCAAAATCATCGCCTAGCCTGTCTTGAAACATTTGTGTATTGTATCTAAAAACCTCCAAACCACAACATTTTTTAGCGCCATCTAAAGCAAAAGCAGCTAATAAGACAAGTCCTCCTTTTTTTAGCTTGGATTTTATTAGGTTAAAATAGGATTCCTGTTCGCTCTCTTTTAAGAAAAAATGAACCACTGCCCTATCAACCCATAAATCTATATTAGGGAGATCATTTAAAACCTTCGGTGCTGTTAAATCATCTACAATACACGTAAGCTTTTTTTTATCCGACTCAGAGAGACGCTTTTCCATCCCCTCCAATGCTTCCCTAGAAATATCATTCGCTATTAAAGTGGTGTAATTTAACGCGATCAAAGCATCTATTAAGGTAGACGACCCAGCACCTGCTACAAATATCGTTGCTTTGCTCTTTAAATTACAATCCGCAATAAGTTCCAAACTTAATGTAGGAACTTCCTCAAACCATCCTAGTTTTTCCGTAGGACATTTTTTATAGGCGGTATCCCAATGCTTTTGTAAATTAACAAGCCCTTCCGATGTGTCCATTCTTTTTAATTTTCGATAAAAATAAGGGATTTTTTGATGACTAAAAAACGGAAGGTGTTTTGAGGATTGTATTAACAGTTTTTTGGGAAATAAGATTATACTATAAAAAGCTTTCTTCACTCTTCTCTATAAAAATTATTCCTTATTTTTGACATTCAAACCTGAACAAATGACTAGAATTCAATCCCTAATTTTATTTATGGCCCTTACTGTTGTAAGTGTACTCACTGCCCAATCCATCAAAAGTCCTTCGGAGTATTTTGGACATGAAATTGGGAGTCAATTTCATTCCAACCATAAAATAGTTGATTATTTTAACTATTTAGACAGCAATTCATCGGCTGTTTTATACAAGAAATATGGAGAAACCACAGAGATACGTGAATTGACCTACGCCATTATCTCTAGTGAGGAGAACATTAAAAACATTGAACACATTCGAAAAAACAATATTTTAAACAGCCAAAACAAGGCGACTACCACTCCTGAAATCGCCATTGTATGGATGAGCTACAATGTCCATGGAAACGAAGCATCTAGTTCCGAAGCTGCCATGGAAACCGCGTATCAATTAATCACAAACAGACAGGAATTACTGAAAAACACCGTGGTAATTTTAGATCCTTGTCTGAATCCAGACGGAAGAGATCGTTATGTAAACTGGTACAATCAAGTAAAAACCACGCCTTATAATACGGACCCTCTAGCTACAGAACACAACGAACCTTGGCCTAGCGGAAGACCCAACCATTATTTATTCGATTTAAACAGAGATTGGGCATGGGCTACACAAATAGAAACCCAACAACGATTAAAAGTATATTTACAATGGATGCCACATGTACATGTAGATTTTCATGAGCAATTCTTCAATGAACCTTACTATTTTGCACCCGCTGCGGAACCGTTTCATGAAATCATCACCGATTGGCAACGAGAATTTCAACACTGTATCGGAGCAAACAATTCCAAACAATTTGATCAAAATGGCTGGTTGTACTTTACCAAACAGTTTTTCGACCTATTATACCCAAGTTATGGAGACACTTACCCTACTTTCATGGGGGCCGTAGGAATGACATTTGAACAAGCAGGACACGGAAAAGCGGGATTAGGAGTCCAGACAGACGAAGGTTTTGTTTTAACTTTAAAAGACCGTGTAGCACATCATACAGCAACAGGTATTTCTACCGTTGAAATGAGCGCCAAACACGCCCTAAGATTAAATACAGAATTTGCAGAATTTTTTAAACCAGATCAACAACGCACCTATAATAGCTATATTTTAAAAGGAAATAAAGACAAGGTAAACCGATTGGTAGACTTCCTAGCAATACATAATATAAAGAGTTACACCGGAAGTACTAGTACGCTAAAAGGATTTGATTATACTTCACAAAAAAACATTAAGTATACCTTAAAAAATGACGATGTAATTGTACCTGTCAATCAAGTAAACACAAATATGATAAAGGCTTTATTAGAGCCTGAATCAAAATTAAGTGATTCTGTTACTTATGACAGTACTGCTTGGAGTTTACCCTACGCACATGGAGTTGAAGCCATCGCGGGTACTAAAACTTTTAACATTGCAAACTTACAAGCGTTTAAAACCAGTGATAACAATGCTGATTTTAAAGAGGATGCTTATGGGTACATCGCAAAATGGAATCACGTTTCTGATGCCGAATTCATGACTGCTTTATTGATTAAAAACATAAAAGTAAGGTATACTACAAAGCCTATTACAGTTGCTGATAAACTGTTTAAAGAAGGTACATTACTATTATTAAAAAGGGATAATAAACACCTTAAGGATTTTAACAAGATCCTAAAATCTATGAGCACTCGTTTTAATAAAAAACTCGTCGCTACAAACTCAGGATTGGTACAAAAAGGACCTGATTTTGGTTCGCAAAGTATTCATTTAGTAGGAAATAAAAAGATAGCCTTACTTTCTGGAAAAGAAACTTCTTCTTTAAGTTTTGGAGAAATCTGGCACTTTTTTGAACAACAATTAAAATACCCTATAACTATTATCAAAGGAAATCAATTGGATTCAAAAAGTCTTAGAGATTTTGATGTCCTAATTATACCAAATGGATATTACGGTAGCTTACTTGCAAAAACTACCTTAGAGACGTTAAAATCGTGGGTTTCCGATGGAGGTAAACTCATTACTATTGGAACTGCATTGAATCCTTTTGCAACAAGTGATGCTTTTAATTTAAGCAATAAGAAAAATGCTGTAAAAAAAGATAGTATCAACCTTACTCCCTATAATCAAATAGAGCGTGAAGAAATTTCAGAAACCATTACAGGGGCCATTTTTAAAGCTACTATAGACAATACACACCCACTAGGTTTTGGCTACGGAAACGATTACTTTTCATTGAAATTAGGAGCAGATACGTTTAACTTACTGTCTGAAGGATACAATGTTGGATACTTTGATAAAACGCCTTCTAAATACATTGGTTTTGCAGGAAACAAAGCAGTTAAAAACATCCCAAACTCCCTATTGTTTGGAGTGGAACCTATTGGAAACGGACAGATTATATATATGGTAAACAATCCATTATTCCGTCAGTTTTGGGAAAACGGGAAACTGTTTATGGTGAATGCAGTGTTTTTTAAATAGATGTGAGATTTTAGATATTAGAATTGAGTTGCTAGACATCATGAAAGAGACTCGATGAAAATGACATAAGAACCAAGAATCAGGATGTAAGACTTCTTGACATTTCTGGAACGGACATAAGAACCAAGAATCAGGATGCAAGACTTCTTGACATTTACGGGACAGACTTAAGAAACAGGAATCAGGAGCTAAGACTTCTTGACATTTCTGGAACGGACATAAGAACCAAGAATCAGGATGTAAGACTTCTTGACATTTACGGGACAGACTTAAGAACCAAGAATCAGGAGCTAAGACTTCTTGACATTAACGCATAAAAAAAAGCCTAAGATTTTACAATCTTAGGCTTTTTAAATTTAGTCTTTTATGATTTTGTCCTGACTCCTGTGTCCTGACTCCTGTGTCCTGACTCCTGTGTCCTGACTCCTGTGTCCTGACTCCTGTGTCCTGACTCCTGTGTCCTGACTCCTGTGTCACTAGTCACTAGAAACAGGTGCTCCGTATAAATCAAAATCTCCTGCTGAGTCGATTTTAATATCGATAAACTCACCTACTTTAATATAGTGTTCTGTGGCATCAACTAATACTTCGTTGTCTACATCTGGCGAATCAAATTCGGTACGTCCTACAAAGTAATTTCCATCTTTACGATCAAAAATACATTTGAAAGTTTGACCTACTTTTTCTTGATTCAATTCAAAAGAAATCTGACTTTGAACGTCCATCAACTCAGAAACTCTGCGTTGTTTTACATCTTCTGGCACATCATCTTCCAATTCGTAAGCACTGGTATTTTCCTCATGAGAATAAGCAAAAGCACCCAATCTTTCGAAACGAGATTCCTGTACCCATTGTTTCATTTCTTGGAATTTTTCTTCTGATTCTCCTGGATATCCTACGATCAAAGTTGTACGAATAGCCATGTCCGGAACTGCCGATCTAAACTGCTCGATTAACTTCCTAGTTTTTTCACTAGTCGTTCCACGTTTCATAGATTTCAACATTTCCGTATTAATATGTTGCAACGGAATGTCTAAATAATTACATACTTTAGGCTCGGTACGCATCACTTCTAACACGTCCAAAGGAAAACCAGTAGGGAATGCATAGTGTAAACGAATCCATTCGATACCATCGATCTTAGCCAATTCTTTTAATAAATCTGCCAAGGCACGTTTTTTATAGATATCCAAGCCGTAATAGGTCAAATCTTGAGCGATTAAAATCAATTCCTTGATTCCTTTCTTCGCTAGCTTTGAAGCTTCGGTTACTAAGTCTTCAATTTTTGTAGATACATGTCCACCTCTCATTAGAGGAATGGCACAAAATGAACAAGGTCTATCACAACCTTCCGCTATTTTTAAATAAGCATAATGTCTCGGAGTCGTAGTCAAACGTTCTCCAACTAATTCATGCTTATAATCAGCATCCAACACCTTTAATAAGTTTGGTAAATCGTGGGTTCCAAAAAACTCATCTACATTTGGGATTTCTTTTTCCAAATCTGGCTTATAGCGCTCACTTAAACATCCAGTAACATACACGCGATCCACTTCTCCATTTTCCTTTTTATTTACATAATGTAAAATGGTGTTGACGGATTCTTCTTTGGCAGTACCAATAAAACCACAGGTGTTAATTACAACAATATTTCCTTCGTCATTTTCATCCTCGTGTACTACGTCTTTATCATTCGCCTTCAATTGTCCCATTAGAACCTCTGAATCATACACGTTTTTTGAGCAACCTAAAGTTACTACATTAATTTTGTTCTTTTTAACTGCTTTTGTACGCATTTACTACTGTTCTTAGTTGTTAGTTGTTGCTTGTAAATTCTACAAGCTACTTAGCCCTTTTTGATTTACCTTCTCTCTATTTAAAGAATGAATCTACAAACTCCACTTTATTAAATACTTGTAAGTCATCGATTCCTTCCCCTACTCCAATATATTTTACAGGAATATTAAATTGATCAGAAATTCCGATAACAACACCACCTTTTGCTGTTCCATCTAGTTTGGTAACCGCCAAAGCAGTCACTTCTGTAGCTAAGGTGAATTGTTTTGCTTGTTCAAAAGCATTTTGACCTGTAGACCCATCGATGATCAATAAAACCTCATGAGGAGCGCCTGGCACTACTTTTTTCATGACACGTTTTATTTTTGTCAATTCGGTCATCAAGTTTATTTTATTGTGCAAACGTCCAGCGGTATCGATAATCACCACATCGGCATTGCTTGCTTTTGCAGATTGCAAGGTATCAAAAGATACCGAAGCAGGGTCCGACCCCATTTCTTGACGAACAATAGGGATGTCTACTCTATCTGCCCAAATCTGTAATTGATCTATGGCTGCCGCTCTAAAAGTATCTGCAGCACCTAGTACTACACTTTTACCTGCTTTCTTAAACTGAGCAGCTAATTTACCAATCGTGGTAGTTTTCCCTACTCCATTCACACCCACCACCATTATTACATGAGGTTTATGGGTCGAAGGAAGCACAAATTCGGTTTCGTTTCCATGATTAGATTCAGACAATAAACCTGCAATTTCTTCACGTAAAATAGCTTGTAACTCAGCGGTTCCCAGATATTTATCTTTAGCAACACGTGCTTCTATACGATCAATAATTTTTATGGTAGTACTTACGCCTACATCAGAAGAAACAAGAATTTCCTCCAATTCATCCAATACATCCGCGTCTACTGTAGATTTTCCGGCAACGGCCTTTGATAATTTTGAGAAAAAAGAAGTTTTAGTTTTCTCAAGACCTTTGTCTAAAGATTCCTTTTTTTCTTTTGAAAATAGTTTTTTGAATAAACTCATTTTACACGTTGTTTTTAAGATAGTGATGGAGGCAAACCACTTAAGAATGGCTGCCAAAAATTATGGTTATTACCTCATTGAGGTGACCTGTATTTTTTTAAATTCTAACACAGAAAAGCCACTTTCGAAAAGAAAGTAGCTTTTTGTATATATCTTAATAAGTAAGGACTATTTTTTTGCTAAAAAGTCTTTTACTTTAGATGGATCCATGATTGCCTCAACAAATGTGTATGCTCCTGATTTTGGAGATCTTACCATTTTAATTGCTTTGGTTAATCTTTTAGCTCCTGTTTGTAACGATGCTACTGCTTTTTTTGCCATGACTCAATTATTTAATTTCTTTATGAACTGTCACTTTTTTCAAGATAGGATTGAATTTTTTAATTTCCATTCTATCTGGTGTGTTTTTCTTATTTTTGGTAGTAATGTAACGAGAAGTTCCTGGTTTTCCAGAAGCCTTGTGCTCAGTACACTCCAAAATAACTTGGATTCTATTGCCTTTACCTTTTGCCATCTTTTATACTTTTAAAACAGTTATTGTTTTAAAAAACCATTTTTTCTGGCTTCTTTAACTACTGCTGTAATTCCTAATTTATTAATGTTTTTTAATGCTGATGTAGAAACTTTTAAAGTAACCCACTTATCCTCTTCTGGAAGATAAAAACGTTTCTTAGTTAAATTAACATTAAATTTTCTTTTAGTTCTATTCAAAGCGTGAGAAACATTGTTCCCAACCATAGCTTTCTTTCCTGTAAGTTCACAAACTCTTGACATTCTCTTGACAGTTTTATTGTTATCTCAAAACGAGGTGCAAATTTATGATTTTTTTTAAGAAACCACAAACAAGTTTTCGTCTTTTTTTAAAATTTCTTTTTGTAGCATTTCAAAGGCCTTGGTTGCAGCCTTCATAATTACCTTTTCCCTTGGTTGTCCGAAATTAAATTCTTCGCTATAAACCCCTAATGGAGTGGCTATTGCTATACACACACACCCAACACTCTTATCGGTCTTATCTTTAGTTGGTCCCGCATTTCCTGTAGTGGCGATTGCAAAATCTGATTTAAATTTTTCTTTCAATCCGCTCGCCATTGCTTCTGCAACATGACGGCTTACTACCGAATGTTGCTCAATTAAGTCTTTAGAAACCCCTAATTCATTTATTTTAATTTCTGCTGTATACGCTATTACAGATCCTAAATAGTAGCTGGATGCTCCTGCTTGAGCTGTTATCATTTGCGCAATTTGCCCTCCTGTACAACTCTCTGCTGTCACTAAGGTTTGCTTATTCTGAGTCAATAATTTGGCCACAGCAGCTTCTATAGACCCTTCTTCTTCAAAGCCAACAAAAATATCTGATATGAGTGGAAGTAATTTATCTATCTGATGATTTACTAATTTTTCTAGCGTTTCTTTATCGTTACTTTTTGCTGATAATCGCAACCTTAATTTTCCAAATGCGGGTAAATAGGCCAATTTTATCACCGATGGGAGTTGTTCTTCCCATTCGGAAATTCGTTCTGCAACTATACTCTCTCCCACCCCATACGTCATTAATGTTCTATGAATTATATGAGGAAGCATATAAGAATCTTTTAACCTTGGAATCACCTTTTGAGTCATTAAACCCTTCATTTCAACAGGAACTCCTGGTAAAGCAACAATTACTTGGTGGCAATTGGAAATCCAAATTCCAGGTGCTGTTCCTAATTCATTTACAAGAGCAATAGCATTTGATGGAATTAGGGCTTGATTTCTATTTACTTCTGTAAACTCATAATTGTTTTTTTCAAACAATGCTTTATTAGAAGCGAGTACTTCCTCGTCCAAACGCATTTTCCCGCTGAAATAGCTACAAATAGCTTCCTTGGTAATATCATCTTTGGTAGGACCTAATCCTCCAGTCAGAATAATTATTTGAACAGGGCTATCTATAGCATCCCCTATCGCTTTTTCAATTAGTTTTTTGTCATCTTGAATACTGGTCACTTGATGAATAGACACTCCAACTTTGTTCAACTCTTGAGCAATCCATTGTGAGTTTGTATCCACAATTTGACCGATTAGTATTTCGTCACCTATGGTTATAATTTCTGCGTTCATCCAATTTAAATTAATGCATTTCTTAGTTGTGTTTCAAATCACTTCAATAAAGCAACACACACTTACTTAATTTTTATTTTAAAATTTTCCTTGCCTTGCAAGATACCAATTAAAACATCATTTTCTGTAACTTTTCCTACACCAGCAGGTGTCCCCGTATAAATTAAATCTCCCCTTTTTAACGTGAAATAATTAGAAACATACGCAATCAACTCATCAAATCCCCACAGCATATTTTGAGTATTCCCTTCCTGTACTATTGCATCGTTTTTAAGTAATTTAAAATCTATATTTTCTAAATCAAATGATTCCTTTGCTATAAAATCTCCTACTACAGCACTGCCATCAAAAGCTTTCGCTTTTTCCCAAGGCAAGCCCTTTTCCTTACACTTCCTTTGCACGTCTCTTGCTGTAAAATCAATTCCTAGCCCAATTTCGTCATAATATTTATGTGCGAACTTAGCATCTATGTGCTTTCCTACCTTGTTGATTTTTAATATCACTTCCACTTCATAATGAATATCATCGGAAAAAGGAGGTATAAAAAACGGCATTTTCTTCGGTAAAATTGCAGAATCTGGTTTTAAAAACACCACGGGACTCTCTGGTCGCTCGTTGGCCAATTCTTTTATGTGTTCCGTATAATTACGGCCAATACAGATTATTTTCATTTACGATCGATTTATGGAATCCATTTTTTTTCAAAGTTCGGTTTTCTCTTTTCTAAAAAGGCATTTCTACCTTCTTTTGCTTCATCTGTCATATACGCCAAACGTGTTGCTTCTCCCGCAAACACTTGTTGCCCTACCATTCCATCATCGGTTAAATTCATGGCAAAYTTCAACATTTTTATAGACATTGGAGATTTAGCTAAGATTTCTTGTGCCCATTCATAGGCTGTTGCTTCTAATTCATCATGTGGAACAACTGCATTCACCATTCCCATATCAAATGCTTCTTGTGCGGAATAATTACGTCCTAAAAAGAATATTTCACGCGCTTTTTTCTGACCCACCATCTTTGCTAAATAAGCAGAACCATAGCCTCCATCAAAACTAGTAACATCGGCATCGGTTTGTTTAAAAATAGCGTGTTCTTTACTGGCTAGGGTCAAATCACAAATTACATGTAAACTATGTCCTCCACCTACAGCCCATCCAGGGACAACAGCAATCACAACTTTGGTCATAAAACGAATCAAACGTTGTACCTCCAAAATATTCAATCGATGCATTCCATCTTCTCCTACATACCCCTTATGTCCTCTTGCACGCTGGTCTCCTCCACTACAAAATGAATACACCCCATCTTTAGGTGAAGGTCCTTCTGCGGACAATAGCACCACTCCTATGGAAGTATCCTCTTGTGCATCATAAAAAGCCTCATGCAATTCGCTTGTAGTTTTAGGGCGAAATGCATTTCTAACTTCAGGTCTATTAAAAGCGATACGCGCTACTCCATTGCATTTTTTATAGGTGATATCAGTATATTCCTTGGCGGTTATCCAATTCAATTCTTCCATAAAATTTGGTTGTTATTAATAAGACGTAAAGATAATGCTAAATTTTGTAAATTTGCAGTCAGTACAACGACATAATGGTTGAATCATTATATTTGTATCGGAAAAGATACCTTTAAAAAGTCCGTGTATCAATAAATTAGATATTGATACTTAGTAAAGAAGAAAAAAACAGCAATATAAAATTTATGAGAATCATCACAGATCAATACGACAATCACGAATTACCATTTAAAATTAAAATTAGCTTTGAAGCTATTTTTGATTATTTAGAGGAAAGTGAAAGACATGATTTGATACAGAAATTTGCGCACCTTCCAGAGCTTAGAGAGGGCTTTGATGATTTTGAACTATTGAAAACTTACAAGAAAGAAATAGGTCAATTATTAGAAACACTTTTTCCTTCTCCATTACAGCAAAACGAAATAAAATCGGTGAGCATCCCCTTTAATTTCACTTCTTTTAAATTCACCAAACGATTTTTACAAATTTTAGAAGATGCTGGAGATGATTATGAATTAAAATTCAGAGATTTTGAGGAATCTAAAACTTTTATAATGGCATGTACATTTATTTTGAATGTTTGTTATGGCTATAATTTAGATTTTAAACGTCCCTATTTCTTTGATATTCCCAATAAAAAAACAGGTCAATTAAGACATTACCGCACGTTGTTTAATGGCGATTTTATGACTGTCAAAAAACTGGAAAATGCCCCTGATATAACTGAGGAAGATTATTTGCAATTACTTGACAATTTTGATGACATATCTCTTTGGAAAGAAAAATTCCCTTTAAACAGTTATGAACTGAAAGGATTTGGGATTATGAATTTATTTGATGTTACTCAAGATGAAATTTTAACAAATCTAAAGGATAACCTATTAGCAAAAAACGACAATTCGTTTTTTAATTTACAAACAAATATTGCCCATTTATTTGGAGAACCTACTATAAAGTTTGGTTTTTCTACCTACGACAAGGACTGTAACAACCCACAATCCAAGGATAGATATTCTTATAATAGTTTTATTTTAGAACAAGGCACGCTGGTAGACTGTAACAATTTTTTCTGTGATGGCATTATCCAACAATTATTTATAGAACATCAGCTTATTGCCATTTCCGACCTTGAAACTTATGGAAAAAACACAGGTTGCAATGGTTTTTATGAGCACTTAACCAAACAGGGGATCAAAAGTGTTATTTTAGTTCCATTTGAAATGAACAGTAATACATTTGGTATTCTGGAACTTGTTTCACCTAAAAAACACATTCTAAATTCAGTATCTGCCAATAAGTTAAAGGATGTAATCCCTTCTTTCTCCATTGCWATTCAAAATTATACTGAGGCTTATCAAAATAATTTAGAAGCCATAATTCAAAAGTTTTACACCTCCATACATCCTACAGTAAACTGGCGTTTTTACAATGCTGCTAACACCTATTTAAAGCACCTTGAAAAAGATGAAAACCCACCAATAATTGAGGATATTGTTTTTGAAGACGTAATTCCTCTATATGGACAAATAGACATTAAAGGATCTTCTATAGCACGTAATAATGCGATTAAACAAGATTTAACGTACCAGTTAGAATTAGCAGAAGATGTGATGGCTACGGCTTATGAAGACCAAAAATTGACCATCTATAATGAACATCAATTTAGAATTCAACAACAGTTAAAAAACCTAAAACGCTCTCTAAAAACAGGAGATGAAGTCAGTATTACAAATTTCTTAAAAAGAGATATTTACCCCTATTTTGAGCATCTTAAAACCATCAATAAAATTCTAAAAGATAAAGTAGAATTTTACGAAGACAAAATAGATGACAAATTACAAGTTGTTTATGATAAGCGATTCAAATATGAGCAAAGTGTGACGTTGATCAATAAAAAACTAGCAAATTTTATTGATAGCAAGCAAGTAGAGGCACAACAAATGTTTCCTCATTATTTTGAACGTTTTAAAACAGATGGAATTGAGTTTAACATGTATATTGGACAATCGTTGGTGCAATCCAAAAATTACAACGAATTACATTTAAACAATCTACGTTTATGGCAATTACAAATTATGTGCGAAATGGAAAATATAGTTCATTCCATTCAGCATAAGCTTGAACACCCGCTACAAGTAGCATCACTAATATTGGTGCAAAGTAATTCAATAGCTATAAAGTTCAGAATGGATGAAAAGCAATTTGATGTAGATGGTGCTTACAACATTCGCTACGAAATTATCAAAAAACGTATCGACAAAGCAATGATTAAAAACACCAAAGAACGTTTGACCAAGCCTGGACATATTGCTATTGTGTACACCACAGATAAGGATGCAGATGAATACACAAAATACATCGATTTCTTACATAACAAAGGCTACCTAACAGGTACCATTGAATTACTAGAATTACAGGATTTACAAGGAATCTCTGGACTGAGAGCCTTACGTGTTCAAGTAAACTACCTTCAGACTACTGAAAAAATTTCTTTCAAAGATATTCTGGAAGTTCTAAAAAACTAAGCGTKATTCATCATCATAAGCGCAAAAGAGATAATAAAAGCGATAACAGAAATAACAATCCCAAACATAAAGATAGTATAGGTAACTCTAAGTAAACGATATTTTTTTTCTAATACAATTCCTAAGTAATATAAATCCTTGGTCAAGGAACTGTATAGATAATCCCTATCTTTAATAATTTCGCTAATTCCATCTTCGAATTCCTTTAAAGGCAACTTATAAAAATTTCCGAAAAAAAGTAAATTCACCTTTCTATTTTTGACGTCCTCTGATGTAAACTCACCTGATGTTACTTTAGGCCTAGTTGACAAAATAGCAAAAACCATAGAAATAACTGCCGTCAAAACAAACAGCATGGTAGGCAAAATCAAAAAAGCGTTGTCCGCCTTGTCCAATTTCGGAAACAATGTTGTTAAAGCAATAGACAGCATAATAGCACTTACAGAAAGTAGAATATTCGCCTTGGTATCTGCAATATCGCTTAGTTTAATATGATTCCTTAAAGTAACGCGATACAGTGTTTCTATTCCGCGTTCTGGACGATTGTCCTTGGCAATTTTCCGTTGTAATTCCTGTTCTTTAAGTTTATTTTTTACTTCCTGCTCATTGGTTTTAGTAATTGTTTTTTGCAAGTCCTTTTGAACTTTTAACCAATTATGTTGTTTCGTTTCCTGATATTTTTGAAATCCAAAATCTGTATAATATGTATGTTCTCCAAGAAACTGTTCGTTCATAGTCAGCCATTCTATATCTGTCAAAACATTTCCACAAAGCACCTCCCATTCCTTTCTTAGTAAATTGGATTTCTCTTTAAAAAACTCCGTTCCTAAATGCGACAAATCGGCATCACAAATCACCTTTTCTAATTTTGTTACAGGTATTTTTTCGATATCAGTAGCTAAAATACAGGATTCTATAAGCTCAATTTTATCTGCCGACATCCCTTTTCCTAACAAGTAGCTCCTAGCTATCTTAACACTTTCTAATTCATGCTTTTCATGTCCAATCACAAATCCTGTATCATGAAACCATGATGCCAACACCACTACTTCCAACTCATCCTCAGACAAATTTTCTCCTTGACCTATCTCATACGCCGCATTTGCCACATATTCTGTATGACTAAAATTATGGTAAATTACATTTGGTTTTAACTTTGTTTTGAATAATTCGAATACAAAATTTTTGACGTCATTAAAAAGACTAGATTCTATCATTTTTGAGTGTTTTTATAGTAGCACCCAAATATATTAAAATTATTGTATTTTTAAATCCGTAAATACAAAAACCATTTATGTTCCATTTAAATTACAAAGTACTGTTTTCCACCCTGTTATTAATTGTTGTTTTAGGCTGTGCCACAAAGAAAACACAGGTTGATACTTCTCTAACACTTATCAATCCAACTTCTAGCTCAGAAAACGCCTCTATTTCGCACTCTTTTTACCTTATTGGAGATGCTGGAAATGCAACAAAAGATCAAGGTCTTACCCATTTTTCAGACTTAAGAGATAAATTATCCAAGAAGTCAGAAAATAGCACTGTATTATTCTTAGGAGACAATATTTACCCTGCTGGTTTGCCTAATAAAAAATCAAACCAACGTAAATTAGCAACACACCGTTTACAGGTACAGTTAGATTTGGTTGAAAATTTTAAAGGCAATAGTATTTTTATCCCTGGAAACCACGACTGGTATAGCAATGGAACCAAAGGAATTTGGAGGCAAGAAAATTACATCAAAAAACATGGAAATGGTCGTACAAAATTTTTACCTAAAGATGCTTGTCCCATTAAAAAAATAAAAATCCAAAAAGAGATAGACCTGTTAATTATAGACTCTGAATGGTATATTCAAAATTGGGATAACGACCCTAAAATAAATGACAAATGTAGTATCAAAACCAGGCGTCATTTTTTAGAAGAACTAGAAAGTGAAATCAACAAGTCTCAAAACAAAACTTTGATTATAGCTGTACACCACCCTATGTTTAGCAATGGTCCACATGGAGGAGAGTTCTCATTTGAATCTCACTTAAAACCACTACCTGTTTTGGGAACCTTAAAAAACATAATCCGTAAAACCTCTGGGATTTCTCCTGCCGATCAAAGCCACTGGCGTTACAGAGAGTTTATACATCAAGTAAACACTTTGGCATTGTTACACGAACGCTGTGTGTTGGTTTCTGGGCATGAGCATAGCTTGCAATATCTAACTGCAGCCAACGGTAAAATTCGACAAATTATATCTGGGTCTGGTAGTAAATCTAGTGCTGCGAAGCTTTCAAAAAACAACTTAAGTTTTACAGGTGGAGAAACCCAATACACAGGACATTATGCCTCTGGAAATTTAGGTTATGCAGTTTTAAATATTCATAAAAACAAACAAATTACCGTTGATTTCATTGATTTAGAGAACAACAAAACGCATGCATTTGAAATCATTGAGGCAAAAAAAGAAAACGAAAAACATGTTTTTAAATCTAAATCTGATTTCGGAACTACTTTTAAAACAGCTGTTTTTACACCAGAATCAGTTATAAAATCAAAGAGTTATAAATTCTTCTGGGGAGATCATTATCGTCATTATTTTGGCGTTCCTTTTGAAGCAAAAGTTGCTTGGTTAGACACATTATATGGAGGACTAAAAGTTATAAAAAAAGGTGGAGGACACCAATCAAACTCCTTACGATTAGAGGGTAAAAACGGAAAACAATACGCCATGCGTTCCTTGAATAAAAATACTCAAAAGTATTTAAAATCTCAATTAAAAGGAGTAGCATATACCATCGACGAATGGGAAGATACAAGTGCCAATAGGATTTTGAATGATTTTTTCACCACACCGCACCCCTTTGGACCTTTAAGCGTTGGAACAATGGCGGCTGCGATTAATGTGAACTATGCAGATACAAAACTATTCTATATTCCAAAACAGCCAAGTTTAGGAAAACACAATAATTTGTATGGTGATGCCCTCTATTTCATAGAAGAAAGACCTTCAGACGGACAACAAGAACTTGAAAGTTTTGGAAAACCAGATGCTTTTATAAACACCAATGGCATGCTGGAAAAAATCAGAAAAAACAGCAATCACAAAATTGATGAAGAAGCATATGTACGTGCCCGAATTTTTGATATGATACTCGGAGATTGGGACCGTCATTTTGATCAATGGAGATGGGGTATTAAAGAACAAAAAGACGGCACGAAATTATACACTCCTATTCCGAGAGATAGAGATGCTGCCTTTGCAAAATTTGACGGTTTGGTCCTGAATTTATTGATAAAACTAATCCCAGAAATGAGGTTTTGGCAATCCTATGATGGTGATTTRAAAAAAATCAAATGGTTCATGCAAGAAGCCTATAATTTAGACAAAGCTATATTGACACGAAGCAATGTAGAAACATGGGAAACACAAGCAAAATACATCCAACAACATTTAACAAACGCTGTTGTAAACAAGGCATTTGAACAGTTGCCTCTGGAAATGCAAGACAGTACTATTACAGTTATCAAAAACAATTTAAAACAACGCAGAAAAAATATTGTGAAAATCGCCTCTAAATTTGGAAGTTATTTAGATGAAATTGCCATTATTCGAGCCACTGATGATGCCGATAAAATAACTGTTACAAGATTTGACAATGGTAGCACCAAGGTGGAAATACAGGCATTAGAACATGAAAACGCTGCTCCTTATTACAGCCGCACATTTCACAAAAAGAAAACGAGAGAAATTGTGATTTATGGACTTAATGGTACTGACAATTTTTCGGTAAATGGTYCAGGAAAAAAAGTCATAAAAGTACGACTYATTGGAGGWCAAAATCACGACACCTATACAATTGACAATAATAAAAATTTAAGCGTTTTTGATTTCAAATCAAAAAAATCGACGTTAAAAGGAAGTAAAAAACCGAGAACTGTATTTACCGATTTGTACAATACAAACGCATACCATTATCGAACCGTTCAAAACAATACCAATCAATTATTTCCGTTTGCACTTTTCAAATCTGAAGAAGGTGCAAGTATTTTTATCAACAACACCTATACCGTACACGGCGTAAATGGCAATCCTTTTAGAGAGCAACACAGCATTAAAACAATGTACAACACCAATACTCTAGGATTTACCGTAAATTATATTGGTGAGTTCGCTAATATTTTTCCTTCTTGGAACTTTGTACTTGATGCTTCGTATACCACTCCAAAATTTACAATTAATTATTTGGGAGATGGAAATAGTACTACAAAAACTGTGAAAGATCACAAGTTTAAGTTTTACAAAACCGATATAGAAATGTTTCGTCTGAATCCAGGATTAACTTTAAGAAAACAAAACCAAGCGGTACTTTTTAATGTTGGACCATTTTACGAAATAAAAAAGGTAGCGGACAATGCGGACAGATTTACACATAGTAATTCTCCATCGGTAAACAATGCTGTTTTCAAAAAACAAGAATTTGCAGGACTTCAAACCGAATTTACTTATGACAACGTAAACGCTCWAGATTTTCCAACTTATGGATTTCATGTTTGGCTTTTGGCCGGTTATAAATTTAGTTTGAACAACGCTCTTACAAATGTTAGCTACCTCAAATCTAAATTGAGCTTTGATTATAAGTTAAATAGTAAAGGAAACTTGGTCTTAAGCACAAAAATAGGTGGAGAAATAAATTTAAGTGCTGATTACTTATTTTACGATGCTGTGAGTATTGGTGGAGCCAATGGTTTAAGAGGATTTATTGACAATCGTTTTTCTGGAAATGCAGGAGCTTACCAAAACACAGATATTCGCCTAAAAGTTGCTCACCTAAAAACAACTTTTATACCCATTACAATAGGACTCTATGGAGGATTTGATTATGGACGCGTATGGCAGGAAGGTGAATACTCTCGAAAATGGCACACCGCCGTAGGAGGAGGTGTATGGGTTTCTGCATTAAATTCCTTATCCTTTCAACTAGCACTGTTTAATTCTTACGATGGAAATCTACTCAGCATAGGACTTAATTTCAAATACTAACAAAAAAATTACGCCAAATGAAAATTACCATAACCTTACTTAGTCTCTTCCTAAGCACCACAATATTTGGACAAGGAACTTTTACAAAACGAATTGACTCTAATATTTTAAATAACTCTCGTGAACTAAAAATTTACGTTCCTGACGGTTATAAAAAAGATTCCTTGAAACAATACCCACTCACCATAATATTGGATGCAGAAGAATTGTTTGATATTTATGTAGCAAACGCCAAACTATTTGCGATGCATGACAAGGCTCCAGAACAAATTGTAATAGGTATTAACCAACATAAAAATAAGGACAGGTATAAAGATTGTTCTTATGAAGAACACAATAGCTTTCCCATTCCTTCTGCACAACTTTTTATAGATTTTGTGCGAAGTGAGCTCATCACTTTTGCTACTGAAAATTATCGAATTTCTAGCTTTAAAACTATTGTTGGAAAAACGCTCACTGGAAATTTTATCAATTACTTCCTCATTGAACATCAGCCTACATTCAATGCGTTTATTGGGTTGAACTCAAGCTTTGCTCCGGATATGCCCAACGCAATCCAGGACAAAGTGAAAAATTTAAAGGACTTTCCTGTTTTTTACTATCTCAGTAACGGGAATTWCAACAATGCTCAAAAAAYMACACTCATAAAATCTACTGTTACACGGTTAAARGATATTGAAAATAGTAATTTCCGGTTTTATAGCGACCACTTTAAACAGCAGAGCAAAACGGCTTCTATTGGACAATCCTTGGCAAGTGCCCAAGCTTTTATTTTTAAATCGTTTGCGGCCATTTCTAAAGATGAATACCAAAAAAAAGTTGCGGCTTTATCCCCTCCCGATGCTATTGCTTATTTGGAAAACAAATATGTAGAAATTGATTATCTCTTTGATGCGAATTTAAAAATTAGAGAACGTGATATTTATGCCATTGAAGGCATCATATTAGATCAGGAAAATGGTGATTACCTAAAAGATTTTGGAGAAATGATTCAAAAATTATATCCTGAATCACCTTTAGGCGATTATTATATTGGAAATTATTACGAAACCGGAGGGAAATTTAAAAAAGCATTGAAGCATTATAAAAATGGATATTCTAAAGTAAAAGGTAGTGAAGAAGATGCTTTAGGTTATTACCAAAACGTAACTCGTGTTCTAAATAAGCAAAAAGGGACTTATACTCAATAATCCAACCTATAATTAATACTACCCAAATCAAACAAAACTCGTTATAGTTACATAAAAAACCCTAATTTTAGCCCTGAACATCTCAAAATAAATACAAAAAGAAATATCAAATCATGAAAAAAATAGTCATTGCCTCATTTATGGTCTTATCAGCAAGTTTATTTGCTCAAGAAGACATTAGCACTACGGTAAACATTCCCAATGCAGAAAAATATAAGTTCACCACTGTAGTTGACATTGAAGCTTCTGAGGTTAAAAGTCAAGGAAAAACAGGTACTTGTTGGAGTTACTCAACCTCTTCATTTATAGAATCAGAAATTTTCAGAAACACAGGCAAACATATTGATATATCTGAAATGTATACTGTGCGAAACACCTATCCAAAAAAGGCATGGAATTATGTGATGCGCCAAGGAAAAATACAATTTAGCGAAGGTGGCTTAGCACACGATGTAATGCAGTCTGTTCAGGGATACGGATTGGTTCCAGAAAGTGCTTATACAGGATTATTGAATGGCGCTACCAAACACGATCACTCAAAAATTGTACCTCAACTAAAAGAAGTTTTGGACATATATATTAAAAACGATAAAGATGCTACCGTTCCAAATTGGAAAGTAGCTGTAGATTCCATTTTGGATGCTTCTTTAGGAAAAGTAACAAACAAATTCTTTTTTGAAGGCGTAATGTACACACCAAAATCATTTTTAGCCTTGACTAAAATAGATGCCAATGACTATATTACCTTAACATCTTTCACACATCAACCGTATAATACACAGTTTGTATTGAACATTCCTGACAATTTTTCCAATGGAATTTTCTACAATGTTGAACTTAATTCTTTGGTAGATGTAATGAATATTGCCTTGAAAAAAGGGTATAGCATAGCCTTGGATTGTGATGTGTCTGAAAAAACTTTTTCAGGTAAATATGGAATTGCCGTGAGTCCAAACAATGTACTTGAGAACAAAATAGCGTTGGAATACATTGTTACCGAAAAAGACATTTCTGTAAATTATAGACAAGATGAATATGAAAATTACAACACTACAGACGATCATTTGATGCATGTAGTAGGGATATTAAAAGATCAGAGAGGAACTACATATTACAAAGTAAAAAACTCTTGGGGATCTGATTCAAAACGTATCGGAAATGGTGGATATATTTATATGAGTGAAGCGTATTTCAGATTAAAAACAATTTCTATTTTATTGCATAAAAATGGTATACCAAAAGATCTTAAAAAGAAATTAAATATTTCTTAACCGAACCAATACTATATATCACAAAAAAAATGCGCCTATTTCACTTAAAAATAGACGCATTTTTTATTTTAGATTACTTAAAGTAAACGAATTCCGTCTTCCTCTATGGATATCTTTTTTGCTTTATACAAGCCTCCTATAGCTTTTTTAAATGCTTTTTTACTCATTTCAACCCCGTATTTAATATCATCGGGACTACTTTTATCAGTCAACGGTAAGAATCCATTACTGGCCACTAATTTCTCTATTAAATACTTCTCTTGAGTAGCATTGGCATGAAAAAATCCGATAGGTGTTAAGGAAACATCTATCTTTCCATCTTCTCTTATCTTTTTAATATAACCCTCTCTAGTTTCTCCTTCCTCCAAACGTTGGTATAATTCTGTTCTATATAACATTCCTTCAAACTCTTGATCTACTAGTACAGTAAATCCAATTTGACTTTTTCTACCGATAGTTAAACTTACTTTATCTCCTACTTTTAATTCCATTTTTAAACTTTTAAATTCTTGAAATACGATTTTAAAACCGCATCATTCAATGTTGTTGGTGTGAAAATTTCTAACAATTTAGGAACATCTTCCCCAAGATAGAAATTTTTCAACGTATTTTCTAATGATTCTATATTTTCTGCCATACTATATTCAAATCCATGCATGGCACTTAATTCTTTCGCTGACAAATTATGAGGTGTTTCAAAATACTCCAACGAATTTGTTGTTTGAGGTCCCGGAATAAATCTAAAAATCCCTCCTCCACTGTTATTGACAACTATTATTCTAAAATTTTTCGGAATATAATTATTCCACAAACCATTACTATCATATAAAAAACTAATGTCCCCAGTAATAAGCACTGTCTGTTTTTTAGATGCTAGACTGGCTCCTACTGCAGTACTTGTACTACCATCAATTCCACTTGTTCCTCTATTACAAAAAACATGTACGGTAGGGTTCAGATCAAATAACTGGGCATATCTAATAATAGAACTATTACTCAATTGCAACATCCTGTTTTTGGGAATGGATCCAATCAAGGTTGCCATCACCTTAAAATCCGAATATTCACAAGTATTCACAAACTTTTCGTGCTTTTTCAACCTCATCATCTTTTTCTCCAACCAAAAATCTCTAAAGTCACTTTTTACTGGTTTGGTTAAAAAGAAAAACTGACTGAAAAATAATTGTGCAGAAATTTTAAAATGATGTTCCAAACAATGGTAAGAATCATACCCCCTTTTGGCATCCACATGCCAATGATGTTTGGGTTGATACTTTCGCAACTGTTGTTTTATTTTTTTTGAAACAATCATACCTCCTAAACTCAACAATATCTCTGGTTGAAATTTCTCCAAAGCTTCATCATCCAATGGAAAAATTAATTTATCAATACTATTGACAAACATTTTATGCGATACATTGGCAGTGTTTTCAACCAATACAATTACGGATGGATCTTTGGCTATATGTTCCAATTGCGTCTGGAGTAAATCATCTGGAGTACTTGCACCAACCAATACAATTTTTTTCTTAGAGTTATTCCAAACCTCTGCAAAAACAGCTAAATCATCCACATCCAAAGGTGTTTCATCCAATAATGAAATCGGATTTTTCACATTTTCGGTAGTTAATTTTAAAAATGAACTATCAATTGTTAAACCATCTACAGTTTCATATAAGGGTTCGTTAAAAGGAACATTTATATGTACAGGACCTTTCTCTTTTATAGCCATTTGCATAGCATTTTGTATTGCAACAGCACTTCTTTTTTCCAAATATTCATCCGTATTCCCCAGAGGAATCTCCTCCAAATTGGTACTACTTAACACATGAGTCCCGAAAACATTTTCTTGACGGATGGTTTGACCATCTCCAATATCAATCAAGTGTTTGGGCCGGTCTGCAGTAATAATAATTAACGGAATATCGCTATAAAAAGCCTCTGCAACAGCTGGAAAATAATTGAGTAATGCAGAACCTGAAGAGCATATTAGAGCAATTGGTTGCTTAGTTTGCTGTGCTATTCCAAGGGCAAAAAAAGCCGCACATCGTTCATCCACAACACTCAACAATTCAACAGTTGGTTCTTGATTAAAACCAATAATTAAAGGTGCGTTGCGAGATCCTGGAGACACAACTACTTGTGTAATTCCATTTTCTTTACATGAAAGGACTATTTGCTGTGCTAATTGATGCCTTGGGTATACTGCCATTATTTATTAAAACGAGAGGGCAAAGATACGTAAACTTATTCAAGTAAAAACATCTGATTACAAGATGCCTTTCATGATTTTTGCCTTTGACACTGTCTCTTGCCATTCGTTCTCAGGGTCACTGTCCTTAGTGATTCCTCCTCCAATGTAAATGGCTAAGTTTTTATCCGTCAATTCCATGCAGCGTAAGTTCACATACAAACTTGTTTTTTGCTCACAGTTCAATTCTCCGAGAAAGCCCGTATAAAAAGTTCTGTCATAACCTTCATGCTCCAAAATATATGTTTTGGCCTCATTTTTTGGCAAGCCACAAACTGCTGGCGTGGGATGTAAGTGTTGTATTAAATCATCTGCTTTAACACCCCTTTTTAGTGTTCCCTCAATATCTGTTCGTAAATGCAACAAACTTCCCGCTTTTGTAGTATATGTTTTACTGGAAGTCATTTCTTTGACAAAAGGTTTCAAATTTTCTTTGACAAAATCAGTTACAAATTGTTGCTCCTTTATTTCTTTTTGTTTCCAAACTGCATCTATTCCAGAAATAAATACCTGTGTTCCTGCTAATGACATGGTTTTCACCACGCGATTATCTATTTCCAACAAGCCTTCTGGAGATGCCCCAAGCCAAGTACCAACCTTGGGRTGGAACCATAAATACACATAAGCAGTGCTATATGTGGCTAACAGATTATGGAACATATCAATAGGTTTTTTTCCTTCTTTGGCAATCATTTCCTTTCTAGAAAGCACTATTTTTTCAATTTCTGATTCTTGAATACAACGAATTCCTTTTTTTAACAATTCCAAATGATGTTCTTGCGAATTACCCTGAGCAACATCCAAAATTTCCTTTTTTGTTTTTTGAATAACTTGGACTTCGTGAATCGATTTTTTTGATTTATTCTCAGGGAACAACACTGCTTCTTTTCTACTATCAAAAGGAGCAAATACATACCCCTCCTCATTAAAATCTGTACAGATATAACGGTTCTTATCCTCTTGTTCTATTAAGGTAACTTCTAACTTGTGCGGCTTTCTAAACACCACAAATGGCGTTTTTGCTACCAACAAGGTGTTTAATTTTTTAAAAAAATCAGAGTTCAATTGCTTGTTCGTTTAATTGGTGTAAAATTATGGATTTAATTTCATTAAAATGAGACCAAACCAATCCATGTCCTGCATTAGGCAATAAATGTAGTTTAAACTGTCCTGTCTTCAACACATCATTCAATAATTCAGCATTTTTAAAAGGAACAATCCAATCTTCCTTACCGTGAATAGCAATCACTTTATTAGCCACTTTTTGGTAACTATTCTCAATCTTTTCTAATTCCTTACAATGCGATATTTTTTCTTTGGAAGCCGCCTTCCATATTTCAGGCATCAACCATCGTGTCCCTTTCCAAGTATACAAATTTACAGCCCATGGTACGGATTCTTCCTTTGAAAATAACGCAGGAGCCAATAAAATGGTTGCRCGGTGTTTAATTTTCGATAACATAGCAATAGGACCACCATAAGAATACCCTATTAAAACCGTGTTTTTTAATCCTTCGCCTTTTATAAGTTCGTCCAATAGCGCTGATTCAAGTGCTATCGACTCCATAACATTTCCTGTTTGATATATTCCGTATCCTATTCTATCATAAGTCACCATATTTACTTTTGATTTCAGGATAGAATCTGACAAATACTGTTTAAAATCTAGGATAGAACCAATTGACCCATGCACAAAAACAAGGGTTGGTTTTAAACTATCTATCTTCTTCTGAGCAAACAGCACCCTATATTTAAAATCACGAAAGGAGCTTTCTTTTAAATAGGCTCCTTTACATTTTTCTTGAATAAAAGTTTCAATTTTTGCAGTTGATTTTGGTTGAGAAAAACACACGATTCCAATGTACAAAACTACAATCATACTGATAAAAACCAGTCCAATAATTTTGAGTATTTTCCCTTTCCACCTTCTCATTATTTTTTTATTTCCAAGACAATATTTGTCAATTTACACAAGGAAATAAGTTTACCTGCTTCATCTGTCAATTTAATTTCTACCAAATGGGTTGTTCTTCCTTTATGGATAAATCTAGCTGTTGCCGTCAATAACCCCGATTTCATTCCTCTCAAATGATTTGCAGTAAAAGAAATTCCACGAACAAAATACTTTTCTCTATCCACCACCATCATAGACAACGGACTCCCCACGCTCTCAGCCATGGCCATAGACGCTCCTCCATTTAAGACACCATCTGGTTGATGAACTCTTGAATTAACAGGCATTGTAGCCTCTAAAAAATCATCACCCACATCAGTATATTTRATTTTCAAGGTTTCCATGAGTGTTTGATCACACATTTTATTTAGTACTTCCARTACTTCAGTTTTATTTTCCATTGTTTTTTTCTAAGTGATAAAATTACTAAAATTTAGTATATTTGCAGCAAATTAGAATTCAAAAGATGGCGGTGAAGTTTAGAATCATATTAGATGTTAAAAATGATGTAATTAGAGATGTAGTAGTTGCAAATTCTAGTAATTTAGAAGACCTACATTTTTTAATAGCAAAAGCTTTTGGTTTTAATGGTCAAGAAATGGCCTCGTTTTACAAAGCAGATCCAGACTGGAATCAAGGAGATGAAATTCCTTTGTTTGACATGTCAGAAGACGGCAAGGACAATAGTATGAAAACCTATTCATTGTATGATGCGAGTCCAAACGTTGGAGACAAATTGATTTACGTTTACGACTTTATGAAAATGTGGACGTTTTTTGTGGAAGTAACTGCACAAGACGAAGACAAAGCTTCCTGTACTAAACCTGTTACTTTTGCCTTTGGCGATGCTCCAGAAGAAGCACCTGAGAAAAAATTTGAAAGTGAGATTGTGTTAGGTGATGAGTTCGATGAAGATATTTTTAACAATCCAGACAATTTTGACAATATAGACGATATTGATTTGGATACTTATTAATTCCCATTCACATCAACTTTTATTCCATCACAAACTTAAGCCCCCCGCTAATAATATTAGATTTCAACCCTGTACTTCTATCGTATTGATGGTGTTTTAATTCAATACTTTTCAAACCAAATTTCCAAACATGCGCCTTGGTGAAAATATCCGTATACCGCACTCCAAAACCAAATTGATTGGCATGGTATTGGGATAAATCATAATCTGAGGTATAAAATTCTTGAGTAGACAGATGCTGTTCATAGGGTGCAAAATAATCTGCTCCTGTCTGGTTGTAATACCTATATGATGGATACAAGGTAAATTTATCTGTAATTTTAATTGGTGCTTCTACACTTATTGTATGTGATTTGATACCCCAATCATCTGTATAATAGCGATAGAACGTTCTGAGTATTAAAAACTCGTTAAAATAATAGTTCAATCTACCCCCCAAAGCAATTTTAAGTCTCGTATCAGGTAATTTTTCGTTGGTATCTGCTAAATGAAAATTCTCTATAAAAGAATCTGCCACGTCACTAAAATATATCCTATGAAAAGGTGTAGATAATAAACCTTTTTGTAAAATCACATCAAACACTAGGGATCCTTGTAATTTTTTTGAAAGAATTTGAGACATATTTAGCCCCAAAGAATAAGAATTACGCCCTTTTCCTTCAAATTGTTGATATATTGGATTGTAATTTGAATTCCCCGTCATCGTATTGTAATAAAACAAAGCACCGTCTAGTCTTACACCTCCGGGTGCAAAAGCTCTCAATTCTATTGGGTAAAATTCCTTCCAAACATCAATATACACATGTCCGCTCAAGCTAACCGTCGTATTTTTTTCATTGAACAGCTTGGTGAAACTTCCACCTCCTCCAATAGACGAATAGTCATATTCCGAAGAAACAGATACTATTGCAGACCACAATTGATTCCTATCATCTGAACTATGGCTATAAGTAGTTGTAAAATTCACCCAAACATCTGATTTTGATGCTCCGGAACTGGCTACGAAAGGGTCTGCTATATTTTTTCCATCAAACGGATCTACGTTACTAGAAGATGCAGATGTATAGGCAGAAATCCCAGTATCAATGGTAATAACATCATCATCACTTAAAGGAATAGCAACCACCATTGTTGCTGTAAAATCAGTCATTTCCTGTAGTCCAATTCCACCATTCACAGCAGCATGATCTCCATCTTGTGCATAGAAACTTGACAAAAGATCTACTTCAATGGTTTCTAACACTCTTTTTTTAAAAACAGTCGCTTCTTTTTCTTCTTGCGAATGACCAATGAAGGATAACAAAAATAACACGGACGAAATCAATATTTTTTTTAGAGTCATTTTATTAATGTTTTTAGTTACAACCACAGCCCCCACCAGTTTCTCCTCCATTTGCTCCTACGGAAGCCTCTCTATAGGAATGAAATATTGATACATTTCTATTGGATTTTTGATCAGCCAATACCATATCTGGATCATTTATGTTCACTTTTTCATATTCTTTAAGCACCACACAGGAGCTCATAGAGATGGCTATAACAACTAGAAATAATGCTTTTTTTATCATGCTAATTTATTTTTATATGTTCTGAGACGATAACTTCTCCCGTATCTTTTATAATTATACATTCCACATTTGGCAACTGATTGATGCGGTTTAAACCAACTTCAATCCCCATTACAAAAACAGCCGTTGCCAATGCATCGGCTAACTCAGCCTTTTCAGAAAATACAGTGACACTAATAATACCACTTGAGGGCATCCCTGTTTTAGGATTGATAATATGAGAAAATCGTTTCCCATTAAATAGTACGAATTTCTCATAATCCCCCGAAGTTACAACGGCCTCATTGACAAGCGAAAAAGTGGCAAARGATTTATTTTTGTCCATCGGATTGGTAATGGCTATTTTCCAATGTTCCCCATTGGCTTGATTGCCCCATGTGCTCATATCTCCAGAAGCATTGATGATTCCAGCTTGCACACCTTTCGTTTTCAATAAAGATTTGGCTTTATCAGCCGCATACCCTTTCCCAATGCCTCCAAAACCAATTTTCATACCTAATAAACTTAAAAAAACCGTTTGTTTCTTTTTATTCAATATTATATTCTGATAGCCAACTTTACGCACAGCATTCAAAATAGCAACTTTGGAAGGCATCTGGGTCATACGACCGTCAAAAGACCAAATACGATCCATTGATGCATAACTAATATCAAAAGCACCATCTGTAACTCTAGAAATAGCTTGACAACGCATTATTAAATCAAACAATTCCTTATCCACTTTAACTGGGGCAATTCCCGCATTTCTATTAATTAACGACGTTTGTGAATTGGCATCCCAAGAAGAAATGAGCCTTTCTATACGTCTAATTTCATTTGTTGCCATTTCGATAAAAACATCCGCTTCAGACTGTTGCTTCGTCACTACGGTAATATCAAAACTACTTCCCATCAACTTAACCGTTTCTGTAAAGTTTTGCTGAGCAACTAATGCATAACTCCAACAACAAAACAAACATAATAAAAGGTGTTTTTTCATGTGTTTAAAAATTTGTAATTGACTAAAAATATTTCAAAATTTGAGAACCCATGTAAGCACTCGTTACACTCGTTCTCACATGAATTTATTTTAATCATACACTTGGGTGTATTTTTTGATTAAAAAAATTCATGTTCGTTTCATGTGTTTAAAAATTTGTAATTGACTAAAAATATTTCAAAATTTGAGAACCCATGTAAGCACTCGCTACACTCGTTCTCACATGAATTTATTTTAATCATACCCTTGCGTGTATTTTTTTGATTAAAAAAAATCATCTTCGGTTCATAAGAAGATTCTTTATTTGAAATTCTATCTTATTTTTAAAAATTTTCTAATTGCTCAATATACTCGGAAACAGGTATTTTTTTATAGGCCGTAGTTCCCAAAACAGTTCCGTTATTGTCAAGGACTAACACAAATGGAAAATATCCATTTTTATTAAATCGCTCTGCCAACTTATTATTATGTGATTGTTGTTCTTTACTCAATTTATTTTTCTTCCTTTTAGGAAAATCAGCCTTTAACATCACAAAATGTGATTTTGCATAACTCATAAACTCTGGGCTACTCCAGACATTACGCTCTAATTTAATACAAGGAGCACACCAATCTGACCCTTGAAAAACGAGTACAATTTTTTTATTATTAATTTGAGCAATCTCTAAAGCTTTGTCATAATTAGTCTCCCACTCCTGCGCTATAGACACACAACAGATAAAATAAATAAATAATAACACTTGTTTTTTCATTATCAATTCTCTTTATAAAAGCACTAAATTTCAAAAAACCTTAGAGAAGAAAACAATTCTACATCTAACAAGTTGTAACAAAAATCTCATTTTAGTTACTTTATATATTGAAATATACGAAACTCTTTTTATTTCCATCAATTAATTAGACGTAAAAACCAAGCCAAACTCACTGATAATGACTATTTAATACAAAAAAAAAGCTATGTATAAAATTATACATAGCTTTTTTCTATATGAATAAAAAAATTAATTGATGATATAAATATTTACATCTTCATAATTACGCACCACAAAATTAAAAGCAACTTTTAGAATTTCTCCCATAGAATCACATTTTTTAAAATATTTATCACCCGTTAGTTTATTCAATCCCATTTTTAACTCCGCAGTTTTTTCTGGAGTAGAAATAGTATCGTTGGACATACATTCCAATAAATGATTGATTCGTTCCTGAGATCCCAAAATACGACGTGCGGTAGCGGCTCGTTCTTCTTTTTTATATTGCTCAATCGATTCCTCTTGTAAGCCTTCACTTACCATCTTTACAAACTCAATATTGTCTGTAAAAAACTGAGGGAGGTATACATTTAATTTTCCTTCGTAACATTGTTGATCAAAATCCATAGCGCGAATTCTGTATTGTACTTGATCGAAATCGTAAGATGCGACAATTACATAATTATAAGCACGCATATCACCCAATAAACGAATCAAACAACGTTCATTAAATTTCACAAACTCTTTTGACAAACGTTTTTTTCCTCTTACAGTAACGTTCTCTAAATTTTCATCAATAAACACATCTCCTGGAATCCCCAATACATGTTCTTCTATCAATGTGTCTTCATACACCAAAAAATTGATGTTATTAGGCGATAAAATATGTTCTAATTCCAAACCATAAATACGAGAAGCATCGGCTCTTTTAACATATAAATAAGTATGATTATCATTCAAAATATTCCTAATTTTCACTCGGAATGGGCTCGAATTACCGAAAGTACAGTAATCAATGGCATCAACAGTCAAATATGCCAAAGCATCTTCACCTCCATCACCATGCAAAATCATATACATACGCTTCAAACTCAAATCTATCTCATCACGCTCATGCTCAGCAAAATATACTCGAACCCATAAAGAATCCTCTCCATTTTTATCATAAACAACAATAGATCCAACAAAACGCAATAAATCATCGTAAGAAACAGGGATTTTTATATTTCGATTGTATACAGATAGGTATTCGTAGAGTTCAGTATTTATAGGATATGCGGGTTTTTTTTTGGATATCAACTTATCGGCCATAGTCATCATTTTTATTGATGTTTCAAATTTACTATATTGCTGTAACAAAAATCAATATTTATCGTCTTATTTTTATACTAAACAGATCAGCTTTTGGAAACAATATTATCAATTACCAACTTACACAAAAAATACGGTGCCATACATGCCGTAAATAATTTGTCCTTTACCATAGAAAAAGGAAACGTTTATGGAATTTTAGGTCCAAATGGAAGTGGAAAATCTACCACTTTAGGGATTATTTTAAATGTAGTAAATCGAACATCTGGTGAATACCAATGGTTTGATGGCTCTATATCTACCCACCAAGCCTTGAAAAAGGTAGGAGCGATTATAGAACGCCCTAATTTTTATCCTTATATGACGGCCATTCAAAACCTACAATTGGTTTGTAAAATCAAGGACATTCCGCAAGATAAAATAGAAGAAAAACTGAAAATTGTTGAGTTATACGAACGTAGAAATTCGAAGTTCAACACTTTTTCTTTGGGTATGAAACAACGGCTAGCTATCGCATCTGCCTTGTTGAACGACCCCGAAATACTAATTCTTGATGAACCAACAAATGGCTTGGATCCACAAGGAATACACGCTATCAGGAAAATAATTAAAGACATCGCTGCTAAAGGTACTACCATTTTATTGGCATCTCACTTACTGGACGAAGTAGAGAAAGTATGTTCTCATGTTGTAATTATCAGAAATGGAATCAAACTTTATTCGGGTCGTGTGGATGAAATGACTGCCTCCCATGGATTGTTTGAGCTTAAAACAGATCAGGAAGACGCAGTGCTTGAAACACTGCTTAAAAACTTCGAAGGTATAGCAAATATATCTACAGAAGATGGTTTGATAACCGCAAACTTGAGTGCCCCTGTAACTGCCTCTGACATGAATACTTTCTTGTTCAAAAATGGTATTACACTAACTCATCTTGTCAAGAGAAAACCAAGTTTAGAGCAACAATTCCTTACTTTAACCAACAACAAATAATCATGTTACGACTTTTAAATATAGAACTTCATAAATTAAAACACAGTAGAGCAAGTAAGGTATTAATCATTATTTACTTTGCATTGTTAACTTCTATTTCATTAATAGCTGCCATTAAATTTGATATAGGTCCCATCCAATTTCACTTAGCAGATATGGGAATTTTTAACTTTCCATACATTTGGCATTTCAATACATATACAGCTTCCATTTTTAAATTTTTCTTACTACTGGTCATTGTCTCCATGATGGCCAATGAATACAGTAACAAAACATTGAAGCAAAATTTAATAGACGGTTTAAGTAAAAAGGAATTTATTCTTTCTAAATTTTATACAGTGATTCTTTTAGCAGCACTCTCTACTGTATTTGTATTTTTAGTCACTTTAGTTTTAGGATATAGTTACTCCGATTTTACGGAATTTAGCATTGTAATAATGGACATTGAGTTCTTAATTGCATTTTTTGTGAAACTTGTAGGTTTTTTCTCTTTCGGTCTCTTTTTAGGAATTTTAATCAAACGCTCTGCTTTTGCTATCGGTGCCTTGTTAATATGGTTATTTATAGAAAACGCGCTATTTAAAGGCTTCCTTTTTTGGAAATTTAAAGAACACATGGACAGTGTGATGCGAATCTTCCCATTAGAAGCCATGAGCAACTTAATCAAAGAACCAGGGACACGGTTGGATGCTGTTAAATCTATAGGAAAACAAGTAGGAGAAAATTGGGGAGGAAAAGTATCTGTACAACCTTTAGATTTATTTATAGTATTAGTTTGGACGGCTATTTTTATTTATTTATCCTATGTTTTAGTAAAAAAGCGGGATTTATAAACATTTAGACACAAAACATTGGCTATGTAAACAAATAGTTAAAATACCCTTAATTTATTGAGGGTATTTTTTTATATTTGGTCATAATTTTTTTATGAAACGACCATAACATATAATTGGATCTCAAAAAAATTACCAATTAGGATGTTCCGTGCGTGTACTGAGCAATACCAACAACTAGCTCAATCATAAAATAGCAAATAGCAAATGAATAAAACACTTTTCCTCATATTTTCTCTTTCCATTTCTGTAATTACTGCACAAGGGGAAGCAAACAACTGGTTTTTTGGACAAAACGCTCGCGTTAATTTTAATCAGACACCTCCAAGTATAGGTTCAGGTCAATTAAACACCAACGAAGGTTGCTCTTCTTTTTCAGATAATAATGGAAATCTACTTTTTTATTCTGATGGTTCTACTAYCTGGGATAAAAATCATATTATAATGCCCAATGGGAATAATTTAAAAGGGCATCCTAGTAGTACTCAATCTGCTATCATCATCCCTAAACCAAACGATGCTAACATATTCTTTCTCTTTACCGTAGGGTCTCGTATCCAAAATTCAGGAGAATTTGGTTTCTATTATTACACCATAGATATGAGTGAAAATAATGGAAATGGATCTGTAATTGCTGGCCCCGTGAACCTAGGAGGAATTAACAATCCAGATTGGAGTGAAAAAGTAACTTCTGTAAAAGGCGATGATTGCAATTCGTTTTGGGTAATATCCTTGGTTTACAACAGATTTTNTGCCTATAAAGTTAATGATACCGGAGTTGCAAGTAGCCCAGTTATTTCTCAGGTCAACTATAATTCTACCAATATAAGTAGACGTGGATATCTAAAAGTTTCACCTGACGGAAAAAAACYAGCAAGTGCTACTTTTGCCTATAATGGCTATGAAGGAGGACCTCAAAACGGAAAACTTCACCTTTACAATTTTGATAATAAAACAGGAACTGTTTATGATGACGCGCTTACATTAATTTCTAACGTATCTATGGATGGTGAGCCTTATGGTTTAGAATTTTCGCCCAACTCTACATTCCTTTATGCTTCCWCCATGACCAATTCTCAAAATAAATTATTTCAATTCGATTTAAATGAGCAAAACATTGCTGGTTCTAAAACTTTGATTCATTCACAAATTGGTTATAGAGGCGCATTGCAATTGGCTCCAAACGGAAAAATATATGCAACGGTACCACCTAGTTATACAGAAGGGACACAGTTTCTAAACATAATTCACAATCCTGAGGGTAAAGGTACAGCGTGTAACTATGAAGTAAATGGACTGGATTTATCACCGAATTATGCCATGCAAGGGCTACCTCCGTTTATTGCCTCTTTATTGTTACCTATAAAAATCACAGAACTTTCGAATGTTGCCATCAACCTCAATAATTCTATCAAAGGAATTTGTTTGGGAGAAAACCTAAATATTACTTCAGAAACCATTGAAGGAAACCCTACTTATGAGTGGTCTTTTAAAGGGCAACCCTTCGCCACAGGATTGACATTAAATATTCAAAACACCACCTTGTCAGATGCTGGACTTTACGAATTAAAAGTTCAAACTATTGATGACTGCGGATTTAACAAAACCTATAAAGGCAGTGTTACCATTCARGTGTATGAAAATCCTACAGCTGCAAATATAAATTATGATCAATGTGATTTTGATGGCAACCCATTAGACGGAAAAACCCTCTTTAACTTGTCTCTAAAAAAAGAAAGTATTGCAAATGCAGATACCAACCTAAGTGTTTATTTCTATGAAAACCAATTGGACTATGATACCGACAGTTTTATTACTGATGAGACCAATTTCACCAATACCATCGCATTTTCACAAACACTTATTACCAAAGTASTCAATAATACCACAAATTGTTATAGTCAGGGCAGTATTATCCTCAATGTTTCACCTACATCATTGGCTACTTATGCAGACGTTTATCTCTGCGAAAATGATTTGAATGCTTCAGACCCCGTCCTTACTGAAAGCAAAGGCGCTGGAGTTTCCAGTTTCGATTTTGATGAGAAAATAATTAAAATACAAGTATTATTCAACCCTGTTTCAGTTAAAGTTGACATTTACAAAACTTCCGCAGATGCGCAAGCTCAAATCAACCCGGTTACAGGTGTTCAGGAAATAGTATCTCATTTGTATTATGCAAGAATAGAAAATGAAACCACCAAAGCTTGTGTGGGTGTTGGTACTTTTAATACGGTGTTAAATTATTTACCTACAATCTCTTTTTCAGAAAAAGAGATGCTACTTTGTGTCAATAATCCACTAGACACTCCCCAAACAAATTCCATCTTGTTAAGCACTCAGTTTGGAAAAACTATTGAGTATTTTAAATGGTACCTCAATGGTGTAGAACTAATTGGAGTCTCAAAAAGCAGCTATGCAGCCACGGAAAAAGGCACCTATTTTGTAGAAGCGTATAAATATTACACAAACGATCCTCTTAGTAATTTAGACGACACATATTGCATTGGATACGGAAGTATCAACGTAAACATTTCTAACCCAGCGGATATAGAAGATAGCAACCTCACCATTGTAGATGATGTTCCAAATAATCTCTTGAGCATCACCGACCTTAGTATTTTAGGACTTGGAGATTATGAATATAGTGTGGATTTACAACAAAACAATAACAATTATCAGGAGGATTCTAATTTTGAGTATTTAACACCTGGATTTCACACGTTGTATATCAGAGATAAAAATGGATGTGGAGTCACCTCAAAAAAATTCGCCATACTCGCCTACCCAAAATATTTTACACCAAATAATGATGGCACCAACGACACTTGGAATCTTGTAGGGCTAGATCACACAAAATACAGAAGTGCCAACTTGCAAATTTTTGATCGTTTTGGGAAATTAATCAAACTTATTAATTTAAATGGAGACGCTTGGGATGGAAGTTATAATGGTAAACTTTTAAAATCTGATGATTACTGGTTCGTTGTGGAATTGATAGACTTAAATAACGTTGTCATCATTAAAAAAGGACATTTTAGTTTACTACGAAATTAGTGATGTTTGTACAACAATGCCTTTTGTCTTCCATTCAACAAGTAAAGATTTAACTTCTGGTATCTCTTGCTCTTCATGTTTTTCACCTCCAGAAATAGTGTATTTTTTGGTGTTCATGGAAAATAAATCAAAAGTGATCAGATCCTCTGCTGTTTTTTCATGTGTTTAAAATTTTGTAGTTGACTAAAAATATTTCAAAATTTTAGAACCCATGTAAGTACTTGTTACATTCGTTCTCACATGAATTTATTTTAATCATACCCTTGGGGGTATTTTTTGATTAAAAAAATTCATGTTCGKTTCATAAGAAGTCAATATAGAAGATCCAAGTACTTCAAATAAAGAAGTAAGGGTCTCTTTTTTATAATATGCATCGATTAAAATACCGTTATTTTCATCAATCACATAACTTCCTTTCTGAGCATCTATACATTTTATACTGTATTCTCGAACCTCTTTTTTTCCGATATAATCATATGTTATTTTCCAATGATGAACCTCCTCAGACTGTTCCTGAATGTCCAATTCCATTTTAATAATCATCTTTACAGCGTTCACTCCATAAAGCTCTAAATCACCTTTATAAAGCCCTTTCTAAGAATCAGGAAATTTGGTTTGTGCTTGTCCGACAGTCACAGAAAATGCGATAAGTAAAAAAAGATATCTTAATGTCATCCTTCAAATTTTTAAAAAGCTAAAAATAGTTTATTTTTGTGGTATGCAGTTCAAACTAGTTTCAAAATTCAATCCAACAGGCGATCAACCTGAAGCCATTAAACAACTTACCGAAGGTATAAATAATGGCGATAAATTTCAGAATTTATTAGGAGTTACGGGTTCTGGTAAAACATTTACCGTAGCCAATGTTATAGAACAAGTTCAAAAACCAACACTTGTTTTAGCGCATAACAAAACATTGGCGGCTCAGCTATACCAAGAATTCAAAACATTTTTCCCTGAAAACTCAGTAGAGTATTTTGTTTCTTATTATGATTATTACCAACCAGAAGCCTATTTACCCGTTACAGGAACTTTTATAGAAAAGGATTTATCCATCAACGAAGAAATAGAAAAACTCCGAATTAGTGCTTCTTCCGCCTTATTGTCAGGACGTAGAGATGTGATTATCATTGCTTCTGTGTCTTGTATTTATGGAATAGGGAATCCTGTAGAATTTAAAAAGAACGTAATTAATATAGAAAAAGATCAACAAATATCTCGTACTAAACTATTGCATTTACTAGTGAGTAGCTTATATTCTAGAACTGAAGAAGAGATCCGAAGTGGAACTTTTAAAGTAAAGGGCGATATTATAACCGTGTACCCTTCTTATGGAGAAGACGCGTATCGAATTCATTTTTTTGGTGATGAAATTGAGGAACTGGAAAGTTTTGATCTACAAAACAATACCGTCCTTGAAAAATTTGATCAACTCACCATTTATCCAGCAAATTTATTTGTTACCTCACCCGATGTTTTACAAAATGCCATCCATGCGATTCAAGAGGACATGGTAAAACAAGTGGATTATTTTAAAGAAATAGGAAAGCATTTAGAAGCAAAACGACTGAAAGAACGCACCGAATTTGATTTAGAAATGATCAGAGAATTGGGCTATTGTAGTGGAATTGAAAACTATTCTCGCTATTTAGATGGTAGAAATCCAGGGACTAGACCGTTCTGCTTACTAGATTATTTCCCCGATGATTATTTAATGGTGATTGACGAAAGTCATGTAACAGTTCCTCAAGTACATGCCATGTATGGTGGTGACCGATCTCGAAAAGTAAACTTGGTGGAATACGGTTTTCGCTTGCCTGCAGCAATGGACAACAGACCCTTGAAATTTGAAGAATTTGAAATGATTCAAAATCAAGTGATCTATGTAAGTGCTACACCTGCGGATTACGAATTGGAAAAAACAGAAGGACTTGTTGTAGAACAAGTAATTAGACCTACAGGGCTACTAGATCCTATTATTGATGTACGCCCAAGTTTGAATCAAATTGATGATTTGATAGAGGAAATTCATATCCGTGTAGAAAAAGATGAACGTACATTAGTCACTACATTAACCAAACGTATGGCGGAAGAATTGGCAAAATACTTGAGTAGAATTCAAGTGCGTTGTCGTTACATTCATTCAGACGTAGATACCTTGGAACGTGTAGAAATTATGCAGGATCTTAGAAAAGGATTGTTTGATGTTCTTATTGGAGTAAACTTATTGAGAGAAGGACTGGATTTACCGGAAGTTTCCTTAGTAGCTATTTTAGATGCTGATAAAGAAGGTTTTTTACGTTCCCATAGATCATTGACACAAACCATAGGTAGGGCAGCAAGAAATGTGGAAGGAAGAGCCATTTTGTATGCGGACAAAATTACCAAAAGCATGCAACTTACTATTGATGAAACGGACAGACGTAGAGATATACAGATTGCCTATAACACCAAACACAACATCACGCCTACCCAAATAAAAAAAGCAATAGATAATATACTGAACAGTAAAAATAATGCGACCTATGCCTACGACAATTCCGATATGATTGCCGCAGAAGAAGCTATGAATTACGCCTCAAAAAGTGAGTTGGAAAATAGTATAAAAACCGCCCGTAAAAACATGGAAATGGCAGCTAAGGACTTGGATTTTATAAATGCTGCCAAATTTAGAGACCAGATTAAGGTATTGAAGGATAAAGTAAAAAGCTTAGCCTCCTAACACCTGAAGGGAGATATGGTATGTGATGGTTGTCAAAAACTTATTGCTATTTTTTAAATAGCTCACTCCATATAATTGTATTGTGNGNCTGTAAGAATAACGATTTTCAAAAACAACCTGTCTATAATTAGCTTCTCGGTTATTACTTTCTCGTTGATTCCACGAAACACAATCTCCTGGAAGTGTACACGTTTGATTTTATTATTCCCTATTAACAGTACAAAACTCAATTAAATCATTCTTTGTCATAGCTCCTGCAAATCGCTTCACTTCTTTTCCGTGCTGCACTAAAACGAATTGAGGTAATCCTTTTATTTGGTATTTATTAACAATACTCCTATTAAAATCAGCATTCACTTTCAATACTTTTACTCCTTTTGATTCGGCAGCAAATTTTTCAATAATTGAATTCATCATAACGCAAGGACCGCACCATTCCGCCCAAAAATCTATCAATATTAATTCCTCCTTTTCCAAAATGACATCAAAGTTTTTTCCATCCAATTTAAGAACTTCTGAGTCTTTATTGTTTTTAATAATTTTTTTATAAATATATCTAATGGGCAAGGTAAATGCAGCAAAAATGGTAGAAGCCATAAACAGCATAAAAGCAATGAAATAATTAGCAATCGTAGCTATGTTTTTTGTTTTTTCAAAATTAGATTCAGATCTATTTTGGTATTCAATTATCTTTTCTATCATTTTTTTTTAATTCTAGACGGATTTCAATATTATTTTTTGATACTATCAAATTAACTGTTTTTTCTATAATAAAACAGTTTTGGAACTCTTATTTAATTGTTTTTCAACAGAAATAAAAAAAGCGAAAAAACATCAACTGTCTTTCCGCTCCCTTTTCGCTTTTCGCTATTTCCTATCCTTTTAAACCCTATTCTTCAAACTTAATAGGATTCTTCACTTTTTGTTTGGTCAATGCTAAGTCTATTACCTCTTTCATTTCCGTTACATAGTTGAATTTTAAACCTTTTAAATAGCTCGGTTTAATCTCTTCTACATCTTGTTTGTTATCAATAGACAAAATCAATTCTTTAATATTTGCTCTTTTAGCAGCTAATATCTTTTCTTTAATTCCTCCTACAGGCAATACTTTACCTCTCAAGGTAATTTCCCCTGTCATGGCCATTTTATTTTTCACTTTACGTTGTGTAAACACCGAAATTAATGATGTTAACATAGTAATACCAGCACTTGGTCCATCTTTTGGAGTGGCACCTTCTGGTACGTGAATATGTACTTTATAATTGTCCAATACTTTTTGGTCTACTCCAAAAGCAGCTGCATGTGCCTTGATATATTCCATGGCTATGGTTGCAGATTCCTTCATCACTTTTCCAAGATTTCCTGTAATGGTCAATCCTTTACCTTTGGAAATAATAGATTCGATAAACAAGATATCCCCACCAACACTTGTCCAAGCCAATCCAGTTACAACACCTGCAACGTCATTGTTTTCGTATTTATCGCGTTCTAAATGAGATGGGCCTAATACTTTTTCAATAATTTTTATGGTAATATTTGTTTCGTATTCTTCTTCCAAAGCAATAGACTTGGCAGCAAAACGAACCATCTTCGCCAATTGTTTTTCCAATCCACGAACACCAGATTCCCTTGTATAAGCCACCACTATTTTCTCAATAGCTTTTTTATCAATTTGGATATGCTCCTTGGTCAAACCGTGGTCTTTAATTTGTTTTGGTAACAAATGTCTTTTTGCTATTTCAATTTTTTCTTCTATCGTGTAACCAGAAACATTGATAATTTCCATACGATCTCTCAATGCCCAAGGGATGGTAGATAAACTATTGGCAGTGGCTATAAATAACACTTTTGACAAGTCGTAGTCCAACTCTAAATAGTTGTCGTAAAACGTTGCATTTTGTTCTGGATCCAATACTTCCAACATTGCAGAAGACGGATCACCATTATGACTAGAAGATGCCAATTTATCAATCTCATCCAGTACATATACAGGATTAGAAGTTTTCACTTTTTTCAAATCCTTGATAATACGTCCTGGCATTGCACCAATATAGGTTTTTCTATGTCCTCTAATTTCCGCTTCATCGCGTAATCCACCTAAAGACATACGCACATATTTACGACCAATAGATTCTGCAATAGATTTTCCCAAACTCGTTTTACCAACTCCAGGAGGACCATACAAACATAAAATAGGAGATTTCATATCCCCTTTTAGTTTTAATACTGCCAAATGCTCAATTATACGTTCCTTTACTTTATCCAATCCAAAATGATCTCTGTCCAATATCTTTTGTGCCTTTTTCAAGTCAAAAACATCTTCCGTATAGTCATTCCATGGCAATTCTAACAACAAATCTAAATAGTTACGTTGTACCGAATATTCAGCCATTTGAGGATTCATTCGTTGTAAACGTCCCAGTTCCTTATCAAAAGTTTCTTTTACATCTTCATTCCATTTTTTAGCCTTGGCTTTTACACGCATTTCTTCCAACTCTTCGTCATAAGAAACACCTCCCAATTCCTCTTGAATGGTCTTTAACTGCTGATGTAAGTAGTACTCACGTTGCTGCTGATCCATATCCACTCTAGTTTTAGACTGAATATCGTTCTTTAATTGCAAACGCTGTAATTCCGCGTCCATTTTTTGCAAGGTTACCAAAGCACGTTGTTTTAAATTACTAATTTCTAACAACTCTTGTTTTTCCTCTACCGGCAAATTCATGTTTGCAGACACAAAATTGATTAAAAATGGCTTGCTCTCAATATTTTTAATTGCAAAAGTAGCTTCGGAAGGTAAATTTGGATTTTCTTTAATAATACGTGTCGCTAATTCTTTCACAGAATCTATAATAGCTTCAAACTCCTTTTCTCCTTCTTCCGATCTATCTTCAATAACTTCCTTTGTAGTGGCTTGCATAAAAGGTTCGTTTTGAATGACATTTTCAATCTCAAAACGTTTTTTTCCTTGAATGATAACTGTTGTATTCCCATCAGGCATTTTTAGCACCTTTAAAATACTTGCTACAGTTCCAGTCTTATAAATATCATTTTCGCCAGGGTCCTCAACTTCTTCATTCATTTGAGCTACAACTCCAATAATTTTATTTCCTTTACTTGCTTGTTTGATCAATTCAATTGACTTATCACGACCAGCCGTAATAGGAATTACAACACCAGGAAAAAGCACTGTATTACGCAAAGGCAATATTGGCAAAGTGTCTGGAACATCCTCTTTATTTATTTCCGCCTCATCTTCTGGGGTCATTAAAGGAATTAATTCAGCATCTTCATCCATCATGCTATGCAATGACAAATTGTCAAACTTTAAAAACTTAGATCTACTCATATATATTTTTTCAGTCACTTTGTCATTAAAATTGAGCTTAAAAAAAGCTCTTTAACCTGCAGTAACTTGCTTATTAATTATTAATCAACACATTACACTCAACTCCAAGTGCATGCTCATTACTAAATCCCA
The DNA here is from genome assembly GCA_002401385.1 of Flavobacteriaceae bacterium. Lineage (GTDB taxonomy): Bacteria > Bacteroidota > Bacteroidia > Flavobacteriales > Flavobacteriaceae. Next base: position 9,565 of record NVSY01000028.1, on the reverse strand, counting down.
ATTTTTATGCCATAATTAATATGACAAACTTATATAAATTTAGTAATTTTAACATAAAAGTGTCACAAATAGAAACTTAGTTAGTATTTATAATATAACTCATTATTTGGAAACAGAAGTATTACATAAAGATCCACTGATAGATCGATGCATGCAAGGTGATGCCACTGCACAATTCGATCTCTATAAAAAGTATTACAAAGCTATGTTTAATACGGCATTACGTATTCTAAACGATCGTTTTGAAGCTGAAGATGTGATGCAGGACGCATTTTTAGCAGCTTTTACAAAACTAACTAGTTATAGTGGAACTGTTAGTTTTGGCGCTTGGTTAAAGCGTATTGTAATTAACAAGAGTTTAACCGCTTTAAAAAAGAATTCTCGTTTCGAAACAGTTCCGATTGAAGTAGTAAAACAACCAGATGATGACCCTGAACCAAGCGATTATAAAAACCTGAAACCTGCAACAGTTTTAGCTACTTTAAACCAGTTAAAACCAAATTACAAAATCGCTTTAACCCTACACTTAGTTGAAGGGTATGATTACGAAGAAATAGCGCAAATTATGGATGTTTCGTACGAAAATAGCCGCACTATTATTTCAAGAGCAAAAAATAAATTAAGAACCCTATTATCATAATATTATGAACGATAATTTAGACAAACTGTTTGATAATTTAAAGGGCACATTTGATACGGAGGTCCCTACAATTGGACATTTCCATCGATTTGAACAAAAATTATCTAAACACCAAATAAAAAAAAATAACAGAAGATGGATGCCRTTTCTGTCCATAGCTGCAATGCTATTGATGATGGTGGGTATTTGGATAGGTATGGAGTATAACCAATTGTCCAAAGGATTAGAATTGGCTACTGTTTCTCCACAAATGCATGAAACACAAGATTATTTTACAACAGTAATTAAACGTGAAATTGAGACTATTGGAGGGCATAGAAGTCCGCAAACAAACAAGATGATCAATGATTCATTCTTTCAATTAACTGAATTAGAAACCCAATATAATAATTTAAAGCTAGAACTAGGAGTGAGTTCTCAGGACCAACGCATCGTATTTGCAATGGTTCGTAACTTTCAACTTCGTGTAGAAGTATTGGAAAATCTATTGCTTCAATTAGAACAACAACAAAAATTTAAAAATGATTCCCATGAAATATCTATATAAATTAATCGTCCTACTGCTGCTAATACCAAGTGTATTATTGGCAAATGAAGACACTGGAAAGTACACCAAGACAAAAAAAATACACAAAGAATTTTCTATTACCAAAGATGGGAATTTTACCATCACAAATAAATATGGAAACATAACCATTAGTACTTGGAATGAAAATCGCATTGTGATAGATGTTTACATTGAAACTAATGGGAATAACGAACAAAAGGTAATTGATAAATTAAAGCAAATTTCAGTTGATTTTGAAAACAATCAGTCCTTTGTGAGTGCAAAAACAATCATCAAAAAATCAAGCTATTCAAACTGGAGCTTTTTCAAAAGTAATAATAGTATAGGAATGAAAATAAACTACACTATAAAAATGCCTGCTAGCAATATGTTAGAAGTCAATAACGATTATGGTGACATAACCCTAGACAATTTACTCGGAAAGGCTGAAATAAATTGTGATTATGGAAAACTCTTTATTGGAGAACTTCATCATAAAGAAAACGAAATTAACATTGATTACAATGGTAAATCTACCATTGAATATATTAAAGGAGGAACAATAAATAGTGATTACTCTACGATAGAAATTGAAAAATCAGACATTCTAAAAGTAAACGCCGATTATTCTCATATCCTAATTGGAACTGCAAAAAACGTAAAATACAACTGTGATTACGGTGATTTAAATGCAGAAAACATCGGGACTATTTCTGGAAATAGTGATTATTTCCATGTAAAAATTAAGAATTTAAGCAATAGCGCTAAACTGAGCAGTGATTACGGTTCCATTAAAATTGCAAACATTTTAAAAGGGTTTTCTGAAGTGAAAATCAGTAGTGAATATGGCAATATCAAGGTTGGCGTTGCAGATAACACAGCATATAATTTCAAAGCAAATGTAGAATATGGTAACTTAAAATATGATCCAAGTAATTATACTTTTTACAAAAAAGTAACTAAAAACAGCAGCAAATATTACGAAGGCCATTATCTAAGAGAAAATAGTAGCTCAAACATTAATTTACAAACCAATTATGGAAGCGTAGCAATTACAAATTACTAAATAAACAACCATGAAAAAAATAATTACTTTAAGCATTATATTACTCGTATCAACTTGTATTCAAGCTCAGTTTTTTAATAAAAAAATTGTTGGAAATGGAAATGAAATTCAAACAACACGTACTACTTCTGATTATTCAGGGATCTCGGTTTTAGGATCATTTGACGTTAAACTTATCAAAGGTACGGAAGGAGATTTGAAAATTCATATAGAGGAAAACTTGCTGCCTTACCTAATCACAGAGGTAAGCAAAGGAAAGTTAAAAATCCGTTGGAAAAAGAACGTCAACATACGAACAAAAAAAGGAGTTTTGATAGTAGTTCCTTTCCAATCTATAGAAACCGTTGCTATGGTAGGTAGTGGGGATATTTTCTCCGACGAAACCATTGAAGAAGATACCTTTAAAATTTCTCTTTCTGGTTCTGGTGACATCGTACTTAACATAGATTCTGAGCTTACAAAAGCAAGTATTTCGGGCTCTGGAGACATTAAACTACAAGGAAGAAGTAACACCTTAAAATGTTCAGTTGCAGGTTCTGGAGATTTTTCTGGAAGAGATTTTAAATGTGAAAATGTAAGTATTTCTATCGCTGGGTCTGGTGATGCTTCCGTATTTGCAAGTAAAAACCTAAATGCATCCGTAGCGGGTTCTGGAGATATTGACTATTATGGAAATCCTAAGAGAGAAGACATTAGTGTAAGTGGTTCTGGCGAAATTACCATGCGATAACCCAAATAAAAACCTATATAAAAAAGCTCGAAATTATTATAATTTCGAGCTTTTTTTTGCTTTATTCTTAGTTAAACAATAGTGACAGCACTTACACCATTGGATTTTTTATGCACCTGGATTTGTGTTGGTATCCGTTCTTTTAAATTATCAACATGAGAAATAATTCCAATCATTTTTCCTTGAGCTTGTAGCGTTTCTAGCGTTGCAATTACTGTTTCCAATGTACTACTATCCAACGTACCAAATCCTTCGTCAATAAACAGTGAATCAATATTTACATTATTACTCGCTAAATCCGATAAGCCCAAAGCTAATGCCAAACTTATAATAAATTTTTCTCCCCCACTCGAGGTATCAACATAGCGCACTTGATCGGTTTGGTAGTGGTCTATCAAATTAAAATTAAGTTCCTCACCTGGTTTATATTCWGCATTCATTTGTAGGGAATAACGCTTATTTAATTTGAACAAGTGAATGTTTGCAAATGCAATTAAGTTTTGCAAAGTCAAACGTTGCACGTAGGTGTTAAATGCATCTTTTGAACCTCCTAATAATTTAATTAAATCTGTCCACTTTTTAAGTACTATTTCTTGATCTTTAATTTGGTCATAAACACCTTGATTTCTAGAAATGATTGTTGCCTCTTTGGTGAAAACTTGTTTTATCTCACCCAATCTCTCTATTACAATTTCTTTATTTTCCTGGATATTTTGAAGTTTATTAGTTGTTTCTAATAAAGAACTATCAAAGGATTTTAATAAGTCGTGCTTGGACTTTTTAAGAGCTAAACTTTGTTGTAGTACACGTATCTCCGTAGTAGCTTTTTCTACTCGGTCTTTTATAGCATCTAATTCGGTCTTACTTTCTACACTTAACAAAGCGTCAATAACCGATTGTTTATCAAGGAATTCACTCGAGCTTATTCTTTTCTCCAATGAGGTATGATAAGCTTCAAGTGCCGGTCTAATTTTACCTATTACTAATAAATTTTCTTGCTGCTGTACCTTTAAAACAGTCTCTTTTTCCCTAAACAACTCATATTCCTCTCTAAATCTAATTAGCTTTTCTGCAAGTGTCTTTCTGTTTTCTTGTAATGTTTTTTGCTTATTTTCTAGTGTGACTCCCAAAGGTAAAATTTCATGTCTTTCCCTCTGTAAGGTTTCTACATTCGATAGAAACGATACTTGTTCCTTTTCAAACACCTTAAAATCATGGTTTAGTTTCTCTAATTTTTCAATTTCACTTTTCTTTTTTAAATCATTCTCCGATAATGTTTGTACTACTTTTTGAAACTGTTCTTTAGTTGATGAATATTTTTCAATAGCTTGTTCTAATCGATTTATAAAATTAGAAGACTCTGAAGGTTTCGGAATGTCAAAATTGAAATTCAAAAAGCTCTTCGCTAAATCACTTTCAATCTTTTCTAAAGCCTCCAAAACATCTTTTGCTTCACCTTTTTTAAGATCTAGGTCTTTTTGGAATAATTTTAATTGGGTCTGAGAAGCAGTAATTTCACCTTTTAACAATACACATTTAGACTGTTGTACTCCGTAGGTAGATTCTAATTTTGATTTTTTATTAATAAAGCCTTGTGCAGTTTTAATTTTAAGATTCAACCTAAGTAAAAGCATTTCTAAACGCTCATTTTCTTCCTGTATTAAAGCGAGGTCTTTCAAATCACAGCCTTCTTGCAATACGGATGCTTTCTTTACTATTGATTCTTGAAAAACTCTTAATTCATTAAAACGTTCTGAATGTTTTTCAAAACTACTTGAAAATTTCCCCAATGCTTTGTTTAAAATAAGCATTGTCTGATGATGAGCATGTTGTAATTCTTTTCTTTTGATCAAAATTAAATCAGCATTGGAAGCCGACGATGAAACATAAGAAGTCACAAATGGATGCTCTGTTGCACCACATAAATTGCATGCTTTCCCTTCCTCTAACTTAAGCCGTTCTGCTTCAAAGTTCTGAATTGCCAACTCTAATTTTAGGATTTTTTCTGCATCTTGTACACCTAATTTTATCTCAGCTTCTTTAGTTAATCCAGTCTTTATTTTTTGCTCAATATCCTTTACCTGTTCTTCCGCTTCCTTAATTTCTTTAGAAGATTTAATAGATAGTTCCGCATTTTCAATAAAATTTTCAGATAATTGCGTTAGTTGAATTCCCTTTTTTAATAATACATCAATTGCCTCTTTTTCTTCTGACCACTTTAAAAAATTAGAATGAGCATTCTCTTTCTCAAGATTCTCTAGTTGCTCTTTTAACCCTTTTAATAAAACATTCTCTTTCTCATTTTGAAGGGTCATTTCCCCCTTTAAAACGTATAATTTTACAATCTCTTCTTCCCGCTGATGAAGAACCTTGTTGATATCAACAAGTTCTTTAGACCTAGAATTCAATAAAAATAATTGCTGATTCCAATCGTTAAAATGAGGTTGAATTTCAGTAATCAATTTATGATTTTCCAAATACTCACTGAGAACAACTTTCTCTTTAGACGAGCTTATCAATACCTTATCTAAAAAAGCAATCTTTTGGACTAAAGATTCACGTTCACCACTAAAGACAAGTAATTTAGGTTTGTTTTTTTCTAATATTTCATTACTAGAAGCCATCGTTGCTTCCAATACTGTAACCCTATCTAACTTTGGTATCCATGCTGTAAAATTACTTTCCTCAGCTTCAATAGATTTCATTGCCTTCTCAACAGCCAATTTTTTACCCCCTAATATAGGTGTCATTTCTATTAAAGTTTCTTTAAAGTACAAACATGCTTTATTATTATCTACAAGCTCTTTATCTAATCTTTTTATATCATTTAGTAATTCGTGAAAACCAGCGGCCTTATCATGGTTTTCTAACTTTTTATATACAGCAGCTTGGCTTAGCTTATATTTTTCAAGCGCAGTAAATTTTGTTTCATTTTCGTTAATTTCGTTTTGCAAGCTCTCCGATAATACATACCAAGATTTCATTTTTTCTAAAGATTTTAATGCTTCGTCAATCTCTTTAGTTTCTTTAAATTTCAAGCTTTGCTCAGATTCTAATGTTGCTTTTTCTTCAAGTGTTAATATATCATCACTGTTTAATTTCCCTTTTATAATTTCCAGTTTTTTACTTTCCTCCGCTTTTTTAGAATTGATGATATCACCAATTTTCTTATATATTTCTTCACCTGTTATTTGTTCCAATAAGGTACCTTTATCCTTAGAATTAGCAGACAAAAAAGAAGCAAACTCACCTTGAGCCAACATCACGGAACGTAAAAATTGATTGTAATCCAATTGAGTAACACGAACTACAGCCTCCTGAACTTCACGCTTTTTTTCAGCAATAATCAGTCCTTTAGAGATGTTTTTGAGTCTTACTTCTTCCTGAGGCTTAGTTAACACTTTACCATTTTTTGACACTAAACGCATATACCAACTAGCCTCATAAATAATTCCACTATTTCGAAACAACACCCGTGCCATAGCATCACTCGCCCCAAAGCTAATCACATCCTTTAATCCAGCTTTTATATTGGACTGCTTAAATCGAGGAACTTGATGATACAAGGCAATTGTAATTGCATCCAAAATAGTTGTTTTCCCTGCACCAGTAGGACCTGTAATAGCATAAAGTCCCACATCTTTAAAATGAGAATTATCTAGGTCTATACAAATAACTTTATCAGATTTTAGTGAATATAAATTCCGAAGTTCAATCTTTAAAATTTTCATGCTCCTTAATATTTAGTTCTCTAAAGCTATTTGTAATGCCTCATTAAATGCATCCAATACAGATTCGTTAGACTTTAAATCAAAATCCATTTCTTCACATTTCATCTCAAAAACACGCAGCGGAGATAATTCTTTTATATGTCTTGTTTGAGCGGTTAATTCTTCCAAACCAATAATTGTTCGTTGATTTTTTAATGTCACTTTTAAAACTTCTAAATCCAACGGCTCAGCAATTTTATTAATTTCACCAGCTCCCAAAATAGCATTGGATTGATTGTCCAGTACAACTTCTACCCATGGTATTAAGCCGAATTCATTGCTTTTCACAGTATTTAGTGCAATCTCACAGTCATCCACCGAACCTTTTACGCGAACTATGTTTCTAAATGTAGGTACATCAATCTCGTTAACTGCAGTAATTTGATTATTGCTAGTTTCCAAAATAACTACTTTTTTAATTTGGTTGATTTCACTAAAACTCAAAATTACAGGAGAACCCGCATAACGAACTTTAGAAATTCCTCCAACAATTTGTGGTCTATGTAAATGACCCAACGCGATATAATCAAAACAATCTGGAAAATCTTCCGCTCCTATATGTCCTAGATTTCCAACATAAATATTTTGTTCACTATCAGAAATACTTCCCCCAATAGCAAATAAATGTCCCATTGCAATCATTGGGCATCCCTCTGTATTCATGGCACTTGCAATAGCAGCCACCTCTGAATAATGATGTATTAAGGCCTTTTTATAGCGATCCGTAATGTCATCAAACTGCTCTCCTGCCACTGCCTTTCTAATGTCCTGATCTCTCAGGTAAGGAACTGCTGCCACAATAATTGATTCGTCAGAAATCGAGAGTTTAAACACTTCATCAGCCAAATTTTCTGTAGCCTTACCTACCACTTTTACGGATAAAGTATCTAATAATTCCCTCGGAGCATTCATTGTCCCCGGAGAATCGTGATTCCCTCCTGTCACAATAATATGACTACAATTKGTAGTTTTTAATCTCACTAAAAAATCATAGTACATTTTTAGACTTAATGTAGAAGGTGTGCCCGTATCAAAAATATCACCCGCTATGAGTAACACATCTACTTTATCAGAAATAATAGTTTTCAAAAGCCAGTCTAAAAATAATTCTTGCTCTTGAGTTTGCACTTGGTCGTGCAATCGATGCCCCAAATGCCAATCGGAAGTATGTAATATTTTCATAAAAAACGGATCAATTCAATCATTCAAAAATAGCCAACATTTATAACATTAAAAATAACATTTAACTATTTATTTTTTAAACAGCCTACTTAACTATAAGAATGTATTTAATAAGGGCGTTCCCCAAGGGTCGGGCTATATGCTACTACGCTTCGCTTTTTTGAAAAAAAAAAGCTGCAGGGTAACCGCTGCTATCCCTAACGCAGGTACGGAGGGGTTCAGGCAWRTTRCTATACTCCCCAACTCCCCGAACAAAAAAAGTCGCAAACCAAGAATTTGGTTTACGACTTAAATTATAAGTGTATWGAATTTCTTACTTATTCCACGCTGTTACTTCCATTATTTTATCAAAAATAGCCGTATTTTCATATACACCCTTGAAATTTTCAGAACCTGGCCCATAAGCAAAAACAGGGACAAGTGTAGCAGAATGACCATGGGTAGAAAACATCATGTTCAATTCGTTATAATCATTATACGCTTTTCCCTCAGCCGTTTTTTTAGCCGTTGAACCTAAAGTAAATCCTCCAGTTTCATGATCAGCAGTTACTACAACCAACGTATTCCCATCTTTTTCAGCAAAATCCAATGCAATACCTACAGCGTCATCAAAATCTATTAATTCAGACACCAAATAGTCACCATCATTGCTATGTCCAGCCCAATCTACTTGAGAACCTTCAACCATCAAAAAGAAATTAGGATTATCTGTATCTTTACTTAAAAACTCAATTCCCAAATTTGTTGCTTTAGATAAAAAATCACCACGACCATTAGTCACTGACTTCATATGATCTTCTGCCAATAAATATCCAGCTTTAGAAAAAGATTTAATAGAAGAAAAAGTAGCAAGTGCAGTAGTGTCTATATGTACACCATTTTGAACAAAAGTTTCCAATAAATCTTGTTTATCATCTCTTTTATTAAAGTGTTTAATCCCACCAGCTGCAAAGAAATCAATGGACGATTTCGGTAAATAAGAGGCAATTTCTTGTGCATTATTTCTGCTAGAACTATGCGCAAAAAAACTTGCAGGAGTGGCATGCGTAATTGATGACGTAGCAATTAAACCCGTTTTAATGTTTTTAGGAGCAACTAATTCTATCAACGTTTTAACATGAGTAGAATCATCTGCCACAGCAATGGCCCCATTGTACGTTTTTATTCCACAAGCAAAAGCCGTAGCTCCAGCAGCAGAATCTGTAATTAATTGTTGAGAAGAAGATGTTTTAATAAGTCCTATGTTTTTGAAACGCGCATAATTAGGCGTAGAATCTTTGTAAAAAAAGGCAGACGAAATCTGCGACAAACCAGTTCCATCAGCAATAAGAAGAATTACATTGGTAGGTTTTTTTATAATCGTTTTTTTAGAAGGAGTTTGTGTGCACGCACAGACACTAAATAGTAGCCCTATTAGGATTAAATTGTAAATTTTCATGTGATTTTTAATAAAATATTATATGTGAATTTAAGTGGCCAAGATAGAAAAAAAATGAAATTCCATGATTAAATAAAGGTTAATTTTCGTTTGGTAGAGACGTAAGATCTTACGTCTCTATGAAACAAAAAAAATCCCCAACTACGTAAGTAATTGAGGATTTAAAAAAAAGGCGATGACATACTCTCCCAC
>NVSY01000055.1 GCA_002401385.1 Flavobacteriaceae bacterium | reverse complement strand
GTTTTCATTAATTTCACGTGGACTAAAACCGAATTTAGTTTTAAAAGCATTACTAAAATTAGATAAATTGGTATAACCGCCTTCAAAATAGACCTCGGAGGCTGCTAAACCCTTGTCTTTCATCATGTTTTTAGCATAATCCAATCTTTTATCCTGAATCCACTTTCCAGGATTTACTCCATATTCCTTTATAAAATGTCTTTTAAAGGTAGATAAACTCATGTTGCATAAAAAAGCAACTTCCTCCAGTTTCAAATTGGAATACACATTACTTTCTACTATCTTTTTAAAAGAAGAGACCTTAGTTGCAATTAAAGAATGTAAATAAGATTCAAAGTTCTCCCCATACTTAGCAATTAAATACAATAATATCTCCTCAAATTTCACGCTGAGTAAACGGTTTTTAGAGGCCGTATTAAAATGATTCAATCTAGATATGGCATTTAAGTAATCCGATATATAGCCATCGTTTTCAATGATAAAAAAGGGGTCCATTCGTTGAGACGCCTTACTTTTTAATTCATATTTTTCTAGAAATTCTAGTAACATGTTTTCAGAAAAAAAGAAGAGTTTACAATAGTATATATTTTCCTGATCCAATAACTCGGTCCACAACCAATTTCCTTTTTTTATCAATAGGGATTGTTCTTTATGCACCATTACGGACGCATCGGCGAAGTGGACTTGCTTTTTCCCTTCTTGTAAAAAGCTAAACATATTCATGCTTAAATTCACTTTACTTTTTACAACGTCGTTGGTCATTCTAAAATCATAGACAAACAAATCTTTCGCTTCATTTTTATCCTCAAGGTATATTTCTGGTATGTTATCTATGGACATAAKTATTCATTTAATGCTGCAAGGTACGATGTTTTCCATGTTCTATWTTATAAGAAATTTTYGSRTTACTAATTYAATCGATGYWKATTMATTSCTRTTTGRCAGCTATAATAGTTCTYRATWTRRACATTWRCAMTGGTTAWTTCCAWWTAAAWTCAACGCTTCTTAASYTTGTRTTATTCTATTGAGAATTKACTTTTTATAYGTYCTTAATACATCATTCTAAAACAATCCATGCATATAATTCATTCCAATCCTTTATTACTTAATAAATTCGTATTCTAAGRAAYACAAACAACWRCAGYCAGTATTAAATMWCTGTAAATCAGRTTTTAATAAAAACGTAAAAAATACRGCATAACATTCTAGTAKCACTSCAATTCTTAGTTGTGTTCAACATTGYATGWACATTCTAAATAWATATGCGTTTTCATACATTTTTWATTTTTATTCATTCTAAAAARCACATGCATTCACTATCGTTTATGTGGGAGCCTAWGTGTTTGTACATTCCYKCTAYWATCGRCWCATGTTTCATTAATCATCTAAAAACACAGGTGTTARCTGACAATAATTCAACAAAACACTCCATACAATAAAAATAACACATCAATGTTACCATATAGTTACACTAATTTTAAATTTTATTATGAGACTTTCATTTTTTTCTTTAGATTGCAACATCTAATTTTTTATAATGCCTCAAGAAATAACAAGATTATTCGATTTCGCTTATTATCAGCAAAAAATGTATCCACATGGGAAATGCTTCAACCACAAAGTAAATGGTGTTTGGACGGGTGTTTCTACYGAAGAATACATTAGCAAAGCCAATGCTATCAGCAGATYTTTAYTRCAATTAGGGATCAAGAAGCAAGATAAGATAGTTGTAATTACAACAACCAAYCGTCCTGAATGGAGTATGCTAGATTTGGCCATCCTACAAATAGGAGCTATAAATGTACCCTTATACCCAAATATTACAGTAGAAGATTACGAATATATAATCAATCATTCAGATGCCGAATATTGTTTCGTATCCGATGYWGCRTTGTTTGAAAAAGTTAATTCAATCAAACAAAACACTCARTTAAAGGAAATTTATTCCTTTGATATTATTGARGAAACWACSCATTGGAACACTTTATTAGAAAAAGGAAARGATGAARCCTTACAGCCAGAAGTAGAAGCCTTAAAAAAGTCAATAGATCCAAAACAAACGGCTACTATTATTTATACTTCTGGAACCACAGGAACACCAAAAGGGGTGATGTTATCCCACTTTAATTTGGTTTCCAATACCTTTGATGGTAAGGATATGATGGACATAGAAGTTGGGAGAAATAGAGTTATGAGTTTCTTACCTGTTTGTCATATTTTTGAACGMTTTGCTTTGTATTATTACCAATACATGGGCTTCGAAATTTACTTTGCAGAAAGTATTGAGAAATTGGGTGATAATATCCGTGAAGTACATCCTCATTTTATGCCTGTTGTGCCTCGATTGATTGAAAAAATATACGATAAAATTGAAGCCACTGCTCGTGAATTATCAATGCCTAAGCGCGTAATTTTTAAATGGGCTGTAAAAGTGGGTAAAAAATACAGTCCAGAGAAACTAAACAATGGTTTTTACAACTTTAAGTTAAACATTGCTCGTAAGTTAGTTTTTGTTAAATGGAAAGAAGCAATGGGAGGAAGCGTTAAATTTATGCTTTCTGGAAGTGCTGCTTTACAACCAAATTTAATCCGTGTATTTACAGCCGCTGAAATYCCGATTTTAGAAGGGTATGGTATGACAGAAACGTCTCCTGGAATTACCTTAAATAGCTTGATAGACGGTAATAATCGTACTGGTTCTGTAGGAAAAGCCTTGAACAATGTAATTATTAAGTTTGCAAAAGACGGTGAAATTTTAGTAAAAGGGCCTAATGTGATGCAAGGCTATTATAAAGATGAAAAAAAGACAAAAGAAAGCATCATAGATGGATTTTTGCATACGGGTGATATCGGCCGTATGGATGCTGATGGCTACTTGTATATTACAGATCGTAAAAAAGAAATCTTTAAAACATCTGGAGGAAAATACATTGCTCCTACTCATATAGAAGGGATGTTCAAGCAATCTGGTTTTATAGAACAGATTATGGTGGTTGGTGAAGGTGAAAAAATGCCTGGAGCCCTTATTTTAATCAACTTTGATTTTGTAAATGATTGGGCAAAGCTTCATAAATTAAACATTAAAGAATCCTTAAAAGCCTTGAGTACAGATAATCGTGTTATTGCGCGTATTCAAAAAGAGTTGGATCATTACAATCCAAGTTTTGGGAATTGGGAACAAATCAAAAAATTTGAACTTACCCCTATTGATTGGACCATAGCAAATGGCTTATTGACCCCAACCCTTAAAATTAAGCGAAAAGAGATCATGAAGAAATTTCAAAAATTATATAAAAAGATTTATTCATAAGCCATGGAAAACGCCACTACAACTACACTTAATTCTTTATTGGACATTAAACATCCGTTTATAATGGCTCCAATGTTTTTAGTCACCAATGTCAAAATGATGATAGCTGGAATGGAGCAAGGAGTTGCTGCCTGTGTACCTGCTCTTAATTACCGAACCATCTCAGAATTAAAGGCAGCGATTACAGCATTAAAGAACGCAAAAGTAGCTGGTGGAGCCTTTGGAATTAATCTTATAGTAAACAAGTCTAATATAAAATATAAGGCACAATTAGATGCCTGTTGCGAATTGGGTGTAGATTTTATCATCACTTCCTTAGGGAGTCCACGTCATACCATTGCACTCTGCAAGCCAAAAGGGATTAAAGTATTCTGTGATGTTGTAGACGTGAAATATGCTAAAATAGTTGAGGAATTGGGTTGTGAYGCGGTCATAGCTGTTAATAACAGAGCTGGAGGACATCGTGGAAACGTTGAACCCTCAGAATTGATTAAACAATTGACAGAAGCGGTGAACATACCAGTGATTTCTGCTGGAGGCGTATCTAATAGCAASGATTATCAAGAAATGCTGACGGCTGGTGCCATTGGAGTCTCTGTTGGAAGTCCATTTATAGCCTCTATAGAATCTGATATTTCTACAGATTATAAGCAAGCTTGTGTTGATTATGGCGCAGACGATATTATAATGACCGAGAAAATATCTGGTACACCATGCACAGTCATCAATACGCCCTATGTTCAAAAAATAGGCACAAAACAAGGATGGCTAGAAAGTTTATTAAACAAAAATAAAAGTCTCAAAAAATGGGTGAAAATGTTGCGTTTTATGGTCGGTACCAATTTGGTAACTAAGGCAGCTACATCAGCCACTTATAAAACAGTATGGGTTGCAGGACCTACTATTGAAGGAACTAAAAAAATTGATTCGGTGGGAAACATCATTCAACGTTTCATATAAATGAACCAATACAATTTCAACCAGCATTTTTTTTTCGCTGCGAAGAATAAATTAAGAACACTTAACCAAATTATATCATAATGTCTCAAAAAATAACGCGTACTTTCGATTTTGCTTATCACCAAAAGGAAACCTACAATCTTTCCAAAGCTTTTGTTACAAAATACAATGGAGAATGGGTGGCGACATCTAGTGAAGAATTTTTAGAAAAAGCAAATGCCATCAGTCGTGGGTTGTTGAGATTGGGTGTAAAACCCAACGATAAAATTGCCGTTATATCTAGTACAAATCGTACGGAATGGAATATTATGGATGTTGGTATCCTACAAATTGGTGCTCAAAATGTTCCTATATATCCAACCATTTCTGCAGAAGATTATGAGTACATTTTTAATCATGCAGAAGTAACACATTGCTTTCTTTCTGACAAGGAATTATTTGATAAAGCAACCCTTACAATGGAAAAAGTGAGCACTTTACAAGAAATTTATTCTTTCGATCAAATAGATGGATGTAAAAATTGGGATGAGATCTTAGAACTCGGTAAAGATGAGAGCAATCAATCAGAAGTAGAAATCCTTAAAAACGGGGTTACTGAAGACGATTTGGCAACCATTATTTATACTTCAGGAACTACCGGGAAACCTAAAGGCGTTATGTTATCTCATAAAAACATTGTAACCAATGTAATTGACTGTACTCCCAAACTACCTGTAGAAGCAGGAAAGACTATAGTGCTTAGTTTCTTACCTGTTTGTCATGTTTTTGAACGTATGTTATTGTATTTATATCAATACAATGGAATCAGTATTAATTTTGCCGAGGGAATTGACAAGATTAGTGATAATATGAAAGAGATCAAGCCTCATTTGATGAGTGTTGTTCCTCGATTATTAGAAAAAGTATACGATGGAATCATCACAAAAGGAAGTGAGCTTACTGGGATCAAAAAATTACTTTTCTTTTGGGCTGTAGGTGTTGGAYTACGTTATAAAACATACAATCAAAATGGTTGGTGGTACGATGTGAAATTGAGTATTGCGGATAAACTTATTTTTAGTAAATGGAGAGCTGCACTGGGAGGAAATATGAGTACGATGGTTTCTGGATCTGCCGCGTTGCAACCACGTCTGGCAAGAGTATTTACTGCTGCAGGAATGCAAATTATGGAGGGTTATGGACTGACAGAAACATCACCCGTAATTTCTGTGAATGAATACGCAAATAAAGGAATGAAAATTGGTTCTGTTGGTAAAACCATTGATAACGTCACTGTAAAAATTGCCGACGATGGAGAAATTTTAGTCAAAGGACCGAATATTATGATGGGTTATTACAAAGATGCTGAAAAAACWGCGGAGGTAATGACTGGTGATTATTTTCATACAGGAGATAAAGGAGAAATAGATAAAAATGGTTTTGTAACTATAACTGGACGTAAAAAAGAAATATTCAAAACCTCAGGAGGTAAGTATGTTGTRCCTGCATTATTGGAAAACCGTGTCAAACAATCACGTTTTATTGAGCAAGTGATGGTAGTTGGTGAAGGAGAAAAAATGCCAGCAGCCATTATTCAACCAAATTATGAATTCTTACGTGAATGGGCAAGAATACACCATGAGCCTTTATCTAACAACAATGCTGATTTAATYTTAAATCCACATGTAATATCAAGAATTCAAAAAGAAATTGATAAAGCAAACAAACGCTTTGCTAAATGGGAAACTATCAAGCGTTTTGAATTGACRCCRGATGTTTGGGGAATTGACAATGGATTGCTAACTCCAACCATGAARCCAAAAAGAACGGAGATAAAAGCGAAATACATCGATTTGTATAATAAAATCTATGATAAATAGTAGAAATAACACTGCTTTTGATATTTTTGTAAACTAAAAAAGTTTTTAATGGAGCAATTTATAGTATCGGCGCGTAAATACCGTCCRCAAATATTTAGTGAAGTTGTTGGACAACAAGCCATCACCAATACTTTGGAGAATGCTATTAAAAACAATCACCTTGCACAGGCCTTATTGTTTACAGGCCCTAGAGGAGTAGGAAAAACAACTTGTGCTCGTATTTTAGCAAAAAAAATAAACGAAGCCAGTGTTGAKAATCCGGAAGACCACGATTTTGCTTTCAATATTTTCGAATTGGATGCCGCGTCTAATAACTCGGTAGATGATATTCGTAATTTGACAGAACAAGTTCGGATACCTCCACAAGTAGGAAAATACAAAGTATATATTATAGATGAAGTGCACATGCTGTCTCAAGCAGCTTTCAATGCTTTTTTAAAGACATTGGAAGAGCCGCCAGCCCATGCCATTTTTATATTAGCTACTACAGAGAAACATAAAATTATCCCTACCATCCTGTCGCGTTGTCAAATTTTTGATTTTAAACGTATTCAAGTAATTGATGCCAAAAATTATTTAAAAAAGATAGCAGTAGAAGAAGGTATAGATGCTGAAGATGATGCCTTGCATATTATTGCTCAAAAGGCAGATGGAGCCATGCGAGATGCACTTTCTATCTTTGATCGTGTTGTTAGTTTTTCTGGAAAAGAATTGACAAGACAAGCTGTTACAGAAAACCTCAATGTCYTAGATTACGATGTTTATTTTACCAGTACGGATTTGTTACTGAAAAATGATATTCCAAAGATACTGTTGCAATTTAACAGTATTCTATCAAAAGGATTTGAAGGACATCATTATATCAATGGACTCGCCTCTCATTTTAGAGATTTATTAGTCGCAAAAGATCAAATCACCATTGATTTGTTAGAAGTTGGAGACAATGCTAAAAAACGATATTTGGAACAATCTCAAGCTAGCAGTATCAACTTTTTGTTACAGGCGATAGACAAAGCAAACAATTGTGATTTACAATACAAAACAAGTAGAAACCAACGGCTCCTGGTCGAATTATGTTTAATGCAACTTGCCTCTATCACTTTTGATGGAGAAAAAAAAAAAGCTAGCAACTTCATAATTCCCGCTACCTTTTTTAAAGATACAATAGAGCGATTACAGCAAAAACCTGCACAAAATGTTCCTGGTACAACCAGTCCAAAAGCAGCWRCYACACCAGTTCAACCTGTGCAAAATGATGAAAAAACTGCTGTCCCTGCAAAAGCTATGGGAAGACGAAAGCGTCCTACAGCAATGACCATTAAAAGTGTGTTTGAAAAAAAGGTTGACCTTGTGGAAGAAGAGGAACATGTAGACCTTTCTAAATTACCTAAAGATGTTTTCGATACCGAAAAATTGACAATTGTTTGGAAAAAATACATACAACTACTTTTAAAGCGTGGTGAAAAAAGAATCGCATCCATTGTAAACGCAGGTGTTCCGCGAGAACAACAACAAAACATTATTGTAGAATTACCTAATACTTTGATGGAAGGTATATTGATGGGGCATAGACATCTATTACTTGGTTTTATCCGTAAGGAAGTAAATAACTTTAGCCTTGACCTTAAAATTGAAGTCAATGAAAAAGTAGCCAAACGATTTGCATATACTCCACAAGAAAAATTCAAAAAATTATTGGAAATGAACGATGATATGGCCTTATTGCGAAAAACGTTTGATTTGGAATTGTAAGATAAAGTAGTGAGTATTGAGATGTGAGTATTGAGTTAGAACAAGACTATTTGAGATAGGAGACAAGTCTGATTGACGCGAGAAGCATGATCTAAACACTAAATTTCGAGTGTTTTTACTGTCCACAAAAACATAAAAATTAAAATTTCCTCCTTTCAAGGTAACACTTTTAACGAATCACTTTAAACTTCCTTCTTTTTTACAATTATCACGAAAAAGTATATCTTTCTTAGTGTGGACTCAAACAAACCTCTTTATATTTTATATATTAGCAATTAACTAAACTAAGAATCTTGGACATCAATCAACTCATCATCTTTTTGGTAGGATTTGCCATTATTGCTATCGCTTCTAACCAAATCGCAAAAGTATTTCAAAAAATTAATTTTCCGATCATAACTGGATTAATCATTACAGGGATTATTACGGGATCTTCTGTTTTAAATTTTATCACTCCGGAAGCACTCGATAATTTAAATTTTTTGAACGAAATTGCCTTGTCTATCATTGCCTTTTCTGCTGGTTCAGAATTATATTTAAACGATTTACGGAGTCGATTGAATAGTATCAAATGGATGACAATTGGGCAATTAGTGATTACTTTTGTAATGAGTTCTGTTGTTATCTTTTTTATTGCGGAGCACATTCCTTTTATGTCTGAAATGAACACGGCTTCAAAAGTAGCTGTATCCATACTTTTCGGAACTATATTTGTTGCACGTTCACCATCATCAGCCATCGCAGTAATTAACGARATGCGTGCCAATGGYCCTTTTACRAAAACGGTTATGGGCGTTACKGTTATAAAAGATGTACTCGTAATCATTTTGTTTGCCATCTGCTTTTCAATTGCTAAGGCATTTATTAATGGAGATGAAATTGGRTTCYTGTTTTTAGGRATATTAGCCCTTGAAATAGCCGCATCTTTCGGAATTGGAATCATAGTAGGAAAAATTTTACAACTCCCGTTTGCATTTAGCATGCATAARCACYTGCAATGGTTTATAGTTGTTGCCATAGGTTATGGTGTGTATTTATTCGCACATTTTGTAAAAGTAGAATCCGCCTTTATTTTAGAACATGAGTTTATAAT
>NVSY01000054.1 GCA_002401385.1 Flavobacteriaceae bacterium | reverse complement strand
ATCTGTTCTGGTTTAAATCGTTTTCCTCTCATAATTTCAGTTTAAAGTTAAGAATTATTTTTCTCTTCTCAAACCCTCTCAATTATGGGGAAGACTACACGATCAAGTAGAAGAAAAAGGAAAAACGGTTACATATACTAGAAAGCTCAATAAGAAAGAAAAGAAGAAACCAATTCGTATGGTTTTACCTGCTCACTTACCTAGAGTAACGGAGATTATGGAACCCCTAGATAAAGAACCTGGCACAAAGAAAATAGGAGTAGAGATTACAGAAATATTTGAGTACAATCCCGTAAATATTTATGTACGTCAGATTATAAGACGAAAATACGCGTGTAATCAAGGGGTTTTAATTGCAGATTTACCGAGTCTTCCAATTCCATGATATATTGCAGGAGCAGGAATGTTAGCTTATGTTTGTGTTTCAAAATTTATAGACCATTTACCTTTTTACAGACAAATTCAAATTCTAAAACACCAAAATTTAACAATATGCGCTTCTATTATGGGAGATTGGTTTAACGGAACGTGTAAATTGATGCATCCTCTTTTTGAACCCTTAGAATCTCAAATTTTAGAAAATACAGATTATTTACAAGCGGATGAATCACCTATAAAAGTACAGGATAGTCATAAAGTAAAGGCTTTACATCAAGGTTATATATGGCTTTTTAGAAACCTACAAAATAAGCTTGTACTTTTTAAATATGATCAAGGACGTAGCCGTATACTTCCATAACGAGTTTTATCAAACTTTACAGGAACCTTACAGACGGATGGTTACAAAGTGTTTACCAAATACTTCAAACAAATGGAGAAATAACGCTTTTAGTCTGCATGGCACATGCAAGAAGGTATTTTGAGAAAGCGCTAGATAACGATAGAAATAGAGATGGTCACATTTGAAAACAAATACAATTCCTATATCGGATTGAAGAAAAAGCAAGAGACAGGAAAGTGCAAGTGGGTATTTTCAGAAAGTATAGACTATTATATGCTGTACCTATTTTGGATGAATTAATAAAATGGTTAGAAGAAAACAGCTATAAAGTATTACCTAAAAGCACAATAGGTAAGGCAATAGCCTATGCCTTGAATATTTATGATAACCTAAATAGATACGTCTTGAATGGCAAGTTTGAGATTGACAATAACAATATAGAAAATGTAGTAAGACCATTAGCCTTAGGTCGTAAAAATTACTTATTTGCAGGTTCTCATAATGCTGCAGAAAATATTGCAAGGATGTATTCCTTTTTTTGCTTCTTGTAAAGCTTATGGCATTAATCCCAATACTTGGCTTAAAAATGTATTGGACAGAATCCAAGAATATAAAGCTAATAAATTATATGAACTTCTTCCTGGTAATTGGAAACATTTATAAACATAGATGTACTTGACCGTATGCATACTAGTAGTTTAGTTTTTTTGTGAATATTACTTTACTAATAGTTTTTCTTGAATTAATGACTTCTATAACAGCTCTAATGCCAAATATTTTTGAAAATGTAAGGATATTGTAGGAATAAAAAAACCACCTCAATTGAGGTGGTTCTTTAAATTAATTTTCAAATAATATTAATGTTCATCTTCTTGGAAACCTGTTCTTTTGTAACCAACAAGTTGGTAAATAGTACCAGGATCATCAGAAAATTCTATGTCAAAAGAAATGCTATCAGAAATATTACCACCTGATGTTGTTGCAGTTCCTTTGCTAATTATTCCGTTACTGATGCTTACTAAAATATCATAACCATCTACAGTACTAGCTAAATCAGAACCTGAAAAAGACAACGCACTTGTATTAACAGAAGTTTTTGCCTTGAACCACCAGAAATTTTTGTTATCATCAATCCACATTTCAGTTCCATTATCAGCAGCAGTATTATAAGTACTAATCAGATAATAGCTTCCTTGTCCTTCTAATTGCACAAACCAATCTCCAGCCATTTCTACTACTGAAGTAGCTCCTGGA
Source organism: Flavobacteriaceae bacterium (assembly GCA_002401385.1). Taxonomy (GTDB): domain Bacteria; phylum Bacteroidota; class Bacteroidia; order Flavobacteriales; family Flavobacteriaceae. Next base: position 7,084 of record NVSY01000054.1, on the reverse strand, counting down.
TCAGGATCTCCACCTTCATCACAGGAAGTGAATACTGAAAAGACCATTATTAATAATGCTCCTAATATTAATTTATATTTATTCATCATCTCTTAATTTAAAATTGAACTTGTGTTAATTGTACTTTGAAGGTTCCATTTCCAAAATCTCCTGCACCAGTATAAGTAATGGATTGCTCAGCAGCATCAACCGTAAAGGCTGAGATATCAATAGCAAGACCAAAACCATTAATAAAAGCTCCAGTATAGGAAAAGTCATTAGCTGCGATATCATTAGCAATGATAGTTGCTCCTGTTGCAGCATATGCCGGACCATAACCTCTACCTAAATCGTAGTAACCACCAATGGCACCTGAAATTCCATAAGTATTTTCACTAATTTTCCAAATGAAAACATATTCCAAATCGTCATATTGCGCAGAAGGTGTAAATGTTGGTGCTCTCTGAACATCAATAGTATACAATCCCTCAATACTAGTAACTAAATCTCCTGTAGGAGGTACAACCCATACAGTTCTTAAAGCACTTCCTGAAAAACCATCATCATTTTCCGCTGAATACTGCACGAAATATTTGTCAGCTTTACTTGTATCAACTCCTGCTGCACCTGCATATAGACCAGCAGTATAAGTTGTTGTTGTTTCAATTTCAGTTTCACCAACAGTTGAAACTGCACCCTCATCCACATAAGTATCACCCATAGTAACGAAAAGTAATTCACTTCCATTCATTGTGATTGTTGGGAATATAGTGACTCTACTTATATCGCCAGTAGTTTCTTCTAGTACACAAGCGGAAAAAAACAGCCCACTTAGTAAAAGTAAAAATATATATATATTTTTCATAATTCTATCTTTAATTATTTTATTAATTATTTCCACCATACTGGAACTGTAATCTTAACTACTTCTGGTGTATTTGCATTTCTTACTACTTCAGAATTTGGGAACTCTAAACGCTGAGGGAAAATACCATTGGTAGCTCCGTTAACAGAATAAGTAAAATTAGCCGGATATCCAGTTCGGTTGTGTTCAAAAAATGATTCAAATCCATTGCCTGGAAATGAAGCTATCCATTTTTGAGTTATAATTGCTTCTAATTTTTGTTCAAGTGTACCTGCTGACGGATATTCATAAACTCCACCTGAAGAAACATAATCAGTYCCATCAATATTCCATTTACTAAAATTAGCCAATACAGCAGCATCATAYAACGYTTTTGCGTTTGCACCTGCGTTGTATCTTAAATTAGCCTCGGCTTGTAAAAAGAAACTTTCTTCTGTACTAATAAAATAAACAGGTGTAGTAGCGGATAATTCTACAACAGCGACACCTACCGGTGAAACAGTACTTTGATAATCCCCTTGAGCTAAAGGATTACCTGCACCATAATATGCATCCAATCTGTCATCTCCGTTAGCATCAAGATAAGAGTACATTGTTGCACTTGCTCTAAGATTTGTTGCAACATTTAACCGTCTTCTGTCACTTTCATAAAGTGGATTGCTGTTGTTTGGTAAATCAACGAAATTATGCATTGAGGCATCTTCTGTTAAGAAATTTGTTAAACTTCCAGCGCCTGAAGCTACATTATCTCTAACATTACTTTGTCTAAGAAGTATTCTTAGTTTTAAAGTATTCGCAAATTGAACCCATTTATCCATATTACCACCAAAAACAAAATCATCTTTTGCAGGAGAACTTCCTTGAGAAGAAGATAAATCTTTTGATAAAGCAGCATCTAGATCTTGAATCATCAAATCATATACTTCTTGACCAGTATTAAAAACAGGCGTAAAGTTGGTTACATCATTTGCTTCCGCGTATGGTATTTGATCATAAAAATCAGCTAAAATTTGAGAACCATAACTTTCTAAAACGGAAGCAATTAAAAAATACTTCCAGTTTTCTTGATCCAATGCATTTCTTTTAATGTTTCTTATATCACCTAAAGCATCATACATATTGTGCCATGGACCATTTAAATTTGTAGAAGTTATTTGATATGCATCAATTGTTCTATATTGGTTTGCAGCATTACTTTGAGTGTAAAACTGTGACCATATCCCTCCAACTATTGCTAATTCAGCACCTTGAGCACCTGCAATACCGGCAATACCTGCCGGTAATTCTGTAGCAAATTCAACACCCTCAGGTGAAAGTAAATCTGGGTCTCTGTTTATATCCAGTTGGTCATCACATGATGAGAACAAGATTAATAAACCTAATAGAGAATAAATTATATTTTTCATTTTTATTATTTTTAAATTATTTAAAATGATACTTTAAGACTCATACCATATGCTCTTTGAGCTGGATTTCCTGCAAATTCACCGAATTCACTTGCCAAATCACTACCAAAAGTTGATACTTCAGGATCAACATAAGGATTATCATTAGGTGTCCATAAAACAAGGTTCTTACCGTAGAATGTAATTGAAAATATTGAGACCCCCATTTTGTCAGTAAATGAAGTTGGAAAATTGTATGATAGAGAAAGATCTCTTAGCCTAGCAAATGTTTTATCAATAGTATGGTTGGCTTCACCTGCTGGGTTACTTCCTGTACCAAAATAATTTGTAACACCTCCAAAAGTAACTGGTGTAGAGTTTTCTGAATAAGTTCCGTCACCATTATCATTTACTGAGTTTGGTATAATAAAAGGATTACGGTCATTATAAGTTGTAGAAATAGCACCACCGGTAAAATTAAGCAGTCTGTTAGTATAAGAATACATTACACCGCCTTTTTTATAGTCAAGACCTACAGCCAATGTAAAGTTTTTATATTTGAAACTGTTTTGTAATCCCATCACAAAGTCTCTTTCGGATGTTCCAAGTTCTTGTTCTTCATTTCCTAAAACTGCAAACCCAGTACTTGGATTCACAATAATTTGACCAGAATCAGTTGTTTCTGCTCCAGCAAATCTAAATACACCTAGCGGTCTTCCAACCTCAGCATAAAAAGATGTCGCGTATGCACCTGTTATAAGTAGTCTTTCCAACCCTCTTAAATCTGTAACTCTATTTTTGTTTTTTGTATAGGTGTAAGTCATTTCCCAGCTAAAATCATCAGTTCTTACAGGGTACCCACTTAACAATAATTCAATTCCCTTATTAGAAACATCAGCAAAATTTCCTGTTACTTGTCTATAACCAGTGGACCTTGGCAACAATCGATCAATTAATAAATCGTTTGTTTGTTTGTCATAGTAAGCAGCATCAATAGATAATCGACCTTCAAAAAATCTTCCTTCTAGACCAACTTCATATTCAGTTGTTATCTCAGGTAAAAGTGTGTTGTTACCTAGTTGACTTGCCAATTCGAATGAATTCACACCATCTATAGGAAAAGTAATATTACCGAAATAAGCAGCTGCATTAGCTTGTACCAACGTTGATTCAGTGTTGTAAGGGTCTGTATCATTTGCAACTTGTGCAAAACCTCCCCTTAGTTTAAGAAAAGCTTGATTGTTATCTAAAACAATCCCACTCAAAGAAACAGAAGGGTAAAAATAAGAATTATTCTCTACTGGAAGTGTTGAAGACCAGTCGTTTCTTCCTGTTGCAGTTAAAAACAAACGATTTTTGTATGATGCAGTTGCAGATGCAAACATCCCATAAGTTCTTCTTAATGTATTGTTTTGAGTTACTATAGGAGGAACGGCACTATTAGATAGTTCATAATAATTCGGAATATCTAAAATTGTAATTGATGCAGCAAGGTAGTCTGTACCTCTTTGATTGAAAGTTCCACCAAAAGTAGATGAAATATTAAAATCATCATTGATATCCTTATCATAATTAAGAACGAAATAAGTATCGTATTCTGCTCGTTCTACCTGTGATTCAGTGACACCACCAACTACTTCATTTACAGCTAATTGATCTTGAGCTGAACCATCAGCATATTTAACCACCGCACCATGACTTTTTATTTTTTGATTGGTTAAATCCATACTCATTTGCCAAGAGGCAGTTAAGTTTGGTGTAAGGTTATAAGAGAGGTTCACATTACCAAAAACACGGTTGCTTGCTATTTTTGTTGAATTTTCTCTTATGGACCAATAAGGATTTTGCGCATACGGAGTAAAAAACCAATCATTTGTGTTGAAAATGTTGTTTTGATCTTCCATATCAATGATGCTTATATCTCTTGGCATTTGAAGTAATTCTTGCATAAAGATTTTTCCTTGTCCAGAATCAGAACCTTGCCCTGTATTTACAGCATTTTGAGATTTTTTCACGAAGTTTATTGTGGTACGAACTTTAAACTTATCGTTTCCGACACCTCCATTAAAACTCAACGCTTTTCTTTTATATGAATCTGCATCAGTTGGTATTACCCCATCACTATCTGTGTTCGTAAATCCTAAAGCAAAGTCTGAATTAGCACCTCCACCGCTAATTCTAACGGAATTTGTGTATGTTTCTCCAGTAGTGTAAACATCTTTCACATTATTTGGCAATGCAGAATAAAGTTTTAACTGTTGAGTATTATTTACAATTTGTCCCCATAATCTTTCTTTATCATCAAATGCAGGACCCCAAGATCCATTTTCATTAGACTTTCCAGTTCCTCCTCCTGGTAAACCAGAAGCATCTGACCCATTCCAACCTTGACCAAAAGAATCTTGTAAGTGAGGAATTCTGGAAACCTCAGCAAATTCTAGTGAACTATTAATATCAACTCTTATTTTAGAATCTGATTTTCCTCTTTTTGTTGTAATAACAATTACACCATTAGAACCCCTAGAACCATAAAGAGCAGTAGCAGCAGCACCTTTTAAAACATTTATAGACGCAATATTATTTGGGTCTATATCATTTATACCTGTACCTCCATCAAATGATCTACTTGTAGATGTTGATCCATTAGAAGAGTTGTTAATAGGAGAACCATCAACAATATATAAAGGAGAATTTGAACCTTTAATACTACTAAATCCACGAATGATAATTTTTGTTGATGAACCAGGTTGCGCTGGTGCCGTAATATCAACACCCGCAATTTTACCAGACAGAGACTCAAAAGGGTTATTTGTAGTAACCTTAGTTAACTGCTCAGCAGAAACGATAGTCGCTGCATAACCAGTAGATCGTTTTTGTCTTTTTTGACCGAAAGCAGTTATCACTACTTCTTCCAACGCTTGTGCGCCTTGTTTCATAGTAATGTCGATGACATTAGCTGTTCCAACGACTTTATCAGTTGTTTCAAACCCGATATAGCTGAACTGCAAAACTGCCCCAGTTGAAGCTTTGATTGAATAATTACCGTCAAAATCCGTTTGAGTACCAGTTTTGGTACCTTTAATAATAACTGTTACACCAGGTAGAGGTCCGCTCACATCAGACACCGTCCCTGTAACAGTTTTTTCTTGTGCAAAGGATACTTGCACAACTAGTGCCAGTAATAGCACTAAAATTCCATTAAACTTTGTTTTCATTTGTAAAATTGTTTGAATTAATTTTATTTGGATGACTTTATGTGTGAAAACACAACTTCTCGCAATTTGATAGATTGAGTGAAGGTTATAATACTATAGATGTGATATTCGCATTAAAGTTGCGTAAACTTAGCGTATATAATTTCAATAAAAAAATATTAGTCCTTTTTGAATGTGGGAAACCATAAATAATAATGTTGTTTTATTGTTTATTTTTAATTTTAATTAACATTCTTGTAAGAAAAGCGAATATTTGTTAAGGAAGTGTGAAATATTAACATTTTATTAAGGTTTTGGTGTTATAATCGTAAAAGTGATGTTTTTTTACGAAAAAGTATATAAACATAAGAAGGCATAAGCATACTGCTTGTAATTTTATTATTAATGTATACGCGTGAGTATGGTTAGGGTAGAGCGATGTTGCCTATTTTAAGTAATTCATATGAGGTATGGTTTACATCATCATCATCATCATCATGTTTTACTCGGGGGATTATGAAAACATGTATTATGTTTGTTGTCATCCTTGTTTATATTCTAAGGGAGGAGCTACTTGGGTATTCAGTTTTTTTAGAGTAATTGTTATTTCTGTAATTTTAGTTTTATACTATTGTTATTACTAACCGTATTGATAAATCCGATTTTTTTGTTATCTGCACTTAGGGCTGAAGAGTAAAAAAAANTATACTTCTACTGATGTACCTGTGCCCATTTCTTTGCTTGCTTTTATCATACTTGTATCTTGCAAATCTGTTATGTGGTCATTTACTTAAAGTAGGATTAATATATAGTTGTCAATTCTWAATTTTGTGAACCTTTAATATATAGGTGCTATGTAATTGTGATTATTACTATATACTATTTTACCGTAGTTGTGTTAATTGATACCTATTTGTATGTCAATTTTATTTTTTGGTACTTCTTTAGTAACATATATATTATTGTTGGTTGTTGTAAAATATTAGGTATGTATTGTTACTGTGTTTGGGTATACTTGTTGTATTGTTTGATTGATGTTAGAAGCGGTTCTTTAATTATTTTTCTTGTTCTAAATTTTATTACACGTTKTGTTAGTGGCAAAAGAAAATTTCTGTCATTTCTTTTTTCTTCTCTCTCCTTATATATTAGAGCTAATGTTTTAATTAAATGATCGAATCTCAACTGTTTGTGAAGCGTTACTTTGAGAAATGATAAAAATGTTGGTTAAAATAAATGCTGTGATTGGGTGAGAGGTGTTGTTATGGTGATTTTAAATATCCGCAATTGTATTTGTGAATTTATTTAGAATGGAGGTTAATAGTACAGTAACTAAGTTGTTATTACGAATCTTAATGTATTGCTAATTATTTGAGTGAATCATATACTTTCGAAATTCTAAAATTAACTTTTATTATACACAAAATTTTGGAGAAGAGTTGTTTTTTAGCTTTCGTAATTAATATTTAAGAGATAACCTATTTGTATTGATAAAAAGTGACTTAGCTATTTGAAAAGCAATATATTATTTGTACATTTGCACGCTCTATAAAATGAGTAGTAATAAAAAATATAATTAATAACAAATTTTAGTATGCCAACAATTTCGCAATTAGTACGAAAAGGAAGAACCAAAATAACTAAGAAGAGCAAATCGGCAGCTT
>NVSY01000053.1 GCA_002401385.1 Flavobacteriaceae bacterium | reverse complement strand
TTGATAAAAGTTGGGTCTTAATTAAAAAACATTGTTGATTTGCATCTTTAAATATTCAGAACTTACAATATGGATACTTCCCTTGGTTCTGTCGCATCTGTTAAAGATAAATATAAAAGTTTAGTTTAATCCTTTTTTAAGAGGCCAATGATTTATATGTTGAACCTTTAGGGTTCAATTGTTGGTTTTTCTTTATCATTCTAATCACTTCTATTCCTGTAAGAGTTCTTTTGGCCGACTCAAATTCTTTAAACCCTAGGCCGAGCATTATACACCACTTTATCATTCGATGATCTTGCTCTACAATATTATTCAAGTACTTACATTGCCGAATTTTTATATTTGAATAGTTTCTCCGATTGTATAGTTTTATTACAGCTGTATTTGAACCACTCTTATCAATGTTTATGAGTTCTGKCTTGATATTNNNRTTATCTATAGCTTTTATTAAAAACCTTTGTGCAGATATGCGTTGTCTTCTTTTGGTTAACAAGAAATCTACAGTATTTCTTTCTTTATCAAAGCTCTATACAAATATCTCCACTGACCTTTTACCTTAATATAGGTTTCATCTAGCCTCCATCGTCTTCCAACTGTTTTCTTTCTTTTACTGAATTGTTGTTCTACAAGTGGGGTGAATTTGAATACCCAGCGCTGAATAGTAGCATGATCCACGTTAATTCTTCTAATGGATAATAATTCTTCTACATCTCTATAGCTAAGACTAAATCTAAGCTTGAAATAAACCGCTTGTAATATAATGGCTTTGGGAAAACAGTGACCTTTGAACATCTTTTWTGAAACTAAGAYAGGGGTTTAGTTTTTTATTAACTTAGATGCGACAGAACCACATAATCTAATAGTACTATTTTTTTATGATCTCTTATAATAATCATGAGAAATGCATATTGTTCTTTTTTTTGAGGCTTACCCATGGATGCCAAGAGTTACAAGATTTTCATGGGTGACTGTTAATAATCGTGCAGCAGTGAGGTAGTAGCAGGGATTTTGGAGAGTTTTCTTATATTTATTAGTTTGTAAGTAAATTTTGATAAAACACATGACCTTGTTGGGAACGCGATACAAATCGCGCACTAGCGGGGGTGGTTTTGAAACAAAACAAGACAAAGAATTTATAGATGTTAAAAAGCTGACAAATTACATAAGAAAAAATAAAGAGTAATCATTACGGTTTACCGTAAACAAAATCGTGGGAGTTGATTTACTTTTGTAAAAAGTCATTTGTTAATAACCCCGTATTGTTGATATAATGGATATACCGTCAACTTTTACGTTTCTATTGTGGATATACATGTGTTAGGTGCAAGCTAGAAATAAAAATACGATATGCTAAATTGCCTTGCTAAAATACATAATTATCTACCAGATGAAGAAATTTATGCAGAATTTTACGAACCATTATCCGACAAAGATTACCTTAAAATTGAGACGTCAATAAATTTAGTAAGTGAATTTCAATATTATAAAAGATGAATAGAATTTGTTGCTTTAAATTTTAAAGAAATAGTTGTTTTTCTAGATTGATCACTTAAAAAAGTAACAGAGGTTAAATATTCAGTAGATGATATCAAAAGTTCGGATGTTGAATTTGTAAAGATAGAGTTAAACCGATTACTTATGAATTATCTTTCATCGATTCGGACATACCTAGACCATTCAGAAACTAGGTTGAAAAAACGAATGGTAAGTCATTTTCTGAATTAGACAATTTTAAAAAATGTGCAAGTAGCTTTTACGATACTAATTTTGCATAGAGATTTATTTATAAATTACGGAATTATGCTCAACATATAGGGCTTCCAATTTCAGTAATTGGATATAAAACGGAAAGAGTTAATAGTTAAGAAATAAGTAGAACTCTAACACCATATTTCAACAGAGACGAGTTATTGATAAAATATTCAGATTGGGGAGTTGTTAAGGATGATTTACTTAAAGAATAAAGAACATTTCTTTTAATGCCAATTATTGAGCAAATGACAGATTCCGTTTTACAAGTTGTAAAAGTAGTAGAAGAAGACATTAGGAAAAAYTTTTCATTACTCTTGAAAGAAGTTTTGAAAATGATAGAAGATAAAAATGGTAAAAAAGGGATACTTTTTTTAGTTCGCGATATTAAGAAAAATCAGAAAAAAGAAATCGTTCAGCACACGAATGTCTTCTTACCGATTAATGAAATGAGAAAAACACTAAATAAAAGTGCTGAGTCTTGAATTAGCCAAGCACGTAGCACCGTGTATAATTCATTGYTAGTACAAGCTAGTTTACGAAAACCCTTGCGGATTTTCTATTCGGTTTGTAATTGATAAATTAGTTGCTTAAATACGCAACGAAATCATACACAAACCGTTGTAAAATATTACAAATAAGGAATAAATTAATAAACTAAAATATAAAACTATGCTCTCAAAAGAAAAATGTAGCCAAGCAATTAATGTATGGAAAGAAACTAGAACTAACTTCTCAAAAATCAAAAAAATAATTGATCCTACTGCTGTATTTAATTTTACACAAGACGATTGTGACTGGATAAAGGAAAACAATAAAAACAGTAACTTCCATACTTATGCTGGTGTACACAATAATATATTTATTCTGATCATTGTACCCTTAGATAAGAGCGGAAAAGAAATTGACCTTGATAGATACCTAACAACAAAATTGACAGATTTAAAAGGCGAAATCACATTAATTGAAACAGATGTGGTAACCACTGTATCAAAAACATCATTATCCAAAAATTTAGAAATCACTAAATACTGGAAAGAAGTTGATTTACCAATTTACAACGAGCCTATTATTACAGAAAAAGCTTCCGTAAAAGACATAGAAAAATGGAAAAACGAATGTTTAGATTGGTTTTATTATGAGTCTAATAAATCTAAAGGGAAAAACATATTTAGAGCCTTTGTGGTACCTTTTGCTGATTTATCAAGAGAAGATGAAAAACAAGGTGAAGTAATTGCCTTATTTGGTTTTAAATACTCTTCCATTTATCAAACACAGATACCTATATTAATTTTTGTAACAATAGCTGATGAAACTGGTGCAGCAGAATTTATTCGCTCAAAAAACAATCAAACAACAGCTATAACAAACACTCAAGATTGGTCACATCCATGTCCCCCTATGTGTAAAGATATAATAGACTTCACTCTTTTAGATAATTAGGGAAATGACGGGGTGTTTTTATACTTCTGTCATTTTATCTTGTTGTTTGTTGATTACTGCCTTTATGTATGGAATCAGCAATAAAAAAACAAGGAATAATAAACGAATTCAAGGGTATATTATATACTTAGGTTTTATTTTAGGAATTGAGATTATTATACTTTCTTCAATTTATATATTAGATAGTGAGACTACACAGTCTCTCTATCCTTTTTACGTTACAGGTGAGTTTTTTATATTAATTAGCTTCTTTCTAACAGAATTAAAAGCGACTAAAAAATGGCAAATAATGACGAGACTAATTGCTGGTTACATTTTTATTGAGACTACTATTCAATGGTATATTAATGATGATGCATCAAATGGAATTGGTAAAATAATCTCTCATTTAACTATTATTTGTTTAGCAGCCATCCTTTTAATTAAAAATATAAAAGAGTTAGAAACAAATAATCCATTATCGATTATTTACGCCACTTTATTCCTCTATTATGGTGTCTCCTTATTTTTATTCTTAATCATGAATCAATTAACAGAAATGAATATTTCTATCTGGATTATAAACAACATACTTTCTTCCATTTTGTATGGTAGTTCCATTTACACATTTTACAGATTAAAGAAATGGTAGTCAAAACCCAATATATAATTGTTATGATTCTCGTGCTGTCGATTATCATACTCTTTACTTTTGTATCATACAGAGCCTATATAAAAAAAATACTAAATGAGAAATCACTACAGCGTCAATTAGAATTAGAACACCAAAAAAAAGTTGCTTTACAATACACCATTGTCCAAGAGAACGAACGAAAACGGATTGCAGAAGTTTTGCATGATGACGTGGGTAACAAATTAAACATTCTCTCTCTTTGGATCAATAATGAAGATACATGGAATAATGAGCGGTCTAAAAAAATAATTGCCCAACAAATTCCAGCATTAATTGAAGCTGTCAGAACAATTTCTCATTCATTGTACCCAGTGAATTTAGAGAGATTTGGTTTAATACTCACTATTGAAGCTTTAATTTCAAATGTTAATGAATCACTTCCCATTCAATTATTATTAAATCATAAATATCAAAAAAGACCTATCTATTTTGAAGTTCAAATCTATCGTATTATACAAGAGTTTTTAAGTAATGTGATTAAACATGCTAAGGCTACTGAAATGCTGATTCATATTCGAGATACAGACATTTCGCTTGCCATTATTTTGTCTGACAACGGTGTAGGGTTTGATACTGATCTTCTAAAAAAAGGAATGGGACTTAAAAATATTGAAAGTAGAATACAATCCATTGCTGCCATTAGTAAATGGAAAAGTAAAAAAGACAAAGGTTCACGATTAATTATTAAATTTCCAACATAATGAGTACGATGATAAATATTGCACTAATAGATGATGAAGCTTTATTCTTAGAAGGACTCTCCCTGCTATTTTCAAATGTCGAAAACATCAATGTTGTYAAAACTGCCAACAATGGTTTAGAGTTTCTCGAATTTCTTGATGAGAATCCTGAGACCATTATTCCAGACATTGCTTTAGTTGATATTCAAATGAAACCTATGGATGGGTTTGAATTGGTTGAAGCTTTAAAAGATAAATACCCCGATTTAAAAATCATTATTTTATCTTCTCATTACAAAAGCAATGTTTTAGGTCATATGATTAAACTTGGCGTATCTGCTTTTATTCCTAAAAACGCCAATAAAGAACTGCTCGTTACCGCTATCGAATCAGTTAATAATTCTGGTGTATATTTTACTCAGACTGATCAAGAAATGCTAATTAAATTCATGAATAGCAAATCTAAAAAAATAAGTTTAAGCACTAATGAAGAGTTGTCTGGGAGAGAAATGGAAGTTGTAAAATTAATTTGCTGTGAACACACTAATAAAGAAATTGCAGATCAATTATTTTTAAGTAAACGAACCGTAGAAAGTCATAGACAACGTATTTTAGAAAAAATTGGTGCCAAAAACACCGTTGGTTTAGTGGTTTATGCAATTGCTAACGACATCTATTCGTTAACTTAATTCTCCATACCGTATAAATACGTAATTTTTAATTTGGTAATTTCTACTCTAAAATAGCCTAGGATAAATCCGTCTATTTGTGTGTTCAATATTAATGAAGCTTCAAACAAAAATATGAACAAGGGGAGAATCCGAAAAACCCTATTTTAAATAGAGTAGGAAATTTTTACAAAACTATATATTATGGCAACTTACAAAATTAATTTTAGTAACGAGACAAAAGACACTTGGACTTTATGTGTCTACCAAGAATTACCTGATTCTCCAGGTTTAGATAGTGTATCATGGAAGCAAACAACAGTTCCACAGAGTGGGTTTTCTGGAGTTAAATGGAATATCGAATATTTAGCTGGAATAGCTGATTATCAACAAGAAGGAGGGAAGGGAGTTTACACGGCTTCACAAAAATTAGATACTAACCTAGGTCAAAAATGGAAGTGTTTATTTAAAGATTCAGTTCAACAATTATTTGAAGATGGGTCTACAACAGAAGGACAATTATTAATTGAAAATGAATCTGAAAGATTGGCCAATTTAGCTATAGGTATGGATGGAGATATCGCTTTGGTAAAAAGTGATGTGTACAGTGGGAATAATGCTCAATTTACTGTTAAACCGAAATATTATGTGGCGTTATTTACCGATTTAGTTCAAGGAGAAATTATTTCTGGAAATCAAATTCATGGACCATTAGAAATCGTATTTGATGGAGGGCAAACAGAAAAATCATACGTAGCAAAAATAGAAGGAGCTACCTTCATTTTTGAAGAAGTAGGAACTAGTAATAGAGTTGAGGCATCTTATGCGCAAGTAGAAGATCGTATCAGAAGTATTAATTATAGAAGAAGGGTACTGGCATAATTTAGCTATAAAGCACATCTGAATGGTCAATTCAGGTGTGCTTTTTTAATTCGTTTAATTACTTCTGATTAAAGGAGGCTTAAGAAAATTAAAAAATAATTGTAATGGATGATTTAACAAAAAATATGTTGTTTGCTATACAACAAAAAAATTTAGTATATAATTATAATTTTCTGTATTACAGCAATAAAAAAGTAGTTGATTCTTTGATTACGTTTAATCATCCTGATGGTTGGATGTATCAAGATTCAGGAGCAAATGGAGAAGTCAGTTTTGATGACAGYACTAAATCGTGTCTGATTCAAAAAAGTACGGATGATTCGACAATGACTTTTAGTCAGGTAATCAGTGAGTTTCCTCGATGGAATGAAACCGTTCCTGGAAAAAAAGTAAGTGCTAATGCTGTCATTCAAAATCCATCTTCAGCTTCCACCAATTTTGAATTAACCTTTACTATTTATGATGGGGTTTCAAAAAATAGTAAAACACTTTTTTATGAATCGGGAGAGAAAAAAGAAATTAATGTTGAACTAGATGTAGATGAAAATGCTACTAAGCTAGAAATTGATATCCAATGTTCAACACCAAAAGCTATTTTATATATTAATACAATATATGTAAATATTGGAGAAATAGCTCTCGATACTTTGCCTTGTATTGTTCAAGGAGTGATTGGAGAAAGAAAGCAATATGTAGCTACAGAAAATGCGCCTGCTGAGGAATTCTCTTTGTGTAATGAAGTACTTGAGATTACAGACAAATTTACTCGATTAAGGTCGGTAATCAATAATCGATTTGGAGTCAACCCTGATACAAATAACCCTTATTTAATTAATATGAGCGGCCAATTTAGTAGAGCCTGGGATAATGGTTTAGGAGTTGATCCTGATGCAGATGATAGAACTTCACAAGAAAAAGGAGGTGTAGAAGGGGATAAGGTAGGTACGCTAGAAGAAGATGTGTTTCTTAAACATAATCATGGACTTAAGTTTTCTTTAGATAAACCTATTTTAACAGGTAAGGAAGGAGCCGCCTCCATTATTAATACATCTTCTACTTCCAGTACTGAGGATGAGTTAGATGGCAAAGAAACAAGACCTGTTAATATTGCTGAATTGTACACTATTAAATGGGCGTAACCGGTTTAAAAAACAAAAAAATATTTTATGAAACGAACATGAATTTTTTTAATCAAAAAATACACGCAAGGGTATGATTAAAATAAATTCATTTGAGAACGAGTGTAACGAGTGCTTACATGGGTTCTCAAATTCTGAAATATTTTTAGTTAATTACAAAATTTTAAACACATGAAAACCATTAATAAATTGAATTTACCAATATTCAATGAAACAATTGCACATTAGAACCTAGTGCTTTTAGTAGTTGTTTTGACTTTATCTTCCTGTAAAATGCTAAAAAAGGTAAGGCTGAATATGGTGCAGCTAATGATATTTTATATGCGAAAGCAATCGAAACAGCCATGTCACCAATCAAGGATAAAATTAATAATTATTTAATTCCAATAACTTCCGCTAACGATAGCTTAATAAGAGATACAATTCTTCAAGAAGAATGTATTCTGGCAGTGACTTGGAAGAATGATACCACTTATTTTGATTCGTCTGAATACAATACTGGAAACTATCCAATATGGGTAACTACCGCTCCAGAATTATTGAAAAGGATGAAAAAAGAGGCTGTAGATTCTAGTAAGGTAGATTTAAGATTGAAGCAATTAGTAGGATTGCCAGAAAGTTCAGTGTATAATTATTTCGTGGATTTGTGGGTGAAACCTTCAGACTTGATCCGCCCATGTCCCGATAATAATATTAATGATAAAGAATGTAAGCTCTGTTTTCCAGATAGTACTAATCTAGGTTATGTCGTTTGGATTAATGACAACAGGATAAGTCGTTATTACGAATGTAAATTACAAGATAAATATCCTTGGACACAATTGGGATATACATTCGATTGGAACAGAAATAATGCAACACATTATGGTTTGAGTGAATTTGTAATAGGAAGAAACAACACTATTTATAAAAATAAAATTTATACTACAGAAGAATATTTGAAGAAAAGAATTTATGTAAAGTAAAGCAGTATTATATATGCTATTCAGACAAAATTCAACTAAAAAAAAACTATGAATTTCGATTTAAACACTTTTAGACAAGCAGTAATAAATTGGGCAGAAGCTCGAAACGGCACTTTTCAATACAATTGGGTTGTGAAAGGAGGATGGGAAGGATGGGTACAAGTAGATCTTGTAGCCCACATTTTATCAGTAAACACTACTTACGATATTCTTAGAGAGCAGCCTGTTTATACGAATGCAAGAAAAAAAACCGATTTATTACTAAATGCAGATTTARATACCAATTTTCAAATTCCAGTAGAGATTAAAGCCCAATCTTGGTATAATAGAACAGGTTTTTTACCTGGAGTAGAAGAAGATTTAGATAAATTGGATGACGAGCGTAATGTTAATTACGATGAWTCGGATTGTGTGATGTTTGGAATAGCATTTGAACAAGGAGCTTTAGATGGCATGWTGGCCATAGAGAGAGATGGACATACAATTTTTGATCAAATTTATTTTGATGGAGAAGTAGCTATCTGCATGGCCACTTGGACAGAAGTAGATGGATGGCAAGAGGTAGAMAATGATAGCATTTCAAAATTTGAAAAAGAATAACTATAAATAGACAATATCTGGTTTCCTCTGTTATACCTAGTCATTGTTGCATGATGGAAATGAGATGGAGTTTTAATGTTATACTAAATAAATTTATTTTATACCCTGCTGGCGCATGAGTAACCACCATCGCTACTGACCCGATGGCGCAGAAGTATCCACCAACGTGATAGCGCGGATTTGAAATCCGTGCCCTACATGAGTAAGCCATACAAGAGGTATAAAAGCAACCATTGAACGCATTTGTAACCGTTTTTTTATAGAACAGTTTAAGTCAAAAACCATATCAGTAATGTTGTGGTTTTTTTATTTTTGACCTTGCTGGTTCATCTTGATTTTTTTGTTTTTGCACAAGAAAACTACACCCCAACTCCTTCCATATTTTTAATAATGATCGTTTCGTAAATCAACTG
>NVSY01000052.1 GCA_002401385.1 Flavobacteriaceae bacterium | reverse complement strand
AATGTATACCAATGCCAAGATAAAAAATGGATTGCCCTTGGAGCTTTAGAACTAAAATTCTGGAACTTGTTTTGTGAAGTCATTCACAAAACAAGTTGGAAAACAGAAAACAGTGATGATTTAATCGTAGGAACATTTGATAAGCAAAAACTCGAGGAATTGTTCAGAAGAAAGCCTCGTGATAGTTGGGTGAAACTATTTAAAAATTTTGATGTCTGTTTGTCTCCTGTATTGGAATTGGAGGAGTTAAAAAACGGAAATAATGACAGCAGTTATGGAGCACCATTTGATTGTTTTGAGGGGTAAATTTGGCCAAAACACAAAGTTTAAAATTACCTCAAAGCTATCTGTTTTCCCAGTAGAGAATTTCAAATGCTAGACGCACCATTTTCACGCTGAATTACCGCGTTCGCAGCAATAACAATCACAGCGGATATAACTCATTAGAAAGGAAGTAATTAGAATGCATTCGAATCCAAAACAAACGCATCCGTCATCTTCGTGAAAACGGAGATCTAGCATTGGAAAAGTGCGCAAAAATTAGAAATTTTCCAAAAAAAAGCCTCAAAGTTTATAACTTCAAGGCTTCATACTATATTTTAATCTTTATTTTCTAGTCCTGACTCCTGTATCAAATAGTCCTGAATCTTGTTTCAAATATCCGCAACAATGCTCCTCTCAATAGGCACTACTAAGATCTCAATTCTCCCCTTCATGTCCAACTCACTGTCCTGAAACCTGTATCAAATAGTCCTGAATCTTGTTTCAAATATCCCCAACAATGCTCCTCTCAATAGGCACTACTAAGATCTCAATTCTCCCTTACAAATCAAATCCAATATCCGTTCTAAAATTCACTCCATCAAAGCAAATTTTATCGATATTTTTATAGGATTGTTTTAAGGCAGCTTTAAAATCATCACCATAGGAAGTGATGGAAATTACGCGTCCTCCATTGGTTAGAATTTCGTTCTCTTTTTTAATAGTTCCTGCATGAAAAGCGATAGATCCTTCCACCTTTTCCAGGCCTTGGATTACTTTCCCTTTTTCATATGCCTCTGGATATCCACCAGACACTAGCATAACTGTAGCAGCACTTTCTTCTTTTAATTCTATTTTCTGATTGGCTAAGTTCCCTTTTCCAGTTTCGATGAGTAAGTGTAAGAAATCACTTTTAATACGTGGAATTACTACTTCCGTTTCTGGATCACCCATTCGGCAATTGTACTCAATTACCATAGGTTCGTTGTTTACTTTGATCAATCCGAAGAAAATAAACCCTTTGTAAGGAATCCCGTCCTTTTTAAGTCCTTCTACCGTAGGTTTGATAACGCGCTCCTCTATCTTATCTAAATATACTTTATCAGCAAAAGAAACAGGTGAAATAGCTCCCATACCTCCTGTATTCAATCCAGCATCGCCCTCGCCTATTCTTTTATAATCTTTAGCGTTTGGCAAACTCACATAGCTATCGCCATCGGTCAATACGAAACAGCTCATTTCAATTCCGTCCAAAAACTCTTCAATCACTACTTTTGCGCTTGCTGCACCAAATTTTTGATGGGTAAGCATGTCATTTAATTCTGTCTTTGCATCGTTTAAATCATTTAAAATCAACACCCCTTTTCCGGCGGCTAATCCATCAGCTTTCAATACATAAGGCGCGGTTAACGAATCTAAAAAGGCATAGCCTTCTTCCACATTATCTACAGTAAAACTTTTATAAGCGGCGGTTGGGATATTGTGACGAAACATAAATTCCTTCGCAAACTCTTTACTTCCTTCTAGTTGCGCTGCATATTTTTGAGGGCCAATTACAGCGACATTTTTCAATGCATCGTCTTGCAAAAAGAAATCGTGAATCCCTAGTACTAAAGGGTCTTCTGGTCCAACTACGACTAATTGAATTTTATGTTCAATTACTGCTGATTTTACTGCTTCAAAATCAGTGGGATTTACCGCTAAGTTTGTACCTACTTGCGCTGTTCCTGCATTACCCGGAGCAATAAATAATTTACTTAATAAATCGCTTTGAGCAATTTTCCATGCCATGGCATGTTCTCTTCCTCCGGCTCCTAAAATTAATGTGTTCATTGTATATATTAATTGTGTTGTTGTTGTCTTTAAAAAATTTGTTCTAGTATTTTCTCTGTGATCACATAGGTTGGTAACACCCCTGTAGTTCCCAATCCTCCCGAAGCCAATGTACTTCCAGTTTCCAATGGATTATCCGAGGCGTAATACGCATAACGAACTTGCACTTTTTTAGAAATATTCCCTCTAATTCTAGAGGCTGCTTGAATGGCTTTTTGATAATGAGCACCTTCCATTTCCAAACCAATAACTTTCCAGGTAGAACGGTGGAAAAATTTAAGAATGTCTTTGTTTTGTAACGATGTTCCAAGTACGGTAACCATGGCACCACTCACCACATCTACGCCACAATCTTTAAACATGCTTTTCTTTAGTTGATTTTTAAATGGATAATTATCTGCAGTCCCTTCAAAAATATGAGCATTTGGAATCATAATATCTCCTTTTCCTCCTTCTAAAATCCCCGCTTTTCCCATGATAGAAACCGATTCTATATTCATAAAACACTTCTTCTTATCAGCAGTTTTATAGGGTTTCAATAATTCATCCATTGTTTCATATGCTTGTTCTCCAAAGGCATAATCCATAACAATTAATACAGGTTTTAATTCATCATTGCTATGCTCAAACTTATAATTTGTTTGAGAAAAATCTATTTTTTCAGTATCAATTATCTGAACATTGATATTGGTTCCAGAAGTATCTTTAACGTATATCAGCCCATTTTTAGCAGCAAAATTCTTCACTTGTTTACGTAAAGAATCGTTTTTAGCTTCACTTAACATTTCAAACAATGCAACCCCTTTGAGTTCTTTGACTTCTTTTTTCAACACCATTGGTGCGTAAACAGAATTCATAACGCTATGCATATTAGCACTAATAATATGTACTGGACGTTCTATTAAATTATTTTCAAACAGGGCTTTTTTAATAGTAGTTGCCCAAACATCACCATAAATATGATGTCCAATACGTTCTCTCAACACAGGTGAAAATGTGATGGTTCTTTTTTGATTATTACGACGTTCGTTTATCGCCAAATGTCCTAACCAAAAGATGATTTGCAAAAAACGATTTGGATTTTTTTCTGTTGTAAAGGCGTTATAAGCCTCTAAAACTTCAGCAAAAGTACGTCCTAAAATACGCCCTACATGTGCCATAACCACTTCACGTTCTTCTACAGAAATATTTTTATTATACACCACTATTTCTTCCAATCTTTTCCATTCACGAATGGTATCTTGATCCTTATTAATCAATACTGTATTGGCAATTTTATGTGATTCGATAAACAAAAAAGTTAGGTGGGTAAGGATGTCATAAATTTCAGACCTACCTCTAGTCACCTCAATATTCATTTGATCTTTGTCTATTCTAAAACAATTTCTACGTCGTTTCGGTGGTATAATTACTTTAAAACTAGAGTCAGAATAGCCTTCATCCGCTGTTAAATTAGTAAACTGACACTCCTCTATCCCTTCAGGTAAACGTTCTATAACATAAATTAATCCATTTAATTCTACCTTTTCATCGGCAATAGATCCATAAATTTCTGGGCGTAATAACAACAATGCCTCTCGGAGTGCATCTCCAGAAACACCCATTGGTTTATAAAAACCACGACTGAATAAATGACGCATGGTAATGTATAAACGTTCAATAGCACTAGATGATTCCTGAGCACGTGTTCTATTAAGGGTAATTGATTTATGCATAGTTTTTTATTTAAGGGCAAAGATACAATTTTATGGCTTCGGATACACATATGCCAGAGGCGTTCCAGCGATAATTTCCTTAGAATTCTCAGTTATTATTACCACAAAAGCAAAAGGAACACTCAAAATAAGTGTTCCTTTTATCAAACATCAATCAATATTCTATCAGATATTAAGCGATAGCACTCCCAAAAACATAAGAGTTTAGCAGTTGCAATGCTTTTATTTTATCATCCGAATTCACCAAAATAGAAATGTTATTGTTACTTCCTCCATAAGAAATCATCCTTACGGATATGTCCTGTAAAACTTGGAAAAACCTGTAGGTATTTTCATGCTTTACAATCTGATTTCCTACCAAACAGACAATGCTTTGATTTTGGTCTATTTCCACAGTAGAAAATTTTTCCAATTCGCTCACAATTGACTTTAAATAACTCGTATCGTCTATGGTCAATGAAATGGCAATTTCCGAGGTGGTAATCATATCAATAGACGTTTCGTATTTCTCAAAAATYTCAAACACTTTTTTCAAAAAACCATGTGCCTGCARCATACGYGCAGATTTAATTTTTATTGCAGTAATTGCATCTTTAGCCGCAATAGCTTTGATTCCYTSCTCRCTTGCATTTTTATTTATCAATGTCCCATTCGACAAAGGTTGCATGGTGYTTTTTAAACGTACCGGTATATTTGCTTGTCTTGCTGGCATCACWGTTTGTGGGTGCAAAATCYTAGCTCCAAAATAAGCCAATTCAGCCGCYTCATCAAAAGATAAGTTTGCAATTGCATGRGTAYCAGAYACAAATCGAGGATCATTATTATGCAAWCCATCAATATCTGTCCATATCTGTACTTCATCWGCATCCAAARCTGCCCCAATAATAGTCGCAGTATAATCACTTCCACCSCGCTCCAAATTGGAAATATCTCCTTGATTGTCTAAACAAATAAAGCCTTGTGTAATRTAAATATCCGCCGCTAAACCTTCTTTTATAAGGCGATTTAAAYTTTGTTTGATATAAAAATTATCTGGCTCCCCATCTTTGTCTACCCTCATAAATTCCAACGCTGGTAACAAACGTGCATTTACATGTTGRCTCTTCAAAAAATGTGTAAACATAAAAGTAGATAACAACTCCCCTTTAGCAACWATGTTCTTGTAGAGAAAACAATCGATAGGAYTMGATATTAAAATGGMCAAATCCTGAAAAACACTGTCAGTATAATTTGAAACTAGTTGTTTTAAATCTGATTTCTCAAACAAATCATCAAGTACATCCGCATAATTCTGTTGTAAATTTAACAATAGATTCAATGCRTTTTTYTGCTGATTATCARTCACTAAACCATGAATTTYCACCAAAATATTGGTAGTYCCAGACATAGCAGAAAGAACAATAACTTTTTTCTCACCATCCACAATTATATCCTTTACCATGTGCATGTTTTCCGCTGAWCCTACAGATGTTCCACCAAATTTYAAAACCTTCATTATCTCTTATTTTTTACAAACCTATAATTTTTATAACTTTTAGTAAATTTWTTARTTTATTATAGCTAATTTTGCACTAGRTGTTAATTATTTAACATATTGATTTGTAAGATTCTTAAGAAATTGATTTTCAAAAGTATCTATCCACATTAAAAAAAANTCCAACTCATGAAAACAATTGCAAATTGCGTAGAAGAAATATTAATTTCCCAACCATTTTTGGAAGARGCRATTAACAGAAATATTGTGAATTATAGCGCGCTGGCAGAAGAACTGAGAGAACCTATMGGTAAACTTTTACGYAAGCCTGTAAAAGCAGGAGCTATAATGATGGCATTGAGAAGRTATTCTCCCCCAAAAGAATTGGGAAATAAAGTCAAACTTCAACAAGTATTAAAAAATTTGGGAGATATCACGGTACGCTCAGACTTATCGGATTATACTTTCAAAAATTCTGACAATTTGATTAAAAGTCATTCTACCATCATTGAGATATTAAAAAAAGATCCTCAAATATTTTACACTTTTACACGTGGAATTCATGAAAGCAATGTATTAATTACAAGTAAATTTAAACACCACGTCAAGGAGAGTTACAAACACGAATTATGTACTTCCGTWCAACATAATTTATCYGCCATCACCATTGGATTACCWCAAATGAACACYAAAATTTCTGGTTTGTATTATCAATTTTTTAAACGATTGGCATGGGAAGGAATTGCTTTATATGAAGTTATTTCAACTACAAATGAGTTTACAATTATTGTAGAAGATGATGTTGTAGACACCGCTTTCTCGGTRATTAAAAAATTAAAATTAAGCTAGAATTAAACACCTTTTTTGAACGTATTTTACGAATGAAAACTCCAAAATTTCAACATTTTTTTGAAATAAACATCGCCATTTTACTCATCTCTACTTCCGGTGCGCTGGGTAGATTTATTGATATGCCCCCTCCTGTAATTATTTGGATGAGAAGTGTATTAGCAGTCATTTTTCTAGGTGCATTTTGCTGGTATAAAAAAATTAACTTTAAAATTAAAGACAAAAAAAACAGTAAAACTATTTTCTTGAGTGGTGTTTTTATGGGCATACATTGGGTGACCTATTTTTATGCATTACACCTTTCAAATGTAGCTATTGGAATGCTTTCATTATTCACATATCCAGTGGTAACCACTTTTTTAGAACCCTTATTTTTAAAAACAAAAATAAACCTTCGGCACGTTATTTTAGGYGTGCTGGTACTTATTGGCATACAGTTTTTAGTCCCCGATTTTGACCTAGAAAACGACCAAACATTAGGGATTGTTTTTGGTTTAGTTTCAGCAGTATTCTATGCAATGAGAAATATTTTAATGAAGAAAATGGTACATGGACACCATGGCTCTTTATTAATGTTTTACCAAATGTTAATAATCTCTGTTTTTTTATGGCCAGTTATCTTCTACTTTGATTTCTCAATAAGTACTAGTGATATTGGTGCATTGATAACATTAGCACTCGTAACTACCACCATCGGACACACATTATTTGTGATGAGTTTTAAAAATTTCAGCATAGGAACAGCAAGCATTATGAGTAGTATTCAACCAATTTACGGAATCATTTTCGCCTTCTTTTTCCTATCGGAAATCCCCAACTTAAACACYATAATTGGAGGTTCCATTATCGTATTAACCGTAGTTATTGAGGCAATTTATCATAATAAACGCTAATTTATTGGTTTAAAAACCATCAAAACAAGTTACAAAACAAAAAAAATCAGCTTAAAAAAGCTGATTTTTTTTATATAATTTAACAAATAATTCCTTGTTATTTCTTGTACTGAGTGTTCATAATATCCAACATTTGATCGGTTACATTTAAACTTTCGTCACCATACATAACAGTTCCTTTACCAGTAGTACCCATAATTAAATGGTAGCCGTTTTTAGTAGCATAAACAGTTACCAAACTATCCAATAATTGCGTAATTTCTGCCGTATTATCACGACCAATCTTTTGTAAATCCAACGTTGCTTGCTGTTGTTTTCCTTGTAACATCTGCTGTTCCATTTGCAAAGCAGCCTCCACTTCTTGACGCTTTTTAGAAGTCATTTTAGCAGATTTCGCATAGTAATTTTTAACTTTATCCTGAAATACGCCTGACAAGCTATCCAAGTTTTTAGCCAAAATTTCTTGTTGAGCTATGATATCTACTTCCAGATCCTTCATACCTTCATATTCCGTCATTACTTTTTCGACATCCATATAGCCAATTTTGGTATGACTACAAGACGAAATTACAATTGCTACCACAGCAACACTAAGTACATTTTTAATGTTCATTCTAATTATTGATATTAATATTCGCTACGAAGATAGAAAATAGCAGTTCAAAAATATCAACATGCGTATACTTTATAAAAGATTCCGAGAACGGCAATCTAAAAAAATCACTCGATATTTTTATCCCACATATATTCTAACAGCATTTTCAATAATATTTACTAAAAAACAAGATGTCATTTAGTACAAATTTTTAGTAATTATAAAAATAAAAGAGGAAAAACAGTAGATTAAAATTCTGGAATATTTCCTAAGAAAAAAAGAGGATAAAAAGACGAAATAGAGAAAAAAACAGCTCATTTTAAGATGTATTTACGCGCATTTAAAAGATTTCCCGACACAGAACACATAATTAAAGTAAACCTTTAAACAAACACTATATAAATGATTTTTCCCATGAAAATTTCAGTTTTTCATCAAAAAAAACAAAAAAAATGATTTTTTTTAAAAAATATATGACGGAATTGACAAATTTTCAAGAAATGGAACAACAACAAGAATTACATCATCTACCAAAAATATCAAAAATGAGTGTTTTCATTTTCATAAAACCGTTCCAAAAATGATAATTCCATCCCTATTTATAGAAAAATTCAAAGAGCAATTCATTTGTTATTCATCTAGTATCTCAAATAAATAATATAAAAAACTATTGAGGGCGAAGTGATTTGAATAAATGGAGTATAAAAAATTAAACCAACTATTTACACAAGTAAATTAGTCACGAATTTACGCTGAAAAAGAGCGAAACAATTGAACAAATATTTTACTACATCTAATAAAAATTCACTTTAGCAAGTAAAACACACTCCTTATAGTTCCATAAAATGATGGTATTTGATATATCTAGCGCAAATTTTGACAAAATATTTAGTTTAATTTTTAGTTGAATCAATTACAGAGTCAATCATTTTACCCCTATTTATTCAAAAACACATTCAAAAGCTTCTATTATTTGAAATTACTTCACTAGAAAACACTTTGAAAGGTATCAAAAGGGGGATCTCAATTAAAAAAAACACATTTTTAAAGAGCATATCCAGACAAAAAAGACTCAATTAAGTTCCACGTGGAACACTCCAGGAAAACAAATATAGATATTCCCCCCAAAAAACAAACTAGTGAATCGTAAAACAGGACGAAAGATTGCATTTATATCTAAGAAAGAAACTAAATCAACACTCACCTATGCATACATATAAACATATAATGACACATCCATTAAAGAAAAAATATTAAAAACAACTAAATCCAATCTAGAAATTCGAATCACACTAAATATCACCTCTTTTAGAGACWCCWATAAGCAAGAAAACTTCAAAAGTATGCTACCACATAGGGAGCAATTCACACAATCCCTCCCCTGCTTACCAAAACAAATGCTCTCATGCTGCCTTAGAAACTGCCATAAATAATAAAATACAACAAAAATCAGCAAACATTCACAATCATAATTACTAATAAAACTATTAAGCTCAAGAACTATAGCACATAAAAATACAATTTTAGTTAAAAAAGAAAGGTCCAAAGGCCGCATATAGTATTAAAAACATAAGAAAGATGGCAAGTCTCTACAGTAATTAAAAAAAGACATCTCTACAAAGACACATCATTAGAGAAAAAACAGTTGCAATTTGAATGACAACTGAACAAAAAAACAGAAATCGAACTCACTTTTCCTCATTTATAAGGTTCATAAAAATTTAAAACATAAGAAAAATCACAACATATAGACGTGTTTCACTAATATTTTACCCTTTTCTAAGCAAGTAATACCTTACTACAATCTTTCAAAAACACC
>NVSY01000027.1:31531-62458 GCA_002401385.1 Flavobacteriaceae bacterium | reverse complement strand
CCCATGTAAGCACTCGTTACACTCGTTCTCACATGAATTTATTTTAATCATACCCTTGGGGGTATTTTTTGATTAAAAAAATTCATGTTCGTTTCATAAAAGTTACGCTTTGGAAATGTAACGTTATCCTTAGGGCACACTATTTTTTAAGTTGTCACAATAAAAATTGATTTTTTGGGCAAAAAAAGGAAAGAGTACTGGTATTAATTGATTTTTGTATACGTAAATCTATGTAGTTTTTTGACTCCATTGGTTACTATTAAATCTTCAGTAGTATACGTGTTTCCGCTAAAGCCGACCGTAAACTTATAAGTACTTCCTTCTTGAGGAGTTGTTGTAAAAACATTTTTTCCTAGAAATTTCCACACACCTATTTCGCTGTATGTTTTTGTACAATTGTCATTTATATACTGAAATGTATGTTGAGCATAGTTGTAATTTTCTTCAAAATTCATGGTGGAAGTTGTGTCACAGTCATCTAACTCCATTTCTTCACCTTCAATAAAATAACTAGATAATGTCCAAGTACCTATAATGGCAGTTTCATCATATATTTCATCATCTTTTGAGCAAGAGGTTAAAAAAAATATACTTAAAAGAAGACTGTATGTAATTATTTTTTTCATTTGGGGTTTGGGTTGGTTAACGATACATACCAAACGAAGTAATTTCAGAAATCTTATACTAAAAGGCTAAAAAAATTAGCCTATTCTTTTAWATACAGTTTCATCACTTCCAAGCATTGTGAAATAATTTCCTTCTTCTTTTAATATCAAATCTAGTTGTTTTGTGTTTTCGGCTACGCAACTAAAATCTAACTGTTCTGTGTGCGACCAGTTTCCTTTAGTGTAATTTTTAGTGTAGCTTCTGATATCTTTTTTTTCGTAATATATACGAATAAAACGTCCGTCTTCTTTGAATTCATAGGTTTCGGAAGGTCTTCTTTCTGTAAAAAAGTCTTCTTCATTACTTTCCATTTTCCATTTTCCTATAAGTTTGGTGGCGGTTTTTTTATTTTTAAGGTTTTTAAAAAACGACATCCATAAATTGATTGTTTTCATAGCAACAGGTTGATTGTTAGGGGGTTTCTTTCTTTATTTCAAATTTAATAAAAAATTCAGATAATTGTTACTTTTCGATACATATTCTTGCGTCTACGGCCAAAATACCAKCTTTTTCCCCTAGTAATGGGTTGAGGTCTAGCTCGCTAATTTCGGGAGCGATGGTTACAAGAGTGGCTATTTTTTCTGTGATGGAAGCATATTCTGCTAAATTTATCCCTTCTTGGTTTCGGATACCTTTCAACATTGGAAATGCTTTTAAATTGTGAATCATATCACTTGCAATCTCTTTTTTAAATGGGGCAAGTTCGCATTGTACATCTTTTAAAACTTCTACGAAAATGCCTCCTAAACCGCAAAATACTAAGTGTCCAAAATCTCCCTCTTTTTTTGCTCCTATAAAAAGTTCCATTCCTTTTTTCATTTGTTGAATCAATACAGCAGTTGTTTCAGGGTGTTTTAATAGTGTTGTATAATGTTCCTGTAGTTCTTTGCTGGTTGTAATGTTAAGGATAACTCCTCCAATATCGGATTTGTGAATAGGTCCTACGGATTTCATAACCAAGGGGAATCCCATTTCTTTGGCTGCCGATAAAAGTTCCTCTTTAGAGTTGCATACTTTTTCTAGTACCATTGGTACACCTGCTGCGGTGAGTAATTCTTTTACATTATTTGGGTCTAAATAACCGTTTTCTACACGATCAATAATAGTTCTAATTCTTTGATGTGTTTCTTTATCGATAGTGCCGTTTTGTGTGTGAGCACTATTTTGATTGAACACTTTTGTCAAGGCATTTCCAAAATCTACTTCGTCAGAAAAGCTAATATGTCCTTTATTAATAAAATGATTTATTTCATCTTTTACATTTATTACGGAAGGGAGCACTGGGTAGATAGGTTTAGAGCAACTTTTAATTTTATGGCTTAGCACATCATAAACATCGTAGACTTCAAATAATCCAGGACTTCCAAAAATAACTACCATAGCATCAATTTCATCAAAATCATGCTCGCAATAATCGATGATATCACTCAATTGCTGTGCCGTACCAGTGGCTAAAAAATCTATGGGATTTGTAACCGAAGATCCAGGGTAAAGTTTGTCTAGTAATTCGAGGCTTTTAGTGTTTTTTATTTCAGGAACGCTTAGTCCGTTTTTAGAGAGTACATCGGTTAACATAACAGCAGGGCCACCTGCATGCGTAATTATAGCAATGTTTTTACCCGTCAAGGCGCGGTAGGAGAAGATAGAAGCAACGCTTATCAACTCATTTCTTCCATGGCACCTGATAATGCCAGCTTTTCTAAATAGCGCATCTACAGCAAGATCGGAACTCGCTAATGCTCCTGTATGTGATGAGGCAGCTCTACTGCCATCTTCCGAGCTTCCTGCTTTGATAGCTGCGATACTACAACCTTTTGCAATGAGTGATTGCGCGTGTTTTAATAATTTTTGTGGATTGGAGATGCTTTCTATGTACAAGAGTTTCGTTTTTGAACTTGTGTTCATGTCAAAAGTTTCATCCAAGTGCTCTAAAATTTCCTCTACACCAATTTGAGCACTATTACCAACAGAAAAAACACTTGAGAAAGTGAGTCCGCTAGCCATGGCGGCTTCAATTATAAATACTGCAGTTGCTCCTGATCCAGAAATAAAATCAACACCTTTTGGATCTAGTTTAGGAATAGGTTGGGTGAAAACACCTGCGTAATTTGGATTCATCAATCCAATATTATTTGGACCTAATAAGCTTCCGTTGGCTTTTTCAATTTCTTCGCATAATTGTTTTTCTAAGATTGCTCCGTCATCATCTTTTTCGCTAAATCCAGCAGAGAAAATAATAAACCCTTTGGTGTTTTTGTCACGGCATAAAGTTTTAACCGTATCTAAAGTATATTTGGCTGCTATAGCAATTATAGCCAAATCAACTTGGGGTAGTTCGCTTACATTTTGATAGCATTTTATACCTTGAACTTGCGTTTCTTTAGGGTTTACAGCATAGATGTCGCCTTTAAAGTTATGGGAGCGTAAATTATTAAGTACGCTTCCTCCAGGTGTGTTTTTGTTATTTGACGCGCCTATAACAACAATGCTTTTTGGGTTTGTAAGTGAAGAATGTAACATGTGAAATGAGTATGATGAGGTTCGATGCAAAAAATAGTATAATTACGTGTAGTTTTTCTGCCCCCTTTTTGAAAAGAAAATCAAATACCTTAAATAAATAAGGTATTTGAAATAGAAAGGGGGAAAGGATTCTACGGTGCTACTTCTGTAGCAATTTCTTTGCCTTTGAAAAAGGCTTCAATATTTTTATTGACTACACGTTCGCCTTTTCGACTGAATAGTGTTTTAATAGCTTCAATGATACTGTCTTCACTCAAAGATAATAAATTAGATGCAATTCCTAGTAATACGATGTTGGCTGCTTTTGAATTCCCTAATTCTTTTGCAATATCGGTTGCATTGGCTAGAATAGTGTTGGGTAATGAATTGATTTTTTTGTGCAAAGCGGCTTTTTCTGGATAGTCGTTGATGTTGATAAATGGATTAGAATCTGTGATTAACCAGCCATCTTCTTTTAAAAACGGGAGGTACCTTAAAGATTCCATAGGTTCTACGGATAGGATGAGGTCGGCTTTGCCTTCTGGAATTAAATCTGAGTATATTTCTTTGTCTGAAATACGAACATGCGATTGTACTGCGCCGCCTCGCTGACTCATTCCGTGGACTTCCGCCTGTTTTACGTATAAATTATTGTTGAGGGCTGCGATATCTATAATGGCAGCAATGGTTAGAATTCCTTGTCCTCCTACTCCGGCTAATATTATATTTGAGGTCATAATGACTTAGTTTTGACAGGTTTTTAAAAATGCTCTGATTTGTGCTTTTTTGTCGGATGGTATTTGCACACATGGTCGTTGTGAAATAATCACTGAGACTCCGTTGTAGTCCAATTCGTTTTGAATAATTTCCACATTCGCATCATGGTTTTTCGGCAGTGGAATAATTACCTTTAAATGCTCTTTTTCAATACCAAGTCCCAAACAAATTTTCTTTATTTTTCCCAAGGCCGTTGAGTCTTGCGCCCCGGTCATGGCTATAGCAGAATTATCAGAAATAATTACCGTTAAAGGTGTTTTTTCGTAGATGGCATCTAACAATCCTGTCATACCAGAATGGGTAAAAGTAGAATCACCTATAATGGCAATTGCATTTTTCACACCTGCGTCGGTGGCTCCTTTGGCCATGGTTACAGATGCCCCCATTTCAATTAAAGTGTTAATGGTATTAAAAGGTGGTAACACGCCTAGTGCAGAACAACCGATATCTCCAAAAACGCGTTGTTCTCCTATGCTAGGAATTAAAGTGTTGATGGATTCAAATAAATCGATATGACCACAACCAGTACATAATTCAGGAGGTCTTCCTGATACAATACTTGGAATTTTAGATGTTTTTTTGATGTCGAAGCCCAAGGCTCTTCCAACAATGTCAGGGTTCAATTCTCCTGTTCTATTTACATGTCCAGTTAATCTACCTATTACTTTTTGGTCTTCGTTAAAGAAGCCTCCTATCATTTCTTCAATAAATGGGTAGCCGTCTTCAAAAACGATGACTTGATCGCAAGTATCTAATAAATGTTTGATTTGTTTTTTAGGTAATGGATATTCTGAAACTTTAAAAATAGTATGTGGGCACTGGCTGTCTTGATAATTTTCCATGACATAATTGTAGCCAATTCCCGAGGCAATAATCCCCAATTTAGTGTCTGTACCTTCTATTAATTTATTGAATGGTGAATTGGTGGCACTTTCTTGAATATTTTCTTGATTGTCTAACAAATCTTGATACAAGCCCCTGGCCCGCATAGGGATCAGTTGGAATTGTGTGCGGTTTTCTGGGAATGCAAGCTTGTTTTGAGCAATACGTTCAAAGGTTTCTACAACAGCTCTTGAGTGGGATAGACGTGTAACCAATCGTAGTAAAACGGGTAATCTAAACCTCTCGGATAATGAAAATGCATAACGAGTGATGTCATAGGCTTCTTGTTGGTTTGTGGGTTCCAAAATTGGAATCATTGCAAATTTTCCATAAAAACGAGAATCTTGTTCGTTTTGTGAAGAATGCATTGATGGGTCATCGGCCACCACAACTACGAGTCCACCGTTAATACCAGAAACCGACATGTTCATAAAAACATCAGAAGCTACATTAAGCCCTACAT
The DNA here is from genome assembly GCA_002401385.1 of Flavobacteriaceae bacterium. Taxonomy (GTDB): domain Bacteria; phylum Bacteroidota; class Bacteroidia; order Flavobacteriales; family Flavobacteriaceae. The sequence continues at coordinate 57,171 of NVSY01000027.1, read as the reverse complement.
GTTTCATTACTACCATCGATTTTTTTCCGGCATAGGACATTCCTAGAGCAGCTTCCATGGCGGTTTTTTCGTTGACCGACCACTGACTATGGATGCCTAGCTCTTTTGCTGTTTTTGATTTTTGAATATATTCTGTTATCTCGGTTGAGGGAGTTCCAGGATAAGCATACACACCRGAGAGCCCTGAATCTATGGCCCCTTGTGCTAAAGCTTCGTTACCTAAAAGAAGTTTTTTCATAATTGAAATGCTAGATTTTTTAACGGTATAAAGCTATGATTTATTTTGTTTTTTAACTATGATTTAAATCATGAAAATCAAGAATTATTAAAAAACAAACACTAAAAACGGATTTTTTATAGGTATTACGTAAAATAGACTCGATAATCAGCTGTAAATTGTGATATTCGTATTTTGTAAAAATGATTCTTTTGACTTGAATGCCAGTTTTTTAATGAAAACGTTTTCGTAGCTATTTACAGAAGTGAATTAGAATTTCATGCTTAAATGAATTCCGATGTGTTTTGAAGTGAATTGTGGAATTAAAACAATATTTTTTGTTTTTTTGAATGGGTTCTATGGAATAATGGGATCCAATAGATAAATAACTTTTGTTGCCAGGATGCCAATTCCTGCACTTGTAATAACATCTGATATGTAGTGAGCGTTGTTCAAGACACGAAGTGTTCCAGTAGTACTTGCGAAAACATATCCACTGTATGCAAGTGTAGTATTAGTTGCTTTAAATTCTTCGTAAAGGACCGCTGCATTTACAAAGGCAAAAGAGGTGTGCCCAGAAGGAAAAGACTGTGGAACGGGGGAGTAGTTAGGTCTTGTTTTATAGATGTTTTTCTTTAATGTATACGTAATAAAGTCTGTAACTATAATGGAGATTGCTAAGTTTTTTGATTGGTCAAACCAATGATTTTTTGCTTTGATACCTATTAGGTCTGCTATCAACAATTGTGCAATAGGTGCATAACGCGTGTAATCGTCTAAAGGACTGTAAAAATCATTGCCTACTAAATTGCGAACCTTACGTTGAAACGATTTTTAAAAATTACTATTACTTAATAGAACTCCCCCTACTATGAGTGATATAGGAAGAATCTGTTGTTTTAAATTTTTTTTTTNACGGAAGGAATTGGCTGGATACTGTCTGTTTTGCTATAACTTTTTATTGTTAGTAGTAGCGCCAAAAGAACAACGAGGGGTTTTATGAGCATAAACTATATTTATAATCCGTAGGTTTTTAGGATTATAAATATAAAACATTGGATTATTTATCCCAACTATTTTTTTTGCGAATATTTTTATAAAGTTTAATTCCAAGCATCAATAAAATAGAAACACTTAAAATTCCAATGACGCCAAATACCCATCCAAAGCTGTTTTTTAAGATGACTAAAAATATGACGGAGAATAATATGATGGTAGCAACCTCATTCCACATTCTCAATGCAAATCCTGAGTATTTGAGTGTTCCTTTGATTAGTTGGTTTAGTAAATATTGACAGGAAGCATGATAGGCAAATAAGGCCAAGACAAAAGTGAGTTTTATGTGCATCCAAGGTTGTGATAACCATTCTGGCTGTAAATACAATAAAAGACACGCAAATAATGTGGCAAGTACTGCAGATGGCCATGTTATTATGTACCATAAGCGCTTGCTCATTAAGGTGTATTGCTTTTGTAAAATGTTTTTTTCTAAGCTAGGCTTCTCTTCTGCTTCTTTGAAGTAAATGAACAATCGAACGATGTAAAATAGCCCCGCAAACCATGTGGTTACGAATATGAGGTGCAATGCTTTTATATATAAATATGCCATCTTATGCTTTGTTTATAGCCCAATTAACAATTAAATCGGCCCAGTCATTATCGCTGTTTAAGCAGGGGATTCTATGAAATTCTTTCCCTCCGGCTTCTAGGAAATCTTCTTTAGCTTCCATGCCAATTTCCTCGATGGTTTCTAAACAGTCACTTACAAAAGCAGGGGTGACCACTGCTATTTTATCAATGCCTTTACTAGGAAAATCTTTTATGGTGGCACTTGTGTAAGGCTGTAACCATGGGTCCTTCCCTAATCTAGATTGAAAAGCAACGGTATAAAAATCTTCTTTTAAATTTAGTTTTTCAGCAACCAAGCGAGCTGTTTCAAAGCATTGGTGTCTGTAACAATTTTTATGAGCTTCAGATGCAGTAATACAACAAGAACCGTCTATTTTACAATGTGACTTTGTAGGGTCTGTTTTTTTTATGTGCCTTTCAGGAATTCCATGGAATGAAAATAATAAATGAGCTGTTTTTTCTAGGTTAATAGATTTTTCAATGCTTTCTGAAAGAATATTTATGTACAGACTGTTATTGTAAAAAGGATCTATTTCTTTTATGATCATTTCTTTTGCAACTTCATTTACTACTTCGTATACTTTTTCTAGTACTGTTTGAGTGGTACTCATAGCGTACTGAGGGTAGAGAGGAAGTACTGTGATTTCGCTTACCCCTTTTGTTTTGAGTTCTATAATGGCGTCTTTAATGGAAGGATTTCCGTAGCGCATGCCTAATGCAACAGGGCGCTCTGATTTTAGACGAACTTTAGAAGTCAAATTTTTTGAATGTACTATTAATGGAGAACCATCTTCTGTCCATATAGATTTATATAACTTAGCCGAATTTCTAACGCGTTTTGGGATGATGATTCCTCTCACTAAAAAATGACGCAATAAAAATGGCATATCTATCACATACTTGTCTGTCAAAAATTCTGTCAAGTATTTTTTTACATCTGTTACTTTTGGACTCTCTGGAGAGCCTAAATTGATAAGTAATATTCCTTTCATTTAGTTATTATAATTTAGAAAATTGTTTTGGAGTAATGCCGTGTTTTTTCTTAAATGCAGCAATAAAATGACTCGAGGTAGTATAGCCTACTTGAGCACCAATTTCGTTTACGTTCATTTCGTTTTCTATCAATAGTTTTTTTGCAACTTCCATGCGATAATTGAATAGAAAAGTAAAAACAGGAGCTCCGTAAAATTCCTTAAATCCTTCTTTTAGTTTTTTGATATTTAATCCTACAGTCTTAGAGAGTTGTTCTAAAGACGGAGGGCTTGCCATGTGTTGGATGATAATATCCTTAACTTGTTTTAATTTATTAATTGTTTCCTCGTTGGCAATGTATGGACAATCGTCGCTTTCCAAATCGCTCGAAGAGCTAAAATACAAACTTAACAAYTCAAAAACCTTTCCTTTTATATAAATTGGCTTTAGGGAATCAGGTAATTTTTTTGCAAATAGTTGATTTAGTACTACTTTAATTCCAGCGGATGTTTCCTTTTGTTCAATGATTGGTTTTCCAACGTTAAAATTACTAAAATTAAACAAGAAATTTCCATCAGTAGAAAACAGCGAGTGAAAATAGGAAATCGAAATAAGTACACCTACCAACTCGACTTTCGGAGGAAGGGTGTGTAGTACATTCATTTTGTCATCGTTAAAATAAATAATGCTCGATTCGTCTTTGTTTAAATTGACAGCGCAATGTTCCATGTTAAAAGCAACCACGCAATTTTCTTGTGTACAAAAGTATAAATGAATGAAGTTTTCGTTTAATGGGTATAAAAAATATTGCGTATCATCTGTGTTATTCTGAAAACGTAAGATTTTATACTCTGCCTCTTCTTTAAAAAATACTACAGTACTTTTTTCGATGTTTTTGTAATTATTTGTTTGTGGTATCATAGGTTGTGTTTATGATATTCGTCATATTTTTGTCAAAATTACATTAAATAAATAGGCTAGTAAAATAATTAAAGTTTTATTTTTTAATCATTTGCAGATTGTGCTGGCAATGTGGTTTTGCTGATATTTGTCATGCTCTGTGTGATAAATGTTACTATTTCGACTCATTCTAAATTAATAGATTTTTCTTTACTCGATGTTATTAGTACTTTTAGCGATGTTTTTAACTCTCTTATATTCGTACTTTTGTCGACACTTATTAAAAGAAGATAGTATGAGCTCCGAAAAATTACCGACAAAATTCTACAATGTTGGATTAAGTTATAAAAAAGCAGACGTGAAAATGCGTGGTGCTTTTAGTATATCTAAAGAGAATCAATTATTGCTTTTACAAGAAGCTAAAGATAAAGGGATTAATGGAATTATTGTAATGTCTACGTGTAATAGAACTGAGATTACAGGATTTGCCAAGCACCCCTTTGAGTTGATTAGTTTGATGGTGAAGTATTCAAACGGAAATGTAGAAGATTTTATAACCGTATCTAGTGTAACAAAAAACAACGAGGCTGTAAGGCATTTGTTTAATATAGGGACTGGCTTGGAAAGTCAGATTCTGGGTGATTACGAAATCGTCGGTCAATTAAAGCAAGCTTATCAGCAAGCAAAAGATCAGGGAACTACCAATGCTTATATAGAACGCTTGATGAATAGTGTACTTCAAGCCAGTAAAGAGGTGAAGAATAAAACCAATTTAAGTACGGGAACTACTTCTGTATCTTATGCTGCAGTACAATATTTAATGAATCATTTTTCTGAACTCAACAATCAGAAAATAGTAGTATATGGTTTAGGAGAGATCGGAAAAAACACTTGTAAGAATATACTTGAATACACTTCTAATAGAACGATTCACTTGGTGAACAGAACCAAAGCAAAAGCAGAGGAATTTGTAAAAAATCACGAGGGAATTACTGTTGGTGATGAAGCTTCTTTGAGTGCGGCTATTCAAGATGCTGATATTTTAATTGTGGCTACTGGAGCGAGTGTTCCCACCATCGATAAATCATCTTTAAATCAACAAAAACCTATAGTGATTATTGATTTGGCAATGCCAGAAAATGTAGACAGAAATGTGTTGGATTTTGAAGGTGTGACCTTAGTGAATGTAGATGAACTATCTGAAATTACTAAACGTACATTGGATGCTCGTAAAAAGGAGATTCCTGCAGTTGAAAAAATTCTTAAAAAATACAAAGGAGAATTTGATGAATGGATCAATCACAGAAAATTTGTTCCAGCTATTAGTGCCTTAAAAGAATCGTTAAAAGTGATTCAGAAAGAAGAAATAGATTTTCAACGCAAAAAAATTAAAGACTTAAATATAGAACATGCGGAAGCAGTAACCAATCGTATGATTCAAAAAATAACTACCCAATTTGTAAAACACCTCAAACATGATGATACTACGGTTAACCAAAGTATTGATGTAATAAGTAAGGTGTTTAACATGAAAGAACTTTGTTTAAATGAAGATGCTTAGAATAGGTACCAGAGCCAGCGAACTCGCATTATGGCAAGCCAATTTAGTAAAAAAATTAGTAGAAAATCTAGGATGTGAAGCCTGTATTGTAGAAATATCTTCTACAGGAGATGAGGTTTTGGACAAACCATTACACCTAATAGGAGGGATGGGCTTGTTTACAAAAACCTTGGACGATGCCATGTTTCGTGGAGAAATAGACATTGCTGTGCACTCTTTAAAAGATGTGCCTACAGAATTACCTGCTGGTATTGTACAAGCTGCAGTATTGGAGCGTGCTTCAGAATTTGATGTAATTGTTTATAAAAATAATACGGATTTTCTAGAAAAAGAAGGAACTGCTACTATTGCAACAGGAAGTTTAAGGCGCAAGGCCCAATGGTTGGCGAAATACCCGAGTCATACCATTACTGGATTGAGAGGGAATGTGAATACACGTTTGCGAAAATTAAAGGAGAACGACTGGAATGGAGCTGTGTTTGCAGGTGCTGGRTTGAAGCGTATTAATTTGTTGCCAGAAAATCATGTAGTGTTAGATTGGATGATTCCTGCCCCTGCCCAAGGAGCTATTATGATTACTGCTTTGGGTAAAGATAAAGAGGTATTAGCTATTTGTGCAAAAATAAATCACGAACCTACCGAAAAATCGGTGTGGGTAGAGCGTTTGTTTATGAGAACATTGGAAGGTGGTTGTACTGCCCCAATTGGAGGAAATGCTAAAATAGAAGGAGATACAATACACTTTAAAGGTATTTTAAGTGATTTGGACGGAAGTACYAATTTAACCGTTCAAAAATCAGGACCTTTAAGTGAGTATAAAACTTTTGGTGCAGATTGTGCCAAAGAGATTATCGCCGAAGGAGGCGCAGAATTAATGAAAAAAATTAAAAAAGAAGCCAATATATAATGGAGGAGCAAGAAATAGAGCAGTTTGAAGATGATAAAAGGAAAGTAATTGTTTCAACCAAACTTTTGAGTAAAATTCAAAAAAGAGTGTTGGAAGGTGCTAAAGTAAAAGATAGCGATTTTATCAGCATACGTTACAATCGTTTGTCGGCTGTTATGTTAAAGAAACTCCCTAAGAATTTTATTATCACCAGTAAAAATGGATTGCAAGCTTTAATGCACAATTTTGAGAAAAAGGATGTGTCTTTTGATAATATCTACTGTGTTGGACGTGTGACTAAAAAACACATTGAGCAAGCATTAGGTAACGTTRCTTTTAAAGCAAAAACAGCCAAGGATCTTGCTGAGCATTTGCTAACTACAGATATTAAGGAATTCACGTATTTCTGTGGCGATATTCGCAGAGATGAATTGCCAGAAATTTTAGCTAAACATAATATTCGATTAGAAGAAGTTGAAATTTATAAAACTATTTTAAGTGCTACCGTTGTAAAACCACCTATTGATGGAATTATGTTTTACAGCCCTTCTGGAGTAGAGAGCTATTTAAAGGAAAACCCAGAAACTGTTGGTGTTGCATTTTGTATTGGTAATACTACTGCCAAAGCTGCAAGTGAGAGTTTTGACAAAGTTTTAGTTTCTAAAATTTCAACGGTACAAAGTGTTTTAGAATTAGTAAAAGATCATTTTGATATAGAACCACCCATACACTCTTACGAAGATGAACAGAACTAGAAGACTCAGGAAAACCGAAGGWATTAGACGCCTAGTACGCGAAAATAAACTAACCATAGACGATTTAATCTACCCTTTATTTATAGAAGAAGGTGAAAACATAGAAAAAGAAATTGTTTCTATGCCAGGCATCAGTCGTTGGTCTTTAGATACTTTGCATAAAGAATTGGATGAGGTTGTGGCCTTGAATATTCCTGCGGTGTTACTTTTCGGGATTCCAACAGAAAAGGATGAAATAGGCAAAGAAACATGGAATGATAACGGTATCATTCAACAAGCGGTGCGTTACATTAAAAAGAATTACCCTTCTTTATATGTAATTACAGATGTGTGTTTTTGCGAATATACAAGCCACGGACACTGTGGTGTAATACATAATAATGACGTTGATAACGACGCCACATTACCAAATTTAGCCAAACAAGTAATTTCACATGCAAAAGCAGGTGTAGATATGGTAGCGCCTTCTGGAATGATGGATGGTACCATTCAAACCATTCGCGAAGCATTGGATAATACCGGGTTTTACGACTTGCCAATCATGGGGTATTCTGTAAAATATGCATCGGCATTTTATGGACCTTTCCGTGATGCTGCTGATTCGGCTCCTACTTTTGGAGATCGTAGAACATATCAAATGGATCCTTCTAATAGAGATGAAGGAATGCGTGAAGCCAATTTTGATGATGCCGAAGGAGCGGATATTTTAATGGTAAAACCAGCCATGTCTTATTTAGATATTATCAGAGATTTAAAAAATAACTTCGACCGTCCTATTGCATGTTATAATGTAAGTGGAGAGTATGCTATGGTGAAAGCTGCGGCAGCAAAAGGTTGGATAGATGGAGAAAGAGTGATGATGGAAAGCCTGCTTTCTATGAAACGCGCTGGTGCAGATATCATTATTACTTACTTTGCAAAAGAAGTGGCTAAAGTATTGGCAAGAAAATAATAAGAAAAGAGGAGATGCTCCTTAATTACATACCCAAAACGATTCATAAAATGAGTTTTAAAAAATCACAAAAATTATACAATCAAGGTTTAGTGCATCTTGTAGGAGCAGTAAATTCTCCTGTTCGTGCTTATTCATCAGTAGGAGGAAATCCTTTGTTTATTGAAAAAGCAAAAGGAAGTACTATTACAGATGTAGATGGGAACAATTATGTAGATATGGTATTGTCTTATGGGCCAACTATTATTGGGCATCGTCATAAAAAAGTACAAAAAGCTATTGAAAAAGCCTTGAAAAAAGGATATACTTTTGGAGCCACTACCAAAGGTGAAATAAAAATGGCAAAAATGGTATGTGATGCTTTTCCAGGAATGGATAAAGTACGTTTTGTAAACTCTGGAACGGAGGCGGTATTTAGCGCAATTCGTTTGGCAAGAGCTTATACAGGACATGATAAAATAATTAAATTTGCTGGTTGTTACCACGGACATGCGGATGCTTTATTGGTAGCTGCTGGATCTGGATTGGCTACTTTGAGCTTACCTGGAAGTGCGGGTGTTCCTGCACAAGCAGTGGAAAACACGTTAATTTCGGAGTTTAATAATATAGATTCTGTAGAGAAACACTTAGCGGAACACAACGATATTGCAGCGGTTATTATAGAACCTATTGCTGGAAATATGGGAGTGATTCAACCTTCGGATGATTTTATCAAAGAATTGAGAGACTTGACCAAAGCTGCGGGCGTATTGTTAATTGCTGATGAGGTAATGACAGGATTCCGTTCTAAATATGGTGGAGCGCAAGAAGTATTAGGATTTGAAGCCGATATTACCTGTTTAGGAAAAGTAATTGGTGGGGGATTCCCTGTGGGAGCTTATGGAGCTCGTAACGAAATTATGGAATGTGTATCGCCTTTGGGTGATATGTACCAAGCAGGAACGTTGTCTGGAAATCCTATTGCTATGGCATGTGGAATGGCAACATTAAAAGAGTTGAAAAAACAAGATCCTTATAAAAAATTCGAAGCTACAGCTGCCAAAATTGAAGGCATGTTGTTAGATGCAGCGAAAGAAAATGGGATCGATTTACAAGTAAACAGATTTGGTTCTATGTTCAATCCCTTCTTTACAAAAGAGGAAGTAGTTGATTTTAAATCGGCGCAAACAAGTGATACAGAAAAATTCGCCACCTTCTTTTGGGCAATGACCAAAAATGGGGTGTTTTTACCACCATCACAATTCGAATCTTGGTTCTTGACAAGTGCATTGACTAAAAAAGATTTGAAAACCATAGAAAAGGCGATCAAAATTGCCATGAAAGCAGTTGCTGAAAAAGCAGCTTAATTAAGAGAAGGATGTTAAGCGGTTGTAATAAGACGCGGCTNGTACCTCCTACAAATTATAACGTACAGCTTATAACTTAAAACTTACGGCTTACAACTTACAACTGAGAAAATGATTAAAAACGATTTATATTTAAGAGCTTTAAAAGGAGAAACGGTAGATAGACCACCGGTTTGGATGATGCGTCAAGCAGGAAGGTATTTACCTGAGTTTATGAAGTTAAAGGACAAATACGATTTCTTTACCCGCTGTCAAACTCCAGAATTAGCTTCTGAAATTACAGTACAACCAATCCGTAGATATGGAATGGATGCTGCCATTTTGTTTTCTGATATTTTGGTAGTGCCTCAAGCAATGAATATTGAAGTGGAAATGAAACCAGGGCTAGGACCATGGTTGCCAAATCCAATTAGAAATATGAAAGATGTGGAGCAAGTAATTGTTCCAGACATCGACGAAACTTTAGGTTATGTAATGGATGCTGTAAAATTGACCAAAGAAATGTTGAACGACGAAATTCCATTGATTGGTTTCGCAGGTTCTCCATGGACTATTTTATGTTACTGTATTCAAGGACAAGGGTCTAAAAACTTTGATATGGCCAAGGAGTTCTGTTTCACTCAGCCAGTAGCAGCGCATACTTTATTGCAAAAAATCACAGATACTACCATTGCTTATTTAAAGCGTAAAGTCGAGTGTGGAGTGAATGCTGTTCAGATTTTTGATTCTTGGGGAGGAATGTTATCTCCTGTAGATTATCAAGAGTTCTCTTGGAAATACATCCAACAAATCATTGACGCTTTAAAAGATGATGCTCCAGTAATCGCATTTGGAAAAGGATGTTGGTTTGCATTGGAAGAAATGAGTACTTCAGGAGCTTCTGCATTAGGAGTTGATTGGACAATTACCCCAGAAAAAGCACGTTTGTACACCAATAATAGCATCACCCTACAAGGGAATTTTGACCCAACACGATTGTTCTCACCACCAGCAGTTATTAAAACAAAGGTGACAGAAATGATTGACGCATTTGGAAAAGACAAATACATTGTAAACTTAGGACATGGTATTTTACCAAACATTCCTTTAGACAATGCAAAAGCATTTATAGATGCTGTAAAAGAGTATGGACAGTAGTTGTTAGTTTTGTGTTGTTAGTTGCTAGTGGAGCAATGCTATCARCCAAYAACCAACAACNNNCAANCAACAANCAACYAWYNANWKATGGATACACAATTAGTACAAAAATATAATATTCCAGGACCWAGATACACCAGTTATCCAACGGTACCGTTTTGGGATAARGAYGGCATWGATTTAGMCGATTGGAAAGCAACCACWGTACGTGCTTTTAACGAAAGTAACGACGARGAAGGGATTAGTGTATACGTACAYTTACCTTTTTGTGARAGTTTATGTACTTTTTGTGCTTGTCAYAAAAAGATTACAAAACGTCATGACGATGTGGAGGAACCTTATATAGATACTGTTTTAAAAGAATGGGATTTGTATTGCGATTTGTTAGGGAAACGCCCTAAGATTCGAGAAATTCACTTAGGTGGAGGAACTCCAACGTATTTTTCTTCGGCCAATTTGAGAAAGTTAATCGATGGAATTTTTCAAAGAGCGGATAAATTTAAAGTGACTCAGTTTAGTTTTGAGGCACATCCAAATTTAACCACTAAAGAACAATTACAAACCTTATTTGATCTTGGATTTACCAGAACTAGTTTCGGTATTCAGGATTATGATAAAACAGTTCAGAAAGCCATTCACAGAATGCAAACTTTTGAGCAGGTWAGTAARATTGATGCTTGGACACGTGAAATTGGATACAATTCTATCAGTCATGATTTGATTTTTGGATTGCCTTTTCAAACTGAAGAAAGCATTAGAGAAACCATTAAAAAAACTATCCAATTAAAACCAGACCGTATTGCTTATTATAGCTACGCACATGTGCCATGGGTAAAAGGAGTGGGACAACGTGGTTTTGACGAAAAGGATTTGCCTAAAGATGAAGTAAAACGTCATTTATACGAGCTTGGGAAACAATTGTTTTTTGATGCTGGATATGTGGAAATAGGAATGGATCATTTTGCCTTGCCAACGGATAGTTTATTTAAAGCTGTTNGKATNTAWRKMYTKASRYYGTAATTTTATGGGGTATTCTGCTAGTAAAACGGAATTAATGATTGGATTAGGAATGTCTTCTATCAGTGATTCTTGGTATAGTTTTGCACAAAACGAAAAGGACTTAAATGATTATCAACGTGTAGTAAACGAAGGTAGATTGCCAATTTATAGAGGTCATTTACTAACAGATAAAGATTTAATTGTGCGTAAGCATATTTTAAATTTAATGTGCCAACTAGAAACTTCTTGGGAAGACGAAGCATTGCAATTAGAAGAAATTGACGCCATTAAGGAGCGCTTGCGCGAAATGGAAAGTGATGGTATTTTAACAATTCATGATAAGAAAATTGTAGTAAAAGAGGAAGGACGTATGTTTGTAAGAAACATCTGTATGGCTTTTGATTTACGTTTGATTGAAAACCGTCCAGGAACACGCGTTTTTTCTATGACAATCTAAGTTAGAAGAGAGCATATAGAAAAAAGAAATAGAACTGATAGATTCAGGACTATAGAATATAAAAAAAAGCCGAGCATTTGCTCGGCTTTTTTGGTTTGTTGTTAAATTAGTTGCTTACTGCTTACTGCTTACTTGTTGCTGGTTGCTTGTTGCTGGTTGCTAGTTGTTGGTTACTAGTTGTTGCTTACTGCTTACTGCTTAGTGGTTGCTGGTTGCTGGTTGCTGGTTGCTGGTTGCTAGTTGTTGGTTACTAGTTGTTGCTTACTGCTTACTGCTTACTTGTTGCTGGTTGCTGGTTGCTGGTTGTTGGTTACTAGTTGTTGCTTACTGCTTACTGCTTACTTGTTGCTGGTTGCTGGTTGCTGGTTGCTAGTTGTTGGTTACTAGTTGTTGCTTACTGCTTACTGCTTACTGCTTACTGGTTGCTGCTTACTGGTTGCTAGTTGCTAGTTGCTAGTTGCTTGTTGCTTGTTGCTAGTTGTTGGTTGCTAGTTGTTGGTTACTAGTTGTTGCTTACTGGTTACTGCTTACTGGTTACTGCTTACTGGTTACTGCTTACTGGTTGTTGGTTGCTGGTTGTTGGTTACAAGTGTTGGTTACTGCTGACTGCTGACTGATTACTGCTTACTGCTTACTGCTTATTTGTTACTTGTAGTTAGTATTATAAATTAAACCCATCTCCTTAAATATCGGAAACTGAGCGGAGTCGAAGTGCAAAGTCCTAGTTCCTCTGTCTTTTTAATAAACATTGCTCAATCTCAAATCTAACATCTAACACACAAAAAAGCGATTGAGACATTTATGGTCTCAATCGCTTTTAGTTTATTGTTAAATTAGTTTTTGATTGCTTGTTAATGGGAGCCCCTCTGCCTTTGGCATCTCCCCAAAGAGGGAGAGAAAAAGAGCAACGAATGATTTGTTTTTTTTAGAAACAGATTCCATACGCATCTAAAAGTCCTATGTCTTACATCCTAATTCCTATGTCCATTATAAAAAACATTGCTCAATTTCAATACTAACATCTCAATACTAACATCTCAATACTAATATCTATGTTACTTCCACTGGAATTCTCCAGTCTCAATAGACCAGTCATTACCAAAGAATCCGGCAGCTTTTACCGCTCTTGTTCCATTTCTCAATACGCTATTGTCAAATAACAATACATCTGGGAAGGTGGTTCCATTTACCATATAATGGTTGGCATACGCAGCTTTCATTCCATCAGTTCCAGTTGCGGTTACTACTCCAACGCAGGCTATATTACTATTTTGTTTAGGCACTATAAAATACATTCCCCATTGGCTTCCATTAATTTTTTTACCTCCAAAATTTACTTGATTGTTACTTACTTGAATAGGGCTGTGTTTTAACAATTTGTTCCAAGCAGCATTGTTACTTTTGTTTCCATAAACTATCACATTGCGGTCGGTGTAATGGTTAGGGTTAAAGTCAGTGTCTTTAATCACTTCGATATGACCATTGGCGCGGTACCAAAAAGTTTCAGCATCAAAACGGGCACGGTTGTAATACCATTCGTTTTCTGCCGTACTTCCTTTACTGGCATATACAAATACCACATTGTTTCTAAAAGCGTCTTTAAACCCTCCATTACGGTGTGGTCCTTTTTCTTTTAAAGAAGGTGCATTGGTCAATTCCCAAGCATCATTAATTTGGCTTGCAAAAACGGTATTTTTTCCAGTTACATTTAACGTAGTTCCGTTCAAAGAAATGCGCTTGATGTCACTTCCAATTTTATCCAAATCAATTTGAATAGTAGCTACGTTTTTTGTACTGATTTCAACGCCATTATCTTTAGAAAAGTCAAAAGAGCTTATCTCAAATGGTTTGATTTGTTGATGTAAAGTGATAAAATTTGAACTTGCTGAAACTCCTGGCGATCCCGTAGCAAAAGTCAAGTTTTTGATTGTTTTTGAATCTCTAATACTTCTGTTTTTAAAGAAGTCAAATATCATATACCAGTCCAAACTGTGGTTTCCATACCAGTGCGTTCCATCAGGATATTCGTGGTAGACAAAATCGCTGTGAAAATCTCCCAATCTGTTTCTCATGTCTTGGGCAATATAGGTAGGCACTACATTGTCTTTTTCTCCATGTAATAAATACACGCCAAAATGTGAGTAGTTTTTAAGTAATTTTAAGGTTCTACTCGGTGTTCCTGCACGTTGCATGATGTCCTCTACAGGATTGTTGATATAAGGTGTTTTTAAACGCGATACTATTTCTGGTGACATCCCTCTTTTTGTCAATACAGACTGAGGTAATTCCAATACTTTCTTTAAAAAACTATTTCGGTACTCAATCAAATCTGGATAACCTGCACAGGGAGCAATAGCTGCCCAATAATCTGGATAAGTAGCACCTAAATACCAAGAACCATGTCCTCCCATAGAGTGCCCAGTTAAATAGATACGGTCTTTTTTAGGTTGATAAATATTTTTAGCATCTGCCAATACCTCCAAAGCATCTAAGCGTCCCCAATCTTCCCATGCAAACCCAAATGGACGACGGTTGGTAGGAGCCACTACATTTCCCCAGTCTTTTTGAGAATAAGCATTGGCTTGGTTTACGGCCTCTACCGATGCTCCGTGAACAGAGAGGAATAAGGCTTGTTTTTCTGATGATTCATCCGTAGACGGGGCTACACTGTAATATTGTACACTTCCATCAATACCACTAATAAATGTTTTGTTGTGATGCTTGTGTTTTGTTTTTATTTTAATGTCCAAAGTTGTTCTCGCAACGGTTTTAGAACCATTTTTTAAGAGAAGTTTTAAAGGCGTAGTTTGTAGTGTTGCATCAGTAGCTGAAGCAATGGAAAAAGGTATTTTTAAAACACTCATGGGAGCAATAGATACTGCCTTAGTGTTTAATGCGTTTCCGAGTAACTCAGAAGTAATAGTATAGTTTTTTAACCATTTATTAGAAGCGTTTACCACACGGATGGCTCCTTTATAGTCTTTGGTTTCTTCAGTTAAAATATCTGGAATGGTAACATCTCTTTGTGTGAATTGCACAGACTGAGAAGGTAAAATCAAACGCGCTCTAATTCTAGGAAAACGACCTACCTTTAGCACAAAAGTATTCAATCCTTTTCTCAATTTTAAAGGGATAAGGTTGTATCCAAAATCATAATGGTCACCTTCGTGTTGTAATCCATTTACAACGGCTAAAGTATGTCCAGAAGCTTCAAATAAGACAGTTTTACTACTCTTTGATTTGTAGGTTAAATAGATATAACTACTTCGTAAATTTTTATCGTTGAAACTATTTGTAGTATCGGTACTTATTTTTTTCCAAATCAATGGATTACCTGTAGCGTCAATATCAAAAACTTCGCCTGCTTTTATTTTCAACGTAGGATTCATTAGAAACTTTTCAAAAACGGTAGCTACAGGAAATGCAGATGAGTTAAAAGTAAAATCCTGTACTTTTAGACTGAGTCCTTTATTAAAAACATGTAAAAGTTTTCCTTCGTTTATTTCATTAATTTTTTCTTTACCAAAATACTGAACAATATTTCCTGTTTTTTGTTGTGCGTAACTAGAACTTAAGAAAACTACAAGAAGTAGATTTAAAAAGAGGGTACGTTTTTTGAACTGACTCATTTTTGAGGTTTTTAGTTTATGATGCTATAAATGTCTTAAAAAGAGGGGAGGAATAGAAAATTATTAGACTAATTACAACTGTACTGTGTTGAAGGGAGGGTTTTATGATTTATGAGCGGATAATTAGAATGTAAAACAAAAAAAACCGAGCTGTGAGGCTCGGTTTTCTTAATATACTTAATTCAGCTAATTACTCAGCTAAAGTTCTCATGTAATTTACAATTAACCAACGGTCTTCATCGTCTGGCATTTTTTTAGTGTATTCTGGCATGTCGTCTCTACCAATAGTAGTTTTATAGTACAAAGCTCCGTCAGATTGTGCTTGGAATTCTTCTGTAGAAAAATCGCCTAAATCTCCTTCTAAATCATCAGCTTTTGTACCGTCACCGAACCCTTCTTTACCGTGGCAAGACTTACAGTGCTTGTTGTATAAAGATTTCCCTATGGCTGCGTCTTCGTCAGCTGGAATTGGGTTTGTCATGTTCTCATATTTAGCAGGAACTTTCCATTCTTCTTGAATTAAAGCAGTGAAGGAAGATAATCCAACAAAGATAAGTCCGATTACTAATAGGGTTTTTAGTGTTTTCATGTGTATAGTTTTTTGTATTTATTATTCAATTTAATTATTAAGACTAATTACTCTTAATACAGTACAAATTTAATGCCATTTGCCAAGATGTACTATGATTTTTGTTATGTTTCTGGAGTGTTTTCAATTTCAAATGCCAATCCTTCCTTTTTTATTTTCTTCAATTGCAACAAGGTGAAAATAAAGTTGATCCAAATACCTCCCAGCAAAACCCCAAGGACTATATACATCCATAAAGGAGCTAACTTAGACCACAAAGTATTGTCACCATTTAAATCTTTAATGGTATAAACACCCCATTTTGCGTTGCTTTTTTGAACTACTGTTCCATAGTCGTCATGATCATCTATTGTGGTGTACACATCAATGTTTTGGTCTACATTACCTGGGATATCCGTTGGGAATTCGTAGGTGTAAGTTCCTTTTCTGATGGTTCCCTCTTCCAATTTCATATTGGAAATCATGGCGCCTATAGAAATAAAAATATCTATTTTGTTTGCCTTGTTTTTAACACCTAAACTGTCAATGGTAAACGCTTTTACGACTACGGTTCTAACACTGTCGATTTCT
Source organism: Flavobacteriaceae bacterium (assembly GCA_002401385.1). Taxonomy (GTDB): domain Bacteria; phylum Bacteroidota; class Bacteroidia; order Flavobacteriales; family Flavobacteriaceae. The sequence goes on along the minus strand of NVSY01000027.1, from coordinate 40,572 downwards.
TTTAAATCGAGTTCTAAAAAAATATCTTTGACTTGGAGGCTTTTACTTTTTCTTTTGATTTGCTTTGTTCCTTTGAATTTTGCAGAAAGATTGATGTAGCCATCTGCATCCAAACTGTATTTATGTGAAGCTGGAATAGTGATAGATGCCATTCCTTTATCATCTGTTTTTGCTGTTCCTAATAATATATCTTCATCATCTGTGGTGTTATAAAATTGGATTTCGGCATCAAATACAGGCACTTTGTCCTTTTTGTTTTTTTTGTTTCTYGCTATAAAACTCACTTCTAAGAAACGYGMATTRTCKGCTTGCTTTACAGTATTAAATTTGTAAAGYATTTTAAAATTTTTGGCTTCGTTTTCTTGCCCAAAACTTGTAAAGCTGATCAATAATAAAATGAGAATTGAAGCTGTAAAACTATGTTTTAAAATATTGTTTTTCATGTCTGTGCTTTTATTGATCGTTATTAGTTGATGCAGATTTCTTTTCACTTTCAATGATTCCTGAAATAGGAATAACAGGAACAAATTTCACTATCAAAGTAAATAGTAAACAGAACAGTGCAATACCTGCAAGACTTAATGAATACTCCACCCAAGTTGCTGAATAATGTACAAAAGCTTCTCTGGTRTCTTGAATTGGTAAATACGGTGTTTCTAAGGTTGGAACTACCATTAAATATCTATTTACCCACAATCCTACTAGTGCAATAACTGCGGCTACTGTAATTGCTTTGATGGTTCTAAACTTTTTAAAGAATAAAATTCCAAACGGTACCAATACACCAATGTAATTTGCAAATATAAATTCCCAGAAATARCGMGTRAAWARTGTATYTAAYAAKGCAGTATCATGTGTTTTRTGACTAAACCATCTWGARAAATATTCRCTRAAWGTAAARTAWCCAWAAAGCAWMGAYAWAAYTARTAAAACRAMACCWGCRMCTRTAAARTGWAYTKTTYKAATRTRRTKWTCTAAYTTRARAWMWYKKCGAAYWAMRTACATASAAATAATWATYAYTSCYAYTCCAGAATAYAAWCCTGCAATAATAAAATAAGGAGCAAAAATACTAGAGTTCCATCCTGGTTGTAAGGTCAAACTAAAAATCCATGCTAGTACTGTATAAGCTACAATTGCCAAAGCAATAATCATAGCAGACATTGTTTTAGTGATTTTATGTAAACGTTCGCGTTGTTCATCAGTATCTTGATAGTTGATGGCTAAGAACGTGTACAATTTTTTACGCCAAGGTGCTATTTTTAAATCTTCACTATCTCTTAGGATGGCAAAATCTGGAATAAATGTAAGGTATAAATAGATAAAACACCCCACCAAATCCGTCATAATGGCAATAATATCCCAGGTGATAGGTGATTGGATTCTTGGGTACATAAATATATAATGCAACCTGTCCAAACGACCAATACATAGTAAGATAAAAATAGGGCCAACTATTAGTGATAATACGGTGATTATTTCTATAATTCTGGAAACGGAATTTTTCCATGGTGCATCAATAAAATGGAGTACACCACCTATAAATGCGCCTGAATAACTAATTCCTACAAAAACGATAAAGTTGATGATAAAAACACCCCAAACAACGTTATCTCTCATTCCTGTTACTCCATGTCCTTGGGTTAACTGAACAATAAAGGCGTAAAAACCAACTAGGAGAACGGCTATTAAAAAGCCCATCCATATTTTGGCTAGCTTACTGGTGTTTTCTAGCATTGGCGAAAACTCTTTAACCAATTCTTTATGTCTATTACTTAATATCATAATATGTGTTGTTTAGATTAAAGTTTACCTTGTTTTTTTAGATCTTTGATATATGGAACATCTTTGTAGCGATCCATAATTTCTTCGTCTATATTAAACCCTCTTTCTAGTGGGAATTGTCTGTCCACAGCAGGTAAATAATACACGTTAGGTTTGGTGCCTAAATGTTCTAGATGGCGGTATCCACCACGTTCTTTGATCAATTCAGAAAAACGAACAGTTTCGTCTCCATTGGTTACAATATCTTCGTTCTTATCTCCAAAATAAATTACGCCCATTGGACAAGAAGAGGCACAATAAGGTAATTTTCCTTGGCGTAACATGTCTGGACAGAAATCACATTTCATCACCGTTCCTTCTGCAGCAGGTATGCTTGTTTCTGGAGAATATGGTTGTGATTTGTCGTCAAATTTATCTTTGTGTCCCCAATTGAATTGGCGGGCAGAATAGGGACAACTTRTAATACAGAATTTACATCCTATACAACGGTCATTATCAATTAAAACAATACCATCTTCTCGTTTAAATGTTGCGCCAGTAGGACACACAGTTACACAAGGTGGTTCATCACAATGGAAACATGGTTTTGGTAACCAATAAGGAGATGCTTCCTCATTGTCTTGTATTAATTGTACTTTCATAAACTCTTCGCCTACGTCAAGTTTATGTGCTTTTTGACATCCTTCTACACATTTTCTAGCATTTTTACATTTTGCTAAATCTATCACCATTACAAAATGTTTGTTAGGAATCCCTTTTCTGGATTCTTCTGGTGTAATATGTGCTTCGGGATATTTATTGATGTTTTGTGCATCAACTTCTACGATTTTTCCATCGGTAGTTAATAATCTCATTTTCTCGCCAGAGTGAGAATGCCCTGATGCTTCTTCGTCAGAAGCGAGGCAGGATACGAGAGAAGTTCCTGCAATTGCAGTAACACTTGACATTAAGCCCAACTTAAGGAAATTACGTCTGTTATTATTCTTGTCTTTTTTATTGTCTTCCATCAGTGTAGCTTTTAATGTGTGTTTGTAGTAATTTAAAACAGGCTTACAAAAACAATGTTTTGTAAGTCTGTTTTATAGGGTTTCCTAGAAATTGTAAATTCTAGTAATATTGAATCCAATTAAGATGTCTCCGTTAAAGAAATCATTTGTGTTATACATATAATTTTTTTGCGGTACAATAGCATTGTAGTTAGATGCAAATATTTGGAATGCATGTGCAGAAGTTCCAAATTCAAATCCAACAGTAATTCCTGGATGTGGATTGTTTTTCATAAACTCAGTAATCGGTTGGCTATAATCTATCATAATAGCGGTTCCTGGGCTTATTTTGTAGCGTCCTCCAATAGCTACTGCAATCATGTCATTTCTCATAGTATTATCTACTACGTTAAAGTGAGAGATACTTGGTGCAATTTGCATAGAAAAGTTAGGACTAAATCTGCGTGCAAATATCAATTGGCTGAAATAAGAATTACGATCTTGAGTGTATTGGAAATTTTCCTTAGTTCTAGCGTCTATAGCTATGTTTCCGTAATAAGTAATGCTTATAGGATATTTATTAGAACGTGTTTGTTGCAATAAATTTACTTTTAAGTTAAAATCTTGAAAACGGTTGAACTTAGTAGTTCCGTACCCAATGTTAATTCTATCAGTGATACCAAATTGTAAACCAATTCTGATGTTAGAAGGTGCCCAAAATCCTGCAAGGTCATTTGTTCCTCCTGAAATTAAGCCAAAACGGTGGCCCATTTGAACTTCCAAAGCATTTTTTCTTAACAACTCATTGGTTGGATTGTCAAAAATGAATGAACTTTCGAAAGCTGGTCTCGCTGGTTTTTCTTTTTTTACTTTCTTTTCTGCTTTTACTTCCGCTTCTTGAGCAAAAGTGACCATCGGCGAAAGGAAAAGTGCTAAAAATAATATTTTTAATATTTTCATRTCTAATTCTTAAGAAGTTAGTTGTTTAGAGCTCCTTCGTCAATCCAAGATTTAATCAAAGCAATTTCGTCTGCTTTTAAAGTAAATCCTATGTCAAAGTGTCCGTTTCCTGGTAAGTAATTATACAATTTACTGTCTGCTGAGTTTCCTGGTACCACAGCGGTTTTAAGTAAATTAGTATATGCGTTATCTTTAAGGTTTAATTTGTTTGAAGAATTATGACATCCAACACATTTACTCCATAACGGAGCAATGTCAAGGGCGTATGAAACATCTTCTACAGGTACAACTGGGGCTGGCAGTTCTTCCTCAGGAAAAGCATCATAATAACAAGAGTTTAAAAACAAACCCATGGCCATTAAAAGTGCTATGTTTAGTATTTTTTTCATTATTAATAGTTTATAAAATTAAAATGTCAAATAAAATAGGTGTCTAATAAATGGTAGTCGTTTGTTGTTAATAAATATCGTAGAACGTGTACGTTGTTTAATTATGACTAGTCATTATTTAGACACCTACTCTAAAAAGAAAATAGAAGCTTATTCTATTTCCATAGTTAAGAAGTTAGACTGTGCGTGTCCAATAGCTGCATTATTAAAGACTGCTAAACCGAAAGGGATAGATTCTCCAATAACAAATACTGCATCCATAGGGTCTCCAGTGTTTAATTTTCTTTTAATTTCTAATTGCCATCCAGATCCAATGTGCTTCGCTCTTACTTGAGTTTCAGTTCTAGGAGTAGAACCAGCTCCAGCTGGGTTGATGTATACACTAGGGAAACGTTTTACACCGAATCCTTGAGAGTATGCAACTAGGTCTGCATTAGGGTCAATAGAACCACCGTCAAAAGAAATAACTCCTTCAACACTAATTCCTGTTACTAATTTAGCGGTACCATCAGCAATTTGAGTGTCAGTAATCCAGTATACGTTTTCACCATTCTCTATTACATATTTAGGTCCACTCATGTCAGTGTCTCCATCAGTAAATTTGTTGGTTCCGTACATTTTGTCTCCTTCATCAGTTTTACGACCGTTTGCAGAGGCAAATTCATAATCACTTTCCCATTGGATATAACCATCATCTACAGATTGAGACAATACATTACGGTTACGTTTCCAGTGCCATAAATCAGCTAATTCTCCATCGTTTGCCATAAAGTGACGGGTAGTTTTGTGTCCTGATTGAGGATCTTTTAATCCAGAGTGACAAGTTACAGTACAAGTTCCAGCTTCAAATCCAGCAGGGTATTTTCCATCTACTTTGATAGGGAAAATCATACCGAATTTATCTTCGTAAAATTTATCGTTTTTATGGTTTGCGTACTTGTTTTCTCCGATCCATTTTTTTGAAGTTGGATTAAAGAACCAAGATTGACGGTCTCTACTATCTTGATCGTCTTCCCATTCAAATAATAAATAAAGGTATTCTCCATCGTGTCCTCCTCTTAGTGAGTATTTTGATTTTTCTCCTGTATAAGGATCCATCAAATCTGTAGGTTCAAGATTGGCATCACCATTACTAGATCCGTTTAAAGGAATCACTCTATCTCCAGCAGGACTTACCACTGCAGTGTTTACTAGAGGTCTTGCTTCTGACCATACTTCGTCAATATCYCCATCAAATGTTGGAGCAGTTGAGAATTTTTTTACTAATAATATGTCAGTACTTTCTCCTACACCTGGATCAACTACCGTGTTTGTTGGAGCGTCATCATGTGTACAACTAGCTGCCATTGCTACTACAGCTGCTAATAAGGTTATTTTAATTGTTTTCATTAGAGTTTGTTTATATAATTGTTTGTTTATTTATTCTCACTCATTAGGGATAAACTAAAGGGAGTTTTTAGGCTCCCTTTGGTTTGAGGGATTATGGTCTTGCTTGTAGTTTTTCTAACGTGTTTGTTAGTAGTGCTCTTGCATAGTCAGGGTTATGTAAACCATAACTATGATCATAATATATGTATCTGTAATTCCAAGTGGCATCAGAAACAACTATGTCCACTAAAACATCTTTTATAGGAGCTCCAGTTTCGTCAACTGAACCTTCCTTAATTAATAATACTTTAATAGCATCCATTAAATCATGAATTTCTGCTTGAAAAGTTTCTTGTATAGAAGCTGCAGCATCTCCGTGACAGCTGTTACATGCATTTAATGTTGGAATCATAGTGTGTTGACCATCATTATCATTCTCAGTTCCCATATGACAACTTACACAAGATGCACCTGTTCTATGTTTAGCAGAACCTACTTCAGGATAAGTTAAAGAACCTTCCATTTCTACACCAAGAATACCTTCTAATAGTAAAGATTGTCCACCGTAATGAGGTCCATAATGGCTAGAAATTGCTATTTGGCCATCATCATCATCATCTACATTTGGTTGTCTTCTTGTTTGGTGACAAATAACACAGTTATTACTTGTAGTACTGTTTCCATCAGCATCTTGATAGTCGAATTCATATTCGTAATCAACAAGTCGCATTGGAACTGGCTCAAAGTTTCTTAAAGCGAAATCATTTCCGTCATTTTCAAAATCGAATGTACCGTGTTTTTCGTGACAAGTTATACAAGAAATACCTTCAGCAGAAGTTGTTACCGCTGGTTGTCCTGATAAAAAGTTAAGATGTCCATCGTTGGTATGACATTCTGTACATCCTGCTTTAGTGCTGGTGTAACCAGATGCAGTTCCATTTGCATGCCCAGACATTAGGAATGAACTCTCAATAGGATCTCTATGAGATTCTGAGTGACAAGCCACACAAGTAGCAGTACCTGTTGCTCCATCAGCACCGTTAACACCGTCTATTCCGTTAGCTCCGTTTGTTCCGTCTGCACCAGCAGGTCCCATAACTGGATCACTTGTACATTGGATAAATACAACGCTGCATAGTATCAATAACAAGCTTTTTAATAATTTGTAGTTTTTCATGATTAAGTATATTAATATTAAACTTATGTAAATTTAGGTACGTTTCGTTGTGATATTACTGACAAATGTCAGTTTCATAAAAGATCTAATATCCTGAAAACCAGGAAGTAGCGATAGTAATTGGAACGGTTCTCAATACGATATACTAACCGTTAGGCAACATTTGTTACCAAGCATTAAAAAAGTTAACAAAATCTTAAATTAATGTTAATAGATAGTCTAGAAATGAAAATATGTTCCTCCTTTATATGTTTCACCGTTGATTTTTACGTGATTTTAAAGATGTTTCAAAAAAGAATTGATAAATGGTGCGTTTTTAGGAATAGTTCATTAAATATCTACAATACTTGATGTTTATGTAATTATAAAGGGGATAAATTTTAAAATTATACTATTGTTTCTTTATTTCTTTTTGTAAATTCGCACACAGCTAAAAAACAAATAAGAATGTCAAAATTTGAAGTAAAACTTCCTAAGATGGGAGAGAGTGTTGCGGAAGCAACAATTACATCATGGTTAAAAAATGTTGGTGATTCTATTGAGTTGGATGAAGCCATTGTTGAGATAGCAACTGATAAGGTAGATTCTGAAGTTCCTAGTGAGGTAGAAGGGACATTAATTGAGATTTTATTTGAAYCTGATGCCGTAGTAAAAGTAGGAGAGACCATTGCAATTATAGAGATTGAARGTGCTGAAACTACAAGTTCAACGCCTGTAAAAGCAACAACGGAAGAAGTGGCTGCTATTGAAGAATCAGTTCAAGAAGTTATTGCTGCTGTTCGTATTGATAAAGTTTCTGCTTCTGGTAAGTTTTTCTCTCCATTGGTAAGAAATATCGCCACCAAAGAGGGAATTTCTATGGATGTTTTAGAGCAGATTCCAGGGACAGGAAAAGAGGGTAGAGTTACCAAAAATGATATATTAGACTTTGTGAAAAAAGGGAAACAAAGTCCGGCAAAAGTTGTTGAAAAACAGCTAGAAAAAGTTATTGTAAAAACGACAATATCTAAAGCTCCAAAAGTTTCACAGGCTCCTGTTTCTATGAACGGAGAAGACGAAATTATTGAAATGACACGTATGGGGAAAATGATTTCTCATCATATGGTGCAGTCAGTTCAAACTTCGGCACATGTACAGTCATTTATTGAAGTGGATGTGACAAACATAGTGAATTGGAGAAATCGTGTTAAAGACGCGTTTTTGAAAAGAGAAGGTCAAAAAATAACGTATACACCAATATTTATGCAAGCGGTAGCAACTGCTATTCGTGAGTTTCCAATGATTAATATCGCCTTAGATGGAGATAAAATTATAAAACGTGGAAATATCAATTTGGGAATGGCAGCTGCCTTACCAGATGGAAACTTAATTGTTCCTGTAATTAAAAATGCAGATCAATTGAATTTGATAGGGATGACCAAACAAGTAAATAGTTTGGCGAGTAAAGCAAGAGCGGGAAAATTAAGCCCTGATGATATTCAAGGCGGTACCTATACTGTAACAAATGTAGGTGGTTTTGGATCTGTTTTTGGAACTCCTATTATCAATCAACCTCAAGTGGCTATATTGGCTTTAGGAGCTGTACGAAAAGTGCCTGCGGTTATAGAAACTCCTCAAGGAGATTTTATTGGGATACGTCACAAAATGTTCTTGTCTCATTCTTATGATCATCGAGTGGTGAATGGAGCCTTAGGAGGTATGTTTATCAAGCGTATTAAAGAACTATTAGAAGCTTGGGACGAAAATGGAAGTTTTTAGGGACTAGCCATAAGCGAAAAGCGGTTAGAGTAACAAAAAAGCGAGTAGGATATTAAATCCTATTCGCTTTTTTGTGTCTAGTGTTCAGATTTGAGTAGTGAATTGTGAGTTTGTGTAATGTTATGAAGTAAAAAAGTAGTTAGTTTTATTTTATTCTTCTCTCAAGTAAGATATTGCTCCCTAACAAGCAGTATGCTGTAACCAGTAAGCAGTRAGCAGTATGCAGTAACCAGTAAGTAGTTTGCAGTATGCAGTAACCAGTAAGCAGTAAGCAGTTTGCAGTAACCAGCAACTAGCAACAGACAACCAACAACCAACAACTAAATAGTATTGAGTTTGTGCCATGTTATGAAGTGAAAAAGAAGTTAGTTTTATTTTATTCTTCTCTCAAGTAAGATATTGCTCCCTAACAAGCAGTAAGTAGTGAGCGGTAAGCAGTATGCTGTAACCAGTAAGTAGTTTGCAGTTTGCAGTAACCAGTAAGCAGTAACCAGCAACTAGCAACAGACAACCAACAACCAACAACTAAATAGTATTGAGTTTGTGCCATGTTATGAAGTAAAAAAGAAGTTAGTTTTATTTTATTCTTCTCTCAAGCAAGATCTTTCTCCCTAACAANNA
>NVSY01000027.1:0-31526 GCA_002401385.1 Flavobacteriaceae bacterium | reverse complement strand
YAGTAAGYRGTAAGCRGTWWGCAGTWWGYAGTAAGYASYAASYASCAACYARCAACCAACAACCAACAACCAACAACTAATTAGTATTGAGTTTGTACAATGTTATGAAGTAAAAAAGAAGTTAGTTTTATTTTATTCTTCTCTCAAGCAAGATCTTTCTCCCTAAACTAACAACTNNNNANNANCAACTAACAACCAACAACCAGTAACCATCAACTAAACTACTCTTTCTCACTCACATTCATCCTAGCAGTTGCAGAAATGCTTTGGTCGCTAAAATCGTTTTTCAAGTATTTTAAGTAACCAGTTTCCGCAATCATTGCAGCATTATCTGTGGTGTATTCAAATTTTGGAATGTAGGTATGCCATCCGTATTTTTGTTCGGCTTCTTTTAAAACGGTTCTAATTCCAGAATTGGCACTCACACCCCCAGCGATAGCAATATGATTAATGCCTGTAATTTTTACAACGTTTTTWAATTTGTCCATCAATATCTCCACTATGGTGTGCTGTATAGAAGCACAAATATCATGTAAGTTTTCTTTGATGAAATGGGGGTTTTCTTTGACTTGTTTTTGGATAAAATACAAGATTCCTGTTTTTAAGCCGCTAAAGCTAAAATCARGTTTACCAACTCTTGGTTTGGTGAATTTATATGCTTTTGGATTTCCTAATTTGGCATATTTATCAACCAATGGTCCTCCAGGGTAGGGCAATCCTAATATTTTTGCCGATTTGTCAAAAGCTTCACCTACAGCATCATCGATGGTTTCTCCTAAAATTTCCATATCAAAATAATTGGAAACCTTTACAATTTGAGTATGTCCACCRCTAATKGTYAARCAKAWRAAAGGGAAGGGAGGTGCAGTGTAGTTTTCTTCCTCGATAAAATGAGCTAAAATATGTCCTTGCATGTGATTTACCGCAATCAAAGGGATGTCTAAACCCAATGATAATGACTTGGCAAAAGAGGTTCCGACCAATAAAGATCCCATTAATCCAGGTCCGCGTGTAAAAGCTATGGCATTTAAGTCTTTTTTGTCGATATTTGCTTGTTGAATCGCTTGATCTATCACAGGAACAATGTTTTGTTGATGTGCACGCGAGGCCAATTCAGGGACAACACCGCCATAAGCAGCATGAATTTCCTGATTTGCCACAACATTTGATAGTATTTTTCCGTTGCAGATTACGGCAGCACTTGTATCATCACAGGATGATTCGATGCCAAGAATGTATATAGGTTTAGAACTTTTCATTATAAATAGTTTAGGCATGAAAATTGCCGTAAAAAATGCAAATTTAAGAGATATCAAACAAAGAAAAAAAATACTGGTCAAAATATTACTCGGAATCGTGATAATACTCTCTTTTAGTAGCGTTTTATTGACGCTTTCTCCTGTGCAAACAAAGTTGGGAACCTATGCAACCAAATGGCTAAAGAAGAATTATGAAGTGGATATTACCATTAAAAAACTAAATTTAGGTTTTTTGGGAAAAATTCAATTGAAAAGTATTCGCATAGATGATCATAAAAATGACACCCTAATTTATATAGAAAATTTAACTACTTCGGTGGTTAGCTATAAGAATTTTATAAATAATAATATGGAATTCGGTTCCATTCATTTAGATGGTTTTCGATTGAAAATGAAAACCTATGAAGGAGAAACGAATGATAATTTAAATATTTTTGTAGAAAAATTCGGGAAAAGTGACCCTGATAAGCCATCTTCGTTTAAACTATATGCTACCGATGTCTTATTACATGATGGGTATGTTGAAATTGTAGATGAAAATCAAGATGTAATCAGACCTTTGTATTTTAATGATATCAACGGAATTGCGGATAATTTGAAAATAGAAGGACCTAATGTAAGTGTATATATTAAAGATGTAGGGTTTATAGAAAATCACAATATAGAAGTAATGAGTTTGAGTACTCATTTTGATTATACTTTAACGGCCATGAATTTTTTAAAGACCGTTTTAAAAACCGAAAAGTCAGAGCTTAGAGGTGATATTCATTTTAATTATAAGCGTTCAGATTTAGCTGATTTTAATAATAAGGTGCAGTTAACTGCAGATATTACCGATGCTACTTTGGCAATGGTAGATCTGCAAAAATTTTATTACGAGTTTGGAACCAATGATGTATTGGATTTGTCCACGAGGGTTTCAGGAACTTTAAACAACCTTTTGTTAGAAGATTTAGACTTAGTATCCAAGCAAGATTTAGTAGTGGATGGAACGCTATATATTAAAAATGCCATGAATTCAGAGGATGGTTTTTGGTTTAAAGGGGAGTTTAACGAATTGAGCTCTAACTATGAGCAATTAAAGCAATTATTACCAAACTTATTAGGGAATTCACTACCTCAGATTATTAAAGATTTGGGGGAGATTACTATAAAAGGCACTACGGTAATTACAGAGAACGTAATAGATGCCCAGATGGAAATGAWTACTGATTTGGGAACTACTATTTCAGACTTAAAACTGACAAATATTACGGATATAAATAAAGCTTCTTATGCTGGAGACATTGAAATTATAGATTTTGATTTAGGAGTGATAATGAAAGACTCTTTGGTAGGTCAATTGTCCATGAAAGCCAAAGTCGAAGGAAAAGGGTTTGATTTAGAATCTATCAATACAAATGTTGTTGGGACTGTATCTAAGCATCAATATAAAGGATATACTTATGGAAATATCTCAATTAATGGACAGTTTTTAAACAAGCGATTTAATGGGGAAATGGAAGTGAATGACCCCAATATTAAATTAAATTTTAAAGGGCTAGCAGATTTAGCTTCGGATGTATACACCTTCGATTTTAAAACACATGTGGACTATTGTGAAATTAATAAATTGAACCTATTTAAACGTGATAGTATTGCGGTATTAAAAGGAGTGATTSATATAAAAATGAGAGGAAACACCATAGATGATGTGGTTGGAGCTATTAATTTTCAAAATACATCGTATAACAATCATAAGGATAATTTTTATTTTAAAGATTTTACCATTAGTGCTTCCTTTAAAGATCAAATAAGAACCATAGCAGTTAATTCTAACGAAATTATTAACGGTCGTGTTCGAGGTAAGTTTAGAATAGCACAGTTGGGCAAWTTAGCCATCAATTCTATAGGTAATTTGTATTCGAATTATACTCCATATCACCTCACGCCAGGACAGTTTTTAGATTTTCGTTTTAAGATTCATCACAAAATCGTAGAGGTGTTTTATCCTGAAATTAATTTAGCGTCCAATACATTGATTAGAGGTGAGATTAATGCCGATGAAAATTTATTTAAATTATCTGTAAAATCGCCTCAAATATCTGTCTATAATTATTTGATAAAAAAAATAAATTTACAAATCGATACCAAGAATCCATTATTCAATACCCATTTGTATGTAGGTGATATAAGTGCAGATTCTTATCGCTTATCTGAGCTGAATTTATTGAATAAGACTAAGAATGATACCTTGTTTTTTAAAACGGAATTATTGGGAGGGAAAGAACAAACTGAGTCGTTTAAAATAGACTTTTACCACACCATAGATCCATTAAATAATTCTGTTTTTGGTTTACAGAAGTCCATGTTGAATTTGAAGAAAAATAATTGGACAATTGATGCAGGTTCTAAAAATGAAAATAGAATTGTGTATAATAATAGTTTGGAGGAATTAGTTTTTGAAAACTTTTCTTTGAAATCTAAAGGACAAGAAATAAAATTTCATGGAACTATTAAGGATTCAACAACAACAGATGTTACATTTGATTTTAAGAATGTAAAATTGGCGGAAATAACCCCGCATATTGATAGCTTGCGTATAAGTGGATTGCTCAATGGGCGAGTTCGATATTTGAAAACTAGATATCAATTGCGTCCAACGGTTGAATTGACGGTCAATGATTTTGARATTAATTCCAAGAAACAAGGAGATTTAAAAGTTCAAATTGCAGGGGATAATTCCATTAAGAAATTTAAGATGTATGTATCCTTGGATTTGGAAGATTCCAATACATTAAAGGCGACTGGTGATTTGGATTTTTCTTCTAAAAAAGCTAGTATCAATAGTAAAGTGGAGTTTAATGAGTTTGATATAAGTGCATTTAGTCCTTTAGGCGGTGAAGTATTGACAAATATACGGGGCTTTTTATACGGAGAAGCTACGCTTACTGGGCCCATAAGTAATTTTGATATGCAAGGAGAGTTGTTCTTTGATCAAGCAGGTATTTACTTTCCATATTTAAATGTGGATTACGACTTTTCAGGAACGAGTGTTATTGAATTGGAAAAGCAGACTTTTAAGATCATAGATGTACTCTTAGAAGATAAAAAGCATAAATCTCAAGGCTATTTAACAGGAAAGATATCGCATAATAATTTTGAGACGTGGGAACTAGACTTGGATATAGAAACCAAGAATTTATTAATTTTAGATACCCAACAAGAGGAGAATTCATTGTTTTTTGGAACTGGATTTATAGCTGGAAAGGCTAAGATTTACGGGCCTACAACTAAATTAGTGATTGATGTAAATGCTAAGACCATGAAGAAAACAAACTTTGTGGTACCCATTAGTGATGTTAAAACCATTAGCGATACAGAAGTATTCCGATTTGTAAATAAAAATGGAGAGAATCAAGATGAAAAAGAGAAAACTAGGGCCGAATATTTAGCAGAAAAGTTAAAAGGCTTAAGTATGAATTTTAATATTGAGGTGACAAAAGATGCCATGTTTGAAATGGTATTGGATAAGACCACGGGAAGTTATTTAAAAGGAAGAGGTACGGGGTTTTTACAGATAAATTTAGATACCAAAAATAAATTTGAAATGTATGGAGATTACGCCATTGACAATGGTAAGTACAATTTTAAATATTTAGGAATCACCAAGCCGTTTGCCGTTAAAAGAGGTGGAACAATAAGTTGGAGTGGAGATCCATTGGCTGCAAATATTAATATAGAAGCTGTGTATCGGGTACAAGCCAATCCGAGAACATTTTTGGAGAATATTACGAGTAGTCGGAAAATACCCGTAGATTTGATCACTCGTTTTTCTGGGGAGCTATTTGACTCACAAAAAGAGTTTGATATAGAGATTCCGAATTCAAGTTCTACAGTGTCTTCTGAGCTGGAGTTAAAATTAAAACGAAATGGAGAAAACGATCGAACATTGCAATTTATGTCCTTATTAATAGCCAATTCTTTTTATAATGAGGATTTAATTGGTTCAGCAGCAGGAAGTGCAGCTGCGGGAACAAGTGCAGATATTTTGTCAAATTTACTGCAAGATGTTTTAAACGATAGTAATAGTAAATTTAAGTTAACACCTTCTTATATTGTAGGTGATAAAAATAGAGTAGATTCGTACAATACAGATGACCAATTAGGTGTTGCAGTGGAATATCAAATCGGGAATCGTGTAATTGTAAACGGAAAAGCGCTGGTGCCAGTGGGAACCAAACAGCAAACCGATGTGATAGGAGAAGCCAACGCAGAGTTTTTACTCAACGAAGAGGGGAATATGCGTTTGTCGGTATTTAATCGTCAAAACGAAATTCAATATACCAGTGAGGAAGAAGGTTACACTCAAGGGATTGGGTTTAATTACAGCATCGATTTTGACAATGGAAAAGAATTGCTACAAAAATTGGGATTGAAAAAGAAATTGATAGTGAAAGATACATTGAATGGTCTTTCTGAAAAAGATTCAATAAGAAAAAACAGAAATATATTTAATTTTATACATAAGAAAAAATGAATAAACCTACGCTAGTTATTTTGGCTGCAGGAATTGGTAGTCGTTACGGAGGATTAAAACAATTAGATACGTTTACACCGGAAGGTGATACGATATTAGATTTTTCAATTTATGATGCTGTGCAAGCTGGATTTGGAAAAGTAGTTTTTATTATTAGAAAAAGCATTGAAGCTGAGTTTACAGCTGTTTTTAATAAAAAATTGGCGGGAAAAATAGAAGTAGCATACGTATTTCAAGAATTGGAGAATATTCCGGCGCGTTTTAAAGAAAATAATCGTGAAAGACCTTGGGGTACAGGACATGCTGTTTTGATGGCAAAAGAGGTTGTGAAAGAGAATTTTACAGTAATTAATGCCGATGATTTTTATGGAAAAGAAGCGTTTGAAGTGATGGCAAAATCACTAATAGCCATGGATCCATCTTCAGATAATTACAATATGATGGGCTACCGATTGAAAAATACAATCTCGGAAAACGGATTTGTTTCAAGAGGTGAATGTCAGGTAAATGATACAGGTTTTTTGACAGGAGTTGTTGAGCGTACGCATATTGAAAAAATAGAGGAAAGTTTACAATATAAAAACGATGCAGGTGTATTTACACCTATTTCTGATGAAGCCGTGGTTTCTATGAACTTTTGGGGATTTACACCTAATTATTTTAAGGTCTCTGAAACTATGTTTGAGGAGTTTTTAGAAGAGAATTCTCAAGAAATGAAGGCTGAATTCTTTATTCCATTGGTAGTGAATGCAGTTATCGAGAATAGTTCAGGGTCTGTAGAGGTGTTAAAATCTGATGCCAAATGGTTTGGAGTTACTTATAAAGAAGATAAGGAAATTGTAACAGCTGCCATTCAGGAATTAAAACAGAATGGTGTGTATCCAACACATTTATGGAATTAACTTATTGAATAAATTTTGTTCAAAAAACACATAATTTATAAGAAACAGCCCTCGTACATTTGCTACGAGGCTGTTGATTTTTGTACTTTATGATATTACAAATTTTTGAATGTAGAAATACTTTAATACATTTGGAAAACCGAAAACTAACAAATGAAGAAAAGAATAAAAAAAATTGGTGTAATTACCTCTGGAGGTGATGCTCCTGGGATGAATGCAGCAATTCGCGCTGTGGTTCGCGCCTGTTCGTATTACAATATAGAATGTGTTGGTATTTATAGAGGATACCAAGGGATGATAGAAGGTGATTTTATTGCGATGGATGCGAGGAGTGTAAATAATATCATCAATAAAGGAGGAACAATATTAAAAACAGCACGCTCTACCGAATTTAGAACAGTAGAAGGGCGTAAAAAAGCCTATGTAAACCTGAAAAAAGAAGGTGTAGATGGCTTGGTGCTTATTGGTGGAGATGGAACGTTTACAGGAGGGATGATTTTTCAAAAAGAATTTGATATTCCTTGTATTGGGATTCCAGGGACGATAGACAACGATATTTCCGGAACAAATTATACCATTGGATATGATACTGCTTTGAATACAGTAGTAGAAGTAATAGATAAGATTAGAGATACTGCAAGTTCTCACAATCGCTTGTTTTTTGTTGAGGTGATGGGTCGCGATGCTGGTTTCTTAGCCTTGAATTCGGGAGTTGGAGCAGGAGCTGAAGAGATCTTGATCCCAGAAGAAAATATGGGGCTAGAAAGATTGTTAGAGTCTTTAAAACGAAGTAAACGCTCGGGGAAATCGTCTAGTATAGTTGTGGTTGCAGAAGGAGATAAGACAGGTAAAAATGTTTTTGAATTGGCCGATTATGTAGAGAAGAATCTTCCAGAATACGAAGTTCGGGTATCTGTTTTAGGACATATGCAGCGAGGTGGAAATCCAAGTTGTTTTGATCGTGTACTCGCTAGTAGGTTGGGTGTAAAAGCGGTGGAATTATTATTGGATGGGAAGCAGAATATCATGGTAGGAATTATGAATAATAATGTAGTGACTACAGATTTGGAGAAAGCGGTCAAAGGGAGTCATACCATAAATAAAGAATTATTACGTGTAAGCGATATCATGTCAATTTAAATTTTAAGATGATAAAAATTGGAATAAACGGATTTGGAAGAATCGGTAGATTGGCTTTCAGGTCAATGATGGATAGAGACAATGTGCAAGTAGTTGCAATCAACGATCTTTTGTCTGTTGATGATTTGGCTTATTTATTAAAATATGATTCTGTTCACGGGCGTTTTCAAGGAGATATTTCTATTGATAATGGCGATTTAGTAGTGGATGGAAAGCGTATTAGAATTACCGCTGAACGAAAACCAGAAAATATACAATGGGATGCTGAGGGTGTAGATTATGTCATTGAATCTACTGGGTATTTTACAAGCAAAGAGAACGCGGCATTGCATATTAAAGGTGGCGCAAAAAAAGTAGTGATTTCTGCACCGAGTAAAGATGCTCCAATGTTTGTAATGGGGGTAAACCATACTGATTTGAAGGCAGATGAGCAAATATTTTCTAATGCCTCTTGTACCACAAATTGTCTGGGACCCATGGCGAAATTGTTACATGATAAATTTGGAATTATAGAAGGAATTGTAACTACGGTTCATGCTGCAACGGCAAGTCAAAGAACAGTGGATGGTCCCTTAAATAATAGAAGAAGAGGACGTTCTGCTCTTAATAATATTATCCCTACTTCTACAGGAGCGGCTAAAGCCGTTATCAAGATAATACCAGCCTTGGAGGGGAAATTATCGGCTATGGCATATCGTGTGCCTACAGTAGATGTCTCGGTTGTGGACTTAGTAGTGCGTTTCGAAAAATCTACTTCTTACGAAGAGATTAAAAAAGTGATGAAAGAGGCTTCTGAAAACGAATTGGAAGGGATTATGGGCTATACAGAGGACGATGTGGTATCGCAAGATTTTGTATCGGAACCTCGAACTTCTGTATTTGATGCCGGTGCTGGGATGGAATTGAATCCTAATTTTTTCAAATTGGTTTCTTGGTATGATAATGAATTTGGTTATGCTACAAAAATTGTAGATTTAATAGAATATTCCGCTTCGTTATAGAGAAGGAATTACAATGTATTTGGACTCTTTTTATTCATCTTTTAATAATGTTTAGATGTTAAATCAGTCAGATTGAAACGGTATTTTTATTCCTGTAAATTGTAAAATAATAATAAAATAATAAGTAGTATGGAAATAGCAATCATTGCACATGATGGAAAAAAAGCTGAGATGATTCAGTTTTTAATGAATTTTAAAGCACATATCTTATCCAAAGATATCTCTATAGTTTCTACTGGTACCACAGGAACCAATGCTGAAAAGGCAGGCTTTATTGTGAAAAAATATTTATCAGGTCCGTTTGGAGGAGATGCACAAATAGCTTCTAGAGTTGCAGAGGGAGTTACAGATATGGTGTTTTTCTTTAGAGATCCATTAGGGAAACACCCACATGAGCCAGATATTGCCATGTTAATGCGTTTGTGCGATGTACATAACGTACCATTAGCTACCAACCCAGCTACTGCAGAATTATTGATTAAATCTATTTAAGATTTAGGATATAAGAAAAGTAAATAGCGACAAGCGAAAAGTTGAGCAATTATAGATGTTCAACTTTTCGTTTGTCGCTATTTTTTATTGTTTTTAATCACCAGTTGGCAGTTGGCAGTTGGCAGTCGGCGGTCAGTAGTTAGCAGTCACCAGTTGGCAGTTGGCAGTCAGTAGTTAGCAGTCACCAGTTAGCAGATGGCAGTTAGCAGTCACTTTAAAACACAAGAGTGAGACCAACAACCCACAACTATCAACAAGCAACTAAATAACAGCTATCACAGAAATCTCCACATTCACATCTTTAGGTAAACGAGCCACTTGTACAGTTTCACGAGCTGGAGCTGTGGCAGCATCAAAATAAGAGCCATACACTTCGTTAATGGCTCCGAAATTATTCATGTCTGAAATAAAAATAGAGGCTTTTACTACATTGTCAAAGCTCATTCCAGCTTCTGTCAATACTGCTTTTAGGTTTTCCATTACCTGAGTAGTTTCATTGGTGATGGTATCCATTATTAATTGACCTGTTTTTGGATCAATTGGAATTTGTCCAGAAGTATATAAAGTATTTCCAGTTAAAATGGCTTGACTATAAGGGCCTATTGGTGCTGGAGCATTGCTTGTATTTATAATTTTTTTCATGTGTTTAAAATTTTGTAATTGACTAAAAATATTTCGAAATTTGAGAACCCATGTAAGCACTCGTTACACTCGTTCTCACATGAATTTATTTTAATCATACCCTTGGGTGTATTTTTTGATTAAAAAAATTAATGTTCGTTTCATAATAAGTATGTTTTTTATGTTTAGAATAATCTACGGTCTGGAACTTTACGTTTTTCGTATTTTAAATCACTCAATACAGATGATTTTACACCAATAAAGAAGTTATAAGTTTTTCTTGGTCCAATAGGTACCCAGCTAAAATTCAGTTTCCAACTATCTAA
Organism: Flavobacteriaceae bacterium; assembly: GCA_002401385.1. Lineage (GTDB taxonomy): Bacteria > Bacteroidota > Bacteroidia > Flavobacteriales > Flavobacteriaceae. Next base: position 21,266 of record NVSY01000027.1, on the reverse strand, counting down.
ATCTCGTTTAAAATTCAATCGGGTATAAGCGATTCCAGCACCTTTTAAATCATATCCAGAGGAGAATCCAACTTTCCATTTTGGGCTTAGTTCTACATCTCCGGAAAACATAAGTGAGTTGGATGATATTTCGTCTTGCCTATTGCTGTTGATGTAGCTTAACGTATAACCCAATCTTAGGGTCCACGGGAAATTCGCTTTGTATAATTCGGTTACTTTATTTTTGTCTTTGTCACCTGGTTTTTCGTCAGCCCCTAGTCGGTTACTTACATCGATGTCTTCTCCAAAAATACCATTAGAATTATTTTGATTGCTTTTTGCTTTTCCTTCGTCTTTTTTATTGTCTTTTTTGCTGGAAATCGAGTAGTTGGCTGTGAAATTAGCATTTGTCAATCGGAACAGACTTCCGTTGTTATTGATATTAAAAGTGTTAATTCTACGTCCGTTTGCGTTGATAGCGTAAGGATCTAAATTAGCACTCAASTTTANTSANATWWWAKYKTTGAATAATTGTGTTCCAGCGGACATTCTCACAGGACTCCATTTTAAACTATCAGCGGCCATGTTATAACTAGTAGAAAAGTTTAAATTGTTTAATATTTTTACTTTTTTGAAATCTTCATCGCTGTCACCATCAGCATCCTTTTTTAATACTTTTGCTTCTAAGGTGTTGTTCAAACTAAAGCCTAAGCTGTTGGAAAGGCTTTTACTAGGCCTCCCGTAAATACCGTTGTCATATTGGGAATACTCTAGGAGATCTTCAGGGTCTGCTGATTGTTGTACTTGGTCATAATACGAACCAAAATCTGGTTTGTAGGTATATGAAATTGAAGGTCTCATTACATGTCGAATGGCTTTTAAACGTCCTTTGTTAATTCTAAAATTACCGTAAATATTTGTAGAAATAGAAGCACCAGTACTGTATTCACGAAAAGCATTGAAACCACTAATGGTGTCTGTGACAGCTTCTTCTTTCTCTTCATCGTATTTTTTTTCGATCTTATCAAAATACCAAACCTCTTTATAATTGGCAGATGGKGATAWGGTRAARWAYTTCATGAGCTTTAAATTGGTGCTCAAGGAAGCATTGTGTTGGACCCCAGATTTGGCATCGTCCCACATTTCTTTTTTCATAAAAAACTCATCACTAGTACTGATTTTATTTTCTGCTTTTATATTGTAGCTCAATCCCATTTTTTGAAGGGGGTTTTTCTTGATTCCATTTTTTCCAGCAAACGGATATATTCTGTCCATATTTACCTGGAGCGATGGCAATGTCATGCTTATGATCTCTGTATTGGTGTTTTGAGTATGTGTGGTTGACATGGACATGTTAAACGGTGTGTTTACAAATTTCTTGTAAAAAGAAATGGAAGAACTTAGAGTGTTAGTTAAAAACGAATTGCTATTGTATTCATTCAGAGACTCTCTGTAATATGTACTGCTCCCCATGTTTACCGAGGCTGAAAAACGCGAATTCGGACTTGCCTTTGCGTCTTGGCTATGACTCCAACGTATATTATAACTACTAGATTTACTGTAATCGCTCAGCCCTCTTAAACCATAGATGAGATTTTCGAATCTAACACTAAAATTCCCGCTGTATTTATACCTGATTTTATAATTGGTTTGTGTACGTATTCCCCAACTTCCATTGGTATACACATCACCTAAAACAGCCAAATCAAAATGATCACTCAACACAAAATAATACCCTCCATTTTGTAAAAAATACCCTTGATTATTGGATTCACCCCAAGAAGGAATTAAAAAACCAGAAGTACGTCCTTTGGTTAAAGGAATATAGGCAAAAGGAAGAATAAGCGGTGTAGGAACATCGGCGATAACTAAACTACTAGGACCAATTACAATTTTTTTGTTTGGAACAAGTTTGGCTTTTTTAGTTTTAATGTAATAATCGGGGTTCTTTTTCTGAGAAGTGGTGAAACGGATGTTCTTGACAAAAATAGTAGAGTCGTTTTCCTTTTTCATCACCTCACCATAGATTATTACGGATTGTTGCTCCGTTTTAATTCCAAAAATAAGTGCTTTTTCTGTTTTAAAATTGAATGAAATAGAATCTTGGGTAGACTCATCAGAACCTTGTTTAAAATAAGGAAGCTGAGTGTAAACTCCTAAGCTATCCAATATTCCAGTGGCACTCACAATATTGGTATTATTGTCAATGCGAATCATTCCTGCTTTTAAAGTGATATCCTCGTATGTAACGATGGCTTCGTCATATAAATGGACAATATTATGCAATACATCTTGTTTTACAGATCCTTCGGCATTGTGCGAAATAATACCCGTTATTACTGATTTTGGTTTTTTAATGCTGTCAAAAGCAGCAGTCACTAAGGTGTCTTTTGAGATCGGACTTTTGCCTATTTCTCTTGGAGAAATAGAATCTAGCGGCATTTTTAAGGGGATTTTAATGCTGCGCTTTGGAATGTCTTGTCCATAACTAAAAGAAGTTATGAGAATGACAAAAATGAATGCTATGATTGCTTTAAATTGGATGCTGTACAAAATTTACTTTCAAATATTAAATTAAATCGATTATAATAGCGTAAGTTTCCTTACTTTCGCTAGGAATTCTCTTAGCTTTTTTCAATAAAACACTGTTGTGGCGTGATAATTGAAAAGATTGCTTACAAGGCCAAAAATAATTAAAAATAATGAACCAACTCGCATTCAGCTAAAATAATGTTTTTTGCTTATGTGAGTACTTGGTTTGTAATAAATAGCTACTCTTTATGAATAAATTAACTAAGTTTTCTACAAGGAAGAGGTCCTATTACCTGCAAGTTTTTGTCTGTATTTTACTGATTACTATGAGTGTAGGGGGCGTTTTTGCTCAAAATAATCAATATACAGTTGTTTTGGATGCTGGGCATGGAGGAAGAGATCCTGGAAATATTGGGTTAAAAAAATACATAGAAAAGGATATCGCTCTAAGAGTGGTGTTAAAAGTGGGGAAAATTTTAGCTAAAAACCCAAACATCAAAGTGATTTATACACGTAAGACAGATGTGTTTGTGAATTTATGGAAACGGGGAAGTATAGCAAATAAAGCAAATGCAGATTTGTTTGTTTCTATTCATTGTAATGGGCATCATACACAGGTTTCAGGGACAGAAACTTTTGCATTGGCTTTAAGAGGAAATAAAAAGAACTTTGAAATTGCAAAAAAGGAAAATTCTGTAATCTTGTACGAGAAAGATTATAAAAAGAGATATAAGGGTTTTGATCCTAATTCTCCAGAGTCAGTGCTGGGAGTTACAATGCAAATGGAAGATTATTTGGATCAAAGTATCTTATTGGCAGCTATTATTCAAAAAGATTTTACCTATAAATTAAAACGCAGAAATAGGGGCGTAAAACAAGCCTCATTTGTGGTGTTGCATCAAACATTTATGCCTAGCGTTTTGATAGAAATGGGTTTTATTTCTAATTATAACGAAGGGAAATATTTGAATTCAAAAGCAGGTCAGCAAAAAATGGCAAGTTCAATTGCACGTGGAATCAGTAAATATTTGAATCAAGAAGCATTAAATACAGTTCAAGAAACCGTTCCAGAGTTAAAAACACCAGCCTTAAAACAAGAAATTTTTAAGGATGTAATTTTTAAAGTTCAAATTGCAGCGGGCAAAAGAAAGCTTGCTTTGAAAAAATACAATTTTAATGGATTGCGAAATGTAAGGCGTGAAAAAATAGGGAAATTGTATAAATACTATTACGGAAACACGTCTAATTACGAATCTGTTAAAATGGCTCAAAAAGAGGCGAAAGCTAAAGGTTATTCTAACGCTTTTATTGTGGCATATAAAAACGGGGAAAAGGTTTCTGTGAGCAAAATTATTGAAAATTCGAAGTAAAATCTAGCGAGAGTCATAAGAATAAGTGGTATTATTGCTAATCATTTTAATTTATGATTTTGAAAATATCAAGAGAACTTAAGACGGGTATCGTTGCTATCGTAGCTATTTCATTATTTGTTTGGGGATTCAACTTTTTAAAAGGCATGAACCTTTTTTCTAAAGCGAATAGAACCTTTAAAACAGAATATGCCAATGTACAAGGATTGAACACAGCCAGTGTCGTAACTATAAACGGAGTTGTGGTTGGAAAAGTGCTAGAYATTACTTTTTCTAAGGAATCTACTAAAAAAGGATCTTTGGAAGTGGAGTTTTCTGTTGAAAATGATTTTGAATTTTCTAAAAGTAGTGTAGCAAAAATATATAGCACTAGTTTAATGGGGGGTAAGTCCTTGGCCGTTGTCCCTTCTTATGATGGAGAAACAGCAGTTTCTGGAGATGTGTTAAGAGGAGAGATAGAATCTGATATATTCTCTACTGCTTCAGAGATGTTAAATCCAATGCAAGCAAAAATAGAAAATGTAATTTCCAATATAGATTCCTTAATGGTAGGATTAAACGATGTGCTGGATATAAATTCACGCAATCATTTAAAAGCTACTATTATTCAATTAAATAATACCGTGACAACGTTTAACAATGCGGGAAAAAAATTAGACAATATGTTGGCTGCTAATAGCAGTTCTATAACAGCAACAATTTCAAATGCCAAAAAAATAACAGACGATTTTTCTAAATTTTCTGCAAATTTAGCTTCTGTGAATTTGGCAGAAACAGTTCAAAATTTAGAAAAAACATTGGACAATGTAAATACACTTTTAACAAACATAGAAAACGGAAAAGGGACTATAGGTAAATTGATGACTGATGATCAGATGTATATCAACTTAGAAAATGCATCTAAAGAAATGGAGGAACTCTTAAGAGAAATGAAGGAGCATCCAAAGCGTTTTGTTCATTTTTCATTGTTTGGAAAAAAAGACAAAGGWTNTYAAGNMAARAGMRAGTNTNAGATAAGAATCAAAAATAATACTCATGGCATATTTACCAAATATCATTTTTGCGATTGTAATAATTATAGGAGTTGGTTTTTTTGTTGGAAACATTAAAAAATTGATCCGTAATATTAAACTAGGAAAAGACCTAGATCGGAGTGATAACGCCTCGGCGAGATGGAAAAATATGGCAATGATTGCCTTAGGACAGTCAAAAATGGTAAAACGCCCAATTGCGGGTGCCTTGCACATAGTAGTATATGTAGGTTTTATCATTATTAATATAGAAGTAATTGAAATTATCATAGATGGTCTTATCGGTACACATCGGATACTTTCCTTTATGGGTGGATTTTACGACTTTTTAATCGCAGCTTTTGAGATCTTAGCATTTATGGTCTTGGTTTCTGTAAGTGTTTTTTGGATCCGACGTATGATTGTGCGTATTCCTAGATTTTGGAATAAAGAAATGAAAGGTTTTCCTAAAAATGATGCCTTGTATATCTTGTATTTTGAAATGGTATTAATGTCTTTGTTCTTATTGATGAATGCCGCAGATGCTAATTTACAAGCGCTGGGAGCTGCTCATTATACCCAAGCAGGATCGTTTCCTATTTCAAAGTTTATAGCACCGATTTTTGATGGTTGGAGTCAATCATCACTTATAATTTTAGAACGAAGTGCCTGGTGGACTCATATTATTGGGATTTTTACCTTTTTGAATTATTTATACTATTCCAAGCACTTGCATATTTTATTGGCGTTTCCAAACACATTTTACGCTAAGTTAACGGCGATAGGAAAGTTAGATAATTTGCAAGCAGTAACAGCCGAGGTTCAATTAATGATGGATCCAGATGCGGATCCTTACGCAGCGCCTCCAGAAGAAGCAGAAGATGAAGTACCTGCAAAATTTGGTGCAAGTGATGTGATGGATTTGAATTGGGTGCAATTAATGAATGCATATACTTGTACAGAATGTGGTAGATGTACATCTGTCTGTCCTGCAAGTACTACAGGAAAAGAATTATCACCACGTGCCATCATGATGAAAACACGTGATCGTTTGGAAGAAGTGGGGGCTAATATTGATGCCAACAAAGGGACGTTTAAAGAAGATGGCAAACAATTATTAAACGATTATATAACTCCTGAAGAATTATGGGCCTGTACCAGTTGTAATGCTTGTGTAGAAGAATGTCCGGTAAATATTGATCCCTTGTCAATTATTATTGATATGAGACGCTATTTGGTGATGGAAGAATCTGCAGCTCCGGTGGAATTGAATGGAATGATGACAAACATCGAAAACAATGGAGCGCCATGGCAGTACGGTCAGATGGATCGTTTGAATTGGAAGGACGAGGAGTAGCGTGGATTGTAAACAAAAAAGAAGAGAAAAAAGAGAAGACGTGAATACCAAGGCAGGCGTGCCAAAATAAATATTTAACACTTCTCTAATAGCTTCCTTAATTGGAAGAGCCCTAAGGGCGGAGAGGACAACTAACAAACAATACTTAGAAAGTATGAAGAAAGAAGATGTAGACAAACTTTTACATGACAAAGTTGAAGAAGGAGAGCATATCAGCCCGATATTGCCAGAGAACATTAAGAATTATTTAATTGACATTGATGGAACCGTAGGAGATGACATTCCAAATGAAGAGCCTGAGCGCATGGTTACTGCGGCAGCTTATCCAGATGCAATTGCAACCCTTAACAGATGGTTTGAAGAAGGCCATATTATTTATTTCTTTACTTCCAGAACAGAGGATCATAGAGAAGTGACTGAAACATGGTTGAAAAAACATGGTTTTAAATACCATGGAATGGTGATGGGAAAACCAAGAGGAGGAAATTACCATTGGGTAGACAATCACTTGGTGAAGGCAACTCGTTACAGGGGAGAATTTACAGATTTGATTAAAAAAGAAGTGACCATCGAAGTATTCGACGACGGAAATCACAATTAATCTAAAATAAAAACACAATGAACGTACCAACCATGGCCGAAATGATGGCACAAGGAAAGCAACCTGAAGTATTGTTTTGGGTAGGCTGTGCCGGTAGTTTTGATGACAGAGCAAAAAAAATAACCAAGGCTTTTGTGAAAATTTTGAACAAAGCCAATGTTGAATTTGCCGTATTAGGAACTGAAGAAAGCTGTACAGGTGATCCTGCAAAACGCGCTGGAAACGAATTCCTTTTTCAAATGCAAGCCATGGCAAATATTGAAGTCTTGAATGCCTACGAGGTAAAAAAAATAGTGACGGCCTGTCCGCACTGTTTCAATACAATCAAAAATGAGTACGGTCCATTGGGTGGGAAATATGAAGTTGTGCATCATACCGAATTCTTAAAATCTCTTTTAGACGATGGTCGAATGACCATAGAAGGAGGTAAGTATAAAGGTAAGAGAATCACTTTTCACGATCCTTGTTATTTGGGACGTGCCAATGCTATTTATGAAGCTCCTCGTGATTTGATTCGTAAATTAGAAGTAGAATTAATAGAAATGCAACGTTGCAAGTCCAATGGATTGTGTTGTGGAGCAGGAGGTGCGCAGATGTTTAAGGAACCAGAAAAGGGAACTAAAGATATTAATATAGAGCGTACAGAAGATGCCATTGAAGTGAAACCAGATATTATTGCTACAGGATGTCCTTTTTGTAATACGATGATGACTGATGGCGTAAAAGCGACAGATAAAGAATCAGAAATAGAAGTGTACGATATCGCTGAACTGATTGCCAATGCAGCAGATTTGTAATTTAAACTAATATTATTTACTATGTTTCAAAATTTTCAGCTAGAAGGTGAGTTACCAACTATCAAAGATTTGAAGTATAAAAAAATTCAGCAGAGTTACTTCATCGTAATTTTGTTGAATTTTTTTGTGTTTTTCAGTAGTTGTATAGGAGCACTTTCTTATGTGCTATTTTTTTCAGACACCCCTTTTTTTACAGAGTATAAATGGATGTTTATTGCAATAGCTCTTTTTATTTTTCTATTGATATTTTTAGGACTCGTTTTGGGCTTTTCAAAACGGAAATACGCCATTAGAGAACAGGATATTAGCTATAAAAAAGGAGTGATTTGGGCAAGTATTACCACAGTTCCGTTTTGTAGAATTCAGCATGTTGAATTGAATGAAGGACCCGTTTCTCGTTTTTTTAATTTGGCAGGTATTAGTATCTATACGGCAGGAGATAGTGCTAGCGATTTAAACATTAAAGGACTCAGAAAAGAGGAGGCAATGAAAATAAAAGAATTTATAACTGACCATATCAATGGAAAATAAATTCGATTTCACTTCTTTTTCTCGTCAATCCACACGTGGAGTGGCCGTGTATTATTTTAAGATACTCTACAAAATAGTAAAAGTTACTTGGATTTTGATTTTTATAATACTCTCTAAAAAATCAATAGGTTCCCTGCAAACGTATTTTTTTATACTTTTAATAGGAGTACTTGTATATGTTTTAGTAAGAGCTATTTTACTTTTTGTCAATTTTAAATTTAAGGTTACGGACAAAGATTTTGTATTGCATCAAGGTATTATTAGCAAGTCCCGTATCTCCATCCCTTTTGAGAAGATTCAAAATATAAATTTCAAACAAAATCTGATTCAGCAAGTAATAAATGTTGTGGAAGTTGAAATAGAAACTGCAGGTGATAAATCGGTAGAAATTTCTATCAGTGCCCTGTCTCATGAAAGAGCACGTGCTCTCAAAAAATTATTAGTGAGTAAAACAGTTACTTTTAATCAGGATTTACAGGAAGAAGATTACGGTATTATCCAAAAGATTTCTGTATTGGAATTACTAAAGGTTAGTTTGTCAGAAAATCATTTTAAGAGTTTATTGGTGTTGGTAGGGCTTGGTTTTTCATTCTACGTACAAGTGAAAGATTTTTTCAAAACCTTAGAGATAGAGGAACAATTCGATGTTCTAATAGAAGATAGTGCCCAACAGGTGGAGTATACGAGTATATTGATTTTTCTTTTAATTACGGGGAGTTTTTTTATAGCCATACTCACTTCCTTTTTTAGAGTGTTTATTCTTCATTTTGGATTGACAATTGCGATAAGGGAAGGAGTATTAGAAATTAGTCAAGGTTTGTTTACCAAACGAAATAATATCATTCGGAAACAAAAAGTACAACAGTTAATTATTTCTACAAATCCATTAAAAAAAATACTGGGAATTTACAATGTAGCCTTTAAACAAGCTGTTAGTGGAAAACAAAAAAAAGGATCTATATTAAAAATTGTAGGAACTAAAACACGACAAGTAAAAACCTTAAAGAAACTAATATTTAGCAATACAGATTTTACAAATCAGCAAGCTTACAAACCGCATTTTTATTACCGACGAAAAATGTTTTTTCAAGGTTTTTTGTTCGTATTAATTCTGAATATTATTTATTCAATTCCATTCATAAATGAAGGATGGGTATGGTACCTTTGTAACGTAGTTTTAATTCCATACATCATTTGGATGGTTCAATTAAAATACAACAAACAATTTTATAAGTTAAATAGAGATATGTTATGGGTTGGAGAAGGACAGATAGGGACTACCTATCAATATGTAGCATGTTTTAAAATTCAATACGTATCTTTAAAACAGACGATTTTTCAAAAACGACATCAAGTATTTGATGTTTACATTCAAACAGCCTCGGGGAAAATCAGAATTCCCTGTGTCCCTCAAAAGGAAGCTTTCCAGCTTTATGATTATCTCTTATACAAATCGCAAACAGCTACAGAAGCATGGATGTAAAACATTATATACAAGCCGCAAGGCTTAGAACCCTTCCATTATCTTTATCCGGGATTATAGTGGGGTCTTTTTTAGCCGCAGCACAAAATCAATTTAACTGGGCTATCTGTTTGTTAGCTTTACTAACAACCACTGGTTTTCAAGTCCTTTCAAATTTCGCCAATGATTATGGTGACGGAGTAAAAGGAACGGATAATGAGGATCGAGTAGGTCCGGCCCGTGCATTACAAAGTGGTGCTATTTCTCCAAAACAAATGCTTCGAGCTATAATTATTACCATTGTAATTACTTTAATTATTGCTATCAGCTTGATTTATGTGTCTTTTGGAAAAGATAATTTTTTGTTATCGCTATTGTTTTTTGTGTTGGGTATTTGCAGTATCGTTGCAGCTATTAAATATACTATGGGATCAAATGCTTATGGTTATAGCGGATTGGGAGATGTATTTGTTTTTTTGTTTTTCGGCTTGCTTAGTGTGCTAGGATCCTATTTTTTATATACAAAACAATTGGATTGGCAATTGATGTTTCCTGCATCAGTACTAGGGTTTTTAAGTGCGGCGGTGTTGAATTTAAATAATATGCGCGATCATGATTCTGATAAGAAATCAAATAAAAACACGTTGGTTGTAAAAATGGGACTTACTAAAGCTAGAATTTACCACTATACATTGCTCTTTTTTTCTATGAGCTTGGCTGTAATATATAGTACGCTGAACTACGAAAAACCAATTCAATGGTTGTTTTTAATTGCTTTTGTACCTTTAGGACTTCATGTAAAAAGGGTTATTAATACTTCTGATAGCAGGTTGTTAGATCCAGAACTTAAAATTGTGKCACTGAGCACATTTTTATTTGCGATACTATTTGGTTTGGGGCAAATACTATAGATAAAACTTGGTTGTTTATTAAATATAAGATAAATTTGTCTTAGTAATTTAAGACAGTGAAAAATCAAATTTTAAGCATATTTTTTTACTTATTATACCTTGTGGCCATGGTAAAACCATTGCTGCCTATGATTGAATATCAATTAAATTACGATTATATTACAACCATTCTTTGTGAAAATGTAGACAGACCATATCTTGAGTGTAATGGTAAATGTTATTTGATTGACAGATTAAGTGAAGCAAGTAAACAAAGTCAAGAAAATCAATCCATACCTATAATAGATATAGATGATTATCCAGTAAGCCCTATTGCGAATTATCATTTTTCATTTGATAGCGCTATTTCTACGGTTTTCACGCTGTTTTATTACAGATGTGAACTTACGGATTCATATACATATACTATATTACGCCCTCCCATCTACAGTTAATTACATCTTTTCTTACCTTACAATTAAGTTTTATCAATAAGACATTTATAGTTGCGCGCTACGTTTTTAATTGCGCTGGATTATCTGTACCTATTGGATAACATGTTGTCAATTCTCTATATGAGACTTTACAGTGAAAAACCTAAACTCATATTATCCTTACATTTTTTATGTGAGTTGATGAGAGATATCGTATTTAAAGACTTTTTAAGGTATATATATATATANAAANTACCATTCAATTATCTATTTATTAATTAATAATGAGCTTTCACACAATAAGTTGTGTTTGAAAGAGAACACTGTGTTTTAATTTGATACAGTATATAGCAATGTACTTATGAAACGAACATGAGTTTTTTTAATCAAAATATACCCCCAAGGGTATGATTAAAATAAACTCATGTGAGAACGAGTGTAACGAGTGCTTACATGGGTTCTCGAATTTTGAAATATTTTATTCCGTTACAAAATTTTAAACACATGAAAAATAGTATAATAATTACCTTTTTTTATTTAGTGACAATGGTCACTTTTGGACAGGGGGTGATTCAAGGAACAATCCTTGATAAAAAAACAAGAATACCTCTAGAAAATGCCTCTGTACAATTAATGAATTCTGAGAATTATGCATTTTCGGATGCGAGAGGTGTTTTCCAAATTGAAAATTTGGGAGAACAAAGAGCCAAGATTCAGTTTTTGGGCTATCATCCGATTACTGTAATATTGATAAATAGGATGGTCATAGAGTTGGATGCGGAACAAATTTCACTGAATGAAATTATTGTTTCAGGAAATCTTAAAGATAACGTGTCTCAAGCCGTTATCATAAACGACTATGATAAAAAGGTGAGCCAGCCACGTAGTGTTGGTGATTTATTTAAGGGAATCAAAGGATTTGCGATTTCAAAAAGAGGCGCTTATGCTTCAGAACCTGTATTTAGATCGTTTCGCTACGAGCAATTAAACATTCAATATGATGGTGGTTCTAAAATTATGAATGCCTGTCCCAATCGTATGGATCCTATTACCACACATGTAATACCAGAAGAAATTGAAAAAATTGAAATTATAAAAGGGCCGTTCACAGTGAGATATGGAGCTAATTTTGGTGGGATTATAAATCTGGTTTCTAAAAATATATCTGAAGATGACTATGGGTTACATGGAGATGTTCAAGGAGGTTACGAATCTAATGGGGATAGTTATGTTTCACGTATGAAATTGACCTATGCAGAGAAAAGTTTTGATGTTCAATTAAATGGTTCTTATAGGAATTTTGGAGATTATGAAGATGGAGATGGTATCAAGGTGCCGGCTTCCTTTAAAACTACAGATTATTCTGTGAAATTGGGGTATAACCCTACCAGTAACCAACGTTTAGAATTTGCATGGCGTGAATCTTTAGGACGCGATATCAAACACGCTGGACTTATGATGGATTCGCCATATGACGATAGTTTATTGGCAAATTTAAACTATAAAATTACAGATGTATCAAGTACACTTTCAGGTCTTGTAATCAAAGGGTTTTACTCGTATGTAGATCATTTAATGACCAATGAAGGAAGAAAAAACTTTGGTATGCTAGCTGCTAAATCCCCTGTGGAATCATGGACATATGGAGGTAAGTTAGAAACTGATTTAACCTTAAGTAATTCTGTTAAATTGTATACAGGACTGGATGTGAATACAATTAAACGAGAAGGAAACCGAACACGAATTATAAAAATGATGAATGGCAATGTGTTAGCGATGCCTATGACTAAAGTAGATAAAATATGGCAAGATGCTACGTTGGAAAATTATGGTGTTTTTGCAGAATCAAAAATTAAGTTATCGGCACTTTATAGTGTGCAAGTAGGAGCGCGAATTGACTTTATCGCTGCGAGTATTCAAGACCAAGCGGACGATTTTAAGGCACTTTATGGAGGAGAAATTAAAGATGATAAAGAAACAAATTTGAGTGGGAATGTATCTATTAAATATAGAAAAAATACGTTTCAGTGGCAATTATCTCTCGGAAGAGGTGTACGTACAGCTTCTATGATTGAACGTTATATAAATCATTTTAATGTTGGTTTTGATCCTTATGAATACGTAGGAAATCCAAACTTAAAACCAGAAATAAACAATCAAATTGAGTTTTCTGTATTCAAACAATTTTCGAAGGTACAATTAGGAGCGAGTGTTTTCTATTCGTATTTACAAGATTATATTTCAGCTGAGATTAACGCTGCGATTCCTAGAAAATTCATGCCTACCAATCCGCCAGTTGTAGCACGTCAGTTTGTGAATTTGGAAGAGGCTATGCAAACAGGAATTGAGTTTAATATTAGGTACAAACCTATTGGTAATTGGATGTTTACAGGAGATGTCTCTTATACGCATGCGACCAATTTAGATGCAAATGAACCTTTAGCGCAAATTCCTCCCTTTACTGCGCACCTATTGACTAAATATGATTCAGGAAACTTTTGGTGTAGTGCTACAGCCAGATTGGTTGCAGGTCAGGATCGCATTGCAGTAACATTTGATGAAAAAACTAGCCCAGGTTTTGGAACTTTAGATGTTAGAGCAGGGCTCCAGCCTTTTAAAAATATCACTGTAGGAGTTGCTGTGCTGAATGTTTTTGATAAAACATATTATGAGCACTTGAACTATTCGTATTCGAATTCAAACATTAGTAGCGGGAAAATATATGAAGCAGGAAGAAACTTTACCACATTTCTTAAATATAGATTTTAATATCTATTAAGTATTTAGGAAATTGTTTGTTTGTTAGGCCACGGAAATTAGGGAATTCCGTGGCTTTTTTGTGCTTAAAAATATGTATTTTAGTGGAGCCAATTGTAAGTGGTTTTTTAAAACGTTCACTTGATTGGTATAGAACTATAAAAAGACGGAATATGAAGATTACTTATTTAGGACATGCCACTATTTTGATTGAAACCAAGGACAAAACCATTCTAGTAGACCCTTTTATTACTGGGAATGAATTGGCAGCACATATAGATATCAATAGTTTGAAACCAGATTATATCTTAATTACCCATGCACATCAAGATCATATATTAGATGTAGAGGTCATCGCAAAAAATTCTGGAGCAACTTTAATTTCTAATTTTGAAATTATTAGTTATTTTGAAAAAAAGGGACTGCAAGGGCATCCAATGAATCATGGAGGAAGTTGGCAGTTTGATTTTGGGCGTGTACATTATACAAATGCGATTCATTCAAGTTCTTTTCCTGACGGTAGCTATGGAGGACAACCAGGAGGATTTATTATAGAAACAAAGCATCACAACATTTTTATTGCAGGAGATACTGCGTTGACTTATGATATGAAATTGATTCCACGCCTTGTAGGACCATTAGATCTAGCGGTTTTACCGATAGGAGATAATTTTACAATGGGAGTAAAACAAGCCATTATTGCTGCAGATTTTCTAGAATGTAATACCATCCTTGGCTACCATTACGATACATTTGGATATATTAAAATAGATCATAAAAACGCACAAGAACAATTTGCAAAAGACCATAAGGAATTACATTTGTTACCTATTGGAGATAGCTTGAAGGTATAGGATGAATAAAATAGGCTATTTTAACTAATACTATAATAATGGAAAATAAATTTATAACAATAAAAGTATTTGATAATGCCCCAGAGGCACATATCCTTATATCTAAATTGGAAAGTTTGGGTATTAATTGTTATTTACACGATGCATTTACAATATCTATAGATCCAATGTTGAATAATGCGATAGGAGGAATGAAACTTAAAGTACATTATAAAGATAAGGATCAAGTAGCAAGGATTTTGAATGAAATTGAAGGCGCTCCCTTAACAGACGACGATGATAATGTGTTGGAATGTCCTAACTGTGGAGCAACAGAGTTATACGCGAATTTTAAATCCATGAAAGGTGGGTGGGGAATCTTTTATACAATAATTTCATTTGTATTCTTTTTGTATCCATTGCGTTATAAAAACGTTTATAGATGTAAAAAATGTGATACTGAGTTTAAAAGAAAAAAATAAGATTTTAAATTTTAAAAGAATAGCTATTGCTGTAGGAACTTACTTAGAGACGCTTTTGTTTTGCATGCCACTCCCTTCGCAAATCGTCGGACAATACACTGGTGCCGTCATGTTTCCAACCAGGAGGTTTTAGAAAGTAATTGAAACGATTCAATAGTGATGTTTTTGAACTAAATACGTCTTTTAATAAATTGTACCATTCTTGAAATGCTACCCGAAGAGGATTGTAGGTGTTGATGTTAGAGACCAGTCCATAGACCACTTTTTCCTCTGGAAGTTCTGCCTGAAAAGTCCCAAATAGCTTGTCCCAAATAATGAAAATACCCGCATGGTTTCTATCCAGATATATTGGGTTGGTGCCATGGTGAACTCTGTGATGTGAAGGGGTATTAAAAATAGCTTCGAACCATTTTGGCATTTTGTGAATTAACTCGGTGTGAATCCAATATTGATATAATAAGCTCACAGACATTTGCGTAAATATCATCAAAGGATGGAATCCAATAATGGGCAAAGCCAAAAAGAAAATAAAACTAAAAAAATTACCTGTCCAAGTTTGTCGAAGGGCAGTACTTAAATTGTATTTTTCCGAAGAGTGATGTATCACATGGGACGCCCACAAAAAACGTGTGGTATGGGAAAATCTATGAAACCAATAATAAGAAATATCATCGGCAAATAAAATGAATAGCCAGGCCCACCAATCAAAAGGAATGTCTGTCAATCTGAAGTTTTCATAGAGGTAAGTAATTACAAAAACAACCAAAATATTGGAGGTGAGGCCTATCAATAGGTTTCCAATTCCCATGGTTATGGATGTAATGGAGTCTTTTAATACAAAAGCCCCTTTATTTTTTTTAAATACGATGTATCCTTCTATGAGCACCGAGACAAAAAAAAACGGTATGGCATATAAAATTAAATTTGGAATTTCTGGTATCTGCATCGTTGTAAGCTTTAATTTCTTCCTAAAATAGTATTTTTTTTCTAATAGTTGTACTATTGCACTATAAGCAATTCTATGAAAGCTCATTTTAAACCCTATACTTTAAATTTTAAACGTGCCAGCGGAACTTCTCGAGGTATTTTACATACCAAAGAAACTTATTTCATAATTATTGAAAATGATGAAAAAAAAGGAGTGGGAGAATGCAATATGTTTAAAGGTTTAAGTATTGATGACAGGCCCGGTTTTTTAGAAAAACTACAATGGACTTGTGATCATATTTATGTAGGATTGGAGAAGTTGTTGTTAGAATTGACAGCATTTCCCTCCATGCAATTTGGATTAGAACAAGCCTTTTTATCCTTGGAAAGTAAGCATCCATTTGAATTGTTTCAAAATGATTTTACTGCTTCAAAAAAATCAATTCCTATCAATGGATTGATCTGGATGGGGAGTAAGGAATTTATGCATCAACAGATAAAAGAAAAATTAAAAGCGGGGTTTTCCACTATTAAATTAAAAATAGGAGCTATTGATTTTAAGGCGGAATTGGACTTGTTACAATATATCAGATCGGAATTTAGTGCAGTTGAGGTTGAATTAAGGGTTGATGCCAACGGAGCTTTTTCTCCTGAAAATGCCTTGGAGAAATTAAAAAGACTTTCGGAATTTGATTTACACTCCATAGAGCAACCTATAAGACAAGGCCAATGGCAGGAAATGGCAGCCTTGTGTAGTAGGACGCCATTGCCAATTGCATTGGACGAAGAATTAATTGGTGTATTTTCTGTAACAAAACAGCAAGAATTGCTACAAACAATACAAGCACAATACATAATTTTAAAGCCTGCCTTGGTTGGTGGATTTAAAGGATGTGAAGGGTGGATTGCTATGGCGGAAAAGCAGCAAATGAAATGGTGGGTTACATCTGCTTTAGAAAGCAATATTGGGCTTAGTGCGATTGCTCAATGGACCTTTGGTTTGGGGAATTCCATGCCACAAGGTTTGGGAACAGGAGCTTTGTATACAAATAATATAAGCTGCCCTTTGGAGGTGTCTAAAGGAGCATTGGAATACACAACAAAAGACAATTGGGATTTTAAATTATAAAAACAATGAACTTTATTCAACAAGCGTATAAAGGAGAAAATAATTGGGGGTATTACGTATTAGGGTTACTTCTTGTGTTTATCGCCGTTAATTTAGGTGCCTTACCATTGTTTGGTGTAGGTCAATTTATGGCAGAAAATAACGCAGAATTTATAGCTGCTTCTAAAAGTAATTTTTCAAGTTTAATAGGAGCTAATTTAAGTCTGTTTTTAATGATTTTATCATTTGCAGCGGGTCTTGGGACCTTGGTTTTATGCGTTCGGTTTTTTCATAAACGTAGCTTTACAAGCCTGGTCACTTCTAGAAATACCATCGATTGGTCTCGATTTTGGTTTGCTGTGATGCTTTGGGGTGGAATTTCTATTGTTGTTATTACTATTGGAATCTTGTTAGCTCCAGAAATGCATGTTTGGAATTTTAAACCGATGAAATTTGCTTTATTAGTACTTATTTCTGTATTATTTTTACCATTTCAAACGGGTTTAGAAGAATTGTTATTTAGAAGCTATTTGATGCAAGGATTAGGGTCAATAGCAAAAAATAGGTGGTTTCCATTACTAGTTACATCCGTTATGTTTGGGTTGCTACACGGTATGAATCCAGAAGTAGAGAAATTTGGTATGATTGTAATGGTCTATTATATAGGTACTGGTTTCTTGTTGGGAATTATGACTTTGATGGATGAAGGTACAGAGTTGGCCTTGGGTTTTCATGCCATAAATAATATTGTAGCAGCAGTATTTGTAACTACAGATTGGGCGGCTTTTCAGACCGATGCTTTGTTTGTAGATATCTCTGAACCTTCTGTTGAATTGAGCATGTTCTTGCCTGTTTTTGTATTGTACCCTTTGGTACTCATCGTGTTTTCTAAAAAATATGGATGGAAAAACTGGAAGGAAAAGTTGACAGGAGAGATTAGTAAACCATTGGAAATTCAAGAAGAAACTATAGAGTCTAATGGATAAGTTATCGCTACATCCTAGTTTTAGATTGAACGGGAATCGGTTCAGTAACACTATGGAATTGTTGCAATATGTAGAACGTTCTTTGCCAGAAGTACATCCTTTTTTGAAAACATGGTTTGATGGAACGGAAGTACTAAAAGTACAAACTTCAGGTTCTACTGGAAAGCCAAAAATTATAAGCCTTCAAAAAAGGGCTATGCTAGAATCGGTCTTGGCTACAGGAACTTTTTTTAATCTGAAAGCGAGAACTACAGCGCTCTTGTGTATGTCTACTGATTTTATTGCAGGTAAAATGATGTTGCTAAGAGCATTGCATTTGGGCTGGGATATGGATGTTGTTGAAGTACAGTCAAACCCATTGGCTTTGACGGAAAAACACTATGATTTTGGAGCGATGATTCCTTTACAAGCTCATCATTCCTTTGAAAAGTTACACCGCATTGATCAATTGATTATTGGCGGAGGTGTTATTTCTGAAAAGTTGCTAGAAAAAATTAAAACGTTGCCTACAAAAGTATTTGCGACGTATGGAATGACAGAAACCATCACACATATTGCTGCCAAACGATTGAATGGAATTGGAGACCAGTACTATAAAACCCTGCCTAATATTGAACTTTTTCTGGACAGCCGAGATTGTTTACAGATTAAGGCACCTATGCTCTCTGAGGATATTATTGTTACAAATGATCTTGTATTTTTAATAGATGCTCATACTTTTAAGTGGTTAGGAAGGTATGATTCAGTGATTAATTCTGGTGGTATCAAATTGATACCAGAGCAGTTAGAACTCAAGTTAAGTGGGCTTATTTCAGAACGTTTTTTCATCGCTTCCGAACCGGATGATTTATTGGGGAATAGGGTGATTTTAGTGCTTGAAACAAAGGCCAGGTTGACAGCCGATTATACGAGTAATTTATTAGTTCAAATAAGAGCATCCAACTTATTAAGTAAGTTTGAAATTCCTAAAAAAGTGTATTCAATTTTTCAATTTGTAGAAACTCCAACACAAAAAATTAATAGGAAAGCCTCCATGTTACTCTTGTAACCTGAGTTCGAGGTAACAAAAAACGATATTATCTAAAAATCAATTACATACGGCTTTTCGAAGGAGTTACGACTGTGGCAATCTCCTTTTAAATAGTCAGATTACCACATTTTACTTAAAAAAGTAAAAATCGCAATGACACATGTTTTAAACCTTTGATTATTAGCTGTGTGAAATTATCCTTATGTCGAACTCAGGTTTGTAATTCTATTCGGTTTACTCATTGTCCTACTAGCTTCACTCATTTATGGTTTTATAGTCTTGATTTTGGTGTTAATTTTAGTTGAAATTAAAACCTACGATTATGAGACATTTTATAAGATTGATTGTTTTTCTATTATTTTCTACTTTATTGAACGCCCAGGAAATGAATATTTCTGGAACTGTTAAAGATGAGACAGGACCTTTGCCGGGAGTAATGATTGTTGTTTCTGGAACCATTAAAGCCACAACTACAGATTTTGATGGGCTGTATGAGTTAAAAGTTCATAAAGGCGATACACTGTTGTTTTCATTTATAGGAATGAAAACAGAAGAGCGTATTGTTAAAGACAATCATTTTATTGATGTTTTAATGGTTGCTGGGCCTGCATTGTTGGAAGAAGTGGTAGTGGTTGGGTACGGGATTTCTTCTAAATTAGCAGGTAGCACTACAGGAATTATGATACGTGGAACGTCATCAATGATCACGAAAAAACATAAAAACTTACCAAAATATGGAACGCTGACAGCAGGTGAAATAAATGATGTTAAAAAATGGTCAGCTTGGAAACGAATTAATAAAAAGGAGTACGAAAAACGTTGGGAGTTTCAATGGAACTGCAAAGTAGATGTTGTAGTGTTGGATGCCAAGAATGAGCCTTTTGTAAATGTTCCTGTAAAACTTTTTGATGGTAACAATAGCTTGGTTTCAGAAGTGTTAACTGATGCCAATGGTATGGCTGTTTTAGTATATAAAAAGTTTTCAAATAGTCATTTGAAAAATCATATAGCGAAAGTATATTTTGAGAATAAAGTATATGGAAAGCCTTTAAAAAAGAAAACAGACAACGTACAATTTGTTCTTCCAGTAAATTCGAGTTGTGAAAAATCSATTGATATTATGTTTACCGTTGACACAACTGGATCTATGGGAGATGAGATTTCTTATTTGCAGTCTGAGCTCAACTATATATTGGGGAATTTAGACCAGCGAATTAAAGAAAAACGAGTCGGCTTGGTTTTTTATCGAGACACAACGGACGATTATACAGTGAGAGCGTTTGATTTTTCTAGTGATGTATCCAATGTACAATCAAATTTAAATGCACAATGTGCTAGCGGAGGAGGAGATTTTGAAGAAGCGGTAGAAGAAGGGTTAAAAGCATCCATTAATGCCAATTGGAATCCAGATGCAGCTGCGCGGTTGTTATTTTTAATTCTAGATGCTCCACCACATTTCACTCAGGAAAATGTACGAATCATAAAAAATCAAATTAAAGTAGCGCAACAAAAGGGAATTAAAATTATTCCTATTGTGGCTAGTGGTGCGGATAAGGATTTGGAGTTTTTAATGCGTTTTTTTAGCATTGCGACCAATGGAACCTACGTTTTTCTAACTGATGATAGTGGTGTAGGGAATGCACATTTAAAACCAACCACGGATGCATTTAAAGTAGAAAAATTAAATGATCTAATCATACGATTGATCAATCAGTATTCAAACAGTTAAAATAAGGCACAAAAAAAAGCCCTATCATTGTAGATAGGGCTTATATATCTTTTAAGAATAAACTTAAATTACCGTTACGTTAACCGCGTTTGGCCCTTTACGTCCTTCTTCTACTTCGAAGTTTACTTTGTCTCCTTCTGTAATTTCATCAGTTAAAGCGCTGATGTGTACGAATACGTCTTTATCTCCGTTATCTGGTGTGATGAATCCGAATCCTTTTGAATCGTTGAAGAATTTTACTGTTCCTGTGCTCATTATTATTGTATTTATATTTTTTTAATGATGCAAATATAAGAGTTAAATGTTTACAAGCATCCTTTTTTTGAATTCATTTTAAATTTAAGGTTATTTTTCCAGAATTGAGGCGGCCTTTAAGCACTTGGGTGCGGGCGCTCATTGAGCAGGGGTAAAAACCATCAAGCTCAGCAATGTCATAGCAATCATCTTCAAT
>NVSY01000051.1:5167-10215 GCA_002401385.1 Flavobacteriaceae bacterium | reverse complement strand
TGTATGCCGTATTTAACTGGTTGAGCCCATTTATGACCTTGTTATTTGCAGCCTTTCATATCAAGTTGAAAATGTTGGTGAACAAAGAGGAAGTTGTGGCTAAAGAGTCCACTGTAACTATTGAATAGTGTCCCTTTGTACATAAAGATGATTGGTGACTGGTGATTGGTGATTTTAAGAATGAGTGATTTGTACTTTTTTTAAGAAACTGCCGACTGCATACTGCATACTGAAGACTGCGTACTGCCGACTGCTTACTGCCGACTGCTTACTGCTTACTGCCGACTGCTGATTTTAAGAATGAGTGATTTGTACTTTTTTTAAGAAACTGCATACTGCATACTGCATACTGCTTACTGCTGACTGGTGATTGGTGATTGGTGATTGGTGATTTGTACTTTTTTTAAGAAACTGCGTACTGCCGACTGCATACCGCATACTAAAGACAGAGAGTGTTTTAAGAAATGTTGTGGATACTTTTTATAAAATAAAATGATACAATCAACTTAACTGTTTTTGTTGAGAATTATTTTGAAATTGAATCTTTAGCGCTACCGTCACTTCCATCTAGTAAAATTGAACTAATTGAGGATGAAAATTAAGTTTCATTAGGTTTTAGTCTGTTCAGTTTGAGTCACCCCAACAACCAGCAACAAGCAACCAACAACCAACTTCCAACAACCAACTTCCACAAGAGTGAGAACCAACAACAAGCAACAAGCAACCAACAACTATCCTTCACAAGAGTGAGAACCAACAACTAACAACCACCAACAAGCAACAAGCAACTAACAACCAGCAACCAACAACCAACTTCCACAAGAGTGAGAACCAACAACTAACAACCACCAACAAGCAACCAACAACCAACAACTACTTATGCCGTAGGCAGAGGGGATCTAAATAAACCAATTCCAAACCAAGCCAAAACGAATGGTCAAGTCGCGATATGGATACATAGGTGCTGAGTAATATTTACGTCCTGTAAAACTAGCGCTAACGTTCTCTATTTTAAAGTACAATCGTGTGCGTTGAATTTGCGCATTGATAAAGAAATCCAACATTGGAAAATCACCAATTTCAGTAGTGTTTTGAGTAGAAAATTCACTGAGTAATGGATTGTAATTATCGGCGTAGTACTTGCTAAAATACTTAAAAGTAATTCCTGTTTGCAAGAACATTGGGTCGCCTTTAAAAATATGATCAGCGAAATAAAGTGTGTTTCTAGTGACAAAAGTTGGGACATTTAAAATAGCATCATCGCTAATTACTTCTTGAAATAAAAAGGTGTTATCTAAAGTAAATTTCCCTGCAGTGATGGCTTTATGTATTTTTATTTTCAGGTAACTGATACTGCCATCGTATTGAGCAGCTACTTGATTTTCGTTAAAATACGTGTAATCATGGATCAAAGAATAACTGGCTTTCACATCTACGAGTTGATCCGAATTAAATTCAAATCCCAATTGTTGTACTTTTTGATTGGCAAAATTGTTGTGCCAATTGTAATTTTTATAATCACTTTGTTGTAACAAGAAATTAAAGTTTGGAGTTTTACTTGAACTCAAGACCGTTGCTTTTACATGGTACAGACTGTCCTTTTTATAACTTGCTACCGCTTTAAATTCATATCCTGTAATAGCATCTGTTAAAATGGATGAAGCTTTTGCTCTAAATTTGAATTTTTTAATATGAGTATCCCAGTCCGCACCTACAGACAAGGCATTGCCTTTAATTCTATTCGGAATGGTTTTGGCGGCTAAGTTTAATATCCGGTTATAATGATAATTGTAATTAAATATATTGGCAGTGGCGCGTAATTTYCCCAAGACTATAGGTGATTTTAATTCCGCATACACTTGATTGTTCATTTTTTGATATTCGGTATGGTCGTTTATTTCAGAAGTATAGGCTTCGCCAAAATAGGAGTCTAATGCTTCCGCTTGGTTGAAACGGTAATGCTGCGTTTCAAAAGTGAGTTGATGTCCAAATTTCAACTTCGTTTTTATTTGAATGCTATCGTTTATTTTTCCTAAGGTATAGTGATGGTCGAGGTAATATCGTTTGCCTTCGAACATGTTATTGGCGTCTGTAAAGTTCACCTCCATACGTGCACGGTCGGAGTAGTTTTTGTCGTCATCTTTAAAATATTTCAGAGATTCCTGGGGRAGTCCACCATATTCATCATTGTAAAAATCATAAGAAACCATATGACCGCGAGCAGCATAATTCCCGCTCTTAGATTGGTAATTAAAAGTTCCTCTAAAATTCCCATGGCTCGCAAGTGCATTTCTATAACTTCCTAAAGAGCGCARTCCTTTGTATTGTAACGAAAAATTGAATTTTCGAGAAGTGTTTACGGTGAACAAAAYATCTAACATTTGCCCCTGTTCCAACCCTGTTCTGTACATCACTTCWGTAGTGGCAGTGGGAACTTCAAAGTAGTTGACGTCTTTTATAGGGATGTATTCAAATTGTTTGGCTTCGGCACCTAAACTGGGATATATACTGTTTTCTGAGAAGTCATGCCCTAGCTTTTGAAAAGTTTGTCCTTGATTGTGAAAAGCCATTAATTCAAAATTGTCTTTTCTTAAAACATTRTGAATGAGTTCTTTTTTTAAGGTCAATGTAGTGTCAATATACGTAGTGTCGTTTTGAAAAGATATGATTTTATAATCGGTAAAATGAGTCTTTCCGCTCAAAGAAACGGAAATTTCATCATCGCTTCCACGAATGGAATCTTGGTATTTCTGAATTTCTTCGCTAGAATATCCTCTGTTCCTCAGGACTTCTTTGTCTATTTTGATTTGAGCGTTTGCTGCGAAAAAAGTGCAACAGAATAAAAAAGTACTAAGAAAAAATTTCATAGATGTTAAAAATATATATTGGACAAAGGTAAATTATTTGAACGAAAATAAAAGGTTAAAATTGTTGTGATATATTTGCGTTCTTTGCTGCTTGAATACGAATGGAAGCGTGTAAGTGCTAACTAAYTTTATTTTAAATAANTATGAGTCTAAAATCATTTTTTAAACCCAATTGTCTCGAAGCGGGAACAGACGAGGCGGGCCGTGGTTGTTTGGCAGGGCCAGTAGTGGCTGCAGCGGTTATTTTACCTCCAGATTTTAAACATGAATTGTTAAATGATTCTAAGAAATTGACGGAAAAACAACGTCATTTTTTAAGACCGATTATTGAAGAAGTCGCTTTGGCATGGGCTGTGGGTTATGTTTGGCAAGAAGAAATAGATGAAATTAATATTTTACAAGCCTCCTTATTGGCCATGCACAAGTCCATTGATGACCTCTCTTTGAAGCCAGCACATATTATAGTAGATGGAAATAAATTCAATCCGTACAAAGAAATACCGCATGAAACCATCATCAAAGGTGATGGAAAATACTTGAGTATTGCTGCGGCTTCTGTACTTGCAAAAACCTATAGAGATGATTATATGGATAAGATTCACCTCGATTTCCCAATGTATGCTTGGAGTAAAAATAAAGGCTATCCTACAAAAGCACACCGACAAGGGATACGTGACCACGGAATTACAAGCCATCACCGAAAAACTTTTAGATTATTACCCGAGCAATTGAAATTGTTTTAAAACTCACTACTAACACCTCAATACTAACATCTCACTACTAATACAAAATAGATTTGTAAATGACAGATATTTAAGTGAAATTTGTCCCTTAAAAATTTAGTATTATGATTAAAAGAGGTCGCGCACAAATATCAAAATTTATCATTCATAAAGTAGGGAACAAATTCAATAGTTCCACCAATGCTTTTTCTGACAAAGTATTAGAATTTGATCAGGAAACATATGAATTGATGTTGCCGTTTTTGCTAAAACCTTTTACAAATGTAGCGGAGAGTTTTCGATTTAATCATCATGCAGACATCTCGTTAAATGAGATCAATAGCTATACCAAACAAATATTTGAAGATGGGGATTCGTTTGTTGAGGTTTCTCAAAATATAGTAAATCATTTATTCGAACAGTCTAATTCAGCTCAAATTAAAAGAGGGGATGTGTTGGTAGCATTTTTTGAAGATGTGGAATACCGCGATGTGATGACCACTGCTATTGGAATTTTTAAAATTGAAAGTAAATCTAGTTTTTTTCAAACCTATATGGATGATGAAAACTTTGAGATTATGCTGCAGCAAGGGATCAGTACCAAGCGTATAGATAAAGGCTGTTTGATTATTAATTCAACCGATGATGAAGGACGTACCATACTAAGTGTAGATAATAATAATTACGATGCGCAATACTGGGTAAAGAATTTTTTGAATGTCAAATATGCAGATGATGCCAACCAACATACAAATACCTATATAGAAATGTGTAAAGATTTTTCTGATCAGGTGATTCAAGAAGAATTTGGTTTGCACGAAAAGAATAAGTTTTTGGCAAGTACTGTTGACTTTTTTAATGAAAATGACCATGTAAATGTCACTGATTTTAAAGAGAATGTTTTTGAATCTGATGGAGGACGTATGGAGCTTTTTGAAGACTATAAAAAACAATACGAGGAAACCAATGATGTTGTTGTTCGCAACGATTTTGCCATTTCAGACATTGTTTTGAAAAAGCAGAAAACTAAGATGAAAACAGAAATTAAGTTGGATACCAACATCCAAATTAAATTAGATATCGATGCTCCTGATGCGTATACTGAGTATATAGAGCAAGGTTTTGATGAGGAGAAAAAAATGAAATTCTACAAAGTCTTTTACAACGAGGAGAAATAGTTTTGAAAGGAATTAGCGAAAAGTAATAAGCCAAAAGGGCAGTTTAAATTTTAAAAAAAAGGGATAAATAAATGTGATTGAAATCTCATTTATTTRTCCCTTTTTTTTTTGTCCTGATTCTTATGTCTAATCTTCTTGCGTCTATTTTTTAGTGTTTGAATTTANTTTTGGAAATATTCTTCGTTTTTCATTTGTTTTCCGTAATTTTCTACTCTGAATTTCAAATAAACTGTATACATTGAACGAAGAGAGGAGAGAGGAGAGAGGAGAGAGAAGNGANA
>NVSY01000051.1:0-5162 GCA_002401385.1 Flavobacteriaceae bacterium | reverse complement strand
TTGTAAATAGTTAGTGTAATTTCAACAGCAAGAGTGGCCTCATCACCCGTCACTGATCCCACATCACATTTCGTAAAGAGTGAAGAGCAAAGAGAGTTTTACTAGGAAGTGAGCTCTTTTCGCATTACACATCTCTAAATTCCAGTCATTTATATTTTYTATTCAATTAGCTTTATACGTGTAAATATCATAACTTTACACGTAAAGGAAACAGAATGGATTCAAAACTAACATTAAGTCTCGATAAATTAATAATAGAAAAGGCAAAAGCGTATGCCAAATCTAATAAGATGAGTTTGTCAAAAATGATCGAAAATTATTTGGCGACCTTAACATCAGAAAAGAAAGGAAAAATAAACATTACACCATTAGTAGCGAGTATTAGCGGAGTGATAGATTTAAAATCCAACACTGATCCTAAAAAGGAATACACGGATTTTTTGATAGAAAAATACAAATGATCCGTTTACTAATTGATACCAATATTGTCTTAGATGTATTGGCAAAAAGAGAGCAATTTTATAAAGAGGCAGCGGAATTGTTTTCTCTTGCTGATAGTGATAAGTTGGTGTTAACAGTTTCTTCCTTAACTTTTGCAAACACGAATTATATCTTATCTAAACTAAAAAGCGGAAAAGAAGCCAGGGTAATCTTAAGGAAGTTTAAAGTACTCGTAGAAACCTTGTCTTTAGATGATAAGATTACTGAACTAGCATTGAATGATGACAGATTTCCAGATTTTGAAGATGGATTACAATACTATTCAGCCTTAGAAAATGAAATTGATATCATTATCACTAGAAATAAAAAAGATTTTAAAAACGCTAGAATACCGGTTTTAACGGCCAAGGAGTATATGGCAAAGCATGATGTTTCTAAATAGTGACTAGAGTTTAGCAGCTGTTCCAATTCTTCTTTTTTGTCTTGGTTCCTGCATCCAAGAGTCCTGTGTTTTTCTTTTAAGTAAGCGTGTGTTATTTGACAATAGTTATTGGAGGTTTCCCAGTAATTCCAGCTTTAAAATCATCCCAATTTTGGAAAATTTGAAGGCATATYAGAATTATTATTCCGAATAGTAAAAATTGTTTGCGCTGTTTACTGCTGATTTTTTTCATCTATTTTTTTTGAAAGTTAGTGATTTATTTTATTGTAAAGTTGGGGAAATAAACTTTTTATTATAGAACGTCTGACACTGTTTCTAGTTGTGCTATGACGCGGTTGAAACCAAGTGTTTTGGTCCTGTTTTAATGCGTAAATACGCTGGGGTAAATTTATTTGGTGAAGCGAAGTCTTGTTTCATTTGTTTTCCGTAATTTTCTAGTCTGAATTTCAAATAAACTGTATACATTGAACGAAGAGAGACCCCCTAAAAAGGCATTGGTTATATCAGGAGGAGGTAGTAAAGGCGCATTCGCAGGAGGTGTGGCCAAGTTTCTGATTGAAGATAAGAAAAACGACTACGAAATAATTATAGGTACTTCCACAGGGAGTTTAATGGTGACGCATTTAGCCTTAAAAAAAATAGATGAGTTGAATGCTATATATTCCAATATAAGGCAACGAACCATTTTTAGTAACAATCCATTTTACGTACGGAGAGTGCATGGTGCTCAGGTAGTGGGTGTTCGGCATTTAAATACGCTTTGGAACTTTCTCAATGGSCGAAAAACCTTTGGAGAGAGTAAAAATTTACGAAGATTTATNAAAAAGAAAATAACAGAGGACTATTTTGATACCGTAAAAGGTTCAAAAATAGATGTGGTAGTAACTGTGTCTAATCTCACCTCGAATGTGGTGGAGTATAAATCCATAAACGACCATAGTTATGCTGATTTTTGCGATTGGATATGGGGTTCTTGTAATTATGTGCCTTTTATGAGCTTGTTGCGAAAAGATGGCTGCGAATATGCCGATGGTGGTTTTGGTGCCTTGGTGCCTATAAACGAAGCCATCAGAAGAGGTGCTACGGAGATTGATGTGATCATATTAGAAACAGAAACGGAGCATTTGGCCCGTATGCCATCTACAAGTCCGTTTTCTTTGTTGTCTACCGTAATTGAGTTTATGTTAGATCAAGTAGAACGACAAAATGTAGCTATWGGYAARCTCGARGCTATAAAAAATGAYGTGCAACTCAATTTGTATTATACACCTACCGTGTTAACTACYAATTCCTTAGTTTTTAATAAAAAACAAATGGCAGCATGGTGGGAGCAAGGCTATGCCTATGCGAAGCAGAAAGAACATCATTTGAGTAATGAGTTGAAATAATTTTTTGAAATAAGAGGAGTTTGCAGTTKGCAGTTTGCRGTTTGCRGTTTGCAGTTKRCGGTTTGCAGTTTRCGGTTTGCRGTTWGCAGTTAGCAGTTAGCAGTTGGCAGTTTGCAGTTAGCAGTTTGCGGTTTGCAGTTAGCAGTTWGCRGTTAGCAGTTKGCRGTTGGCAGTTTGCRGTTTGCGGTTWGCAGTKTGCGGTTTGCAGTTWGCRGTTTGCGGTTKGCRGTTTGCRGTTWGCAGTTTGCRGTTKGCAGTTTGCRGTTTGCAGTTWGCRGTTTWCRGTTWGCAGTTWGCRGTTRGCAGTTWGCAGTTKGCAGTTTGCRGTTWGCAGTTTGCGGTTTGCRGTTWGCRGTTTGCRGTTTGCRGTTWKCAGTTWGCRGTTWGCRGTTKGCAGTTTGCRGTTWGCAGTTWGCRGTTTGCRGTTWGCRGTTTGCRGTTAGCAGTTWGCRGTTAGCAGTTGGCAGTTTGCAGTTAGCAGTTTGCGGTTTGCAGTTAGCAGTTTGCGGTTAGCAGTTTGCGGTTGGCAGTTTGCAGTGAGTAGTGAGTAGTGAGTACTGAGTACTGAGTGCAGCGTACAGCGCACTGCGTACTGAGTATTGCGTACTGAGTATTGCGTACAGCGCACTGCGTACTGAGTATTGCGTACTGCGTACTGCGTACTGCAAACTGAGCAGAGATCCGTGCACCTCCTCATCCGAACTAACTATCACGTTGGTTTAAAAACAAGAAAGCGAAAAGTGGTTTCACTTTTCGCTTTCTTGTTTCTTGCCTTCTGTTCCTGTTTTCACGGGAATGAAATCCTGTCTCCTGATGCTTATTTCTAAGCGTTTATTTTATAATTTCAGCATCAAATAAAGAAGCAAAATGAGCAAGGATTTTTCCTTGTACTTCATCGATGTCTACTTTTTTATTTAGTTCAGCTTCCATAGAAGTGACTGCTTTTCCTTTGATTCCACAGGGGATAATATTGTCAAAGTATCCTAAATTTGTATTGGCATTTAATGCGAAACCGTGCATGGTAACCCATCTACTTGTACGAACTCCTAGGGCACATATTTTGCGTGCAAAAGGCGTTCCTACATCCAGCCAAACACCAGTTTCCCCTTTGCTACGTTCACTTTTAATGCCGTATTCAGCGAGCGTTAAAATAATAGACTCTTCTAATAAACGCAGGTATTTATGGATGTCTGTAAAAAAATTATCGAGGTCAATAATAGGGTATCCTACTATTTGCCCAGGACCGTGATAGGTAATATCACCTCCTCTGTTTATTTTGTAAAATGTAGCACCTTTGGCTTTTAATTGTTCTTCGTTGAGTAATAAATTACTGATGTCTCCACTTTTACCAAGGGTATATACATGAGGATGTTCTACGAACAAAAAATAATTAGGAGTCTTATCTTGGGTGTCATTTTTACGATTCGAAACTTTGATGTCTATTATTTCTTGGAATAGTTTTTCTTGATACTCCCAAGTTTCATTATAGTCTTTCGAACCTAAATTCTGAAGTTGTACTTGTTGCATGAATGCTTAGTTTTTAGGATTGTTAATAATTACTAATGCAGCAATTACGCCAGGAACCCATCCGCATAGCGTGAGTAAAAAAACGATGATCATAGATCCACAGCCTTTACCTAATACGGCAAGTGGTGGGAATAAAATTGCTAACAAAACTCGCCAGATACTCATGATTTAGTTATATTTAGAATTATTAATATTTTTCAAAGGTCTAAAAAATAAATTCATTTTCCAACGTTATAAATATGTACTTTTGTTAAAAATCATCACATGTTTGTAAATGTTAAAAATATAGTAAAAAAATATGGCAATCAATTTGCTTTAAATGATGTGAGTTTTTCTTTAAAAAAAGGAGAAGTTGTTGGTTTTTTGGGACCTAACGGGGCGGGTAAATCCTCTATGATGAAGATTATTACAGGGTTTATGGAAGCTACCTCTGGGGAGGTTTTTATTGATGAAGTAAAAATGACAAGTACAACTACCGAAATAAAAAAACAGATTGGTTACCTACCAGAACACAACCCATTGTATTTGGAAATGTATGTGCGTGAGTATTTATTGTTTCTGGCGAATATTCATAAATTAACTAAAAAAGACGTAGAAAAGGCCATTGAGGATGTAGGTTTGAAACCTGAAGCGGCGAAGAAAATTAAGCAATTGTCCAAAGGGTATCGTCAGCGAGTGGGATTGGCTGCTGCTATTATGCACAATCCATCTGTCCTTATTTTGGATGAACCTACAACTGGATTAGACCCCAATCAATTGGTGGAAATTCGTAGTTTGATTAAACAGTTGTCGAAGGACAAAGTAGTGCTTTTGTCTACACATATTATGCAAGAAGTTGAAGCCTTGTGTGATCGCGTAATTATCATCAATAAAGGAGAGGTTGTGGCAGATGAAAGTCTGTTAGTTTTGACAGAACAACAGGTGCAATTGTTGGAAGTAGAATTTGATAGACCTATTTCTATGGAAGAGATTCATCAATTAAAATATTTGAAAGAAGCGAACAATTTTAGTGAGTTTTCCTGGGTGCTGACTTTTGATACTAGCTTAGACATGCGCGCTTCAGTATTCGATTTTGCACATGATAAAGGATTTAAGATACTTCAATTGACTTCCAAAGATAAGAGTTTGGAAAGTCTGTTCTCTGCCCTGACTACTTAAAAATTAAACGCCCTGTATAATGTTCTGTAACATTTACAATAGCTGGTTTGTTATAACAATAAACATCTCCTAAACGGTAAATATTTCCTTCTATTTTTTCTGTGGCATACACATGCATGTCGTTGGTAGAAGTGTTGCTAACTGAGACATTTTTTGCGATTAGATGTTGTCCTAGAAAACGAGGGTCACTATCTGAAAAATTAACA
>NVSY01000026.1 GCA_002401385.1 Flavobacteriaceae bacterium | reverse complement strand
GGGAACGCGATACAAATCGCGCACCAGCGGGGGTATCAATATAGAAATGATGGTTCTCTATTTGAGGAAAAAGTATATGAAAAAGGAGTTGTTGAAGGGCCGAAAATATCTTACCATTCAAATGGGGTCAAAAATTTTGTAAGTACTTATGTAAATGGAAAGCGAAATGGAGCGTCATTTCAATATAACAATGAAGGAGAGCTTGTAGGGAAGTCTCAATACAATATGGGGAAGAAAGTAGGTAAAACGCAATGGTATTACTAATAGTAGGGAGATGTTAGAACGTTTCACTAGTAGATTTTAGATTAAAAAAGCTAAAATTTATATAATTGAGTAAGTCTAGTAGGTGGGCAATTATATTCAAGAAAGCCAATAATCGAAAATTGGACATCGTATTTCGAAGCAAAAGAAGGTAGGAGGTTTGTTGGACACTAACTGAATTATTTTATAAGCTTCTCCAAGACATAATCATTCATTACATAGCCATTTCCAATATCCTGAATTAACGCTTCAATAATAATAAATCCCATTTTTTCGTAGGCTTTAATGGAATTGGTATTGAACTTGTTGACGGTCAGCTTTATTTTTTTTAGATGAAGTTCTTTTGCCATCTTTTCTAAGAACGAAAGTGCTGCGCTGCCTATACCATTTCCTCGAGCAGTATTTAAGATATAAAGCTTACTTAAAAACAAGAATTCCTTGTTCTTGCTAAAAGAAAAATAACCAACAGGGGTATTTTTATATTCTAATAGATAATACAGCATTCCATTTTCTATTTGATCTTCGATGGCGAATGCTGATTGAAATTTTTCAAGCATATATACAACTTGTGGTTCGCCAATTATCGGTGTATAGTGTTCAGTCCAAATAATAGTAGCCAAGTTTGCAATGATCTTATAATTAGCGTTTGTTTGTGCATGTAGTATGGTGGTCATAGTTTAAAAGGTATAAATAGTATCACTTGGGCAAATAGTTAAGTAGTGCCAACATATTAAAAATTACTATCAATAGGCTCTAAAATACAAAAAAGTTCAATAACATACGTCCACCTTTAACTTTATATAAAACAGTATCAGCAAGTTTTCTTTATAATTTCCAGTGGGTTTGTGATCAGTCTTTGAAAATAATTGGGTGACATGTTTTTATAAACTGTTCAACATCTTGTGCAGAAAGGATGTCTGGGTACGACATCAGTAGTAATTGCAAAGGAGCTTGGCCTTCTTCCAAAGGTGGCACTTCATAATAATGTTGATTAAGTTTAAACCCAATTCTTTCGTAAAATTTTATTCTGCGTTGGTTGATGGTRGAAGTAGGCAATTCAACTTCCAACAGAATTGGTTTRTTATTCCTATTCATAAATTTTTCAAGAATTAACTTTCCAAACCCCTTATTTCTTTGTTGTGTAGTTGTTGYAAAATGATCTATGTATCTATAGGTTTYAAAATYCCACCATAAGAGAAATCCTATCAATTGTTTTTYATCAATTGTAATATCAAAATGATAATTTGGTTTTTTCATCACATGGATCTGGRYATCCAATAATCTTCGCTCTTCCAAAGGAAAGGCATCCTCATAGAGTTCCCATGCTTTGTAGAAATATTTATTTGAAATATTTTTAAGTCTTAATAGTTTCATGGGCTCGTTTTCTGCTAACACCTTTGTATTAATTATATGTACAAAAACACGATGGTTTGGTGTTATTTATTGGTTAGTATAATAGGTCAAACTATGGGTTGCCACATCTCAAATATAGAAAAGATTAGAAAGTTATGAATTAGATGATTTATTTTTTAATGTACNAAAAAAAATGGAGCTCCGTGAGAAGCTCCATTTTACAGTGATTATAGACAATCATTTATATACTTGGATATGGTATCACATCCGAATATTTTTGTTCTTTATACCAAGGGTCGTTGGCATGTTTTAGTTGTTCCCCTAATTGTTTTAAGAGGCGTTTAGCAACTTCTGGTCGCTCTTTCAAACTGATTTTTTTCAGTTGGTAAGGATCTTCTTGGTTGTCGTACAAAAATGTTTCCGCCAAGGCAGTTCCTYTTCTTTTGTCCCATTGCTTTTTGTTTTCTTTCAAGCACAGCGTGTATCTATCGGTTAAAATACCTCTAGAGTTTCCTAACATCAATAACACTCCTGTTGGTTTTTTGATACTGCTAGTCTTAGGGTTTTGCAATAAAGGTGCAAAGTTTGTTCCTTGTACGGTTGCAGGGATTTTATCTCCAATTCCAGCCAATCCCATGGTGGTAGGTAATACGTCCGGTACACTTAATAAAATATCGTTGATATTGGCTTTCAATCCTTTCGGCCAATGTACAATAAACGGTACTGCCATTGACTCCATTTCAATCACGTTTTTTCCTTCCAGTCCATGACTTCCTAACATCTCACCATGGTCAGAACTAAAAATTACGATGGTATTATCCAAGGCGCCCATGCGTTCTAATTCGTCAATTACAATACCAATATAAGTATCAGTACTGGTAACATTGGCAAAATAATTACGAACATAATGATTGGCTACATCCAAACTTGCATTCTCGCGTACCACTAGTTCCTCGTTATGAGGGTATTTATCCGTATCGTAATGTTTTCTCAAGGCATCCATATCGGTRTTTTTATCATCCCACGGGTTGTGTGGAGGATTCAARGACCAGATCATTAAAAAKGGCTTGTCACTGTCACGTTSTGCATTKTTATTTTGCAAATACGATACAATTTTATCTGCTTCATTTTTTGGAGAATAAATTTTTGGTAAATGTAATTCACCATCTTTTTTACCTTCTATGGTATTGGCATCACTAGCATAGATATGAGGGTTGTAATGCGCATCTTTTAACGATTGGTAAAAATATTCAATGTTATGACGTCCTGGTCCAGCTGGTACATAGGTATCATAGGTATTCACAAAATGACCTCCTGGAGCTTCCTCACTTCCAACATAATTTCCGTTTTCGTCAAATAATGCTTCTGTTTTTAACCAGTGACATTTACCAAAATAGGAGGTGTTATATCCCGATTCGTAGAACAARTCKGTAATGGTTTTSATATCATCWTTTAARCTGTCATCTCTWCCTTCTCTACAGTTGTTCCAAATWCCRCTTTGYTCTGGGTACATTCCTGATAATAGCATTCCTCTATAAGGACTACACAATGGGTAATTACTGATRGCTTGGGTAAATACAACACCGTTTTTTGCTAATTTATCAATAGTTGGAGTTACCACAGGGTCTGGTTTTCCAATCACGTGTTCTTTAAATCCATCTTCAGACCAGAACCCTGCGCTATAGCGGCGTAATTGATCAGGGAAAATGATCAATACATTTGGTTTTTTTTCTGTTATTTCGGTACTCGCTTCAGGTGTTTTACAAGTGATGCTAAGCATCGCCAAAGCTATGAGGAGTATTTTTTTCATGATGATATTAGTTTATAAGTAGGTAAGCGGCCACGCGTTTAGATTGCTCTTTAGTAGGAGCCATGGCATTCACTTTATTAAATTTAGTATTGGTTAAAGCTAGGCTCACCATAGTGTCTTTTTTGTTGAATAAGGTATTAAAAACAGCTGCGTCTAATTGAATGGTTATCAATTGGTTTTTACCATCTACCGATTGAGAAACAGCAGTTGCACCCAATTGTTTTCCTAGGGTCAATGCATCGTTCCAGGTGATGGTTTTTTCGCTCCAATCATCATTCTCAACAGCCATTACTTCCAATTCAAATTTTCCAGTAGGGTTTTTAGCGGTTTTGTAGACTTTTAAAGGAATACAAAGAGTTACTTTTTTTACTGTTTTTATTTTTTTAGAAATCTTGAATTTCAAATAGCCAATACGTGCGTATTTACTATTGGCATTGGAATTAAAAATACGAATATTTTTTGGTTTTGTGCTACCCATGGCGATGCTAGCCGAAGGGCCACCTTCAATAAAAGCATCTTCAGAAAYAATTATTTTTTCTTGTGCTAGTCCACTAAAAGAAATGACAAAAAGAAAGAGGAGAACTAATTTTTTCATGAGGAATGGCTGTGTTTATTTACTGTATGATTCCAGCCATTTTGGCAATGTCCCCAATCGTAATTTTAATTGTTCTTCAAATAATGATTCAGGTTGTACAGGTGTTCCTAAACTTTCCAATACTTGTACCTCGTCGGTTTTAAAGGTGGTTCCAGAACCGTGAAACCCTACAATAATTGGAGGAACTATTTTCCAATACCAAGTGGTGGTAGACCAAAATTCGAAATTTTGTTCCGCTTTATCAGTTTCGTTATAGTTCCATAAWACTAARTAGCGTCCATGGTTTGGTAAATTCTGTCTTGCTCCACCAGCTCTTCCTAAAAAGAAGCCTCCTTTTACATTGTCAAACAAGGTACAACGTGGTTGCGAAGCATGAGATTCAAACGAGGTATGTGGGGGGTGTTCTGATCTGTAAATTACGGTAGCGGTTGTGGATCCTCCACCAACTCCTGCGGCGTGATGCATTCCTGCTTTGTCGTTTAATTTGGCTAATAATATTCCTGTAGATCCGCCTGAAGCAGATAAAGAAGCATGACCTATATTTCCTTCAATAGTAATATTTAGTGCTGTACTAGCAGCCGAACTACTGAATTTAGCGGCATTGTTTACATTTTTAAAGGTACAATCCTTGATCCAAGAATTTACGGCTTTAGAAATGGCTAAAATACTCCATCCTCCATCGTGTTGTGCGGATTTATGATGCTTGAATTTTTTCAGCCAATTTCCTTCAAAACGAATGTTTTCAAAACCAACTTCAGAAACATGTGCAAATCGCGATACGCTCCAGTTATGTTTGCGTTGAATGTCGTAATGAATTGGTTCCTTAAAAGTGATGGTGTTGCCTTGTACCTCTGTTACCAAATGACGTTCGTTTACAACTACACCTTTATCTAAAATAGACTTCCATTCGGGTTGACATTGCAAAGGTTGGATATCATATTCAATTAAGTCTCGGCTGTTATTTTTTACATGCACCAACAACCAATCACCTTTTTTAATCTGACTTGCATCTGCTACTTGAATACTAAAAGTTTCTCTTTTTACATCGCTAGTAATAGTGCTTAAGAATTCGTTTTTATCGTTGCTAGACACAATAATTCCATGTGGAACGGTCCATAGTTTAGTCGGATCCTTGGCTGGTAAATCTTTATCAAAAAATAGCGTAGTTCCATTTTCTCCATCGCCTACACCTCTGAATACAATATTAGAACCAGTTATTTTGATAGGTTCTAACACATCATCACCCGTATTCACAATGAACTTTCCTTTTGGAAAAAAGATAATACCTGAACCATTTTTAGTGGCGGCTTTGATTGCTTTTTTAATGGCATCTTTATCAGAAATCGCATCGTTTGCAAGGGCTCCAAAATTGGTAATGTCAAATATTTTGTGGTTCACAGTAGGAATGGCTTCTTCACTGTGTTTATATCCAGCAAACGAAAAATCGGGAAGGATAGCTTCCGTTCCTGTTTTTTTTGCTTGTTTAAAATCTTCCCAAACACTTGCTTTTTGTGCATTACATCCAAAAAAAGTAAGTGTTATAAATCCTAAAAATAGTTTTTTAAACATAATTTATTTTTTAGCGTGGTATTGTTTGAATTTCATCAATGCTTCTAAATAATAATAATCGGCATAATTTAAAGGTACATCAATTTCGTTGTTGTGAGGAATACTTCCTACACTGTGTTTTAAAATGAAATTTTTGTTGGTTCCTATTGCTGCGGTGTATGCTGGACTTGCCAATGATTTTAAAATATTTTCGGCATCTTGAATGTATTTTCCGTTGGTATATCCACTTAATTCTATCATTGCGGAAGCAGTAATTGCTGCTGCAGAAGCATCTCTAGGTGCATTTGGAATTTTAGGGTCGTTATAATCCCAATAAGGAATAAAATCTTCTGGTAATCCTGGGTAGTTAATAATATAATCAGCGATTTTTTGAGCTTGCATTAAATATTTTTCATCTTTTGTATAGCGATAACACATGGTGTAACCGTATATTCCCCATGCTTGTCCTCTTGCCCAAGCACTACTATCTGCAAAACCTTGTGCGGTTTGTTGCGATCTAACGGCTCCAGTTTCTGGATCGTAATCCACTACATGAAAAGAACTAGAATCTTCTCTAAAATGATTTTTTAATGTGGTGTCTGCATG
Source organism: Flavobacteriaceae bacterium (assembly GCA_002401385.1). Taxonomy (GTDB): domain Bacteria; phylum Bacteroidota; class Bacteroidia; order Flavobacteriales; family Flavobacteriaceae. Next base: position 58,656 of record NVSY01000026.1, on the reverse strand, counting down.
TGCGATGGCTACTTCTTTGTATTTAGAATTCCCAGTAATTAGGCTTGCTTCAAAGAGCATTTCTAAATTCATCATATTGTCAATAATTACCGGAAATTTCCATCCTCTTTTCGATTGCCATCCTCTTTCAACATCCCAACTGATTATGGATCCAACAGTTGGGTTAAATCGTGTGATTAGAGAGTCAGATGCTGTTTTTAGAACTTGCTTAAAAGCGTCGTTTTTGGTGATTTTATAGCCATTTCCATACGAACAATTAAAAATAAATCCTAAATCATGAAATCCGGTTAAGTATTTATGTTCTTCGTATTGTGCTTGGAATTTTTCAGCAGATGCCTTCCAGTTATCATTTTTGGTAATATCATATAAAAACCAGCACGAACCTGGGAAAAATCCTTCAGTCCAATCAAATCCTTGACKKAYYYAAWGKRKWWSAMMWKCKGCATCTATAGTCCGTGGATTGCGGTTCGCTTCTAAAGCATCCGTCAATAATAACGACAATTGAGCATCGGCATTTTTAAGCTGCTTTTCCACAAAAACTTCTGGAGTATCTGGAGGGGTAGGAGTACATGCACTGAATAAAAGAATGCAAAGGGTGAATAAAGAGAGGTTGACTATTTTCATTTTTTATATATGGTTGGTTTATTAATATTGTTGGTTTCGTTAGAAAATTTTAAGGTTGACTAACAGGATGCAAGTTCCATTATTTATGACTGTTTAGGGGTGGTTTTTGAGGTCAGTCATGGGGGGTAAACGGTTCTTTTTAGTGATTTATATCTAAAACCACGAATAAACACTGATTTTTCTTAATTATGGATCGATTTTATTTCTAGGTTTTCAATTTTCATATGATTGTTTACTGTACGTATTCCAAAATATCCTTTTTGGTACGGATCGGTATCATCCAACTCAAAAATCAAGTTCCCATTTATTAGGTATTGTACTTTTTGTCCATCTGCTACTAAGGTAACTCTCATGGGGATATTGGGAGTAATCATAAAGACCGGGTCGGATAAATCATGGGCAGCTAGTAAAGGTCTGTTTTGTTCACCATTGTATCTACGGAATCTTGTTTTGCTATTATTATGACCTCCATATCCTACATAATATTGTAATAACTCGTGGTAATTGGTGAATTTTCCGTCTCTGTTTTTTGAGTTTTTGAAGAAGTTTTCTGGATTGTTTGGGTCTGTAGCCATCCAGAAACAATTTAAGTCCGAAGCACGGTCATAAGGACCTCCATGTTGAATTATAGTAGCGTCATAACTGATTGAAATGGGGCCTTGCAATAGGTGCTTGAACCAAACGGTACACCCTTTGGCATCGGTTATTTCCATCACCTTATCTTTAAAAGTAACGGTTCCACCAGTTTGCTGTTCTACCACCCAATCACTTGCTGTTAAGTGATTGGAATTGTAGTTGATTTTATGAACTGTTTTACACGATGAGAATACACTTAGTAACACGAGTAAAAAAGGAATGTTTTTAAAAACCATGAAAAAATTGATTAATAAGGTTTGTCAAATAAGGTACTGGTTGATATGGTGCTAGTACTCGGCAATACAATTTTTCTCAAAAACTGTTTGTCATCAGTTTCCATACACCATTTATGCAAGTGATCTCTGAAAACATCAAGGGTTTTTAGAAAGTCTTTGTTCTTCGCTAAATTATTCATTTCAAATGGGTCATTTTTCAAATCGAATAACTGTTCACGATTTTTACCCCAGTTGTACACATTGTATTTGAAACGTTTTCCAACCACTGATCTTCCCATGGTTCCAAAGGCATAATTTCCCGCGAATTTGGTTTCAACTACTATATAATCACGAGCCGTTTTTTTGATAGCTCCTTCAAATACAGGTTTTAAGCTAAGTCCTGTAAGTGAGGATGGAATTTCCAATTGCGCATAATCCAAAATAGTAGGGTAGAGGTCKAGACCATTTGAAATAAGAGAGGTGTTTTTCTTGTTTTTCTTAATTTTTCCTTGGTAACTTACTATAAAAGGAACGTTGGTACTTTCTTGAAACAAGGAAGTTTTTTGATTCCATCCATGCGATGCATTTCCATCACCATGATCACTTGTAAATATGATTAAGGTATTTTTACGTAGGTCTAAATCATTTACGGCATTTAATATTTTTCCTATTTCGGCATCTACTTTTTCTACCAAACGGTAATACGTATGTCTGTATTGTCTCCAATCTTCTACAGTGTAATTAGCCGTTGGATATACTTTTTTATTGGCCACCTGCTCAATTTTTAAAGCTTCAGGAAAGGTTGGTGATTGTTTAAAATTTATTGGTAGTTCAGGAGTGTTTTCTAGAGTCACAGAAGAAACTTCTCCATAAGGTAACGGTTCGTTTCTTGCCCATTCACAAATATTGTGTGGATTGTCGTAGGAAACAGTTAAGAAAAATGGTTTGTTCGAATCTTTCTTAGATTGTAGATACTTGATGCTTTTTTCTGCCAATCCAATATCACCCATGGGAGCGATCATTTCAAAACCGTTGCCATCTACCATACTCGCTTCATGAGCATGCCATTTTCCTCCATAAGCACAATCGTAGCCAGCAGCTTTTAGCACATGGGCTAAAATGGTTTTTTTGTCACCTGATTTTAAATGTGCTTCTGTTTGTTTATTGGATTTGATGCCTAAGTTATGAGGCATTTGCCCTGTAAAAATACTTGACCTAGCGGGCGTACACAATGGAAATGTGGAATAGGCTTTGTTAAAAAGCATTCCAGAGGTAGCCAAACCATCAATATTTGGGGTTTTTAAATCGTTGTTTCCCACAATACTCAATGCCCTTGCTTGATGTTGATCTGTCATAATCAAAATAATATTGGGTCTGTCAGATTTTTGAGCCATTGGGGCTATGGAATAGGTCATTAAAAAGACCAAGATTCCGATGGATTTAAAGCTGTTTAAAAAAGGCATATACTTATGATTTTGTTAAATTAATTATGTTTGAAAAACCATGTCTACATTCCAAAGTGATGGTGGTCTGATTGTTTTCCGTGTGTACAGCTTTTATAGTTGTGTCTGTTGAGATCCAAGCACCTTTTAACACAATAGTTAAGGATACTGGATAGCTAAAGCCACGCATGGTTTTATCCTTAGTGTCCATAAAATTCAAATCGGGTTGTACCGCACTTATGGTCATTTTTTTCTTTGATTGCTGCACCATCAATAAAGCTGGTTTGGACACATTTTTAATCACAGATTTTTTTAAATCGGGTCCCAATTCAAAAAACACATAGCCCGTGGTTTTTGTTTTTTTATCCGCAACAATATGCACTTGATTGTCTGCTCTAATAATTTCAAATGACGTGTCTTTTTGAGCTTTTATTCCAAAGTTTTTCTTGGAGGTATCTTTTAATCCTGGGTAAATTACATATTGGTAAGAAGCATTTTTAGGMGCATTTCCATGATCTATCCAAGAAGAAGCAAAATTTCCTTTGGTAGCTTTTGCTCCTTTTCCTTTCTTGTTCATTCTACCCGTTTTTAAGGAGTATTTATTGTGGTAAGAATCTTGAGTAGCACGTTTAATAGCAACGCGGTTATTTGATAATATATGGTAGCCATTATTATAGGCATCAATCAACCAAGTTCCCGAACCTGTACTAGTATTCTCATAAGGAAATGCCGTAATATTTGCTTGGTTTGAACTCCCAATTGCCATGTTGGTATTCGGTATATAATTTTGAAATAAATTGGTTTGAACAGGATGTTCTGTATCAATACTTGTAATTCCTGTACCGATACAAATTAATTTATTACCAAAAGAAAACACGGATTTATGAGCTTTTAATTTTCCTGGAAAGCCAATATTTCTTTCAGGACCATCGGCATTAGAGCCTTTGCTTTCGTTTAATATCATTCCAAAAACACCATTGTTGTTTAAACTTACTGCTCCGGCAAAAGTCTCTTCAGATCGAAACATTAATAAAGGGGTGTTTGGTTCCAAATCACTCCAAGGAAGTGTTATTGCAGTGGTTCCAGGAAATCTGTTCCAGTCCCAACCTTCTTGTTTAAATCCACTTTTAATATTTCCTTTGCTGTTGTTAATTTGAATACTTCCGTTAGATGGATAACGCCCATACCTGTTCTCATCTACATAAATTTCAGAGGCCCAAACATATTTACTATACCCTTTTATAAATGCAGCCCAATTGCCTCTTCTGTGAATAGCCGTCGCCGCATAAGGAAGTACATCGTAGCCCTTTAATTGTTCCTTAGCTATGTTGTATTTCTCAGTAAATAAAGCGGTATGTTTCTTGTCCTTTTTCCCCCACATACGTAGATAAGCAGCCGCCACTTCGCTGTCAATTTTTTCAGTTCCAGCAGGGTTTCCTGCCAAAGCCATACTTAAAAAATCGTCTTTTAATCCTTTGATCGTATTGTCGTATAAAGGATGTCTTCCAGCCAATCCAAAACCAAAGTCGGTTAAATGACTGTACAAACGCGTGGTCATAAATGCTTTTTTAAAGTTTTTATGCCCTGCTTCGCTGATGCTGTATTCGGTTCCTGCTAAGGTGAAAATTACGGGAGGTACACTGTTAAAAGCTCCGAGCCCATAAGCAGGGTAGTGCCCTCCGTGATGCCAAGAAGTTCCATCCACTTTAAACACACCTTTCCCTTTGTCTTGCGCCAAGGTGATAGACATATAATTGCTATACGCTTTTAGTAACGCTGATTTTTTGGCAGTATCTTCACGCATAAATATCAACATTAAGTGATAGTAGGATTGGGTRTTGAAATAATCAATATTCGCATGAAATTCGTCATCGTTTCCTAGTACTTTCCCTAAGTTGAAAATCCATTGCAAGCTATTTCCAATCTCATTTAATATTCCTGCTTCTTGTAAAGGAGTTTTCATCATGTAAAATGCATCAGTCAATTTACGCATATTATAACCGATATGATGTCTAGTTCCTCCACTWGMWCCTTCTTGCCATCCTTGATCTAGGTAATAGTTGGAAGCATTCACAAAAAGTGTAGCTATGGCAGCCTTTTCTTTAACATCACTACTTTGATTGTGATAGGTAGCCATGGTTTTTAAAATACCTCCTAATTTTTGAATCGGTAGTTCCTTTGTGCGATTGATATCATTTTTAGGGAAATATACTTGTGAACTTTTAAAGGTAAGCGGATAGCCTATTACGGTTTCTTTTACTTCTAAATGCAGCTTGTTATATTCAGCAGTTGCTCGGGTTAAAAAGCGCTCGTTTTTCTTTGATTTTTTTAAAAAATTAGCATCTATAATGGCCTCAATCTTGTCTAAATCTCTTTTCTCTTGGGCACTAACGGGAGTTGTTTTTATAGATTTAACACGGGTTAAATCACGCATCAAAGGCATCCAATGGTCTTTACCTATTGGAATATCTCTTTTTATAAAAGGTACGTGCATGTCTGGATAGGAATGTCTATCGTCTTGAAATTGAGAAAACACAATATCATCAAAGAAAACTTTTCCTTTTGAGCTCCCATTTACGGTGCTTACTCTAAAATAATCATAGGCAACTGCGGCTGTTTTTTTAGGAGGCGTTCCTTGCATTTCATAAAATGGTACCCATACTGTACGCCATCCTGTGAAGTTTAATTTTAACTCAAATGATACTTGTTCTATGCCTTTTTCTTCATAAGCTATTTTGATGCTGTTATCCTGAGCAATTTCATTGTAAATAGAAAAAATCACCTCAGGGCTGTTTGCAAAATGTTGCCCGTATTTTAAGGGGCTGTCTTCAGATTTTAGATGGGTGAATTTTGAGGTTCCAAAACTACTTTCACCATCCCATTCCCATTGCAAAGAAGATGTTCCAAACTGATGATGTTTTTGGCTAATGCTTAGCGTGCTTTCTCCTTTTGTTTCATAGTTGTTTAAACTTGCTATGTTTTCAAAAGAGTCTTTTATAGGGGGAGTGTTATCCTGTGAAGTTGCAGTACAACCTAGAAATAGGGAAGTAACGAGTATTAATGCACTGAAAAATTGATGCCGTGTTTTCATGGGTTATGAGTTAAAATCGAAGCTTAATTCGGTTTGTGGGTTTAAACTTGCCTTGATGTTTTTCTTGGTAAGAAATGTTTTACTGTCAGGATTTCCTACGTTAAATTGATAGGATCCTTTGCTAGGAACCATCGGTGTAAAACTGTTTCCGTTGATACGAATAGTATACACAATTTCTTGTGTTTGTTCATCTATAACTTGAAGCACTGCATTTTTCATTCCAGTTATTTTAATAGTAGGTAATTGGTATTTAAAAGTTCCCGTAAAATTATCTRGTTGGTTGATGGTAATTGGCCATCCTGGATATTGTTCACTATCTCCTTTGGCTGATTTGCTTCCTCTTGGCCAGCAGTTTAAGGAGATRTCACGCGTAGACTTATCGAATTTTACAATTCCATAKCCCGCTGCTCTGTCGTATAACTTAGCAGGTTTTTTACCTGTAWATAAAGGATTTGAAATGGCTTTTACGGTAAATTTRTTACCAAATCCGTCTTTGAAATCACCCGTGTATTTTGGTGCGTTTGCTACTCTGTTTTTACCTCCAGTTGCTGGATACCATCTGCGAGGCCAGTAATTAGAGATAGATGGGACGCAAAAAGCATAACCGCTATCGTTCCAATTGTCCACACCATATTGAATGGTACTTCCTAAATGCTGGTCTCCTGCCAAGTGAAAGGMGAATCCTTTTCGGATTGTTTTTACAGCATTATTTCGTCCCGTTTGTGGCCATCCGTTGGAATCTAAATCACCTACTGGTTGATCGTCCATTGGATAATCTCCTTCACGCATAATACGTAAGGTTGGTACTACTACATCGGWSRRYSYKRYYYKYRSCWAYKWGGSWRMWTTRNGCAAMMAYSRTKYRTKMTAACACCGTTTTCATTTCGGCACCATAACTCCAATCTCCTGCCCAGTTTTCCAAAAAGTCCAATTGTCGTTTTCCTAGTAAACTTGCCCCTTTTACATCGCCTAGTTTTTCCATATTAAAGGCTTTGTTTTCCGGCCATCCATTTACAATTCCTGCATTTGGTAACAATGCTTTTGGTGCTGACTTAAACTTTCTATCTTCTAAAATGGCAAAACTGATTTTACCGTAATTCATTTGTGTGTAATAAACGCCAATTCCTTGTTTTACGGGAGTTGGATCATAAGGGTCGGGTAGGTGACTGGTTTGTGTTTTTTCTACCATATTTACCCATTCGGCAGGCATTCTATATCCTCCACTATCTTGAATGTGTTTTCTATGTCCGGTTGTAATGGGTGTTTTACGACCACTTTCTCCCCAGATATTTCCCATGTACACATCGTGATCATCGGTCAAACATACGGTAGGTCTGTTTTTTAAAAGATCTCTATAAGCCCATCCGAAGAGGTACCATTTGCGTAAATAATCCAATTTAGAAGCTTCCATAGGGGCTAGCTGAATGTAATACCCACCTACTTCTTCATAAATTTGATCTCCCGAAAAGAATAAAATATCTGGATCTTGTAATTTTACTTCTTCAAAAATATCTGTATTAGGGAATCCTAAATCGTTGTTTCCTGTAAATCCAGCAATGGTGACTTCTTTTTTGTCAACTGGGTTTTTACGGATGGTTCCTTCCCAATAATGATCTTTTGTTTTGTTGTCTGCAATGTCTAAATTGTATACCAAACGGTATGGGACATCGGCACTGTCTTTCCAGTTTTCTAATTTAAAAGTAGCGGTTCTAGCACTTTTATCAATCCCCATTTTAGCGATGGTTTTCCAAGTGTTGTTTTTGAACAATTGTAAGGCTACTTTTTTTGTAGGATGATCTACAGGCGCCATTTGAGCAGTTAATTTAACTGTATTTCTACTTAGTGTATACTGTGAAAACAAGATAGGTCCAAAATGTTGATCCTCTTTCTGAATCACTTTAGAACCTTTAATAGTCCAGTCTTTAAACCAAACACTTTTTGTTTGTACGCGTTTATTGATGCCGTTTTTAAAATCGCTCATCAACACTAAATCCCCGATTAATTTTTCGGGAGCGACGTTTCTTTTTGAAATACTAGCCAATAATTCTTGGCTTTTTGTACGATAAACAGAAAGATCTATTTTGTATTCCCCTTCTAAAGGTGTTAGGGTAACCTGTAAATCTACCCCTTGTTTTAAAGCCGCAATGATAGCGGTGTTTTTATTGTTTTTATTTTGTTGACCAATAAATAAGGCACCATTAGTACCTATACCAACGTTTAATCCTTTTCCAAAGATGGCATGGTTTCTATAATCGTCAAATTCTCCACGAGCACCAATACTAAATCCTACCCAGTGGTTACTATTTGTAGTGTGTTCTGTGTTTAAAAGACCTAAACTAACTTTCATGTCTAGGGTTCCATTTTTTTTACCTAATTGGCGTGTAAGGTGATGAATGTTTCGGTTTTGATTACTAACCAAACATTCTATTCTGTTATTGTCTATTTGCCAGTCTTGTAGTGGGTTTGCCCAATATTGTGGTCCAATCCAAGTACGTGTAGGAAGGCCTTCAAAATTACTTTTAAAAGTGTTTGGAGCTGTTTTTTTATCACAAGAACTGAGACTGAAAATGAGTACCACTGCCAGGATTGCTTTAAGTGATGGGGCTAGGAAATAGCTAGTAAAGGAAGAGTTGTTTATTTTAAGTAACTTCATGAGTTCTTGTTTTTTTATGCTATAAATTTAAGTAAAAATAGTATTTATACCTCCATTAGTAAAGGGTGTAACAATCAAAAAAGAGGGGGTAAATCAATCATAAAAGTTATTCCAATAATAAATATTGGAATAACTTTATATGAAAGTGAAAAATAGGTGGTGTTCACGATGTGATTACCAGCCTGCTTTTTGTTCTAATTTATTATTTAAAGATACTTCTTGTAATGGATAAGGTAATGAGTTGTGTTTCCCTTGATTATAAAAATTACCTGCTCTTAAATATGCTTTGTGGTTTTCGTTGGTGTTYTTAAACGTTGGCTCCCCTTCAATAGTCAAGTTTTGCAAGTTTAATTTAGTACCCAATAATCCCCATCTGATTAAATCTTGTTTACGCAATCCTTCAAAACAGAATTCTCTGGCGCGCTCATCTACTAATTCTGCAAAGAAACTATCTCTATCAGCAATAGCTGCAGGGTTATCAATATCAATATTATCTAAACCTGCACGGTTTCTAACCATGTTTAAGTAAGTGATAGCCAACGTACTTGGAGCACCTTCATTTGCGTTACTGGCTTCTGCATACATCAACAATACATCTGAATAACGCAACACGGGGAAATTGATAGAAGTAAAATTTTTGCTAGGTGAAGAAACAGCTTCTAATAAAGTATAAGCTTCTGTAACTCCCGCTGCAGGTGTAACGTCTAAATCGTCCCAGTTTGCAGGTTCCCAACGTCTGAATTTTCCAGGACAGTACTGCCCCGCTAAAGGATCGGTAACTGCTTTAGCATCTCCTTTGTTTGTGTATTGATATCCTGCAATGTTCCAATCTTTACGTTGATCTTCTGGGCTGTAGATGTTTTTTAATAATGGCGATACGTTTTCCATCGCATAGGCTCCAGGATAACCATCTGCACCACCTCCAAAGTTAAAAGCAACTCCGTTAATACCTCCAATTCTACCATCGGCAGTAATTCCCATTTCTCTTAAATATGCAAAAGAAATTTCGAAAATAGATTCTTGAGTGTCATACGTAYTTTGAATATAATTTAAGAAGTGAGTTCTGTATCCTTCATCATTTGAAGTATTCAATGCATGGTAACCATCTTGAATAATTATTTCACATTGTGCTTGTGCCAAGGCATACATATCCGTATTGTTAATAGGTGAACCTGCCATTTTTAAATAAGCACGTGCCATTAATCCATGTGCAGCCATTTTATTAGCTCTTCCAGGAATGTATTTCGGGTCGTTTGCAGCGTATAAATGCTCAGATGCAAAGGTGAAATCTGAAATKATTTGAGCATACACATCTTCATCAGCTGTTACTTCGAGATGATTGGCAGCTTGATCCAGCGTTGAGGTTAAAGGCATTGGAACATCACCATACCATGCCACTAATAAACTATAGGCATGTGCACGTAAAAAGCGCGCTTCTCCGATGAAGCGGTCATACGCTTCTTGTTCAAATACATTTTTGTCCAATCTTTCAATAAACATGTTACTCAAGTTGATACTTGTATACAATTTAGCCCATAAACTAGCTACATATTTATCTGAAGATGTATGACGGTATAAACCTACGGTCCAGTTTTCGTTGTATCGACGGTTGTAATATCCTTCGTCTGTTCCAGATTCCATAATGATGGATAATCCTTGTCCATAAACGGCATCACTAGCAAATGTTGAGTATATACCAGCTAAGGCAATGTCTGCTTCGGTTTGGGTAGAATAGAAGTCATCTATTCCCCAAGTTGATTGTGGCTCTTCATTCAAGAAATCAGAACAACTGATGCTTAAAAAACCAAGAATGGCAAGTAAGCTGATGTATTTTATATATTTATTTTTCATTATTTCTACGATTAATTTTTAATAAATCAATTAAAATGTGATGTCTATTCCACCCATAATTGTGGTACTCTGTGGATATGCAGAATAATCTAAACGTGGCGTTAAAGCTCCGTATTTACCTACAGATACATCTGGATCATATCCCGAGTATTTTGTCCAAGTAAATAAGTTTTGACCCGTTAAGTAAATTCTAAATTTCTTAACTTTCATTGCTTCTAATGCTTCGTTTGGAAGTGTGTATCCAACAGACACTGATTTTAATTTAAGGTAAGATCCATCTTCGATATAACGATCGTCCATTTGGTTCCCTTTTGGTGGAGCACCATAAACGGTCATGTAACGTACGGCTCCAATAGTAGTATCGGTATTTAATGGTGTCCAAGCATCCGCCAAGGCTGCAAAACCACTTTGTTTTCCTGCTGTAGGTACTTCAAATACGGCTTTGTTCGCATTCATGATATCAAATCCGTAAGACCATTGTAATAAAGCTGAGATATCAAAGTTTCCAATTTCAAAGGTATTTGAGAATCCACCAAAGTGTTTTGGATGTGGGTTTCCAATAATTTTTCTATCCAATTCGTTGATGGTTCCATCTCCATTTTGATCAATAAATTTGACACTTCCAGGTCCTACAGGTAAGGCACCGTTATCTGGCACTCCTTCTTTTAAAATATAGGTTTGGTATTCGTTGTCCCAGTTAAAATCGTCGAGTTGATAAATACGATCAAATTCCAATCCGTACATCATCCCTACAGGTTGTCCTACTTCAGTAATGTATTGGTATTCTGAATACGAACCATTCCAATTTGGATTGGTGTAGATAGCGGTTTGACCATCGTTCAATGCAATTGTTTTGTTTCTGTTGAACGAGATGTTAAAAGAGGAATACCACTTGAATTTCTCCGTGTTAATATTGGTGGTGTTTAAACTAATTTCCAACCCTTTATTCTCCACTTTTCCAATGTTTTGTTGTACTTTATTAAAACCTGTGTGCAATGCCATTTCTGCATTCAATAACAAATCAGATGTTTGTTTGTTGTAATAGTCAACCGTCAATTCTATGTTTTGATCTAAGAAACCTAAATCCAATCCAATGTTTGATTGTGAAGTTGATTCCCAACGTAAATTAGGCACTCCTAGGTTGCTTTGATAGGCTCCAGGAATATAATTCTCTCCATTACCCCATACATATCCACTAGACGTACTTGCGTTTAATTGGCTGTAAGCATCGTAATCTCCAATCCTGTTATTTCCAGTAATACCCCATCCTGCTCTCACTTTAGCAAAAGAAACGGCTTCTACATCTTTCAAGAAATCTTCGTCGCTAATTTTCCATGCTCCAGAAAATGATGGGAAGTATCCCCAACGGTTGTCCTTATTAAATTTAGACGATCCATCTGCACGGTAGGTAGCGGTAAATAAATACTTATCGTGTAGGTTATAGTTAACTCTACCAAAATAAGATAATAAAGCGTTTCTAGAACTCAATGTTTGAGGGATAGCAGGAGAAATTCCCAATCCAATTTTATCAATCCCGAATAAATCCGTTGGGATTTCAGAATTTTTCATCCAAGCGTATTCGTAATCCTTGGTTTGCATTTCCATACCTGCTAACAAAGAAAAACGGTGTTGATCTATTGTTTTATTGTAGGCTAAAGTGTTTGAAGATGAAAGAGTTTGATATCTTCTRTTGGTAACCGATCCATTRATATGGTCAGATCCACGTGTTCCCTGCTGCGTATCTTTTCCAAAGAATAAAGTTTCTTTTCTACTATCAATTTGATAAGAACCAGATAGTTTTAACACTAAATCAGTACTRAATTTATGAGTCAATCCCAAACTTCCTCTTAAAATATCKGAACGTCTTTGACGATCTGTATTCATTAAGTTTTTTACGGGGTTGAATAAGTATTTTTGACTTTGATCTGTAGGGTCATAACCTCCAGCTTCTAATCCATCGCTGTTGATTGGTTCTACAGGTCTAAATTGAATGGCATCTCTAATTACAGAGGTATAAGAGTTTCCAGATATTCCAACTCCAGATCTATTCAAATAGGTGTATTGTAAGTATCCGTTTAACTTTGTTTTGTTATTTATTTTATGACCAAATTTAAGGTTGTTGTAAATTTTCTTAAATCCAGTGTTGATCATTGTTCCTTCTTGATCCAAAAACTCCGTAGAAAAATAGATATTTGTAGTACTATTACCGCCACTTAAACTTGCGTTGTACTTGTTAGTACTTGCTATTCTGAAAATCTCATCTTGCCAGCTAGTTCCTTTTTCATCGCGATATAGTTCTGGATCTACCCATGATTCTTTAAAGTATCCTACATATTGTCCAGGCACATAATTGTCGATTGCGTAGGCTACGTTTTCTTGGTATTTCACATATTCATAGGGACTCAATGTTTCTAAACGGTTTGGAATCCATTGCACTCCATGCGAAGCACTAATTTTCACATCCGTTTTACCATCTCTACGTCCTTGTTTGGTAGTTATCAAGATAACTCCGTTCGCAGCTCTAGATCCATAAATAGCAGTTGCCGAAGCATCTTTTTGGATATCAAAACTTTTAATATCACTAGTGCTAATACTTCCTGGATCAAAATCGTCCAATGGAATTCCGTCTATTACATATAAAGGAGAGTTATCACCTGTAATAGAGTTTCCTCCACGAATGGTAATGTTTAATCCTTCACCTGGGGTTCCATCCACAGAAGAAATTTGCACTCCAGATACTCGACCAGCCAATGCTTGGTCAAAGTTAGAGGTAGCTGTTTTGTTTAAATCGTCTGACGATATTTGGGCTACAGAACCTGTAAGGTCTCTTTTACGAACCGATCCATATCCAACAATTACTATTTCGTCTAATTGTTCGTTGCTAGATTGTAAAATGATGTTTACTGCTGAACGGTTCCCAACCAATTCGTTGGTAGTTTTAAATCCAAGGTAGCTAAATACCAATACATCGGATGCTATAGAAGTTTGTATGCTGTACAATCCATCAAAGTCTGTACTTGTACCTGTTGATGTTCCTTTAAGCAACACGTTTACCCCAGGGATAGGTTCTCCGTTGGCATCGGTTACTATACCGCTCACGCTATTTTGTGCAAAGGCAACAAATGGCATTATTGTGAGCAATAGTACTATATAAAATATTTTTTTCATTTCTAATATATTGAGTTTGTTAAATAGGGGGGTTATTCCTCTGAAGCTTTAAAGTGAACATCAGAAATGTAAAATCTTCCACCACGTCCAGTTGCTCCTTTAATTGGGTCTGTATAGTAGGATGCAAACTTAAATTTTAAGGTAAAGTTACTTTCCGATTTAAAATTATTTAAGTCAAAAGTACATTTCACCCATTTTGCATCGGCATTTTTTGTGCTGTCTTTTTTGCCTTCAGGATCTGCCTTTTTTTGATCTCCAGGATATGGAGTTCCCGTAAATGGAGTTCCTTTTCCGTTGATTTGACATTCCAATTGGTCATTAATTTGAGTCCAAGTAGCTTCGGAGTTGTTACCGTCGTAATCTGTAGAATAATACACTTCTAAATCCGTTGGCTTGCTACCATCAGAAAGGTATTCTACATATTGATTTTTGTAATAGAAAATAGTAGAAACGTCATATCCTAAATTGTATTTTGTCAAGTCTTGAGAATTGATAATTACATCCGATTCGTGTGGGTTAGACCAGCCTCCTAGAACAACATTGGTGAATAATGATTTTATTCCTGTTACTGTACTCGGTCTTTCATCTACTGCAACRTTAGATGGATTAGACTGTACCCAAGTTTTTGCATAGGTAACATCTCCAGGGGTAAGGATGTCTTTTTTATACCCATACAAAGTGTTTTCTGCTTGTAAAGTAGGGTAGAAGAAAAAGATGGTTTTCTTAGGTAAGTCTACAGGCTCGTTAGAAATTACGATCATTAAAAAACTATCTCCTTGAAATTCTGTAGTTTCCATACTCAAGTTACTTGTTACTTGAACAGTTGGGAAAATAGTTTCGTTAGCTGTTACTGTATAGCCATTTACTAAAGAGATAACTCCAGTTTCTGCATTAATTTGTAAGGTATCTACATGACTTGTTAAAGCAAAAGTTACATCTGARTTTCCAGATAATAAATAAGGTTTTGTAGAAGTCTTGTCGGTTCCTACTACTAAATTTTGTGCGATAGGGGAGTACAATAAATCTTTTACTAATTGGGGACCTACTTGGATATGGAAAACATCATCAAARRTGGTTTCGAAGTTTTTTCCGTTCAATTCAGTACTCACTTTAATAGTAAAGTAATAATCACCAGGACCAAAATTATTACCATCTGCAATGATGATTCTACCAGCGGTACTGTAATCAATTTCATCTGCAGTAAAGTCTACATTGTCAATGGTTACATCGCTCATAAAAGTTGCGTCCAATGATTCGCCATCACCATCCTTACCTGAAATTATTTCATAGGTAGGAACAAGRTCGTTTGTGTCAACATGTGGAATTCCAGATTTTAATTTACTGAATTCTCTTGCATTTAAGATGTCGGCATACAATAAATCAGTTGGGCTGCCATAGGATGCAGGATCCGTATTTGGCATAAATGTATCCTCGTTACAGCTTTTAAGCGCTATAAGCATGAGGAAAGCGGTTAGGAAATAGAATGTTTTTTTCATAATTAATAGGATTAATTTAGGGAGGTATGATTATAAGAGAATCGTGTTATTAAATAAATTTCCAATTCCTTTATAAGCCATGTTTCATTTAAATTAAGTTTGGGTTAATGAATGATGTTATTTGATGTTGTAAATTTCCTATTTGTTTTCATTAAAATGAGGGATATATCGTTCTATGACAGGGAACAAATTGTTCGAAAACGTTGTATTGAAGGGGGTGAGTCGTTATTTGGACTAGTAGCGGTGTAATAATCAAGATCTTAAGTTTATTGTGTTTGATGCAGATTATAAGACTAATTAGTGTTTTTTTTACTTCTAAAAAAAAACTTTTAATCATTGTTTTTTAGATTAAGAATAAGAGTRCATGTTTTAGAAATAGAACTAAAATAGTTGTCTCCCATTATTCATTTGGTTTACTATGTAAGTTTCTATAATCAGAAGGGACTTCCTTAAATTCATTTTTAAAGCATTTTCTAAAATATTTAAGATCGTTGAAACCTACTTCGTAAGCAATTTCGGAAATATTCATAGAGGTTTTTGTTAATAATTGCCCAGCTCTTTTAATTTTTATGGTTCTAATAAAAGAGGAAATAGATTGCCCTGTTAATGCTTTTATTTTTCTGAAGAGTACAGATCTACTCATGTTCATTTGTTCGGTGAACATGTAGACATTGAATTCTGAATCTGCAATGTTTTTTTCAACTATCTGAATGGCTTTTTCTAAGAATTTTTCATCGGAAGATGTAATGGTGAGTTCTTTCGGTTTTAGAATCAAATCCTTTTTAAATTTGCTTATTAAGTTTTCTCTAGACTTTAATAAGTTATCGACTCTTACTTCCAATATATGCGCATCAAATGGTTTGGTGATATACGCATTTGCGCCCAATTTATAGCCTTGCCCTTTATGTACCGGAGATGTTTTTGCGGTTAACAAAATTATGGGAATATGGCTGGTAGTAATAGTAGTTTTAATGATTTTACACAGCTCAAAACCATCCATAATTGGCATCATAATATCACTTATAATAAGGTCTATAGGGGCTGTTTTTGCTATATCTATGGCTTCTAGTCCGTTATTGGCTTCAAAAATATTGTATTTGGCTTCAAAAATATTTTTAATAAAGTGTCTTACTTCAATATTATCTTCTACGATGAGCAACGTAGAAAGTTCTTTGTTAAAACGGACCTCTTGATTGCTATTAATTATTTCTTTGGATCTCAATTCTTTTTGGACATAAACAGGTTGGTTAAACACCTCGTTTGTCGTGCTTTTTTCAATAGTATTGGCATATTGATCTGAGTTTAAATGATGTTTTCCTAGCGGGTAAATAATGCTAAAACAGGTGCCATCTTTTTCGTCGCTCGTCACGGTTATAGTTCCTTTGTGTAGCGCTACAAGACTTTTAGTCAAAGACAGGCCGATACCTGTTCCTGTTTGTGAATTTTGTTGATCTATTTGAAAAAAGCGGTCAAATACAAAWTTGATATGTGTGTCTGGAATGATCTTTCCATAATTAATGACATCAATTTTTACATATCCATCTGCAGCGTACTTGTCACTTTTTAACGGAGAAATATGTATGGCTATCTGATTGTTGTCTGGAGTAAATTTAAAGGCATTGGACAAAAGGTTGAACAGAATTTTTTTAAACTTCACTTTGTCAAACCATACTTTTAGTTCGGGTAAACTATGCGTAAAAGTATAACTAATATTGCGTTGCAATGCCAGTTCTTCAAAGGATAGTTTTATGTTCTCTGTGAATGGAACGATGTCGTTATAGGTAGCATATAAGGATAGTTTTCCTGATTCACTTTTTCTGAAATCTAGTAATTCATTAATTAATTGTAATAGAATATTTGTATTTCGCTGTATGGTTTCTAAGTTTCTTTTTGCATTTGGATCTTGTTGTTTAATTTTTAACAATTGTTCTACGGGCCCTGTAATCAACGTAAGTGGAGTTCTGAAATCGTGAGAAATATTAGTAAACAGACGTAATTTGAGTTTGTTTACTTCTTCCAATCTCTCTTTGTCTCTTTTTTCTTGTTTTAATTCATTCCTTTCTCTGATTCTTGTCAACATTAGAAATCTACCTACATATAAAATAGTGAGAATAATGAGTATATAAATCAAATACGCCCACCATGTTTTCCAGGGAGCGGGGGCAATTTGTATTTTTACCGAAGCTCCTTTTTCGTTCCATAAACCATTATTATTAGAAGCTTTTACTCTAAATTCATAGGAACCTTCGTCTAAATTGGTATAAGTTGCTGTTTTTTTATTACCTATATAATTCCAATCAGGATCAAAGCCAACAAGCTTATAGGCGAAGTTGTTTTTATTTGATTGTGAATATGAGAGAGCGGTAAAGTCAAAACTAAAATCGTTTTGATCATAGGTAAGCGAAATGGATTTAATAGAGTCCGTAATTTTTAAAAAATCCTTATTGCTCACTTTTAAAGAGAAAATGTCCACAGATGGGATAAATGTATTTTCAATTATTTTTGCTGGAATAAAATAGTTGAGTCCGTTTGTTCCACCAAACATCAGTTCTCCTGCGGAGGTTTTTAAATAAGCGCCATAGTTAAATTCGTTGCTCTGTAATCCATCAGATTCGTCAAAATTGCTTATTTTTTTTGTGAATAAGTTCAGTCTACTGATTCCATTATTTGTACTGATCCAAATATGGTTGTTATCATCTGGAACAATGGCATAAATTACTTCGTTAGGGAGTCCTTGTGAGATTCCATATTTACGTATGTTTTTTGTGATAATATCATAAAAATAGAGTCCTTTACCTTCTGTTCCAATCCAATAGTTCTTATTTTTATCTTCATAAATACAATTTACTGAGAACGTATTTTCTTGTGCAATTTTATTACTAAATAAAGGGATTGGGACTATTTTTAAATTGTTGATATTTATTTTTTCAACTCCCTTTGTACCCCCAATTAAGAGTATGGAAGGATCGCTAGACTGTACAATACTAGTGATGGATTTGAATTTGTTTTCAATTTTTTTAAACGTTTTAGTTCGGGGATTGTAGTGTAGCAATCCGTTGGTGAGAGTTCCTATCCAAATATGGTGATTGACATCTTCCAAGAGTGTAAGAATTCTACAGTCAGAAACAAAAGTACTACTGTCTATTTTTTGATTTAAATGTTTAAAAGAATAAGGTTTATGATGTGGATTTAAAAAATTAATACCTCCGTCATGAGTACCGATCCAATAATTTCCGAGATGGTCTTTTAGCATGGATTTTACATTGTTGGAACTAATGCTTTGTGGATTGTTCAAATCGTGTAAAAAATAACTAAATGTTCCTTTAGATCTGTCATATACGTTAATTCCTCCACCTTCGGTACCTAACCAAAAAGTATTGTTGTCTCCTTCTATAATGGCACTAATAACTTTGTAATTAAGCATGTTTTTTTGAGATCCAGAAGATAGTTGTTTGAAATTATCATAACTGCGATCAAAAAAGTTAATGCCTCCCGCCCAGGTTCCTATCCACATATCTCCACGAGAATCTTGAATGATTTTATAAATGGAGTTTTGACTGAGACTTTTAGGATTGTTTTTGTTGTGGAGTACTGTTTTTAATACGGTTCCTGAAGGATTTAAAATATGCAGTCCTTTATAAGTTCCTATCCACAAATCTCCTTTAAAATCTTCGCAAATACTCCTGACAGATACTTGAATTGGGAATTGATTCTCTAATTTGAACTTTTCAAAAATATGGGTCTGTTGGTTCAATTTTGCCAAGCCTTTGCTATAGCCTAACCACAATTCATTTTTTGAGCTTAGAAATAAAGTGGGTGCATTGTTTATATGCGCATCAGTACTGTTTTTTTCGGGATATGGATATTTTTTGAAAGTTTGATTTTTTCGAGTGTAAAAATAAATTGCTTCTGTGGTAGTAATCCAAACATTTCCTGTACGTGTTTTAAGTAAACTTCTGATTTTTTGATGCTTAGAAAGTGATTTTATAGAGTCGTTTTTAGTGTTGATAAGGCTTATTCCTTTATTGGTAGCTACCCAAATATGAGAACTTGTAGGTTGTATAATGTCCCATATTTCGTTGTCTGAAATACTGTTTTCCGAACTGTTGTGTTTGAAATGCATAAAATTGTCTTTTTGTGCATTGTATTTATTTAGCCCATTTTTGGTTCCGACCCATAAAGTGCCATTATTGTCYTCATARATAGCTGTAACCCAACTATGAGAAAGGCTGTTTTTGTCCTCAGAATTATGCCGATAGGACACAAATTTAAAACCGTCGTATTTGTTTAATCCGTCTCTTGTTCCAAACCAAATATATCCCTTTTTGTCTTGAAAGATTGCGAGTACTGAGCCTTGTGAAAGTCCGTCTTTAGTAGAAAGATGCTTGAATTTTAATTGATTGGATGCGTGATCTATATCTTGACCAATAATTGAATTGGTCAACAGTGAAATCAATAAAAAGAACAAGAATATAAAATTTTTCATGTGTTTAAAATTTTGCAATTGACTAAAAATATTTCAAAATTTGAGAACCCATGTAAGCACTCGTTACACTCGTTCTCACATGAATTTATTTTAATCATACCCTTGGGTGTATATTTTGATTAAAAAAAAGCATGTTCGTTTCATAATAAAAGGGAGCTTACAAATGCCATTTGTTAAAATGACKGTTGTTATAAGTTGTCTGTTTGCGAAAAATATAATGAACGATTACCTATATTAGAATTTGGAAGAATTCCTTATAATAAGTGATGGTGTCAATATTTTCGTTTGATTTTCTGAGGCATATTTTTTATTTTTAATTTGTTCAAATAATAGGCTAGATGCTACTTTTCCCATTTCAAAATCTGGTTGATTTATGGTGCTCAGTGAAGGTTCTATTACGGCTGATATGGGTTCGTTACTGAAACCTACAAAAGCAATATCTTCAGGTATTTTTACGTCTTGATTTTTTAAATATTGAATGGCACTAATTGCTGCGGTATCATTGGCAGAAAATACGCCGTCTACTTTTGGCAATTTTAAAATTTCTTTGGCCGCTGTAATTCCGTCCTGTTGCATTAACTGTGTTTCTATAACCAGTGTTTCCGAAAACGGAATGTCATATTTTTGCAATGCCTTTAGGTAACCAGATTTTCTGTTTTGATATAACTCTAAGTTTTGAGGACCAGAAAAGTGAGCTATGTGTTTGCAACCTCTTTTAATAAGATGCTCTGTTGCTTCGAAGCTAGCTTTAAAATCATCTATAATTACATTCGTATTTTCTGATACATTACAAGGTCTGTCAAAAAATATCAAAGGGTAACCGTTTTTCTTGTAGTTATTTAAGTGTTCATAATTAGTAGTTTCCATAGAGATGGAGATCAATATCCCATCTACTCTGTTAGATAAAAGGGTTTCTACTAATTTTTTTTCTCTATCAACACTTTCTAATGATTGACAAATAATAACATCAAAACCCGCTTTATATGCCGTTTCTTCTATTCCAGCAATTACAGAAGAAAAGAAATGCCTAGAAATACGAGGGACAATAACACCAATAGTATTTGTGCGATTTGTACGTAATTTAGAAGCTAAACTATTGCGTTGATAGCCTAACTCTGCCGCTTTATTAAAGATTTTTTCTTTTGTTTTCTTAGAAACACGATCGCTATTGTTCAAAGCTCGTGACACTGTAGAACTATCAATCCCTAAAGCCTTTGATATGTCGTGAATGGTTACCGTATTGTTTTTCATTTGATCTTGAGACTTTTGATTTATTTGTTTGTAAATATAACTATAGTGTTGTGTACGGACAAAGATACAAATAAAAAATAAAAATACAATCGATTGTATTTTTGAAATATTTTACTACTTTTACACAGAATTTATAWTAGAAAACACATGGAAAATCAATTTCAAACAAGATATGCATCTTCGCCTTCAGAAGTGAAAACTTTTGATACAGAGCGATTAAGAAGCGAATTTTTAGTTCAAAACATTATGCAAGAAGACACGCTTAATTTTGTGTATTCTCATTATGACAGATATATTACAGGTGGAGTTTCTCCAGTCTCAAAAGATGTTGAATTAACAAGTTTTGACCCATTAAAAGCTGATTATTTTTTAGAAAGAAGAGAGTTAGGGGTGATTAATGTGGGAGGAAAAGGAACTGTTGTTGTGGATGGTGAAGCATTTGAATTGGAATACAAACAGGCTTTATATGTGGGGCGTGGAAATAAAAAAGTTGTTTTTTCAAGTGCAGACGCAAAAAATCCAGCAAAGTTTTATTTAAACTCTACCAATGCTCATAAATCTTTCCCAACAAAGAAAATAACTCAAAAAGAAGCAGAAGTAGTAGAAATGGGTACTATGGAAACTTCAAATGCACGTACCATCAATAAAATGATTGTAAATAGTGTAGTGGATACATGTCAGTTGCAAATGGGGATGACAGAGTTAAAAGCGGGATCTGTTTGGAATACAATGCCAGCACACGTTCACGATCGAAGAATGGAAGTGTATTTTTACTTTGAAGTACCAGAAAACCAAGCGGTATGTCACTTTATGGGGCAACCAGATGAAACACGTCATATTTGGCTACAAAACAACGAGGCGGTAATTTCTCCACCATGGTCTATCCATTCAGGTGCAGGAACTTCTAATTACATCTTTATTTGGGGTATGGCTGGTGAAAACTTGGACTACGGAGATATGGATATTTGTAACATTACAGATTTAAAATAATCACAAAAAAAACTATAATTATGTCAGTAAATTTATTTGATTTAACAGGAAAGGTTGCATTAGTAACAGGTGCAGTGCACGGATTGGGCATGGCAATGGCTAAGGGATTGGGAAATGCAGGAGCTACCGTTGTGGTTAACGAACACTCATCTCAGGAAAAAGTAGATGCAGCAATCAAAGAATATGAAGCAGCTGGAATTACAGCTCATGGATATTTATTTGATGTTACAGATGAGGTAGCTGTAATGGCAGGTATTGCAAAAATAGAGGCAGAAGTAGGACCTATAGATATTTTAATTAACAACGCAGGAATTATCAAACGTACCCCGATTGTGGATATGGAAGTTGCTGATTTTGAAGCGGTGATTAAGGTAGATTTAGTAGGGCCTTTTATCATGGGAAAACATGTGGCAAGAAGTATGATTAAACGCAATATTGGTGGTAAAATAATCAATATGTGTTCTATGATGAGTGAGCTTGGAAGAGATTCTGTAAGCGCTTATGCATCTGCAAAAGGAGGATTAAAAATGTTGACCAAAAACATGGCTACTGAATGGGCTAAGTTTAATATTCAAACAAATGGAATCGGACCTGGGTATTTTGCAACAAGTCAAACAGAACCTATTCGTGTAGATGGACATCCATTCAACGAATTTATTATCAATAGAACACCAGCAGCACGTTGGGGAAATCCAGAAGATTTACAAGGAGCAGCAGTGTTTTTAAGTTCTAAAGCCAGTGATTTTGTCAATGGACAAATAGTATATGTTGATGGTGGTATTTTAGCAACTATAGGAAAACCATCAAACGAAATTTAATTTCAACTTTTAGCGAAACCTTCAAATTATGAATATGCGTATTTCAAGTTTAATAGTAGCTGTAGTACTGTTGTTAAGTGCCTGCTCAGATAATAAAAGTGATGCTGTAATTGTTGTACAAAACAATTTAGATGTGGAAAGGACATTTGAAACGGTGGAGCTGACTGCAAGAGAATTAAAAGTAAAGGATCTTACATTGGTCGGATTAAAAAATATTCTTACAAAAGAATTAATAGTAACTCAATTGGTGGATTTGAATGATGATGGAACCATGGATCAATTGATTTTTCAACCAGTGGTGGCTGCTAATTCCGAAACCAAGTATGAAGTAATAAAACTTTCAGAAAATGATGTTGTAAAACACGATTTAGTGTGTTTCTCTCGATTTGTACCTGAACGTACCGACGATTATACCTGGGAAAATGATAAGGTGTCTTTTCGTGTGTATGGACCTACTGCTCAAAAAATGGTAGAGGATTCCATTCCTGGAGGAACTTTATCTAGTGGTGTAGATGTTTGGTTAAAACGAGTGGAGTATCCAATTATTGATAAATGGTACAAAGAATTTGTAGATGGCACTGGAAGTTACCATGAGGATACTGGAGAGGGCTTGGATAATTTCCATGTAGGAATAAGTAGAGGGGTAGGAGGAATTGCTGTTAAAARTGATGGTAACTATTATTATTCTAAGAATTTTTCGGAGTGGAAAACCATTACTACAGGACCATTGAGAACTAGTTTTTATTTAAAATATGAAAACTGGAACGCCGATGGTACTACGGTGGAAGAATCTAAAATTATCAATTTGGATAAAGGAAATAATTTTACTCAGTTTACGACTTCTATAAAAGGAGTTTCACAAATTTCTTCGGGGCTTACCTTACATGAAAAAGATGGAGAAGTAGTTAATAATCCTTCCTGGTTAAGTTACTGGCAACCACATGCAGATTCAGAAATAGGAACCGCTATTGTTGCAGGAAAACAATATTTCTCTAACTCAGAGRCGTATAATTCTGAGCTGAAGGATCTAAGCAACGCATATGCTTTATTGAATGTAGTGGATGGTATAGTAGTATATTATTCAGGATTTACTTGGAAAGAAAGCGGTCAGTTCAAGGACAAAGCTGCTTGGGAAGCGTATCTTTCTGCATTCGCAAAAAAGATAAATAATCCGTTAGTAGTGAAGGTTGAGTAACAGGGTTGATTTGTACTATTAAAGTTTATTTCAACAGTAAAATAATTACACTATAAGCATAAAAAAAGGATATGATTCAATTGAATCATATCCTTTTTTTATGCTTTGTAAAAATAGAGGTATTGAGGGCTTCTATTTAATTTATGTTGTGTTGTGATTGGGGTCGCTATAAAATGTTTCTAAACCTCTTATAATAACCAAGGGCGATGCTAAATAGAGTCTTTGGGATGATTAGAACTACTTAAAGTTCTGTTCCATTTCTTTTTTCAAATCCATTGCTTCTAGGTAAATGACAAGTTGGCCTCTAATGAAATAAAGTATAGTTACAACAATTGCTGTGATTGGTACTGTATATATAAATTCCATTTCATCTATCGCATCTAAAGTATCATTTAGAATACTAATAAATTGGAACATGTAGACTGAAATGGGTATGATAATAGAATGGTACCACCAGTTTTTGTTAGTGACAAACCATATAAAAAATAGTAATAAGGGTACTATTTTTCCGAATAAATAATAGCAAAATAATTGAACATTTTTGAAATACCCAATTGAAATTGGTCCAAAGGGAGAGTTCCATGTTTCCGAAGTAGGGAAATATTTATAAGCGTATAATAAGTATGGAATGAATACTATTAATAAAATTATTATACTAGAGGATATTAATGAGTTTTTTCCTAAGTTTAATTTAAAAAAATTCTTAATAGTTTTCATATGAGTAACATTTAGCCTTAAACATTTTCTGGCTTAAGAGGGAGATTGTAAATGTACTGACAAAAAAAATAGCTTGCAACATTTGTTCAATATTACAAGCTATTTCTAAATTGGTTATTATCCATTAGTAGGTAAAATATGAGTACCTGACTTTTTAATTGCTTGATTGTTATCAGCATTTACACTTAATACAATTGTAGATACAAATAAGGCTACTAGTAGCAATCCGAACATTAATTTAACTTTTTTCATTGTTTTAAAAATTTATGATTAGTAAGAGTACCAAAGATAAATGTTTTCTTTAAAATTAGGCAAAGTTAACCTATGTTTATTTTTCAATTTTTCAAAAAACAAATTAAACACCTAATAATCAAGGTGTTAATATTAATATATGTTTAGTTTTTACATTCTAAAATATATCAAATAGTATGTTCACGAAGTTCCAGTGCCGATATTTCAGCAGTTTTTTTGATTAAAAAGACGTATTTCGGGGGGACTTCGTCGCGCAAATGTAGATGATTTATATTGTTTTGAACGCYACTTAMTAGAAGTTCATTTAAACTTCTTGCGAAAYATTTAGAGATATTATATTGCATAATATCATGACAAATTAAAATATATTGAATTTGTATGTTAACATGTTCGATTTCAGCAATATTTATAGRGGWGATCTTGTTTTTTGAGCTAACTGAAATAACTTGGGAGTGAGGAATAAATTTGAGAGAAAACTTACATAATTAAGATAGGTTAATTATTTCAAGCAGGAATGTTGTGCTTTGTTTAGATTGAGTACTCAATAGCTATTAGTAGTAATTATTAATAGATATAAATTTTCCCTTTTGTAGTTTTGTATTGGAAATTGGATGTAGGGTAAGTAMSYTYTWKYKAKTTKTWSMMMTASKRCWYWCSMSWYWRRTYYWMYRMTKWRRMWMAAATNMAKAMMTRWAMKWWCRWKKTYWWKWYYRKWSGWSWWWMMRAKRKMKGTMYYAMCGSCATCTTTTAAACCTGTTTTTTTTCGTATTTGAGCAACAGTCTCTGGGAAATTTCTTGTAGTGATATTCGATTTTTTACTAGCTAAAAGCTGGAGTATTTTTTTGCGGTTGTAGTTTGTTTCAAATAGTATTTTAAAACGTCTTCCTGGGAATGCTACAAGTTGATCTGAAGTGTATAAATGAGCGTGTTGATGGAGTTTATGAAGTTGTRGCTGATAGGATACTTCGTTAAACCCGCCGGATTTGAGAATGGCACTATTAGGTTCGTACAAGTAATTTTTAGGCAGGTTGTACAATGCAGGGGCATCTGATTGGTAGGTAAATTGAAATTGTTGAATGTTGTTTTTTGATATGTTGACAGTGAATAGTTTGATTTCATTTTCATATCCTTTTTCTAGTACAAATAAAAGTTCTTTGACCTCGTTTTGAACAGCTACTACATGTATTTCTTTTACAAAATTAAGCTCTTTAATAGCGCTTGTAATATCTAATACGGGTGATACTTTCAGTAAAATATTATTGGTTTTTTCAAATAAAGCATTCAGGTGCTGAGGGATATTTGGTAAGCAATCTTCTAATAAAAAAACTTTACCTTTCAAGTCGTTTCTACGTGAAGGGTCGCTATATACCCAATCGTAGTGTTTCTTATTTTTTGTGATAAAATGGATTCCGTTGGTTTGGATACATTCAATATTACTTCTTTTTAATTGGGTGTAATTATGTTTGACAATGGYAGATAACTTAGTGTTTAGCTCGCAATGCGTTACCTGTTTCATCACTTTGGAAAAGAAATAAACATCGATACCAAATCCACCTGTAGTGTCTATAAGATGATTTCCACTTACAAGATTACTTTTATAAGTAGCAGTAATTTCTGACGAAGTTTGTTCAATATTTAATCGATTCGGGAAATAAATGTTTTCCGTATTAAACCAAAGATTTAGTTTGTTATGACATCTTTTTTTTGCTTCAATTTGTTCACAAACTTCTTGGATAGTCACTTCCGGAAAAGGGCTTCCTTTTAAAATTAGTTTGGTAATATCACTATTTAAATGCGCTGTAATGAACTTTTGAATAGTTGTGTTAAGTAAGGAAACATTCAAAGTTATAAATTCTTAGTTAGGGATTTAACAATCTTGTTCTCTGTCAAAAATTCTTTCAATATCACTTTAATAGCCGTGTAGGCAGGAACTGCCACTACCATTCCTATGATTCCGAATAAGAGACCTCCAATAATAATGACAAGAAAAATTTCCAAGGGATGTGATTTGACACTTTTAGAAAATATGATGGGTTGACTTAAAAAATTATCAATCAATTGAGCAATAAAATAACCGAACATCACTTTCATAGTGGTTGGTAATATTTCAGATTGAAAATCGAGGCCTAAATTTGATGTCATGGTTAAAATAAACATGATAACTCCTCCTATTAATGGTCCTATATATGGAATTAAATTGAGCAAGGCACATAAAAATGCTATGACAATGGCGTGTTCAATTCCAAAAATGGAAAGTACAATTGTATAGATTACAAAAAGCACCGTTATTTGAATGATTAATCCTATAAAATATCTTGACAATAAGTCTTTAATAGTGTCGAACGATTTGCTGAACCGAGACTCATTTTTATCAGGAATCAATGTGAATATAGCATTGTGRAGCATTAAATTGTCCTTCATTAGAAAAAATGAAATAAACAATACGGAAAATAATCCAATGGTTAAAGAACCTAAAGTACCGATAAGTGCATTGAGCAAATTAGGGATTTCTTTAAAATTAGACATCAAATCTAAGTCTTTAATTTCGTTGAGTAAATTGATATTTTTGGAAAGGAAATACTGATTAACTTGTTGAAGTACATGTTCTACATCGCGCTTGAATTGTTCTGAATTTAATAAGGATAAGTTTTCTCCTTGCTTTGCAATAAGTGGAATAAACATTCCTACCAATCCTAAGATGACGCAAAGAAATAAAAACATAGAAATAAATACGGCCAAAGTGTTGGGGAATTTTAACCGTCTCTTAAAAAAACGTATCAGTGGTCTTGCAATCAACGAAATTACGGATGCAATTATAATGTATACGAGTACTGATTGTATTTTAAATAAAAACAATAGTAATAAAGCAAGCCCTATTAACATGGCGATTGCTTTTAAAATTCCGTTTGCGATTATTTTTGATGTCATAAATGTTTTTTTAATATCCTTTTGCACTATCGTCTCCTCTTGGGTCTGCCCCTCCTTCTAATTGACCATTGGGTAGGACCAAAATGGCGTCTACTTTTCCGATGATTGTTGATTTTTTTTCTGTGAGATGATATTCCTTTGCCATAAGGCCTTGTTTTGTTTTTGCGTCAAATCCGTTAGGTTCCATCAATATTATGTCTGGTAACCATTGATGATGGAAACGTGGTGCTGACACAGATTCTTGCATACCCATTCCATATTCGTAAACATTTAAAATATTTTGCATTACAGAGGTGATAATGGTTGAGCCTCCTGGTGAACCGACAACCATAAAAAGTTGKCCGTTTTTTTCTACAATAGTGGGTGTCATGGAGCTCAACATTCTTTTTTCTGGTTGAATTTCATTAGCCTTTGCCCCAATAAGCCCAAATCCGTTGGGAGTACCTGGTTTTGAACTAAAGTCATCCATTTCATTGTTTAAAAAGAATCCTCCCTCATTTACAAAAACTTTAGCTCCAAAATTCATATTTAATGTGGTGGTAACAGCAACCGCATTTCCTTCAGAATCTACAATAGAGTAGTGGGTGGTTTCGTCACTTTCATATCCAGGAAAGTTACCATGAGAAATAGTGTTGGATTTTGTGGCTTTATCCCAAGAAAAACTCGCCATTCGATTTTTGAGGTAAAAAGGGCTTGTCAAACTGTCCATAGGTACATTTACAAAATCAATATCGCCTAAAAAATGAGCTCGGTCTGCATATGCTCTTCTTTCTGCTTCGGTAATTAGTTGTACATATTTTTCAGAATTGTGAGGTATTTCAGAAAGGGTGTAAGGTTCGATAGATTTTAAAATCTGAGCCATGCAAATTCCACCGCTCGATGGCAATGTCATAGAAGTGATTGTTAAATTTTTATAGGTAAAAGTAACAGGTTTACGCCATTTTGCTTGATATCTCGCTAAATCTTCCATCGTAATAATCCCTCCCAAATCTTGGATTGTTTTTACAATATATTTGGCGGTTTTACCCTTGTAAAATTCATCTCTACCATAATCTCGTATACGTTCTAATGTCTGTGCTAAAGCGGTAAGTCTAAGCACGTCTCCTGCTTTCCATGTTCCATTAAAATAAATAGCCTCTTTATTTGCTTTGATGAAATCTTCCTGTTTGTTTTGGATGTTTTTCGCTTGTTTTTCGGTGATGGTGATTCCTTTTTTTGCCAAGTCAATAGCTGGTTGGATCAATGTCTTAAAAGGTAATTTTCCAAATTTTTGATGTACTGCAAAAAGCCCTGCAATAGTACCAGGAACTCCAACAGCATGTGCTCCAAGCAAACTTTTACCAGAGATTATATTTCCAATACTGTCTAAATACATGGTGTCGTAAGCGGCTAAAGGAGCTTTTTCTCTGTAGTCTAAAGCGCCTGTTTTTCCATCWGCGGTACGATAAACCATAAAACCCCCTCCTCCTATGTTTCCAGCACGAGGATAAGCGACAGCTAAAGCCAAATCAGTGGCGATCATAGCATCAAAGGCATTTCCTCCTTGCYGTAAAATAGCAACTCCAATGGTAGAAGCTTCTTCGCGTGCGCTAACTACCATGCCATTTTCAGCCAAAAGCCCTATTAAAGGTGTTTTTTTTGTAGCGGTTTTACATTGGATGAGTAGTAAAATGCAAGCAAGTAGCAATAGTGATTTTTTCATTATCGATTATTGTTAAGTACCGTAAAATTTTCTGCCAAATAGTTTTTTATATCCTCAAAGAATACTTGGAAATCTTCGTCAAACTCCTCGTAATGTTTGAGGAGGTCTTCGGAGGCTAAATCCATTTTTGATAGGCCCTTGGTTCGGTTGTTCATACCCCTTAAAATGTCTGAGATTCCAGGGATTGTTCTGTATTTATAAAGCCAGTTCTGACCCACCATATAGGGAAAGAATTGCTGGATTTTATCAGGTAAAATAGCATGATTTTCTCGAAGTAATTCATACACACTATTGGCGTAAATATCCAAAGGGATTTCTGAATATTTAGACCAGTTTTTAGCGAGAAAATGATCGTATAAAATATCAATAATAACACCGTCATAATGCCTGTATCGTTCATGTAACCTACGTTTACTTTTACGCACTATTGGATGTGCATCGGTATATGAATCTATCGCTCTGTGAATCAAAATTCCAGTTTGAATACCTTTATTAAAATGGCCGTAATGATGCCCTTTAACAACGTCAGCAATAAAATTGCCTATCATAATGTTTTTGTGAGTGTTTGAGAGGTATAAATGTGCAAGGAAGTTCATATAACAATAATACAAAAAAAACCACACATGAATTGGTGGTTTTCTTTATATCTTCAAAGGACTGTTGTCCTTTTTGTTTATTTTTTAAAACAAACTAGTTGTTTAGCATTACTGGCATCACAAGCATTGTAATGTATTCTCCTTCGTCTACACCATCTATAGGTGTTAAAATTCCTGCTCTGTTAGGCATAGACATTTCAATAAGGATTTCGTTGGAACTTAAATTAGCCAACATTTCAGTTAAGAAACGCGAATTAAATCCTATTTGCATATCGTCTCCTTGATAATCACAAGTCAAACGTTCTTCTGCCTTGTTTGAGAAATCGATGTCTTCTGCAGAAATATGTAACTCTGTTCCTGCCATTTTTAGACGGATTTGATGTGTTGTTTTACTTGAGAAAATAGACACACGTTTTACAGAGTTTAAAAAAGTTCCTCTGTCAACAGTTAATTTATTTGGGTTTTCTTTCGGGATTACCGCGTCGTAGTTTGGATATTTTCCGTCAATCAATCTACATACCAAGACTACATTGTCAAAAATAAATTTGGCATTGGAATCGTTGTATTCAATTGTTACGTCACTTTCAGATCCTCCTAAAATTCCTTTTAATAAATTCAATGGTTTTTTAGGCATGATGAATTCGGCGACTTCATTTGCCGTAACATCGGTGCGAGTATATTTTACTAATTTGTGAGCGTCGGTGGCTACAAATGTCAAACTTTCTGTATTGAATTGGAAAAACACACCGCTCATTACTGGGCGTAAATCATCATTTCCAGCAGCAAAAATAGTTTTAGAAATAGCGGTAGCTAAAATGTCACCAGCAATAACGGTGGTACTTGGAGATTCTAAGGCTACAGCCGTTGGGAATTCACCGCCGTCAAAATAAGCCATGTCGTATTTACCTTGGTTAGAACTAATCTCAATGGTGTTGTTCTCCTCAGTTTTAAATGTTAATGGCTGATTTGGAAAGGTTTTTAGTGTATCCAATAATAAGCGAGCAGAAATGGCAATTGCACCTTCTGATTCCGATTCTACTTCGATTACTGTACTCATCGTAGTTTCTAAGTCAGATGCCGATATTTTTAATTCGTTTTGTGCTAATTCGAATAAGAAATTATCGAGTATTGGTAAGGTGTTGTTACTGTTAATAACTCCTCCTAATATTTGTAATTGCTTTAATAATTGACTGCTTGATACAATAAATTTCATTTAGTCTAAATTTTATATAATGAAATACAAATATATGTTATATAAGATGGTTTACAAAAAATATTTTCGCCATTTTTTTTGTTTGATTTTATGTGAAACTTATGTTAAAAAAAGCAACGTTTTTTTGAAGGCGATTTTTATAAGTTACATTTGTTTCACTAGCAACAAATTAAAACATATGACAAAACAATTCCTTACGTTACTTGTAATACTGGGCGTATTTGCTCAATTGCATGCCCAAAAACCAAAAAAAATGACTTCTGTTGATATATATGAAGCCATTCAAAAAGCAAATTTTTTAGGAAATGTCCTGTATTTAGCAGCACATCCAGATGATGAAAACACGCGTTTAATTTCTTACTTGTCCAATGATGTAAAAGCGCGCACGGCTTATTTGTCCTTGACCAGAGGTGATGGAGGACAAAATTTAATAGGTCTAGAATTACGTGAATTGCTAGGACTTATTAGAACTAATGAACTATTAGAAGCAAGAAGTGTGGATGGAGGGGAACAGTTTTTTACTAGAGCGAACGACTTTGGATATTCAAAACACTCCGATGAAACGTTGGGTATTTGGGATAAAGAAGCATTGTTGAGTGATATTGATAAAATAATTCAAGAATTCAGACCTGATATTATCATTAATAGATTTGATTATAGAACGCCAGGCTCTACTCATGGACACCACACTAGTTCTGCTATGTTGAGTGTAGAGGCTTTTGAGCGTACTCAGAAAAACACTTCAAATTGGACTCCTCAGCGCTTGTTTTTTAATACTTCTTGGTGGTTTTATGGAAGTAAGGAGAAATTTGAAAAAGCAGATAAATCGAGGTTGATATCTGTTGATATAGGAAGTTATTATCCTAAAAAAGGATTGTCTAATAACGAGATTGCTTCTTTGAGTCGAAGCAAACATCGTTCTCAAGGATTCGGAAGTACAGGGACTAGAGGTGCTCAATTGGAATACTTAGAATTATTGAAAGGGATTATGCCTAGGAATAACGATGTTTTTGATGGAATTAATACAACTTGGACTCGTGTGGAAGGAGGAAGGCCCATCCAAGTAATTATGGATAAAGTGGTGGAGAATTTCGATTTTAATAATCCTTCACAAAGTATCCCAGATTTGTTAAAAGCATTTGAACTGGTTCAGAATTTAGAAGATAAGTTTTGGGCAACTCAAAAAACAAAGGAGCTGAAAGCCATTATTTATGGATGTAGTGGTTTGTATTTAGAAGCTGCCGCTACAGAACATTGGGCTACTGTAAATAGTAATGTAACTGTTAATTTTGAAGCGATTAATAGAACCAATGTTTCTGTAAGATTGAAATCTATTCATATTCCAGAGCTAGATAAAGAGTTTTTACGAGAGGAGGATTTATTGAATAACAAAAGGTTCCGACTAAGAGAAAWAGTAACATTGCCTTCAAATCTACAAACAACAAATTCGTATTGGTTGAATGGGAAAGGAAGTATGGGAATGTATAAAGTGGATTCGGTAGAATTAATTGGAAAACCAATCAGTCCAAGAGCTGTGCAAGTAGAATTTTTGTTGAATATAGCGGGTGTAGATATTTCTTTTATTAAAGATGTGATCTATAAATACAACGATCCAGTGAAAGGAGAAGTGTACCGCCCATTTGAAATTGTGCCTAAAGCTGCGATTGGTATTTCGGAAAAAGTGCTTATTTTTAATGCCAATACTCCAAAAAAAATAAAAGTAAAAGTAATAGCGGGAACTGATAATTTGGAAGGAGATATTTCTTTTAATCTTCCAAACGGATGGGGTATTTTTCCTGAGAACAAAAAGGTTTCTTTGGCTAAAAAAGGGCAAGAGCTGTGGGTTGATTTTGAAGTAACCCCTCCTTCTCACCCACAAGTAGGAGTGTTGTCTCCAATAATCACTGTAGAAGGTGTTGCATATACAAATACAATGGTTTCCATAGATTATGATCATATTCCTTTTCAAACGGTATTACTTCCTTCGACTAGTAAATTAGTACGATTGGATATTCAAAAAAAGGGACAAACCATTGGGTATATTCAAGGTGCAGGAGATGCAGTTCCTGAGAGTTTACGTCAAATTGGATATACAGTTGTAGAAATTCAACCGGAAGATATCACTTTTGATAAAATTCAACATTTCGATGCCATAGTGATGGGGATTAGAGCGTTTAATGTACATGAAAAGGCTGCGTTCTTTCAGGAAGCATTGAACAATTATGTTATGAATGGAGGAACAATGATTACGCAATACAATACAAGTCATCGTGTAAAAGTGGATCAAATAGGGCCTTATAAATTGGCGCTGTCTCGAGATAGAGTCACTGTAGAAAACGCCAAAGTAACGTTATTAAATACCCAACATGAAGTCTTGAATTACCCGAATAAAATAACAGAAAAAGATTTTGAAGGTTGGGTGCAAGAGCGCGGTTTGTACTTTCCAGATGAGTGGGGAGCGGAATACACACCATTACTTAAAATGAACGATCCAGGAGAAAGCCCGAAAAAAGGAAGTTTGTTAGTTTCTAAGTATGGAAAAGGGCATTATATCTATACTGGATTGAGCTTTTTTAGAGAGTTACCAGCTGGAGTACCGGGAGCATATCGCTTGTTTGCAAATATGCTTTCTGTTGGGAAAAATAAGCAAGAATCATTAAAAAACTAGAGATGTCAGAAACTAAGTATCATTGGAAAAAATCCTACACGTGGGTATTGGTATTAAACGCCTTGTATATCGTTCTTTTTTATCTATTAATGAATTATTTCTCATAAGTTATGCAACAAATTGATTGGATTATTTTAGGAGGAACTCTGTTATTTATTGTAAGTTATGGAGTGTGGAAAACCAGAGGCAGTAAAAATGTTTCCGAATATTTAAAAGGCGGGAGCGATGCCAAATGGTGGACCATAGGATTGTCTGTTATGGCAACTCAGGCAAGTGCAATTACTTTTTTGTCTACGCCAGGACAAGCTTTTACCGACGGTATGGGGTTTGTGCAATTTTATTTTGGATTGCCTATTGCTATGGTAATTATCTGTTTGGTGTTTATTCCTATCTACCACAGGTTAAATGTGTACACGGCCTATGAGTATTTAGAATCTCGATTTGATAGAAAAACAAGAACCTTAACCGCTATTTTGTTTTTGGTTCAACGTGGATTGGCAGCGGGAATTACCATTTTTGCACCTGCCATTATTCTTTCTTCGGTATTGGGATGGGATCTGGTCACCCTTAATATCATTATTGGAGTATTGGTAATTATTTATACAGTTTCTGGAGGAACCAAAGCCGTGAGTGTGACGCAGAAACAGCAAATGGCCATTATTTTTTCGGGTATGTTTGCGGTGTTTTTTATCATTTTAGATTACTTACCAGATGATATTACTTTTACAAAGGCATTGGAAATAGCTGGAGCTAGTGGTAAAATGGACATTATAGATACTTCTTTTGACATGACTAATAGATATACTTTATGGAGTGGTCTTATTGGAGGTTCGTTTTTAGCTTTGTCTTATTTTGGAACTGACCAAAGTCAAGTCCAGCGTTATTTGACAGGGAAATCTAAGAGAGAAATGCAAATGGGACTCGTTTTTAACGGTCTGGTAAAAGTACCAATGCAGTTTTTTATTCTTTTGGTAGGGGTGATGGTTTTTGTGTTTTACCAATTCAATCAAGCACCGTTGAATTTTAATCCAATAGCCAAAGAGGCTGTAGAAAACTCAGAATATGCCCAGGAATATGCCGATTTAAATAATGATTATAAAAAATTGACTACTGAAAAACAGGCCTTGTTATTTCAGTTTTCAAAAGATGCTAAAAATAGACGATTAAAAGAACGGATAGCAACCCTTAATACAGACGAGAAAGCACTGAGAGAACAGGCAAAAGTCAYAATAAAAAAGGCGGATGATTCTGTAGAAACAAATGATAAAGACTAYGTTTTTATTCACTTTATWTTGACMAAAYTWCCSAAAGGRCTYATMGGMTTRTTRTTGGCWGTAATWTTGTCAGCCGCCATGTCTTCCACAGCATCCGAACTGAATGCTTTAGCCTCYACCACAGTGATAGATTTGTACAAAAGAAATCATACCGAAGAAAAATCGGACGCGCATTATGTAAAAGCGTCCATGTTTTTYACATTGGTGTGGGGAGGGATTGCTATTGGAGTCGCCTGTTTTGCCAATTTATTTGATAACTTAATTCAGTTGGTAAATATTATTGGTTCTATTTTCTATGGCAATGTATTGGGGATATTTTTACTTGCTATGTTTGTGAAATTTGTACACAGTAAAGCTGTTTTTACTGCGGCTATTATCACTCAGATTATTGTAATAATTGGCTGGAGACTTGATTGGATGCCGTATTTATGGTTGAATCTATTCGGCTGTTTTTTGGTGATGGGGATTGCGATGTTGTTGCAATTATTTGTAAGCGATGATACAGAACAAGTGGTTATAACAAAAGAGTAATAAAGAAATAACGAATAGCAAAAAGGGCCGTATCAATTTTGATACGGCCCTTTTTTTAGTTTATTGATTGTGGTAAATTACTTATTTTTCCACGCTGCGATAGACTCGGTATTCATTTTTACATAATCAGCATTTCCTTGCTGTTCAGCACCCTTTAAAGAAGATTTAGCCGATTGTATAGCGCCTTTATAATCTCCCATATCAGCTTGGATTAAACTCTTACGTCTCAACATCCAAAAGCGAGGATTATCACCTTCAGTTGCTTTGCTAATCCATTCCAATGCTTTGTCTAAATCTTTTCCTGTTTCATGGTAAAATGAAGCTGCAGAAAAGTAGTCATTTACAGAAGGTCCGCTCATAGCGCTTTCGATACTTTTCAATGCAATAGCATCGGTAGGAACTTCAATTTTTACACTTACAAGTGTGTTTTCCCAAGAAATGTCAAGAGAACCAGCATTGTTTGCTAAATTACTAAAAGCAATGGTGAAAGATTCTGTTTTATCAACTTTTGAAGTGTTTACAGTTGCTTTAGCTRCTACTTTAGCATCATCCCATTTGGCTGGAGTTCCCCAGTTTTTAGCATCGCTGTAAAAAATTACATCCCAAGAATTTTTRTTTGGAACAGTATAGATAGCATAATCACCTTTTTTAAGTTTAGAACCTGCGATGGTTACATCAGTAYTGAAAGTGATTTTTGTATTGGCATTTGCTCCTGTTCTCCATGTTTTTCCAAAAGGAACAAGGTTACCAAAAATAACGCGKCCTCTCATWGCRGGTCTTGAATAGTCYAAGGAAACGGTGGTAAGTCCTATTGTTTGCTCAATTTTACATGACGGACTTGGTGCTGGGGTTTTAATCTGTGCTTGACTTGTACCAACCATAAATAAACATATGGCTGAAAGTAACATGATTTTTTTTTGCATAATAAGTTAGTTTTTGTGAATATGATTAGATACAAAAATAACTTAATTCGATTCAAATTGCAGATACTGTAATTTATTTAACAATTATTTAAGATACTAGTAATGGTATTTTCTTTTTCGAACTTGCCTAAATAGCAATGCGAATAAGGTTACAATTAACAATGGAACTACCGTGTTTAGAACTTGCCAATAGGTTCTGTTCTCAAAGGATTTTTGTTTGTCTAAATAGCGAAGAGAAACCTCTTTTGACCGAATTTGAATCAATCCAGTATCGTCCAATAAATAATTGACAGCATTTAAAAGAAATTCTTTGTTCCCATAAGAATCCTGAGTCCATAAATTGAGTCCTAATGCTTGAGGTTTCCCATTTTTTACATCGTTGGCAATAATATCACCGTCAGATACTATAATCATTTTAGTAGGGCTACTCTCTTCCAAATTATCTTCATAAGGAAATGGTTTGATGCGTTGTTTGTAGCCAGAACTGAACGCTCCTTCTAATAAAATAGCTAAAGGGATCCCTTTTTTGTCAAATTCTTTTGGGTTCGCTGCCTTGGCTAAACTATTTAAAGAGATTAAACGAGGTGTTCCAACAGTTTTTGATAGGTTAGAACTTGAGAGCAATACTGTTTTTTCGATGCTATTTTGAAGTGTATCTATACTTGAACTGAAACGTAAATTTACAGGTTCTATATTGTTGGTGATAGGGTGATTTATAGCGCCTTTTACCAAGGGGTGGAAATTCCATAAAAATTGATCGAACTGTGTTTGATTTCCAATATTTCCTGTTGCCAAGGTGATTTTTGAACTGTATAGATCTTGGACTAAATCGTTATTAATACGTACGCCGTAACTGAACAATAGGTCGGTTAAATTTAAATTTCTTGGAAACGCCATGGATTCACCAGTAGTGAGTAAACTGTCTAATTCGGCATTTACAGCGTCTAGTAACCAAAGTGTTTTTCCTCCTTGACAGATGAATTGATCCAAGACATATTTTTCTTTTTCGCTAAAAAGAACAGTCGGTTTTGCAATAATTACGGCATCAAACTCGGARAGTTCTTTAAGTGTTTTTACAGGAGTGTTTTGTACGGAATCTAAGGTGAAAGCCGCCAAGTGATAGTTGGGTTGTAAGCTTCTTAGAAAATCAGCGATATACACATCAGCCAACTCTCCATTTCCTTTTAAGATGGCAATTTTTTTTGACTTTTTATTAGTCAAATTATGAAGTGCATTTGAAAATGCATATTCCAAATGCTGTACAGWGTTTTCTAATTGTTGTTCTTGGGAATTAAAATTGCTGTCTTTTAGCAAAGATATTTTTTCTGTTTTATCATTGTAGGTAATCACAGCCCACGGAAGAATTACTACTTCAGATAAYTTTCCGTTTTCYTGYACCTGTAATCTACTTGCTTTGAGRCCWGATTTCACTAAGGATTCTARCGTGTCYGTTGGRTCGATAAAGACAAAAGAAATCAAATTGTTTTCAGCTGATAACTCYTCTAAATACTGAGATGTTTCCAATTGTAGACGTTTGAATTCTGTTGGGAAATCGCCTTTGAGATACACTTTTATTCGGATGGGTTTGTTRATTTTTTCGAGAATRTTTTTGGTGGTTTTTGACAGCGAGTAACGTTKGTCGGCTGTAAAATCAATACGGGTGTAATAATTACCAGAAACTATATTAAAAGCCARTAGTAATGCAATAATGCTTATGAGTTGTTTGGGAGAGGKRTTCTTTGCTATTTGTTGCTTTGTAAGTATAAGAAAAAAGAAACTAATRCTTAAAAAATAMAGAATACTTCGGGTGTCTAAAACACCGCTTCCTATACTTTTATAATGGGTTAACATTCCAAATTTTTGAATGCCCATTTCTATTGAAGGAAATAGGTCTGCAAAGGCATCTAATCCTGTATATAAAAATAGAATAATGGAAATGGCTGTGATAAAAGTGATGATTTGATTTTCTGAAAGTGTGGAAGAAAAAACACCGATTGCGGCATAAGCACTCATCATAAAAAACAGACCGATATACGATCCTATTAGGCTTGCCAAGTCTATATTCCCATGAGGACTACTCAGCGAATATATGCTATAAACATACACAAATGTGGGAACTAATGCTAAGAAAGCTAAAGTAAGAGCACCCAGATACTTTCCAGTAACAATTTCCCATACGCTCAATGGTTTTGTTTTTAGTATTTCAATAGTTCCGGAGCTAATCTCGTCCGAAAAACTGCGCATAGTAATGGCAGGAATTAAAAACGAAAATATCCAAGGGGCTATATAAAAGAAGGAATTGAGGTCTGCAAATCCAGCATTTAATACATTAAAATCRGTATTAAAAACCCATAAAAATAGGCCGCARATTATCAAAAAAATGCTAATGACTAAATAACCAATGGCAGCGGAAAAAAATARGGTCAGTTCTTTTTTTAAAATGGCAAACATATACTGTTTTAGATAATTGTTAATTATTAGTGTAAACTTTCTAATTTATCGACACTCCAAGCTTCAGGTTTTTTGTTGAACAAAACTTTTGTTGATGCCCATACGGTTTTGAATAATTCTGAGTGTCTATAATTTTCCAAGTCTTGTTCTTTTTCCCAATAACTATAGGTGAAAAAGATATCGGTATCATTTTGGTCCCTGTATAATTCTAATAAACGACATCCAGGCGATTTTCGTATAAGCGCTTTGTTTTCTTCAAAGATAGCTAGAAAGGTATTTATATGTTCAGGRGAGAAACTAAGTTTTACRATACGTACAAACATGTTTAGGAGTCAAAGTTAATAATTATAGGAGCGTGGTAGTCTAAGCCAAGTAAATTTACAGCAGCCCCCACTGTATTAGGGTCACTCTTATAAAGTGCAATTTCCAAATAATCCGAAGAATTAAAGATGGCTAATTTTACACCGTCTTTATACCTGTTTTCAGAAGGAATGCTAAAATCTACAATGTCGCTGTATTTTTGGTGGATGGTTTTAAAACTATGTCGTCCAGCTAAAATTTCGAAAGACCTACCATGTCCTACAGATTGTATCATCTGTTTCTTGATATTGCTGATAGCATTTCCATAGTTGTCTACATAGATAATTGTTCCTTTAATACTCTTATTATCGGAGGCTATTATGGCTTGAGTTTCTTTTATTATTTTATAGTTAGGACAATTCTTACCTACAATATCTAAAGAGCCTCCACGAGCAATATGACAAGCTACTTTTATAAAAACATCCAACACCGAAAAACCAGTGGTGATTTCGTTTTGAACGGTGATTTCTACAATCTTTTCAGGGTTAATTTCTTGTGTTAATAAAGAGATGATACCATTATCAGTTCCTACAAAATAGTGTCCGTCAAGTTTTAAAGCGATGTGTTTATTCTCTTCATTTGCCTCTGAGTCTACACCTATTATATGAATGGTTCCCTTTGGAAAATGTTTGTAAGCGTTTTTGATAATATAAGCAGTTTCCATTATGTTAAAYGGAGAAATTTSATGAGTTATATCTACAATTTTCGCTTCGGGTAAATCAGTATAGATGGCTCCTTTAATGGCGGCTACGAAATAATCTTTCATGCCAAAATCGGAAGTAAGTGTAATAATTGACATAGATGTATGTTGACTGATTTATCTAATTATTTCTAGCAAAAACTTATCAAATATAATGTTAAAAACTTATTTAACCATAACAGTTTTTACTAATTTGAATTTTGTTACTTTTGTTATGCAAACTTAATGAATTATCGTATATTATAAAGCATCAAAATCACTGAAAGAATATTCATCATTTTAAAAATTACCATTTGAACGAACGTACTATAGACTTATCGGAAATTAGCCCTAGTGACCTTTTTGGAACACAGAATGTTAACATTACCTTACTGCAAAAATATTTTCCAAAGCTAAAAATTGTAGCGCGTGGTTCCGTTTTAAAAGGTTTTGGTGAACCGGAAATCTTGGATGAATTCGAAAAGCGAGTGGTTATGCTTATTAAATATTTGGCAAAATATAATAGCTTAGATGAGAATAGTATAGAGCGTATTATTTTGAGTGATGGGAAAGAGAAGAATGCGTCGGCATCTGCTGGAGAAGTTTTGGTACACGGAGTAAACGGCAGAATGATTAAGGCACAAACGGCAAACCAGCGTAAAATGGTGGACTTTATAGAAAGGAATGACATGTTATTTGCTGTTGGTCCAGCAGGTACAGGAAAAACCTATACGGCAGTAGCTTTAGCAGTACGCGCTTTGAAAGAAAAATCTGTAAGAAAAATTATCTTGACAAGACCCGCTGTGGAATCTGGTGAGAAGTTAGGTTTTTTACCAGGTGATATTAGAGAAAAGTTAGATCCCTACATGCAGCCATTGTACGAYGCCTTGCGTGATATGATTCCTTCGGAACGATTGGAACAGTACTTGGATAAAGGAATCATTCAAATAGCTCCACTTGCATTTATGCGTGGACGGACGTTGGACAACGCATTTGTTATATTGGATGAAGCCCAAAATACAACGCACAGTCAAATGAAAATGTTTTTGACGAGGATGGGGAAGAGTGCCAAGTTTGTGATTACAGGAGATCCAGGACAGATAGATTTACCAAGAAAACAAGTGTCTGGCTTAAAAGAATCTTTACTAGCATTAAAAGAGATCCCAGGTATAGCCATGGTATATCTAGATGATAAAGATGTAGTGCGTCACAGATTGGTGAGGAAAATAATTTCAGCCTACAAGAGCATTGAGAGCGAATAGAAAAGAACACAACTAATTAAGAAATAATGAATACAATTAATGCAACAAATTTTAACTTTCCAAAACAAAAATCGGTTTATATTGGAAAAGTACGTGAAGTCTATAATATAGACAACGAAATTTTAGTGATGATTGCAACAGATCGCTTATCGGCTTTTGATGTAGTAATGCCTAAACAAATACCGTTTAAAGGGCAGATATTGAATCAAATTGCGGCTAAAATGATGAAGGAAACCGAAGATATAGTTCCGAATTGGATCATAAACATTCCAGATCCTAATGTGGCTATCGGACACTTATGTGACCCGTTTAAAGTGGAAATGGTGATMAGAGGATATATGTCTGGCCATGCTGCAAGAGAATATAAATTGGGAAAAAGAATGCTTTGTGGAGTTGAATTACCTGAAGGGTTAAAAGAAAACGATAAATTTCCAAGCCCTTTAATTACGCCTTCTACAAAAGCGGATAATGGCGAACATGATGAAGATATTAGCAGAGCGGATATTTTAAGTAAAGGGATTGTTTCTGAAGCGGATTACTTGGTACTAGAAAAGTATACCAGAGCCTTGTTTGAAAGAGGAACAGAGATCGCTGCAAAACGAGGGCTAATATTAGTAGATACTAAATACGAATTTGGTAAAACCAAGGATGGTAAAATCGTTTTAATTGACGAAATTCATACACCAGATTCTTCTCGGTACTTTTACTCGAAGGGGTATAAAGAACGCCAAGATCAAGGAGCTACTCAAAAACAATTGTCAAAAGAATTTGTAAGACAGTGGCTGATTTCTGAAGGTTTTCAAGGACTAGAAGGACAGCAAATACCTGAAATGAACGCTGCAAAAGTAACAGAGATTTCTGAACGGTATATTGAATTGTACGAGAATATTACAGGAGAAAAATTTGTAAAAGGAAATACAGGTGATGTATTAAAGCGAATTGAAACAAACGTAAATAATTACTTATAAAGTATCATTTTTTAAATGATGAATAWCCACCGAAAGCAATGCTTGTTTTTGGTGGTTTTTTTATGGTATMATTTGCTRCYCATAAGCACTGTAAATCTGGATTAAGAGTACTCTTTATGGGGTTTAGTTTTTCCTTTTAATTTGTGTTCGATAGCTGTAAAAACGATTCTATTTGAATATCAAATAAACGGATTTGCGAAGGAGGTACTACCATAACAATCTTCTTATTGATAGTCAGATAGCCACATTTTACTTAAAAAATTAACATTCGCAATGATATATGTTTTATATGTCTGATTATTATCGGTGTAAAATTATTCTTAGGTCGAACTCAGGTTTTTAAAGCATAGCATTGAATTTGATTTAGTAATGGCAGGAGTAAAATTAAAAAAGCCTCAATTAACAAAATGATTGTTAATTGAGGCTTTAAATTTGCTATTAAAAAATAACCAATTGTTATTTTTTCTTCTTTTTGTCTGCTTGTTGGTCTTGTGCTTGTTTCATCGCACTGTTTAAGCGCTGACGGAACTTGCTTTCTTTTTTAGGTTTCTTCTTTTTGTTTTCCTCTATTTGAGCTAAAATCTTGTTTTCATCAATAATAAAGTTTTTGATTACTAACATAATTGTAATGGTTAGCAAGTTAGAGATGAAATAATACAAACTCAATCCACTGGCGTACATATTAAAGAAAACCAACATCATGATAGGTGAGAAGTACATCATCATTTTCATCATGTTTTGCATGTCTGGCATCCCTTCCTGAGTAGGCTGTTGCATATTCATTTGTTGACTTTGACTCATTTTCATATAAAAGAAAATAGCGATTGATGCCAAAATAGGGAACAAACTCACGTGGTCTCCATAAAACGGAATATTAAATGGTAATTGATAGACACTGTCATAAGCAGATAAATCATCAGCCCATAAGAACCCTTGTTGTCTGATATCTATATTTGCTGGGAAAAATCGGAACAAAGCGAAAAATACGGGCATTTGTAACAAGGCTGGAATACAACCAGATAATGGACTTACACCTGCTTTTCGCTGAAGCGCCATCGTTTCTTGTTGACGTTTCATWGCATTKTCTTTTCCWGGGTRTTTCTTRTTRATARCTTCCATTTCTGGACGTAASACYTTCATTCTWGCACTTGATAAATAAGATTTA
Organism: Flavobacteriaceae bacterium; assembly: GCA_002401385.1. GTDB lineage: Bacteria > Bacteroidota > Bacteroidia > Flavobacteriales > Flavobacteriaceae. The sequence continues at coordinate 15,051 of NVSY01000026.1, read as the reverse complement.
TATACCAATGGYGACATGAAAATTCGTACAATTACGGTCATTAAAATAATGATTAAACCGTAGTTACCCATAAACCCTTGTAAGAAACCAAATACAGGAATAAATACAGCACGGTTTATCATTCCAAAAATTCCCCAACCTAAGTTTAGGATCTTTTTGATATTTCTTGGGTATTCTTTTAAAATTTGATAATCATTAGGTCCATAGTACCACTGCATTTTTGAATCGAATTCTCCATTTTTTAATTCCAAAGGAGCGCTAAGAGCAAAAGATTTTGTGAAAGTGGTATCAATTTCCTCGTCGATAGTTAGAGTTTTAGAAGCTAAATTTGCTGTAGCAAAACCATCGTCACTTACCAGTATTGAAGAGAAGAAATGTTGTTTAAATGCAACCCAGTTTACGTCACTTTCGGTAGCATCGTCATCACCCCCCATAGAAAGGTAATCAATGTTTTCATCTTCTTTTTCGAAGTACATTTCCGTTTGTTGATTTTCGTAACGAATACTTTTTTCATTACTAAATGCATTTAAACTCCAGTCTAAATTAACTTTTTGACTGCTGTTTAAGTGTTGAGACAATCCTTGAGAACGTACTGTAAAATCTAACATGTATTTTCCAGGTTGCATCGTATAGCGATATTCTAGGAATTCATGCTCACTTACTTTTAATTTCATGGATAATACCTGATCATCTCCACTTTTAGATAACGTTGGCTCAAAGAATAAATCACTTGTATTTAAAGTTCTATTATCAGAGGTGCCAAAACTAATGTTGAATTTGGCATTATTTTCTTTAATTAAATTTAAAGGTAACGAATCGTGCGTTACATAGTTTTTAATCAAAGCTTGTTTAATTTGTCCACCTTTATTAGATATCACCAATTTCAAAACGTCATTTTCCAAGACGGTTTCGTTATCAGATGCAGATGCTAATGTAGCTGAATAGGCAAAAGAACCAAGTCTACCTTGTGCCTTTATCAATGCTAATGAATCTGTAGGGTTTACAATAATTGGCTCGTTATTTTGAATAAGATCAATTTTGGTAGTTTCAGTTGATTTTTCAACTTGCTCTATTGCTGCCTTTTTTTCTAATTCTTCTGGAGTTGGCTGGTTGGTGTACATATACCAAATCATAATAGCTCCTAAAAGTAGCATTCCAATTAAGGAAGTTGAATCGAATTTTTTTTGTTCCATATATAAGGTTAAAATGTCATTGTGTCATGTAGAGCGTATATTGACGCATAAAACAGACACTTTATTTTTATCAGGTTAATAAATAAATAATGTTTATAGCTGATAAACAGCGTTTTACGGATTTTAAGAGCAATTCTTAAAAACCATTATTAATGTTATTTCAAAGAGTGTTCCAAACCGGCTTTTACAAAAGCAACAAATAATGGATGTGGGTTTTCCACTGTACTCTTATATTCTGGGTGATATTGAACTCCAATAAACCATGGGTGAGATGGAATTTCTATAACTTCCACCAAATCAGTAACTGGATTCTTTCCAGAAACTGTCATTCCTGCAGTTTCCAAATCGGCCACATATTTATTGTTTAATTCATAGCGGTGACGGTGACGTTCGCTTATGATTTCACTATTATAGATGTCTTTTAATTTAGAGTTTTCGGTAAGTTTACAGTCCCAAGCTCCCAAACGCATGGTTCCACCCATATTGGTGATTTCCTTTTGCTCTTCCATTAAATTGATTACTGGATTGGATGTGTTTTCATCCATTTCAATAGAATTAGCATCGGCTAATTTTAAGACATTTCTAGAAAACTCAATCACTGCCATCTGCATACCTAAACAAATTCCAAAAAATGGAATGTTATTTTCTCTTGCATACTGAACAGCTTTAATTTTTCCTTCGATACCACGCTCTCCAAAACCAGGAGCAACAAGAATTCCGTTCAATCCTTTTAATAAACCTGCTACATCTGCTGCTTTTAATTCTTCTGAGTGAATCCAGTGAATTTTAACTTTCACTTCATTGGTAGCTCCAGCATGAATAAATGCTTCCGAAATGGACTTATAAGCGTCGTGTAACTCCACGTATTTACCAATTAATCCAATATTTATGGTGTATTTTGGGTTTTTGTGTTTGTTTACAAACTTGTTCCATTCTATAAGTTGAGGAACTTTAGAACCTTTTAAATCTAATTTATTTAACACCACTTTGTCAAGTCCTTGTTCTAACATTAAATTAGGGACATCGTAAATGGTTTCAGCATCCAAAGCCTGGATTACATCTTCCTTTTTAACATTGCAAAATAAGGCCAATTTGCGTTTGATACCATCATTAATTTCATGCTCACTTCTACAAACTAAAATATCGGGACTCACTCCACTTTGCATCAACATTTTTACAGAGTGTTGCGTAGGCTTGGTTTTTAATTCACCAGCAGCAGCTAAATACGGAATCAATGTCAAATGAATTACAATGGCATTGTTATCTCCCAACTCCCATAAAAGTTGACGTACCGATTCTACATACGGTAAAGACTCAATATCTCCAACAGTACCACCTATTTCTGTTATAACGATATCGTACTTTCCTGTGTTTCCAAGAATTTGAACACGGTTTTTAATCTCATCTGTAATATGAGGAATTACCTGTACGGTTTTACCTAAATATTCTCCTTTGCGTTCTTTATCAATTACATTTTGGTAGATTCTACCTGTAGTAACATTGTTAGCTTGAGAAGTAGGCGTATTTAAAAAACGCTCATAATGCCCAAGGTCTAAGTCAGTTTCAGCTCCGTCATCCGTTACAAAACACTCACCATGCTCGTATGGGTTTAAGGTTCCTGGATCTATATTAATATATGGATCTAATTTTTGGATGGTAACGGTATAGCCTCGTTCTTGTAGTAGTTTGGCTAAAGATGCTGCAATTATCCCTTTTCCAAGTGATGATGTAACGCCTCCAGTTACAAAAACGTATTTGGTATTCTTCATGGTGTTTTGGTTTGCGCAAAAGTACTAAAGGTATTTTAGTTGGCAAATAGTTTTCCTATAATTTTATTTCTTTTTATAATTGAGCGGCTGTCATGTCTGTTTAAAATTGAAAAGAAAGGCTTGTCTTTTGTTTTTTTTNACAAAAGAGCGCTATAATAAATGGCGTTATCAAAGGAACAATAGCATCAATTTGAGCTGATGAATCGTTGTTTTTTGGGTTGATAAAGATATTTTTACTGTTTTTACAATGGTTTTGAAGCAAATAAAGAAGAACTAACTCCGTGTTTTTAACTAATTTCCGTAGAGAAGTAGTAAGATTTAAGCACTATCAAATATTTTTTATAAAATTTACAACAATCTATTTGCCAAAAAGAAATGGATTTGTATATTTGCACACGCTTTTAGACAGTATAGAGAAATGTCTAAGTATTAAATAGAAAAATAGGATTATTAAAGATATTTGTAATGAGCAAAAGAACATACCAACCATCAAAAAGAAAAAGAAGAAATAAGCACGGTTTTAGAGAGCGTATGGCTTCTGTTACGGGTAGAAAAGTTTTAGCCAGAAGAAGAGCTAAAGGAAGAAAAAGAATTTCTGTTTCTTCAGATCCTAGACCAAAAAAATAATGAAACGTTAGTTTTATATACAGGGTGTTGCTTTTATTAGTAGCACCTTTTTTTTATACCTACTCAAGAAATTAAGTAGTATCTTTATTGCGATACCGAAAAAAAATACTAAAAACAACAACAAAATGCCAAGAGATAATTCGATAAAATCAGTACTAATAATAGGGTCAGGACCTATTGTAATTGGACAAGCATGTGAATTTGATTATTCAGGTTCTCAGGCGATTAGATCATTAAAAGAGGAAGGAATTGAAGTGACATTGATCAACTCAAACCCTGCTACTATTATGACAGATCCTAGTTTAGCTGATAATATTTACTTAAAACCGATTACTACAAAATCGCTTATCGAGATTCTTAAAAAACATCCCAATATAGATTCTGTACTTCCTACAATGGGAGGTCAGACGGCTTTGAATCTTTGTATCGAAGCAGAAGACAAAGGTATTTGGGCAGATTTTAATGTGAATATTATTGGGGTTAATATCGATGCTATTAATGTAACGGAAGACCGTGAGAAGTTCCGAGAATTAATGATTAAAATTGGTATAGGACAAGCGCCTTCGCAAATTGCTGGTTCTTATCTGAAAGGAAAAGAAATTGCACAGGAATTTGGTTTTCCATTGGTTATCCGCCCTTCTTTTACTTTGGGGGGATCTGGAGCATCTATTGTATATGAACAAGCAGATTTTGATACTTTATTAAAAAGAGGACTAGAGGCATCTCCTATACATGAAGTTTTGATTGATAAAGCCTTATTGGGTTGGAAAGAATACGAATTGGAATTGTTACGAGATAAAAACGACAATGTAGTTATTATTTGTACCATCGAAAATATGGATCCAATGGGAATTCATACAGGAGATTCTATCACTGTAGCTCCAGCGATGACTTTATCTGATACTACCTTCCAAAGAATGCGTGATCATGCCATTCATATGATGCGTAATATTGGTGACTTTGCAGGTGGATGTAATGTTCAGTTTGCTGTGAGTCCTGACGAAAAAGAAGAAATTATTGCCATTGAGATCAATCCGCGTGTTTCTCGTTCTTCAGCCCTGGCTTCTAAAGCTACGGGGTACCCTATTGCAAAAATAGCTTCTAAGTTGGCCATCGGTTATCATTTAGACGAATTGAAAAATCAAATTACAAAAACTACTTCTGCTTTATTTGAGCCTACATTGGATTATGTAATTGTAAAAATACCACGTTGGAATTTCGATAAGTTTGAMGGTTCTGAACGTACTATAGGATTGCAAATGAAATCTGTGGGTGAAGTAATGGGAATTGGACGCTCTTTCCAAGAAGCATTACAAAAAGCTACGCAGTCTTTAGAAATAAACCGTAATGGGTTGGGGGTAGATGGTAAAGGGGAAACCAATTACGATACCATCATACATAAGTTAAAATATCCTAGCTATGACCGTGTATTTGTAATTTATGATGCCATTAGTATTGGAATGCCATTGAGCAGAATTCATGAAATCACTAAGATAGATATGTGGTTCTTGAAACAATACGAATCATTGTTTATTTTAGAAAAAGAAATAACTACTAGAACATTAAGTACCATAGATGCGGAATTAATGTTAGAAGCCAAACAAAAAGGATTTGCAGACCGTCAAATTGCACATATGTTGGGCTGTTTAGAAAGTCAAATTTATAATAAACGTGAAGAGCTAGATGTGAATCGTGTATATAAATTGGTAGATACTTGTGCTGCAGAATTTAATGCGCAAACACCTTATTATTATTCCACTTTTGAACGTAAGATGATTACTGCTGATGGAGCGAAGGCAGATAATGAAAGTGTTGTTTCAAATAAAAAGAAAATTGTGGTATTAGGTTCTGGTCCAAACCGTATTGGACAAGGAATAGAGTTTGATTACTGTTGTGTTCATGGAGTTTTGGCTGCTAAAGAAGTAGGGTATGAAACCATTATGATTAACTGTAATCCAGAAACTGTTTCTACAGATTTTGATACTGCTGATAAATTGTATTTTGAGCCTGTATTTTGGGAACATATTTATGATATCATCAAACATGAGAAACCGGAAGGTGTTATTGTACAGTTAGGCGGACAAACAGCTTTAAAATTGGCTGAAAAATTAGAGAAACACGGAATTAAAATTATAGGAACTTCTTTCGAAGCATTAGATTTGGCCGAAGATAGAGGTCGTTTTTCTGAACTATTAGAAACCTTAGATATTCCATTTCCTGAATTTGGAACGGCTACCACAGCTGACGAGGCTTTGGAAGTTGTAAAAGATTTGAATTTTCCAATTTTAGTGCGTCCTTCCTATGTTTTAGGAGGGCAAGGAATGAAAATTGTAATTAATAAGGACGAGTTAGAGAAACATGTGGTCGAATTATTGCATAAAATCCCTAACAATGTATTGTTGTTAGACCATTATTTAGAAGGTGCCATAGAAGCAGAAGCAGATGCTATTTGTGATGGGGAGGATGTATATATAATAGGTATCATGGAACATATTGAACCTTGTGGTGTGCACTCTGGAGATTCAAATGCTACCTTACCTCCTTTTAATTTAGGAGAGTTTGTAATGCAACAAATAAAAGACCATACTGTTAAAATTGCAAAAGCATTAAAAACGGTAGGATTGATTAATATTCAGTTTGCGATTAAAAACGACATAGTATACATAATAGAAGCAAACCCAAGAGCTTCTCGTACAGTGCCGTTTATTGCAAAAGCCTATGGAGAGCCTTATGTAAATTATGCAACCAAAGTGATGTTAGGGGTTAATAAAGTAAAAGATTTTACATTCAATCCACAATTGGAGGGGTATGCAATTAAGCAACCCGTTTTTTCTTTTGATAAATTCCCGAATGTAGATAAGAACTTGGGGCCTGAAATGAAATCGACAGGAGAGAGTATCTTATTTATAGATGACTTAAAAGATGATACTTTCTATGAATTGTACGCTCGAAGAAAAATGTATTTGAGTAAATAAAAAATAAGGAAGTTTATTCCAACTGAAATCACCCATATAATTTAGTTTTCTTAATTATATGGGTGATTTTTTTGTGCTTTAAAATATATCGGATCTATTATTCCAGGTATCCATCAGATTTCCAATCGCTAAAAGCCTTTTTTTGTGCAGTGGATAAGCTCCCGTCTTTAGGCATAGTGCCATTTTCTACAAGCGTAATAAGACCACGGTTTAGCGCGGCATCTTTTACCATTGTATAGGTGGTTAATGACATAGGAGCACCGTTAGTTGGCGAACTACCATGGCAACTAAGACAATTACCACTTACGATGGATTTTATACTATTTGTATAGGTTACATCTCCAGAAGTTGGAGGAGGGTCAGGTGTTATTTCGTCGTTATCACTATCAGAACAGCTTGTCCAGATTAATGTAAGAAAAATGAATGCCAATGTTGTTAGTTTAGTTTTCATGGGTTTTGTGTTAGTTTTGGTGTTAGTCGTTAATAAACACAAAAAATTACAAAACACAGAAGATATTCAGCGTTCCATCTCCTCAAAAACAATGCCTAACTTTCATGATTTCATAGGTTTAAAAGATTTAGTGAATTCGTAATGTGTTATAGGATTGTTTTTTACTAAAACGTTTTAGTAAAATAATTCAATTAAATTGGGATAAAATTTACAAAACGATTGAAAAGTTTGAGTTAAACCATGTTTTTCGCAATGATATGGATCTAAAATTTTAAAGACCAAACCGAGATGTATTCTGGTTAATATTCCGAGGTTTGTTGAAATTATAAATGTTCCAAAAGTTACAAATATTCTAAGGGTTATTTTTATTAAATTTTAAATWAATGAAATTCAACTAGTTACGGTTTTTATTTTAAGTGGTTTTAAATAGGTTCTATGCGTTTTTTGCTGACATATGTCAGCAAAAACTACTGTTTGTTCTTTTAATTTTACCTCGTTAAATGTTTTAACAATAAATAAAGAATTTGCAAATACGGTGAAGTTTATTCAAGGTTACTGCAAATTATGAGAATTAAATGTAATTTTATGAGACAAGACTTTCCTAAATTGATTTGCGATGCCAATGAGGCTGTAGCAAGAATAGCGCATAAGACCAACGAGGTTTGTGCAATTTATCCGATTACTCCGGCTTCTCCAATGGGAGAACATGTAGATGTATATAGTTCTGACGGTCAAGAGAATATATGGAGCAATGTACCAACAATTGTTGAGTTGCAAAGTGAAGGTGGTGCAGCTGGTTCTGTACATGGTTCTTTGCAAGCAGGTGCTTTAACTACTACATTTACCGCTTCACAAGGATTGTTATTAATGATTCCGAATATGTATAAAATGGCAGGAGAGTTGTTACCTGTAGTAATACATGTTGCGGCAAGAACAATTGCAACACATGCGTTGTCTATTTTCGGAGATCATTCAGATGTGATGGCCGTTCGTCAAACAGGATTTGCAATGTTATTCGGGAACTCCGTTCAAGAGGCACATGATTTTGCATTGATTACCCAAGTTGCTACATTAAAAACGAGAATTCCTTTTTTAAATATTTTTGATGGATTTAGAACCTCTCATGAGATTTCTAAAATTGACGGAATTACGGATGATATTATCAAAGCAATGATGCCGGAAGATAAAATCATGGAACATAAAAAACGTTCTTTGGATCCAGATAGTCCAAAATTAAGAGGGACAGCTCAAAATCCAGATGTATTTTTCCAAGCACGTGAGGCAGCCAACGGATTTTACGCTGCGGTACCAGGAATAGTTCAGGATACAATGGACGAATTCTACGCTCACACAGGACGTCGTTATAATTTATTCGATTATGTAGGACACCCAGAAGCAGAGAAAGTAATTATCATTATGGGATCTGGTAGTGGAGCTGTTCAGGAAGCTATAGATACTATGATAGAAAATGGAGAGAAAGTAGGTGTACTATTTGTTCGCTTATACCGTCCATTCTCTATCAAAGATTATATCGCAGCGTTGCCAAAATCTGTGAAGAAAATTTCTGTATTGGATCGTACTAAGGAGCCAGGAAGTGTTGGTGAACCTTTATATGTAGATATTGTAAACGCAATGGTTGAAAACGGAGAGGTGTTACCTACTATCGTTGGTGGTCGTTACGGATTATCTTCTAAAGAATTTACACCTGCTATGGTAAAAGGAATTTTTGACGCACTAGATGCTGAAACTCCTAAAAACCACTTTACAGTAGGTATTAATGACGATGTTTCTCATACGAGTTTAACATACGATTCAAGCTTTATCGCTGCAAGTACTACTAAAAACTGTATGTTCTATGGTTTAGGATCTGATGGTACAGTTGGAGCAAATAAAAATTCAATAAAAATTATTGGAGAGACTACTGAGAATTTTGTGCAAGGTTACTTTGTATACGATTCTAAAAAAGCGGGAGCGCAAACAGTATCTCACTTGCGTTTTGGACCAGATAAAATTAATTCATCTTACTTAATTGACGAAGCTGATTTTATTGCTTGCCATCAATTTAGTTTTGTACACAAGTACAAGGTGTTAAAACATGCCAAACAAAACGGTATCTTCTTATTAAACTCACCTTTTGATAAATATAAGGTTTGGAAAGAATTACCGAAAGATATGCAACAAACCATTATTGATAAAAACTTAGATTTTTATGTAGTGGATGCAACTAAAGTAGCAAAAGAGGCTCAGTTAGGAAAACGTACAAATACTGTACTTCAAACTTGTTTCTTCGCTATTTCTGGTGTGATTGAAAAAGATGCAGCTATTCAAAAAATTAAGGATGCTATTGTAAAATCTTATTCTCATAAAGGAGAGAAAGTAGTTGAAATGAATTTCCATGCTGTTGATAAATCATTAGAAAACCTTGAAAAAGTAGAATATCCAAGACATACAACTAACGAAAAAGGATTAATTCCTATGATGGTTGGTGATGCGGATGTGTTTGTAAAAGAAATTTTAGGAACTATTTTAGCAGGAAATGGTGATGAGTTACCAGTAAGCGCATTCCCGGTGGATGGAACGTTCCCTACAGGAACTACCCAATTCGAAAAACGTGGAATTGCAGATGTTGTACCAGTTTGGGACGATGCCGATTTATGTACACAATGTAACAAGTGTGTGGCTATTTGTCCGCATGCTGCGATTCGTGCAAAAGTTGTGAATAACGACATGYTGCTTACAGCTCCGCAAGATTTAAAATCTGTTCCAGCTATTGGACGTCCATTTGTAAAAGAACAAGATTCTTATATTTTACAAGTTTCTCCTCAGGATTGTACTGGTTGTGATTTATGTGTGCAAGTTTGTCCAGCAGTGGATAAAGAAGATCCAAGCTTAAAAGCAATTAATCTTAGAGAAAAAGTTTTAGTAGAAGAAGTAGAAGATAAAAACTGGGACTTCTTTATCGATTTACCAGACTACGATCGTAAAGAATTAAAAATTGGATCTATTAAAGGATCTCAATTCTTAGAGCCTTTATTCGAATTCTCTGGAGCATGTTCTGGTTGTGGTGAAACACCATATATCAAATTGATTACTCAGTTGTATGGAGACAGTATGATCATTGCAAATGCAACCGGATGTTCTTCTATCTATGGAGGTAATTTACCAACAACTCCTTATAAAACCAATAAATTTGGTCGCGGACCAGCTTGGGCAAATTCATTATTTGAAGACAATGCAGAGTTTGGACTTGGTTTACACCTAGGATTGGCTAAGAAACAAGAAATTGCAGTTAGTTTATTAAAATCATTGGAAGGTAAAATCGGTAGCACTTTAGTAAATGCTATGATGGATAATCCAGAGGATAATGAAGCGTCTAAAGAATTGAAATTCGCACAAATTGATGAGTTAAAAGAAATTTTAAAGACCATTGATTTACCGGAGGCGAAAAAATTAGCTGAATTAATCGAATACTTGCGTAAGAAAACAGTTTGGATATTCGGTGGAGACGGATGGGCCTATGATATTGGATACGGTGGTGTAGATCACGTATTGGCATCAGGAGAAAACATCAATATCTTAGTAATGGATACGGAAGTGTATTCTAATACTGGAGGTCAAATGTCTAAAGCGACTCCGTTAGGAGCATCTGCTAAATTTGCAATATCAGGAAAACGTAGTTCTAAGAAAAACTTAGCAATGCAAGCCATCTCTTACGGAAACGTATATGTAGCGCAAATTGCAATGGGAGCGAAAGATTTACAAACTCTAAAAGCTATTCAAGAAGCTGAGGCGTATCCAGGACCATCATTAATTATTGCATATTCTCACTGTGGAGAACATGGTTACGACTTAAAATATGGTGCACAACAACAAACTATTGCTGTTGAAACTGGTTATTGGCCATTGTTCAGATTTAATCCTTTAGCACCTAAAGGTAAAAGATTCAAATTGGACAGTAAGGAAGCGACTGCACCACTAAGTAAGTTTATGTACAACGAAACTAGATTTACACGTGTTGTAAAAGACAATCCAGTACTTGCAAAACAGTTATTGGATCAAGCCCAAGAAGAGTCTGAAACTCGATGGGAACGTTTAGAAATGTTTAAAAATATTTAATCCACTAATTCAATATTAAAAAACGCTAAGAGCTTCTGTTCTTAGCGTTTTTTTTTGTATTTTTATAAAGAGAAATTTACCTTGTTCTAGGAGGGATTTCAATCCTCAAAAATTATAACTCTAAATTAGTAATGATGAAGAAATTAAGATCAGATGCTTTTTTTAAAGCTGGTGTAAAAAATTTGAAACAAGCAAACGAAGAACTTTTTAAGTCTGAAGTTGATATTGTTAGTTATTCTGTTTGTAAAAATTCCCAGTTTGCAATGGATAATTTTTTAAGAGGTTTTTTACTTTCTAAAGGCCAGAACCTCGAAGAAAATGAGACGATAGATACTTTGCATAAAAAATGCCAGAACATTGATCCAGATTTCATTAAAATAGATATTGGAGCTATTGCTTGTAGGGACCATAAAATAGACAGTCGTTATTGTACTAAATTGAAGACGGTGAATGCATGCTTTGAAGCAGCAGATAGCGTAGACACTTTGTTGAGAAAATCTAAGTTGTTTTAAGTATTCAATTCCTTGTTATAATTGCAATCAAAAAAGTATCTTTGCTCAAAAAAATAGTAGCATGAATTACATTTTGTTTGATGGATCTGTTAGAAATAGCTTATTGCCATTTACATTTACGCGCCCTGTGGCAGATATTAGAGTGGGGATTCTAACTATTCGTGAAAAATGGGAAAAACGATTGGGAACTACCACTACCACTTTAACCGAGGAATATTTAGAAAATAAATATCCGATGGTAGAAATGGAGCATAACGTAATGTTAAATGCAGCTTTTCTTCCAAATGATGCTTTAATTGCATTGGTGGAAGGTTTAGAGGAAAACCAAGCTATTTTTAAAGGAGATGAAGTTATTGCTTTTTATACTACAGAAGAGCAAGAAGAAGTGGATTTTGAATCCTATGAGCAAATAGATTTTGAAGGTGGTATTTTGCAAATTTCAAACACGTGGGATATATTTTCACTCAATGAAAAAGCCATTCAAGAGGATTTTGATTATCTAACTGAAGATAGAACTTCTCAGAAAATTCCAGATTCCGTACATGCTATCAATCCAGAGAATATTTTTATAGAACGCGGAGCAACGGTTCACTTTTCATCGTTGAATGCAGAAAAAGGACCTATATATATTGGAGAGGATGCATTGGTTATGGAAGGCTCTTTAATAAGAGGCCCTTTTGCTATGTGCGAAAATGCTGTAGTAAAAATGGGAGCAAAAATATATGGTGCTACTACATTGGGYCCCGCTTGTAAAGTTGGAGGTGAATTGAATAACGTAGTTCTATTTGCCAATTCAAGTAAGGGACACGACGGTTACTTAGGGAATTCAGTATTGGGCGAATGGTGTAATTTAGGAGCTGATACGAATAATTCCAATTTAAAAAATAATTATGCCGAAGTTAGAGTTTGGGATTACGATTCTAAACGATTTGCTAAAACAGGACTGCAGTTTTGTGGGTTAATTATGGCAGACCATTCCAAATGTGGAATTAATACAATGTTTAATACAGGGACGGTTGTAGGTGTAAGTGCAAATATCTATGGGAGTAATTTTCCGAGAAATTATATTCCCTCTTTTAGTTGGGGAGGAGCAGCAGGTTTTACTACCTATCAAATAGCTAAAGTATTGGAAACTGCAAAATTGGTAATGGGAAGAAAGAATGTGGAACTAGACGAAATTGAAGAGAAGATATTGACCGATGTTTTTGAAATGACATCGGCCTATAGAAATTTTTAACGACGTTTTTTAGAAGCTTCTTCGGTTTTACTTGAGCCAGAAATAGATCTGTTTATTTGATCCAATTCTTTTCGTGTAAAATTACGGTAACTCCCAGGCTTTAAATTACCAAGTTCTATGTTCATWATACGAATACGCTTTAACTTGGTCACTTCGTATCCTAAAAACATACACATACGTCTTATTTGTCTGTTTAAGCCCTGAGTAAGTGTGATGTTGAATGTAAAATCATTCACTTTTGTCACTTTGCATTTGTCAGACACGGTGTCCAAAACAGGTACTCCACTTGCCATTTTTTGAATAAATGAATTGGTGATTTTTTTACTTACAGTAACTAAATACTCTTTCTCATGGTTGTTTTTAGAACGTAATATTTTATTTACAATGTCACCATCGTTGGTCATAAATATCAAACCCTCACTCGGTTTATCGAGTCTTCCAATCGGAAAAATTCGTTCGGGGTAATTGATATAGGAAATAATATTCTGCCTTATTTTAGTGTCGGTAGTACAAGTGATACCAATAGGTTTGTTAAAAGCTAGATAAATAGGTTCAACATCTAATGTAATAATTTGACCATGGATACAAATAGAGTCACTAGGAGAAACTTTTACTCCTAAGCCTACAGCTTTTCCATTCACTTTTACACTACCATTTTCAATTAACTTGTCTGCTGCTCTACGAGAACAATAACCAGTTTCAGAAATTGCTTTATTCAATCGTTTTAATTCCATTTAAAAAATCACATTATATATAGGTGCAAAGATAATTATAAATTTAATGAGGAAGATTTTTTATTGAAATTTTAATAGTACTAAATTTATGATGCTAGTAAGCAATATCTTTTTCAAGTCCTTATAAAATTATTGAAAAATAAAGAAATTATGAGGTAGGGAAGGAGCTAGGATAGCTGTTATATAAGTAACAATTATAATAGATTTAAAATGATAAAAAAAACAACCCCAATGTATGCAATTGCAATGAGTGTAATGCTACTAGTATCTTGTAATAATGATTCGGTTTCTGATGATGGAAACTTAAAATTGAAAGCGGCTGCAAACTTTGAAAATACAGCTAGTCAAAAGTTTGCTACTTCTAAAGAGCAAAATACAATTGAAATCACAACTTTTATGATCAACATCAAAGAAATTGAGCTAGAAATAGATGATTATGATGAAATGATGGGAAGTTCTGGTGATATGATGGGAGAAATAATGAGGAAATTTTGTACTGATATTGAATTTGAAGGGCCTTTTGAGTTGGACTTGTTAAATGGGCATATGAGTATAGATATCGCCTCTGCAAATATGCCAAATGATGTATACGAAGAAATTGAATTTGATATGGATGTTTGTACAAATCAAAATAGTGAATTGTACGGTAAATCGATACTAATAAAAGGGACTATAAATGAAATGCCATTTGTTTTTTGGCATAACACAAATGAAGAATTCGAAATTGACTATCAAAATGCCAACAATAACTTGATTATTAACGGTGGATCCATGACAACTACTATTAATTTTAACTTGAGTATTATTTTTGGAGCAGCTACTGTAATTGATTTCTCTTTGGCCAAAGATACTGATGGTGATGGAGTGATAGAAATCAATCCAAATAACGATGACGATAATAAAGAAATAGCGGATTTAATTAAAAATTTATTAGAAGAGAGTGCTGATTTATTAGATAATTAAGATTTGTAAAATACAAATTCAAAAGAAGACCACTTTTTTAGTGGTCTTCTTTTTTGATAATAGATACCCTCTCCATCGTTGCGAGGGCTCCGCCCGTGACAATCTGCCACTACCAGCAAGATCCACCTTATTAGTATCACCGAGCAATAGATTCCTAGTATGGGCCTGTAAGGGCGGTAAGGGCGAATTGCAATTCGCCCCAACKWCGCCCCAACGGATTATMWAAAATAATTCWACCTYCAAGATRCRCAAGACCAGMYMGTAAGGGCGTATTGCCTCACGCCCCAACAAAAAAGATTCAAAAACCCCTTGCCAGATCAATAAAACCTTCTATATTTGCACTCGCTAAGCGGAATACGCAAAGCGAAAATAAGGTCTGAACATGCTGATAACACTGAGAAAACGGGAAAAAAGTTTTTAATTTTTTTACTGATTTATTTCAAAAAAGGTGTTACATTTGCAACCCGAAATAAT
>NVSY01000050.1 GCA_002401385.1 Flavobacteriaceae bacterium | reverse complement strand
GCCAACAACATTGGTTGCATCGACTGCCTCCTACAAAAAAAGTGTTCAAACCACGTATAAATTTGACCTTCCGAAATGTGGTTATTACGCTATAAATTGTGGATTTCCGCAAGTTGACCTTTAGTGTTTGTTTTTTGATTAGTTTTATTGAAAAAATCATGAAAAAGCACAGTTTAAGGGTTTTAGCATTAGCCCTAATTGGAATAATGCTCTATTCCTGTCAAAAAGAAGATGAGATCAAAGAACAAGTTACAACAAGTCAATACTCCACCGAAGGTATGGTAAAGTTAGGAAAACAACTAGAAAATCCTTATTCTGTTGAGAATATGCGTAATGCATTAGACAATCTAAAAAAGTCCAATGTTAGTGCTAAAACATCAGTGGGTGAAATAGAAATTTCAACAACACACCTTTATGTAAAATTTACACCTAAAAATGAAGCGGAATTATCAATTCTTAAAAGAGATTCTACATTTATTCTATACACTTACCCTTTAGATTATGAAATTAAAGAAAATGGTGATTTTTATAGAGACCCTGAAGTTCCTGAAGGACAGCCAACTTATCAATACTGTGCAGTTAAGGTAGGTAAAGAACTTCCTAGTGGTGTAGAAAACGAAATACTTGAAGACCTTTTTATACCTGATGAAGATAAAGATACAGAAAAGGGTACAAGTAAAAAATCAGTTCCAGATGAAGTAATTGAAGATTTAGTAGATGAAGCGTTACGAATTACAGGAAATATTGAGAAAGAAGAAAATGAAAGCAATCTAGTATCAAAAAGTTGGCGTCGTTCTAAATGGCGTCCATCGGGTAAAATAACAATGCATGATGATAATATAGGAAACATTGGAATAGAAGGTTTAAAAATAAGAGCTAGAAGATGGTTTACAACGCATACTGGTTTTACAAATACAAGAGGCGAATTCTCATGTAATGGAAGATTTAGAGGGAAAGCTCGTTATAGATTAGATTGGGAACGTTATCATTTCGCTTTAAGAAGCGGAGGTTTTAGTTCGGCAGAAAAGAAAGGTCCACGTGGTAGAAAAAAATATTGGAATTGGCATATTACCAGTGGAGAACATAAATATTATGCAACCATATTCAGAGCTGCTTATCATTATTATTACAAAAACAATAAAGGATTAAGAAGACCTCCTAAAAATTCTTTTTGGAGAACTCAAATAAAAATTGGAGCGTTTACCCAAACTAAAGATGATAAATCAGGTGCTCATTCTACTGTTTGGAGAGCATTTGGACTAAGTACTCCTATAAAAATTTATGCTTATTCAAATACATCTCAACAAGTTTATGCTACCACAATTCATGAATTAGCACATGCTTCTCATTGGAATATGGATAAAAGTGATTTTAATGATACCGAAAGTAAAGTTAAAGAATCATGGGCGAGAGGTGTGGAATGGGAATTGACGAGAATGGAGTATTTTGGCTATAGAGGAGGTAGTACATATATGCCAAAATACACTCAAGTAGTCGTAGATATGATTGATTTACCGTCTGAACTTGACAGTAATAGAGGTTCTGAAATTTTATCGCAAGACGATGTTCAAGGATATACTATACGGCAAATAGAAGATGCTTTGATGCATAAGAAAACGTGGAATAGTTGGAGAAATAATATTAAAAACAAATATAACAATGAAACAAAAAATAAATTGGATGCGTTATTTAATTATTGGAATTAATATTTCACTATTTCTTTTAATAAGTAGTTGTTCTGAACAAATTGAATATAAATTAGATGCTGATATTATCTATAAAAATGAGACAAATTATACAATCAAGTACCATCAATTTGATTCAGTAACTAAACAAAGAGTGTTTGTTTTTAAACTACAGCCCAATTCAGAAAAAAAGATAGAAATTAGGGGTGATGGAGCAGATAAGAATATTGAGATTGATAATTATCAGGGAGTATTTGAGGGCTTTCAAGGTAGAGGTTCAATATTAATAGAATATGACAATAGCAAATGTTTGATTTATTTTAGCGGAGAGGGTTCTACTACAAAAAATATTTCAAACTATGAAACCCGAATAATATCAGCCCACCATTATGAGTTTGTATATACATTTACAAAAGAAGAATATAATCAAGCAGATGATTGTAACTAATCATCTTTGCTAACAATTAATCGTCAACAACGTGTAAAATTAATTGCCTTTTTTTGGCCTACTTCCGAAAGGTCTCTTGGATTTTCGGGGTATTTATTTTGTTGCTTAAATAACGCAACGAATCTTAAACCAAACGTTAAAGTTAGATGCACACAATATTAAAATCCTATCTTTACTTAAAAAGACATGAAAAAAGTAGTTGTATTAATCGTCTTATTTATAGGTGGTGTATCTCATGCACAGCAAGAAATTAAAGTAGATCTATTGGATGCTTTGGCATTAAAAACGATGGGTATTTCCTATGAGTATTATATAAATGATCAATCGTCTGTTGGGGTGTCAGCCTTGGTTAATTTTGAAAAGCAATCGGCTGATTTTAGATATAACGAAGATCGAATGATTACTCCTTACTTTCGACATTATTTCACTACCAATCAAAATTGGAATATGTTTGGAGAAGTTTTTTTTGCAATCAATAAAGGAGAGAAAAAAACAGCTGTAATTGGTAGCAACACAAAAATCTATAAAAAATATAGCGATGGTGCGTTGGGAGTTTCTGTAGGAACAAAATACTATTCTAATGCTGGTTTTGTCCTTGATATTTATGCAGGATTAGGAAGGAATATGTTTACAGAGAATTCGCCTTCCGTTGTTCCTAGGATTGGTATAAATGTTGGGTACCGGTTTTAAAGCAATGTCGACTTAGTTTTTTGAATATAACCCTGGTTGTAGCCTATTGTTAATAATGAGCTATTTGTGGTATTGATTTTGTGGGATTGTATATGTTGTTTTAAAAAACATGTTTTGAGTTAAAAAATTAGAGACCCCTCTTTGTAGGAATCATTTTTGTGCCCAAAAAAGCTGTAAAAACAGATGGATTGTCTCATTTTTTAATTGAAAAACCATGCAGAAACAAGTTCATAAACTACCGTCAAATTTAATATTGGATATTAAAAATAGGCTTAAAACATTGAGTGGACAACTTAATGGTGTGGTAAAAATGCTTGAAGAAGGGCGGGATCCTACTCAGATAGATATTCAGTTTAAATCCATAGATAAAGGAGTTCAAAAGGCGCATTTTTTATTATTGGATGAGGTATACAGAAAAGCCTTGGCGCTGGGGATTGTAAATGCCGAAGCAGCGTGCCCTGGTAATTGCGGAAACGAAGATACCATTGCCTATTTAAAACAGGAATTTCCCAATATAGCTCTGTCTGAATTGACTAAAAAACTAAAGGAGATTCAAGGTATTGAAAACAGGTTGGAGTCCTATTCTAAAAAAAAGGAGAGTAAAAAAGCAAGGTAATTACTTAAAGCAGGTATTTTTCTCTAATTTTTACTATTGTTGACAGTGTCATAACGAGATAAATTTACTTCAATCCTTTGATGAGTTTGTAAAAAATAAAGTTATTTTCGTGAATTAATTTAGCTGCGGCCTATGGAAATAATTCCGTGAGGTAAAAACAAGCTTGGAATTCTAAAACATTTATACAGGATATGATATTTAAAATAATACTAACAATTCTTGCTGTTGCTAATGGTGTATTTATGACAATTGACGGGTTTCATGTGCTATTTAAAGGAAAATACATAGGACCTGAAAAACCAGGTCCTTGGGCAACTATTTTTTATAAAATGAAAATAGATGTGTTCAAATTAGGTCCCTTATTTGTTTTGTTGGGGTTGAGTTGGTTATTGTTCGTGTATGGGTTGTGGATGGGTCACGATTGGACYTTTGTTTTTGGGTTGATAGTGTCCATAGGTACGCTTTGGTATATAAAAGTAGGTACTTTTATAGCCATATTTACCATGGCAATATTGGTGTTTTTTAAAAATCAATTGGGAATATAATGACCAAGAGAAGTTCTACAACACCACTGTATAAAAAACTTGGTATTACTAATGATTCTAATATCTTGGTACTCAACTCGCCTAAGAGTTATATTGATTTTTTTTCTGATTTCCCTGTAAATGTCAATATTCATATTACTGAAAATAGAAGGCAATTTGAGTTCATTCATGTTTTTGTTCAGACCACTGAGGAATTGGAGATGTTTTTTAAAATAGCCAAGAAAAGTTTAAATAACAAGGGGCTTTTATGGATAAGTTGGCCTAAAAAAACTTCAAAGATAGTCTCAGAGTTGGATAAATTTATGATTCTAAAATATGGGCTTGCAAACGGATTGGTTGATACTAAAGTAGTATCTGTCGACGAAAATTGGAGTGGACATAAATTTGTAGTGCGTTTATGTGATAGGGGTTAAAGATACCGGCTGTTATTTTAAAATTATATATTGAAGATCTTACGGTTTGCGTATGAATTGTTGTTGTTATTGACTTCTCAACCTTCAAAAAAGGGTGTTTGTAAAAGTGCATTTAAGTAAACGTTACCTGCTTTTTTTTTGTAATTTTGATAAGTGATAGTTTCTAAAARGCATAGATACATCACTTAATTTTGTGTTAAGTCTACCTATATCTAGTGTGATTATAAAAAAATCAATATGAGTAAAAATATTTATTTAGTAATTTTAGTAGCATCTATAAGCTTATTTTCATGTAGTAAGTCAAGTATATCCGAGAGGGAAGTTGAATGGCAAACTTTTTATTTTGTRTCGGATACGRTGWATGGTAAATACATTGAGAAAATGGCTATGTTTATACCTGTAAAAGTTGAAAATGATACCACTGTGTATAAAATGCAATTTGACACAGGGGCAGATATGACTGGGTTTTATGAAAATCCCATTCGAGAAATTGAAGCCTTCGCAACTAATATTGATACTTTTAATGTGGATCAATATTCAACGGGGATTCCTCTTTATTTGGGTACGTATAAATCTCAAGTTAAGGCATTTCCTATTAGAAAGAATTATGGGAATAAAGATTCTAAATACATAGGAACTATTGGAGTCAATGAATTTAAGGGTAAAGTATTGATCATAGATTATCCCAATGAGAAATTTGCCGTTTTAGATAGTGTGTCCAAAGCCGATAAATCTTTGTATGAATATGTTGATTTTGAAACTGTAGGAGGGAGGCCTGTTTTAAATTTGAATATAAAGGATAAGCACTATAAGTTCTTATTTGATACAGGTTCATCAAGTACTCCTTTGATTACAACAATGCCTCTTTACGAAGAGTTCACCTCTATTAATAAAGTTGATAAAGATACTATTAGAGCAAATTCATGGGGAATTAAGGTTGTAGCTCCTGGAGCTAAAAACAAATATCCAATAAAAGTTGGTGGTTTAAGTTTAAAATCGAACGAGGTTGTTTATGGAACAGATGCTGCTCATACCTTAGCGTTTTATAAAGATTCTAAAATAGATGGATTGATTTCTAATCCTTATTTTTTTAACGATGTAGTGCTGATTGATTTTAAAAATAAAAAGTTTGGAGTTAGGAAATAAAACGCT
Organism: Flavobacteriaceae bacterium; assembly: GCA_002401385.1. Lineage (GTDB taxonomy): Bacteria > Bacteroidota > Bacteroidia > Flavobacteriales > Flavobacteriaceae. The sequence goes on along the minus strand of NVSY01000050.1, from coordinate 4,883 downwards.
ACTGCTTTAGAATTTAAAGCACATAAAAACAGCACTTATTTAATAGTTACTAATTAATTAGAAGTGTTGATAATCCAAAACGCCCAACATCTATTTAAAGAGTTGGGCGTTTTTTTTATATTTTGAACTATAAATTGAAAAGACAATTACATTTCCAAGGCTTTTGTAGGATTGTTATCCATTAAAAGTGCTACTGGGTTTTCCAATGCTTCTTTCACAGCAACTAAGAAACCTACAGATTCACGACCATCAACAATTCGGTGATCATAAGACAAGGCTACATACATAATTGGTTGAATCACCACTTCGCCATTCACTGCCATTGGGCGTTGTACAATATTGTGCATTCCTAAAATTCCACTCTGAGGAGGGTTTAGGATGGGCGTAGAGAGCATAGAACCAAATACACCACCGTTGGTGATGGTAAAAGTTCCACCAGTCATTTCGTCAATAGTAATTTGTCCATCACGTGCGCGTAAGGCCAACCGTTTTACTTCACTTTCAACGCCTCTAAAGCTCAAAGCTTCGGCATTTCTAATCACGGGTACCATCAATCCTTTAGGACCTGATACTGCAATAGAGATGTCTTGAAAATCATGTGATATTTGAAAGTCGCCATCTAACATAGAATTCACGTCTGGATACATTTTAAGTGCTCTTACCACCGCTAAGGTGAAGAAACTCATAAACCCTAATCCAACACCGTGTTTGGCTTTAAAATCTTCTTTAAATTGGCTGCGTAAATCAAAAATTGGCTGCATGTTTACTTCGTTGAAAGTAGTTAGCATGGCCGTTTCATTTTTAACACTCACTAATCGTTGTGCTACTTTACGACGCAACATCGACATTTTTTTACGAGCTGTGCCACGGGCACCTCCTGTGGGAGTTCCCATACTTGGTACTGCTTTTACAGCATCGTCTTTGGTAATACGGCCATCACGACCGGATCCTTTTACCTCGGTACTTGCAATGCCTTTTTCGTCCAATATTTTTTTTGCAGCAGGTGAAGCAGTTCCACTTGCATACGTGTCTTTTTTAGGAGCGGTAACTACGGGAGCTTCCTTTTTTGTTTCCGCAGCAGTAGGCGCTTCAGAACCTTCAGGTTTTTTGGCATCCATTTCAATCAAGCAAACCACGGCACCAACTGCTACGGCATCACCTTCTTCTGCTTTTAAAGTGATAATTCCACTTTCTTCGGCTGGCAGTTCTAACGTTGCTTTGTCAGAATCTACTTCTGCAATAGGTTGATCTTTCTCTACATAATCACCGTCTTCAACTAACCAAGCTGCTATTTCTACTTCTGTAATTGATTCTCCTGGTGAAGGAACTTTCATTTCTAAAATCATCTTTTATAATTTTAATGTACTGTATCAATATGATTGATAAGTTAGTTGTTGTTCGTTTTTTCTGTTGTAAATACATTGTCTATCACACGTTGGTGACGGCGTTTAAACCTGGCTGTTGACCCAGCTGCTGGCACCGCATAATACGGTTGAGAGGCTACTTGTAAACGCACCAAATCAAAACGTTGTAACATATGACTCCAAGCGCCCATGTTTTTTGGTTCTTCTTGTGCCCATACGTAGTCTTGTACGTTTGGATAACGGTTTATGACGGCTTGTAATTTATCTAAATGTAATGGAAATATTTGTTCTATACGTACTAATGCTACATCATTTCTATCCAATTTCTCGCGTTCTGCTAGTAAGTCATAGTAGAATTTACCGGTACAGAATACCAGTTTTGTTACCGATGCTGGATTTATAGTGTCGTCAATTATTTCTTGGAAACCTCCTGAAGCAAATTCTTGAATGCTCGACACTGCTTGTGGATGACGCAGTAAACTTTTCGGTGTAAATACAATAAGTGGCTTACGGAAATTTCGTTTCATTTGTCTTCTTAACAAGTGATAGAAATTGGCAGGCGTAGTACAATTTGTTACGGTCATATTGTCAATGGCGCAGAGTTGTAAGAAGCGCTCCATTCTTGCCGATGAGTGTTCAGAACCTTGTCCTTCGTATCCATGTGGAAGTAATACCACCAATCCGTTTTGTAATTTCCATTTATCTTCGGCAGCTGACATGTATTGGTCAAATATGATTTGAGCACCATTGGAAAAATCTCCAAACTGAGCTTCCCAAATTGTCAGTGAATTTGGATGTGCCATGGCATAGCCATAATCAAATCCTAGTACTCCGTATTCTGATAAAAGAGAATTGAAAATACTCATTTCTCCTTTTCTGTCTTCTATAGTGTTTAATAGGTTGATGCGTTCCTCAGAAATTTCATCACGTAAAATTGCATGACGATGTGAGAAAGTTCCGCGTTCTACATCTTGTCCAGAAATTCGTATATCAAAGCCTTCTTGTAATAAACTTCCATAGGCCAATGTTTCACCTACACCCCAGTCAATTTTATTGGTTTCAAAGACCATTTTTTCACGGTCGCGAAGTATACGTTCTGCTTTGCGGACAAATTTTACGTTTTCTGGGACTGTAGAAATTGTTTTGGCAATGCTTTTTAAGGCATCTTCTGGATAACTTGTATCTACATTTTCTAATAAACCAGCAAGGCGTTGTCTTGGTAAATCTTTCCAAGTATCCTTCATAAACTCCCGTAACTTAGAAGTAGATTCTAACTTAGAAGCTTCGTGTTCTTCTTCTAAAAAAGCTTTAAATGCTGTCGCTTCATTAGTTACATAAGCTTGGTCTACGGTGCCTTCGGCGATTAATTTTGCAGCGTAAATATCACGTGGATTGCTGTGTTTGGCAATTGCTTTGTACAAGTGAGGCTGAGTGAAACGAGGTTCATCACCTTCATTATGTCCATATTTACGATAGCCTAGCAAGTCAATAAAAATATCGCGTTTAAATTGCATTCTAAAAGCCAATGCCATTTCTATAGCATGTACCACTGCTTCCGCATCGTCTGCATTTACGTGCAATACGGGCGATAAGGTGACTTTGGCAACATCTGTACAATAGGTGCTTGATCGTGCGTCCAAATAATTGGTGGTAAATCCTATTTGATTGTTTACAACCAAGTGTACAGTTCCTCCAGTAGTATATCCGTTGAGGTTGCTCATCTGGGTAAGTTCGTACACCAACCCTTGTCCAGCTATGGCGGCATCACCATGTATAATTAAGGGTAATAATTTAGAATTATCGTTGTTGTATTCTTTTTCAATTTTAGCACGGGCAATTCCTTCTACAATAGGACCTACAGTCTCTAAATGTGATGGATTTGGCACTAAATTCATTTTTATTTCCTTATTGTTTTTTAGCGTTTTGCTAATGGTGAGTCCCAAGTGGTATTTTACATCACCATCAATGTTTTGATCCTCAAAATCTTTTCCTTCAAACTCGCTAAATAAGTTACGAACGGGTTTTCTAAAGATATTTACCAAAGTATTTAAACGACCTCTATGTGCCATTCCTATCACAAATTCATCCACATTGTATTTCTCTGCAGCAGTTCTAATGATGGAACCTAAGGCAGGAATCAATGTTTCTCCTCCTTCTAGAGAAAAACGTTTTTGTCCAACATATTTGGTTTGTAAAAAACTTTCAAATACAACGGCTTGGTTAAGTTTTGTTAGAATATACTTTTTGGCATCAACGGAAAATTCTGGATGGTTAGAGTTTTTATTGAGCTTCCCTTGAAACCATTTGATTTCCTCCGGATTACGAATGTACATATATTCCACCCCAATAGAGTCACAATAAATAGTTTCGAGATGCTTTATAATCTTTCTTAAAGTAGCTTTCCCTGTTCCAATTATATTTCCAGCATCAAATAAGGTGTCTAAATCGTTTTCGGAGAGTCCAAAATTTTGCAAATCTAGACTCGGTGTGTATTCACGTCGCGAACGCACAGGATTTGTTTTTGTAAACAAATGTCCTCTGGTTCTGTATCCGTTAATTAAATCCACTACGCGAAATTCCTTCAATACATTTTGAGGAACCTCGTTGTTTTCTGTCTCATCATCAAACGAATAGTTCTCGTTGGCTAAATCATAGCCTTGAAAAAAGCTTCTCCAGCTTGGTTCAATAGCATCAGGATTTATCAAGTACTGGTCGTATAAATCAGCAATGTAGCCAGTGGAGGCTGCATTTAAAAATGAATATTTATCCATATGGTTGTTAGTAATCAGCAATTTAAATTAGCTAGGGTCAAAAATACGATTTTTCACTTAATAACTGTTTTTTATCATGTTTTTGTTGATTTTTTGTTGATTTTGTAAGATTTGATGATAAATAGATCAGGGATGTTAATAGAATCAAGCTTTTCAGGGGGTTTTTGCTGATTGTGTAAATTTGGTTGAGGGTGATTAGAATGGTGAATCAAGAATCGGGAATCAGGAGACAGGACAGTTTGAAGTTGATTTTATGGGTTCTGAGTATTTTACAAAAATGCTCTTCTTGATTCCTTGCCGCTCGAATCCCAACACCCGAATCCGTCCCTCTTGAATCTGTCATCCTCGCGAAGGCGGGGAACCAGCGTCAGAAAGGTGCGTAGTTGTGAGACCCCGAATCCGTCACAACCACTCAAACCGTACACCCACTCATACGCCTAATCGGAAAGTTCCTCAGACTGAATCCCCGCGTCCGAGTGGAGGATAATAACTCCGGATAGTCACTCATACCATTCAGACACTTGCTGCGGATTACTACCCAAACCCGCATTGCTCACATGCACATTTGTCACACTTAATTCCTTACCGCTCGAATCCCAACACCCGAATCCTTCCCCCTTGAATCCGTCCTCCTCGCGTCCGCGAGGAGGACAATAACTGCGGTTTGTCACTCATACCGTTCAGACACTTGCTGCGGATTACTACCCAAACTCGTATTCCTTACATATACATTTGTCACACGCGAATC
>NVSY01000049.1 GCA_002401385.1 Flavobacteriaceae bacterium | reverse complement strand
TTACAACTAAAAGGACCTGAATCACTTCTTTCACCASCWRWRTCAMKYYYYYYAMMWSMWMYKTYMAKMWYYCWAAMYMAKMMWYWMRYAAYWMRMAMCWARMAACAAGCAACAAGCAACAAGCAACTAACAACCATAATATAAAGCACGTAGCACAGCAAATAGATTTCTGAACATCCTAGTTGTTTTTATTCTCTAAAGCCAAGTGTATCGATTCTTACAACTAAAAGGACCTGAATCACTTCTATCACCAGCAATGTCAAGCTCCCTAAATCATCCTTTCATAATTCAAACCAAGCAACAAGCAACAAGCAACTAACAACTAACAACCATAATATAAAGCACGTAGAACAGCTAATAGATTTCTGAACATCCTAGTTCTTTTTATTCTAAAGCCAAGTATCTCGATTCTTACAACTAAAAGGACCTGAATCACTTCTTTCACCAGCAATGTCAAGCTCCCTTATTCATCCTTTCATAATTCAAACCAAGCAACAAGCAACAGGCAACTAACAACAAGCAACAAGCAACTAACAACTTTAATATAAAGCACATAGCACATCAAATAGCTTTCTGAACATCCTAGTTCTTTTTATTCTCTAAAGCCAAGTGTCTCAATTCTTGATTCAAAACCGTTCTGAATCACCAGAAATTAAACCGCATCTACATCAATATTAAACCGAATCGCTCTAAAACTCCCAATAGCATGAAAACTATTACGTACTCTATCAAGATTCTTTTTGATGATTATAAGATTGTCTTTGGGACCAATTTTAATGATGTAATTTCGGATGTATTGATTACGTACTCTTCCCACACTTGGTACCGTAGGTCCTAATAACTTTGTTCCGAACACATTGGTCAACGATTTTGTCAACCATATCATCCCCTCCTCTATCCTAATTTCGTCCTTGTGTTTCAGTGTGATTTTTATCAGCCTAAAAAAGGGTGGGTACTGAAATTGGTAGCGCTCGTCCAATTGTTCCTTATACATTTCATCATAAGAATTTGTAGAGACTTGCTGTAAAATTTGATGGTACGGATTGAAACTTTGTATGGCTACCCTTCCTTGTTTTTTTGCCCGTCCAGAGCGCCCCGATACTTGCACCAACAGTTGGTAACTACGTTCATGAGCCCTGAAATCAGGAAAATTGAGCATCGTATCCGAATTCATAATCCCCACAAGAGATACATTAGAAAAGTCCAAGCCCTTGGAAAGCATCTGAGTTCCTACAAGTATATCTATTTCTTGGGCTTGAAATTGACCTATAATTTTTTCGAAACCATGTTTTCCTTTAGTGGTATCAAAATCCATACGTCCAATTTTAGTATTGGGAAACAATTCTTCCAATTCAAATTCTATCTGCTCCGTCCCAAAACCTTTGGTATTTAGTTTTTCACTTCCACAAGCTTTGCAGTTATACATCATGGCTTGGTGATAGCCACAATAATGACATTTTATTGCTCTTTTATGTTTATGAAAGGTCAAGCTCACATCACAATTCGGACATTCTGGAGATACTCCACAGGTTTCACATTCTACAATAGGCGCAAAGCCACGTCTGTTTTGAAAAAGAATCACCTGTTCCTTTTCGTTCAAACTATCTTGTATCATTTCCAGTAAGCGATCCGAAAAATGCCCTTTCATACGCTTTTTGCGATGCTTTTCCTTGATATCTATCAATTCGATGGCTGGTAATTGCACATTGTTAAACCTTTTAGTTAACAACACATAACCATATTTCCCCGATTGTGCATTGTAATAGCTTTCAATACTAGGTGTTGCAGAACCCATCAATACTTTTGCCTTATGTAGATGTGCCAATACCACGGCGGCATCTCTTGCGTGATACCTTGGTGCAGGGTCCTGTTGTTTAAAAGAAGGTTCGTGTTCCTCGTCTACAATGATTAATCCAATATTTGTAAATGGCAAAAACATCCCAGACCTAGCCCCAATAATAAATTGAGCCTTGGTTTTATTTTCTAACATATTTTGCCATACTTCTACCCTTTCATTCATGGAATACTTGGAATGAAAGACCGATAAATAATCTCCAAAATACACTTGTAATCKTTGAATCAACTGTGTTGTTAAGGCTATTTCAGGTAGTAAATACACTACTTGCTTCCCTTCGGCTAAGGTCTTTTTAATCAGATGGGCATAAATTTCTGTTTTTCCACTACTAGTCACTCCTTGCAACAACGTAGTGCTTTTGGTTTCAAAGGAAGTTAGAATTTCATCGTGGGCTTTTTGTTGGTATTCATTCAGTGTTTTTAGCGCATTTGATTGTCCCTCAAAAGTAACCCTATCCACTTGCAAATGGTAATAATCTAGAATTCCTTTATCAACCAGGGCTTTTATAACTGCAGTAGAAACATTCGATTTCTCGATCAATTCTTTTACAGGAATCGGTTTTTTCTGAGCATTTAATTGAAAATAGGACATCACAACCTCACGTTGCTTTTTTGCTCTGCTTAACAATTCTAATAATTCCGACAGTTTTTCTGGGGCTACCCAATCATCATTCAAGCAAATATATTTGATCAATTTAGGCTTGTATTGCTCGTAGATATATTCTTTTACCCGAATCACTTCCTTTTCCAACATTCCAGCTATCACTGGYAGTACATTTTTCTTGTCTAAAATTTTTGTTACATCCTGAATGGTTATTTCAGTTTGAAATTGCAGGGCTTCATAAATAGAAAACTCTTGATCAGACAATTCGTCCTCCTTTTTAAACGCTGTATTTAAGGAAATACTAGTTTCACTTTCTAATAAATAAGCAGACGGAATTGCTGCACGGAAAACTTCACCTAAAGAACACATATAATAAGAGGCTATCCATTCCCAATGTTTTAAYTGCAATTCATTTACAATTGGCGCATCATCTAAAATCTGAAAAATTTCTTTGGCAACATATCCTTCAGGAGGTATGTTATGAATTTCATGTACCAAAGCCGTAGTAATTCTATTTTTACCAAAAGGTACCGCTACCCGCATTCCAATTTCTAAAAAATCGGCTTCTTCCATCGTTATTCTATAGGTAAACAACTTAGACAGAGGTATTGGCAATACTACACTAATAAAATACAGTTTCATAAATAGGATTAGAAAAGTCAAATATAAGCCTTTATGAGCATACAAATTTCAGGTCTTTTATTTTTTTGGCACGCTGTTTGTAATTCAGTAAGCAGAGGTCGCTATTCAAGTTACCGTATGTATGAACCTTAAATTTTTTATTATGAAAAAAAATTATTCATTTTTAGTTGCTCTTTTCTTCATAGGATTTGGAGCCTTCGCAAACACCACAGACAATACATTGACTAATTATAGTCCATATTATGATAATAACGGTGAATCATTCACATTTACAGAACACGGAATTACATTTTCTGTTTTTCAAAATGGGGAATTCGATTTTTATTTAGACAATCATAGAGGATTCAGTGCCAGCATAAATGGTAAACATGGAAGTATCAGTTTTAACTCTGGTTATAATTATGACGCCTATGTACAATATGACGATTATGGAGCTATTATTCAAATAGAAAACACTCCTATCTATTATGACAATTACGGTAGAATAAGTCGTGCAGGAGATGTGAAAATCAGATACAACAACAGAAGATTGGTACGTATTGGAGGATTATATGTGCATTATGATCATCACGGACATTATACAAGATACTCTGGACATATCAATAATTATAACAGACATTACGTATTCCACCCGTATCATAATTTCTTTGTAAGGCCATTGTTTGATTTTGCCATTGTAAGTTTCAATCCTTACAGAAGACATTACAATCACCATAGATACAGTTATAATTATCACAGAAGCMATTACAACAGGCATGATTATCACAACGGATATTCAAGACAWTATGATTCGAGAAGAAGAATTGTAAACAACCGTGTTAAACATAATAACTACGGACATAAACGCAATGGAAAATACGTTTCTAACGATTCTAGACGCAAGCAATACAATACCAATAGACGTACAAGTACACAGAGCAGAAGTTCTAATTTAAGTAAACGTAGCGCTGCCAATTCTAGGAGAAATACACAAAGTACTCAAAGAAGAAGCACAGCAAATAGGTCTTCAACTAACAAAAGAACCGTTGACGCTAGAACAAACAATCGTTCCATTAGAAATGTCAAACGCAGCAGTGGAGAAACAAAAAGACGAGTAGCAACCACCCGTACTCCTCAAAGAAGTAATAGAAGTGTAGCTCCAAAAAAACTTAGTTCTAGTAATAAAAAAGTTGTAAGAACTCAAAAAACGCCCAAAAGAGCTACTCAAACAAAGCGAAGTACTTCTACAAGAACGAGAAGTACAACCCCAAGAGCAACACAGAAACGAAGTACTTCTACAAGAACGAGAAGTACAACCCCGAAAGCAACACAGAAACGAAGTACTTCTACAAGAACAAGAAGTACAACCCCGAGAGCAACACAGAAACGAAGTACCAAGAGTACCAGTTCAAACAAGAGAACGGCAAACACTAATTCCCGTCGATCAGACTCTTAATTAGAAGGTATCCAAAAAAAAGCCACTCATTGAGTGGCTTTTTTTATGTTGTAAATTGAATTTATTTAATCTTCAGAAGGAGCGTCATTCTCTTCGCTTAAATCCTTCATATGTTCATTTTTCTTCGCTTTTCTACTTCCTTCATACATATCGTAACGTACAAATCGACAATCCAGATCACCATTTTTCAATGGAATTCTACGAGAAGTTCTCAATCCTACATATTTTAAAGCTTCTAAATCAGATGTGATAAACCACACTTTAGAGTCTGGATATCCATGCTTTAAGGTATCCCCTATCTTTTTATAAAATTCTTCTGTATCAACCTCTAAACGTTCTCCATACGGTGGATTAAACAAAATAATGGTTTGTCCAAATACTTCCTTTACAGAATTAAAGAAATTCACATGGTGTACTTTTACAAAATCGTCTAAATTAGAGTTTTTAATATTGTCATTGGCTTTTCTTACTGCCGATGGCGCCTTATCAAAGCCCATTATTTTAAAATGCGAACTCGTAATTTTCTTCAATAAAGAATCATGTACTGCAAAAAATAAGTCCTCGTCATAATCTTTCCAATTCTCAAAAGTGAATTCGTTTCTATTGATATTTGCAGGAATGTTACAAGCAATCATGGCGGCTTCGATCAAAATAGTTCCAGAACCACACATAGGATCAATAAAATTACAATCCCCTTTATAACCAGATAACAACACCAATCCAGCGGCCAATACTTCGTTTATAGGCGCAATATTAGTTGCACTTCTATACCCACGTTTGTGTAGTGAATCTCCAGAACTGTCCATAGAAATGGTACAAGTATCACGTTGAATATGCACATGAATTTTAACATCCGGATGTTTTAATTCTACATTAGGGCGTTTGTCGTATTTATTGCGATAATAATCTGCAATAGCATCCTTCGTTTTTAAGGAAATATAATGTGAATTCGTCGTAAACTGCTTTGAATTTACCACAGATCCAATAGAAAACGTTCCGTCAACGTCTAAATATTGTTCCCATTTAATTTGCTGTAATTTTTTATACAACTCATTTTCATCAWAAACACGAAAAACTTTAATTGGCTTTAAAATTCGAATAGCGGTTCTCAATGCCAAGTTAGATTTGTACATAAACCCCTTGTCACCAACAAAAGAAACGTTTCTTACGCCTACTTCCASATCTTGCGCACCTAAATTACGTAGTTCCTCGGCAAGTACTTCTTCCAATCCAAACATGGTGGTGGCCACCATTTTAAAATTTTTATGCATCTAATTTTATTTTTTGCAAAAATACATAATTATAGGCGTTCAAACTCTTTTATCATTAAATGATTGCAAAAACAATTAAATTAATACTTTTGTAGCGTAAATTTAATTAATGAGTACAACAAAAAATTGGTTCAAAACTTGGTTTAATACATCGTATTATCATATTTTATATCAAAACAGAAACGACAAAGAAGCACAGTTTTTTATTAGAAACATCACTTCTTTTTTACATATAAAACAAGGAGACAAACTACTAGACTTAGGCTGTGGTAAGGGACGTCATTCCATTTATTTAAATTCATTGGGGTTTGATGTTACCGGTGCGGACTTGTCTAGCAACAGTATAAAACACGCCAAACAATTTGAAAATGATCACTTGCATTTTTTTGAACATGACATGCGAGACCCATTTACGAGTAAATTTGATACTATTTTCAATCTTTTTACCTCTTTTGGTTTTTTTGAAGATGATACAGAAGATTTGTTGGTCTTGACAAACATCAAAAATGGATTGCAAAAAAACGGAAAAGCTGTCATTGATTTTATGAATGCAGCAAAAGTGATTCGTAATTTAGTTCCAGAAGAAGTAGTTTCAAGAGGAAACATAGATTTTCAAATCAAAAGACGCTTTGAAAATGGTTTTATTATTAAGGATATTGCATTTTCTGCCGATAATGAAGAACATCAGTATACAGAACGTGTGAAATGTTTGGACTATAAAAAAATTGAAGGATTCCTACAAAAAGCAGGTTTGAGTATAGATAGCTCTTTTGGAGATTATGACTTGTCTGATTTTGACGCCACCAATTCTAACCGTCTAATACTTGTGGTCTCATGATATACATCGCCTTAATAGCCTCCGTACTTATAGGAATTATCATTGTGTTTGTCCTCAAACCCAACGAAAAATGGATTCAATTATTTTTGGCCTTCAGTGGTGCTTATTTACTATCCATCACCTTGTTACATATACTTCCAGAAGTGTATCACTCTACCTCAAAAAATGTGGGGATTTTTATATTGATTGGAATATTATTACAATTGGTTCTCGATTTTTTCTCTCAAGGAGCTGAACATGGACATATACACGTTCATAAAAAAAATGTATTCCCATGGGTTTTATTTATCAGTTTGAGTATTCATGCCTTGTTGGAAGGAATCCCATTGGCACACAACCATGCAGGTTATACTCATGAACACAACAATTTATTATGGGCCATCATAATTCATAAAATTCCTGTTGCTATTATATTGAGTTCCTTTTTATTGAATAGTAGTTTTGATAAAAAAAAGGGCTTGCTATTTATTTTAGGCTTTTCGCTGATGTCACCCTTAGGTAGTTTTTTAGGGGATGCTTTGCCTATATTGAACGACTATCGCAATGAGATCACCTCTATTATAATCGGGATATTTTTACATATTTCTACAACAATATTGTTCGAATCATCGAAGAACCACAAATTCAGTGCCTTTAAATTCATGGCTATTTTAACGGGGATGGGAATTGCGCTGTTGGTGTAAAATTGGTGAATAGTAAACGGTGACTGGTGATTGGTGACTGGTGACTGGTGACTGGTGACTGGTGATTGGTGATTGAAATCTAAGTAAAACAGTTACTTTTATTATAGACTCTTATTTCTGTATGCATTCGAGAATGTCGCAATCACTAGCATTGACGACCGTCCGCGCGGATATGCCACAAACGTGATAGCGCGGATTTGAAATCCGTGCCCCGCTACGCAAAGTCTCCCGACTTAGCGCTACACTATTACTCCCGTTAACAAAGAAAAAGAATATAAAAAATAAAGAAAGTTGCCTATCCAATTTCCCCGCTTATTTTTCTAAAAAAATCACTTTCTCGAGGTGACGATAAACTGAGTAGTAAAAACTTCTAACGTCCTATTTCCTATTTCTTGTTTCTTGCCTAAAATTACTTACCGTATTTTAACATTTTGCTGCTTTTTTACTGCGATTAGTTACTTATATTTGGGCTATAATCTCAATTTACCCATGAACAGACGGAAATTTTTCAGAAACGGGTCGTTTTTCGCCCTTGGAACAGCATTGTTTAGCCCTATAGGAGTGAATGCTTCCACCTTAGATTTTGACCAATCAAAAAAGAATAAAAAAGCCAAAAATATTATTGTTATTGTAAGTGATGGTATGAGTATCGGAACCTTAAACATGGCCGATATTTACCTGAATAGAAAAACAGGAAACGGTAGTAACTGGCTGAATTTATACAAGGAAAACAAAGCTGTTCACGCTATGATGGACATGGCATCTGCCAATTCTATAGTCACCGATTCTGCTGCCGCTAGTTCCTCTTGGGGAGGTGGAGTCCGAATTAGTAATGGAGCCATTAATATGAGCGCCAACGGAAAAAAACACTTACCAATTTGGCAAAAATTTAAAAACGCTGGTAAAATGGCGGGTTGTGTAACTACCGTACCTATTACGCATGCTACACCAGCTGGATTTTGTGTGAATAGTAAAAAACGAAGTGACCAAGCAGGAATTGCACTTCAGTACCTAGACTTGGAATTTGATGTGCTTATGGGTGGTGGAAACGAATATTTTTCTGCCGATAAACGCAAAGACAAACGCGACTTATACAGCGAATTTGCTCTTAAAGGATACCAAGTAGTGACTTCGAGAGATCAAATGCTTGCAACCACTGGAAACAAGCCTGTATTAGGGGTTTTTAATGATGGTGGCCTACCATATACAGTGGATAGGAATAATGACAAAGAATTAGAAAAAAGGGTCCCTACCCTAGCAGAAATGACCCAGACCGCTATTGACACTATGAAACATAACGAGGAAGGATTTGTATTGCAAATTGAAGCTGGTAAAGTGGATTGGGCAGCACATGGAAACGATATATCAGGGCTTTTATACGACCAAACAGCCCACGATGATGCCATTAAGGTAGCCATGGATTTTGCAGAAAAAGAGGAAGACACCTTAGTAATTATTACCACAGACCACGGAAATTCCAATCCAGGACTTATCTATGGAAAAAAGGTAAACGAAAATTTTGATAAAGTACAGCATTATAAACATTCCAACGAGTGGATTTTAAATGGATTTAGCGATCAGTCTACCCTTGCTCAAATTAAAGAACGCGTCAATTTTGCGAATACTATTGATATGTCTGACAATGATGCACAACACATCCTTGGTTATTATAAGAATTTAACTGTTGAAGAGGGGATTTACAACCCGCGCCACTTGCCTTTCAAAGTGTTATCTGACATCCAAGGAAAGAACAACTCCGTAGGATGGATCAGTCAAAGCCATTCTGCCGACTATGTAGAACTTGCCATGGTAGGTCCTGGAAGTCATTTATTAAAACCATTTATCAAAAACACCGATTTGCACTTCTTAATGCTAGAAGCTGCAGAGGTTGAGAATACCATTCATTCTTAAAATATTTAATAACTACTAAAAACGGAGCAGGATTTTATCTTGCTCCGTTTTTTTTTGTGGCTAATTTTAATTAAATCATCCTGTAACTAAACCGCTACGCAAAGTTCCGCTACGCAAAGTCTCCAGACTTAGCGTTACAATATTGTTCACATTAACAAAGAAAAAGAATATAAAAAATAAAGAAAGTTGCCTATCCGCTACGCAAAGTCTCCCGACTTAGCGTTACAATATTACTCACGTTAACAAAGAAAATGAATATAAAAAATAAAGAAAGTTACCTAACCGCTACGCAAAGTCTCCCGACTTAGCGCTACAATATTACTCACGTTAACAAAGAAAACGAATATAAAAAATAAAGAAAGTTACCTAACCGCTACGCAAAGTCTCCCGACTTAGCGCTACAATATTACTCACGTCAACAAAGAAAACAAATATAAAAAATAAAGAAAGTTACCTATCCGATTTTCCAAGTAAAAAACACTTCCTCCACGCCATTAATAAGTCCGATAAAAGCTTCCAAACTGGGACACATAACTCCTTCAAATAGAACGAAACTTTGTCCTATTCCAAAAGTTTACGTATATTTACAAGAACTCGAAAAAAATAAATACAGGTTTTAACCACCAAAAAGTTGATGCCCTGTCTTGATATTAGAATCAATATATTTTCTAATTTACATTGTTCATAACTGAACATTCTAGCAATTTCCCAATCAAAAGTAATACCCACCCACAATCAATACAAATGTAAGAATTCATGCATTTTAACTGAAGTTGTGTGAATTATTGATGCGTAACTAACCAAACTAAATATATAATTATGAAAACAAAAGTAACATTTGCAATGCTGATGATTTTTGGGATTTTAATCGTAGGCTGTAATCAAAATGGGAAAAAAGTAAAAGAAGAAGTAAAAGTTGCCGTAGAAGTAGTAAAAATTGATTTAGTAAATGATGAATTTCCAGAAGCAAAAAAAGAAGTCATGGAAACTTTTGGTGCCATTGCTCAAAGTATTAAAGATGGTGATGTAGATAAACTAATTTCATTCCACGCATACAGTCCAAAGTTTACCGAATTTAAAAATGGAGCACCAAGAAATGGTAGTAAAGCCAATGAAGAGCACGAACGCAATGTTTTTGGGGGGGTGACAGAAGTAATAAAATTCGAGGCGAAAGATTTACAAATTGCAGTTTATGGTGAGGTTGCCAATTTAACCTTTCATTCTGATTTTGAATTAAAATTTGGCGAAGACCTTGTAGTTGTTAATGACCAAATTACCTTATTATTTGTAAAGACAGACAATGGCTGGAAAATGGTACACGAACATCATTCTCCACTGAAGAAAATAGAAGAATAAAGAAACAAAGTAATCCAGTAGGCGCTTCAAACGAAGCAAGTCAAGAACGCGCCTCTCTTATATAACTGAGCAAAAATCAAAGTGCCATCGCAAACTTAGATTCTTGCTCATTTTTTTCATAAAAAAAGTATGGACTAAAAATTGTATCTTGTGTCATATAGCAAACCACAAGAT
>NVSY01000025.1 GCA_002401385.1 Flavobacteriaceae bacterium | reverse complement strand
GCGATCACTTAGAGTACCGCCGTACTGGTCCGTGCGCGTGTTTGTCTCCAGAGTCAAAAATTGATCAAGTAGATACCCATTTGCGCAATGAATTTCGACACCATCAAAACCTGCGTGCTCGGCGCGTTGAGCCGCCTGTACGAAACCTGCCTTGATGAGAGAAATGGCTGCAAGGCTAAGGACCGCTGGAACGCCATAGTCTCCTTGCTTATGGCCGTAGCCCCGTAGCATTTCACCTTTAGGTTTGATGGGCGAAGGGGCGTGAGGCGTGTCGACATGCTGCGATAAAGCACCAGCGTGGATCAGTTGTAGGACAATTTTCCCACCTTCCTTTTTTACTGCTCGTGTCACGTTAGCCCATGCCACTTGTTGAGCATTCGTCACCATGCCCGGCTGGTTTGAATAGGATTGCGCATATTGATCATCTGTAAATGCTCCTTCTTTTTGTAAAGTCAATTCGGGGTTTTGTCCTATTACTACTGTCGTACAATCGCTACAACTCGGATCAATCGGTGTCATTGGGGTTGGGTCTTCTGATTGATCCGTTACATTATTGCCTTTGGGGCATTTTCTTGTAGCTGTTGCCATATTGTCCACATCTCCTACACTTATTTCTACCTGAGTGATCATATAAGTAATTGCACCTACTTGAGCAAGTCCATCACTATTTTCATCTGTAAATGCTCCTTCTTTTTGTAAAGTCAATTWGGGAACCATAGGCACTGTAGTAACAGTGCTTTCATCATCATTATTTGGGGCTAAATAAGTTACAACAGCGCTACTTCCACAAACAATACTCAACCCTAACCAAGTAATGGTATTTTCACTTGTATTTATTGTGCCAATAGTATACTCTACAGGTACAATATCGGCTATCGAGATACCTGTGATTTCACTAGAACCTAGATTGTTTGTTTGTGGCACTATTGTAACAGCATCAGCTCTAGCAATTGAAACAGTAAATACTAACATTAACACAAGTAACGCTCTTTTTAATAAGTGTTGCAATTTCATTTTTTTATAATTTTTATTAACCAATTTTACATTTTTTTTAAACAGAGTTAGCAATTAAAAAACAATTGAAGAAGTCATCATATAGAATAAACAGTTAATAAAATTACAAACTTCCCTTATTTTTTCAAAATATTGAACGTCCCCCAACCTTCAATATTATAAGAGATGAATTAACTTTGATGACTCCGCCCAATTGCATAATGTTATTCGAAATTCTTTTTACTAATTTTATAGAAAAAAAAATATAAACCAAAGTTTAGAATTCATCTAAAAAAAGCTACTCAACAAAATTTACTACACGAAGAAAATTTTACTAATTCTAATAACATAATGTTTTTGCTAAGTTAGAATTTAGACCAATTAGTATTTGTAAAATTACACCAAGAAGCATTTATTTCATGTAAAACACTACAACTRACTATCTATAAATTACTTACCATTTTAATAATAAATATATTTTCACTAGAAAAAAATATATTTTCACAAAAAACATCCTGTTTTCATAGACAAGTAGAACATAACATTGTTAAATAAAAAAAGAATACATTTTTTTACACTACAAAAAGCAAATAGCATCAAATTTCAATTTAACCTTAGCAGAAAGAATGCCTTGCAAGCAATTAAAATTTATTATTTTGTAATAAAAAACGACCTATTTTTTCGCATATTCCTTCTCTTCAAAAAAGAGAAAATTAATTCTAGAGCATGGAGCTATAAAATATAAACCCCCAACATTTCCTGCTGATTTTAGTACTAAAAACTATGAGCTCACCAATGAACTAAGGAGTAAATTTAACGCTAATTTAATGCTAGTTTAATGCTGAATTAACACTGATTTTAGTACATTCGACGATGCATTATGAATTGCTAAAATTGAATGACTATGAAGAAAAAATTGCACACCTTTTTGAATAAAGAAACCATTCTAGGTAAACTTTCACAAGATACTTTTAAAACACTTAGTTTAATTTTTATAGCAGTTTTTACACTGTTACTGTTTTTTAATCCCTTTTATTTACGTTTATTCCCTATAAAACCAAGGTTAATTTTAATTGTTGGGTATAGCATAATTTCATGCATTGCTTTTGCTATCAGTTTTAGTATTTTCACTCCATTTAACAAAAAAAAGTGGACACAATTTTTAGACATCGGTTTGTTTTTAACCAGTCTTTTATTTACTTGGTTATTGGTTTATGCCTATTCCATTTTCTGCATTAAATACCTATTTGTTAAAATGTATCATATAAAAGAAAAAAACTATTTCCCTGATCAACTATTTCTTTATTCTCTATTTTGTACTATCGTAACAGGAAGTATCATTTTCATTATTCTTCGTGCCTACCATCTTTTAATTAGCCAAGAAAAAATCAGTACTATTTATATTCAGCCTATAAAAAAGTTAGGTTCTAAAAACAATTTCATCAACAAAAACGAATTTTTTATTACAGGAAAAAACAGAAATGAAAGTTTAAAACTCAATGTACATCAGTTTATTTATGCAAAAAGTGAAGGTCATTATATAAAAATAAGCTATTTCAAAAAAAACACAAAGAATATAAAATTTTATACTTTAAGAAATACGATTTCAACTGTTGAAAGTCAATTATCCGATTATGACAGTTTATTTAGGTGTCATAAATCATATATTATCAATATTTCATTTCTGAAATCTGTTATAGGCACCAGTAATAAAGCGCATATTCGTCTTTTTCATCATCCACTTAATATGCCAATTGCTAAAATTAATTACGATTATTTAAAAAGTTTTATCTCTTCTAAAAAACAAAGTTTTGAGATTTAATCACACTTTATCCTTTTAAAAATCAACTCTTCTTTCCCCCTTTTCACCTCTTTTGTACCAGCTTATTCCTTCTACTACTAAAAATGTAACTCTTATTCTACTAATGAATAAATATCCTAATTTTCAGGAAATACATTAAAACTCAGGTTAAAAAAAGAGTTACTATCCAGCACTAAAGTACCTCATTATCCCAAATCTTGTAATTTGTCTTATTCGAACAGTTGTAGAGTTGTTTTGATATTATAATTACTTTGAAGAATTGTAATAAAAACTGTTTTTTACTTAAGAAAAAAAGGATACAATCCTTCAAGTAAAAAAATTAAAAAGGTTGCCTTTCAACGGCTTAATAGTATAAAAATTAGCAAAAAATCCATTTTAAAATCCCCCTAGTGTGGGGTAGAGAACGATACAATAAAAAAGGTTCATTTGTTAACCAGCGTAATGCTTCACTATTATTCCTCAAAAAGCAACCTATACATTTTAACTATTTTCTGTTTTTTTTTCTTCGAGCAGTGCGTTTGAAAAAAGTAGCACTAGAAGTATTGAGTCTCTTGGAATTGATGTTTTAGAAATAAACTTATACGTTTTAATAACAGCAAGTTTTTTTCTCGATGAGTGAGGCTACATTTTATTTTTTTGTTTTGAAACGAATAAATCAATTGAAGAAGCCATTAATAAACCATGGGGTAGTAAAGCTTTCACATCTACTGTTTCATGGTGATCCAACAATAATGACTTCTTTCAATTGTTACCTCTCCTTTTCTTTTTTTCTATATTGTTTATAATTATTCATTCATTTGGTCATTGCTAAGTTACAATTAAGACCAATCCTCCTTTTTAAAATTTCATGTATAACAATAAATTTCACAAAAAACACTATAACATGCTGTAGTTAAATGTCATACAATTTCAACAGATACATTGATTTTCATGTAAAAACATAAAAACCTGCATATATTCAATGAATTTATTTTGCTGATTGTACTATTTCCATTCAATAATGAAAAAAACACTCTATATAAAAAAGAAAATTCTTCATGGAAGCTCCTAAAAAAAAGYATAWAGTGCTGCTAAACTTTTATCCAAGAGAAATTATCTATCGATTTTCTTTACAACTTTTATGCTAGTATATTTTTGAAGTATTACAGAGAAATGATTCAATTTAGCCGATTTAAATAAAGAAATAGGACAAGMTGTACAATATAATAAAAAGTAGAAATATTTTTATTTGAAGTCTCGCAAATGTAAAATAGCCCTAAAAATTTTGTTCGTAATTATTATGAAAACCTTTCAGCGTAGTAGAAAAACCAATGTGAGATACAGTAATAAGGGTATAAAAAAAGATCCTTTCTGGAATTCACTCCTTCCCTATTTTTGAAGATTGACTTTTACGTTGTTATTTGTCAAAGGTTTAATTTAAAAAAACTAAAAAAAGTGCTACTTTAAATATAGTAGCATCCATTTTACAAAAACAATTCTTCCTGGTATGAATCTGAAACATATGTAAAATCATAGTCTCCAACTTCATTTTTTCCATGAAGCCAATCATTCATTTTCTCTTTAGAATTAAAAGCAATAGGCATCCTCAATTTTGTATTGTGAATCGTTCGCATAATTCCTTTTGCTTCTGTTGTAATAATTGCATAGGACTTGTAATTTTCTTTTGTAGAGAAAATACCCGCCAATGCAAATAATTGGTTTTTAAAACCTATCTCATGCTTTATTTTTTGCTTCCCTAATTGCTTCCATTCATAAAATCCGTCAACGATAATTAAACATCTGTTATTGCAAATATCCTTAAAACTCCGCTTTTCTTCCAATGTTTCAACTCTTGCATTAAGAAGGTTTGGGCGCTCCTTGTTATTGTAAGGAAATACTCCCCAATGTAACAATTGAATTTCATCCAATTCATTTGTTATGACTGGCGTCTTGGGAAATGAAAATCCACTAATTTGATTCGCAGGTTTAAACTCGCTAGCTAAAGGAAAGCCAATAGCTGCCCAAATTTGTATTTCCGCTGCTTCTCTTGATATTTTGGTGTTGTAGCACATGTATCTCCGTTAATATTTACATTCAAAATTTCAGTTTGAAGTTAAGAAATATTTTTCTCTTCTCAAATTCTTATGTTTGTAGAAAGGTTACGCGTATGCAATAATCACTTGATTAMGTGTAAGTGAATCCTATAATAACATTATTTTTAGTTGGTATCGTTAATAAGGTTTTTTTGTACTTTGTGTTGTCTAGTGCATGAATGTATAGTTGTTGTTCGCAGTATTTATTTCATTATAATTTTCACTTTCTTTGGTTCAAGTTCTGAATTTAATGCTTCTCGTCCTGTTGGAATTCCAGCTTTTCCAATGTAAACAACTTATGAATTAGGTGCCAAATTCCGTTTTATCTACAGCTTCCCGATAGTGCAATTTTTATTTTTTAGGACGTTTTTTATAGTTCTTGATTAGAAAGTAAATTGCTAACACAAACACGACAATGTACACAATAGCAATACCTGTGTGTTCAAATTTTAGATTTTCAAAGTCAAACTGCTTAAATAATGTCCGTCCTAAAATGATTGCAATAATTACAAAAAAAAAGTTTAGTGATTTCTTGTTTTCCATATTTTTAATGTTTTATAAGTATGTCAATTATTGTTCCAATTGCAATTGCAAAAAACACCGAAGTTATCATTCCCAACGTATATGATGCAAATGCTTTCAAATAATTAATCGGCTTCTTTTTATCAAAAAACTGTCCAATTGCCCAAGTACAATAAACAATACCTGCAATACCTGCAATTTGCATTGAGTCAATTTTTGTCACCGATTGAAAAATTGCAAAAACTGCAAAAATTAGCATCCCCATTCCCATTATAAAACAAAGTAAGATTAGAATTTCGAAAAAATTATAACTGTATTTTCTGAAAAATAATTTTGCCCAAATAGCAATAAATATTCCCATTATTATATTTGCATAACCATAATGATCTTGAACCCATTTAAAAATTGTACCTGTTGTTGATTTTGTACTTTCTTCATAATTCACATAGCCATCCTCAACATGAAAAAAGTGATTCACAAGTGAATAAATCAGAGAAGTTAGAATTATAAAAATGATTGGTTTTACAAGACGCGCTCTATTTCCTGAAATGAATTGCCTTACGTTCTCCCCTGGTGTAGTTATTAATCCTCTTATGGTATAGAGAATACCTTTTTCAAAATTCAAAACGTGTCCAATTTCGTGAGCTATATAACGTCCGTCAATCCTTCTTAAACTCATAGCTTGTCCACAGTTTGGACAATAATTATGAGTTGCTTCTGTATTACAATTTTTACAATTCATTTATTTATTCTAATAATTCGATAAAATGATTTATGTACGATCGGTTCTGTGTAATTACCACAAACCAAATATATCCACAATAGCAACCTAAATATTGATGATGACTACAAATGTCTACAATATCAAGGTGTTTTTTATTTTATTTTATTTTTCTAAACACTGTACGGTTTTCCTTACAGCTTCCATCAAATATACAAAAGATAAGAACACACGCATACTAGCATTTTAATTATTTTCTTAATTTTAAACATTGAAACTCAATCACTAATAAATACCAACGAATCTTATGCTAAACGTAATTGAAAAACAGTAAAAAGAAGTTTTTTGTTAATTAGTTACGAGGGGTCTTKGGGTAGTTACCCATAAAATAGCACTTGATAATTAGAGGTATCTTAGGAATCTTGTATGCATTGGAACATTACGGGATTATGTGTCTAGTTGTTTGTGTTTGGTGTTGTAACGTATTTATTGTTCAGGATATTTTTCGAATGCTTTTTTATCAATTTCAGATTCAGAAAGTCCTTTTGCTCTTAATTCTCCGCAATATGTAGCTCTTAAAATGGATAAATCGTCAAACGGATTATTAACCAGTATAGATTGATGTTCTTTTCTTTCCTTTGTTTCCCAGTTTTTATTTAAAAACCCGAGTAATTCTTCCTGTTTTGAAAACATGATTCGTCTACAATCTTTTTCCTCAATTCTATTTTTCAATTCGTAATCACTAGCCATAGAAAAAGTCACAGACACAAATATCCAGTACAATATATCGTTTAAATCAGAGGTCTTTTTTCTTTCATATTCGTACCCTCTTTCTGAAATTACATAATTATAAAGTCCTAAATTATCAACTTCAATAGTAGGTGTAGCATCTCCTATTGGTGTGCTAAAAGTTGGTAGTAAACAAGTTGGTGCATTTATTTTTTCAGCCAATTGATTCACTAAATTTTGTATTTCAGTTACGGTTTTTGTCATATGTTGTATTACTGTTTAATAAACCAAAGTTGTGTTTATGCCATCGCAATTTTTTATTTGGTACATTTAATATTTTAAAAGYTACGAATTATTCTCTTTAACAAATTACAACAATTTTGCTGCTATAATATTGTACCTCGTATTTTCTCARATTTACAAGTTTTGAATAACGCGCACCGCAACAATTATTAATCCTACTATAAAAATGGAAGTAAAAATAAGCTTATTGTATTTTGCTAACCAATTGGGAAGGAAAATATCAAAATTATCCTTTTGAGAATCTGTGTATTTGCGAGCAATTAAAGTCAGAGGGCAAAACATTTTAAAGGCTAATAAAACGAATCCTTCTCCTATGACCAATCCAATTCCGATCCAGGTGAAATTAGTAACACTATTAGTAATTCCCGAATATAAAATATAGCCTATTACAAAGACAAAAAAAGCCCAGATGATCGTATGGATCAACTTTATTGCTAAAAGTTTGTTTGGCTCATTATTCATCACTCATATAATGTGTATGTGTGTGTGTGNGNTTGTTGTGTTATTCTTAATAATCCAAAACAGGACTTCCATTTTGACAAATCACTCCTGCTGGTTGGGTAGGCACGGAGCAGTCACTACTTATCCCCCATTTCTTATTAAACGCCCGTTGTTTTTCTCTATGTTCTTCTATTAGTTCAAGAAAAAGATCGACATCTATATTTACTGAATATGCTATAAACCCAATAGGACCACCACAAGCTTTAATTCCATAACCTGTAAACGACCACTCAGCAGCATTTTCACAATCTACACTTAGTGCCAAATTTTCAATTTCCGAAAACAATTCTCTTAAATTTTGAGCCTCCTCTTCTTGACTTAATTCATTATCACTGGTACAAGAAGTAATAGAGGTCAAAAACAGTAGTGCTATTAATATTGAATTTCTCATTAAATGCTATTTTTATTATTAGTTGTGATGTTTCTCTTTTGGTTGTATCTAATTACACATAACGTGTTTGTATATTGTTTGTTGGGAGTATTAAGCACTTAATATAGCCAATAAAAATTAAATATTAGAAAGCATTTGACCTTTCTGATTTACAATTTTTCTTTAACCGCTTTTCTCCAAAAATACATTCCAAAGCAGAAAGTTACAATAGCAAACATAATCCCGTATTCACCGAGCCAATGTTCAGTCCCTTCAATTTTTATTGTCAACGGAGGAAATATTTTCTGAATATACACATTACTTACTGCATGAAATAGTACTGCCGGCCATAAACTTTTAGATTTAAACGTGTAATAGGTCATTATAAATGACATCGAAATAATAACAATAAAAAATGTTGTCAATTCCAATGTGATATTTCCTCCATAATAAACTATTAATGGCCAATGCCAAGATGCCCAAATAATTCCACTAAAGAGGGAAACTCCAGTAAAAGATAATACCTTTCTTAATTCATAGATAAAAAAACCTCTCCATCCAATTTCTTCTCCTAAAGTAGTTGCCATTGCTCTTATAACGCCCACTGTTCCTAACAAAACAACAGCCACAATTACAGCTATTGTTGGATTTAATGTTCCTATTCCAACCAATCCGAGTTCTTTGGCCCAATCTAAAACCATCTCTTGATTAGGCAAAGCTCCTAATCCAAAAATCCAGATTAATATATAGGTAATTAAGGTATATAAGACAGGAATAAAATAAGACAATCGAGTATATTTCCAATTTCCCCAGTTCCAATTTAAAGAAGAAACAGACCGTCCCTTTAACTTCAATGTAATTATTACTGCGACTGCCGGACACCACATTAGTCCACCTATATAAATACTTGAAGGGTATAAATTAACTATTGCATAATAAAATACAGCACTCATAATAGTGACAATTGCCAAGAAAATAAAAATTGTTTTCCATGCTTCCTTTTGTTCAGTTGTTTTTTTAAACATAAATAACTCTTTTTGTTAGGTTTAAAGAATAACGAATGGGCGGATATTTTGTTACATTACTCCTAATCGTATGGATCTGATTTGTGAAACTGGATTATAGGTTATTGAATAAACGTTGGTTTGAATTTAGTTAAACGTATACCTAAACTATGTACGTGCTAGGMATCKWTYWTWTYTWTTTTAATCTWTTTTAATCTATTTTAAAATAGGGTTTGATTTGTTCCTAGGATCTTGTTTTAATAATTTAGTCATACTTAAATACAGTCTAGGTTCATTATTTTCAAAATACGTTGGTTGTTCAAAGAATGCTTCAAGTGAAACTGAAAATAGTTCTATGAGGTTAGTCCCTGCATAATCTCTTAAAACTTTATGCTTATTAGACTTAATCTTTTCAAGTTTGACCAGTGCAAGTTTTTTCCAAATTTCAAAATCTCTTTGTTTAAAGATTTTAGACAGATATGATCTCGCTGAATTTTCAAAAATTATACAGTGTCCAAATTCATGAATAGATAARTTAATAGCATCATCCGCTATTTCAAATCCCTTTTCGATAGCTGGCCAAGACATATTTATTTTTCTTGTGTACAAATTGACATCTCCATCAAAAATTGCCTTTATATTTTTATATGAATAAGCCCTTGGTGTCACAAATATCTCATTAAATTTATGAAGGGTGAAAACATTTAATCCAAATGTAATCTGTACGAAAGCACTTGATATAAGAATTTTCATTTTGTTGCTTAATAAAAATCCAGGTTCTGAATTAAAATTGGTGCTCCTCAAAAAAATAAGCGTCCGAATTCTAAATGTATTTCTATTCGTTTCAGAGAGATTTTTGTAATAAGTGTTGTTAGTCAATAATATATTATGACATTCGTTCTTCGTTTTTTGTTTAAAAAACGAAGCAATAAGTTTATATTTTAAATTCAAAATCTGTAGTCTTTTTTTACACCTAATAATCTATCTATGACCCTGTTGTAACTAGCACAACAATAAATCACAACCATTAATTGCGCTGTGCTTATTATGTTATTTTTTAGATATTAATTATTACATTTCCTGTTTTTTCTCCTCTTAATACATATTCATAAGCCAAAGCAATCTCGTCCAACATATATTCTCGGTCTATTACTGGTTTAAATTTTTCCTTCTTCAAAAGCTCCATAATATAGGGGATGGTTTTTTCCGTACKATATGGAACTGGAAAAATTACTTTCTTATTTTTTGAAATTGAAGTGGTGATTGCATAAAATAGATTTTGGGAGTAAGGTCCCARTTCTGAAGATATATAAATGCCTTTTTCTTTTAATAATGGTTTACATTTTCCAAAAGTACTTTTACCTACAGCATCAAATATAAAGTCATATTTGTCTTTATCGTCTGTAAAATCCTCCTTGGTGTAGTCATAGATTTTATCAGCACCTAAAGATTCCATTAGTTCGACGTTTTTTGTATTACATGTTGCTGTAATTTGGACATCGTATTGCCTAACAAATTGTATAAGAGCAGAGCCAATTCCTCCGGTTGCTCCATTAATTAGAATCTTTTGTCCAGATTGAATGTTCACTTTATGAATAAAAGTATAGGCATAATGAGCCCCTTCCATACTTGCAGCAGCATCTTTATAATTTATATTTTCTGGAATAAGATATAAATTACTGGTTTCTTTGGTTATAAACTCCGCATGTGATTCTGAACCGGTATCCTTAAAACCAACTACTTTATCACCAAGCTTAAACAACTTCACTGCTTTTCCTAATGCTATTACTTCACCTGAAAAATCTGTTCCTATTATTATTTTTCTTGGTTTAAACAGGCCTAAAACAAATCTCATAATAAATGGTTTGGCCGTAAGGTTTGCACAATCTGTCCTATTAACCGTAGTAGCATATACCTTAATTAACACCTCATTGTCTTTCGGAATTGGTTTTTCGATATCTTCAATTTTTATTTGACGTGACGAACCATATTTTTTACGTATTGAAGCTTTCATTTTTAATGCTTTTATTATTTTATTTTCTAATGAATGATACACATCGTTTGTGTATCATTTGTAAAAGATTTTAAAACACTTCGTTTTTGGTTATTTACATATCGAAATTTACAATTTTTCTTTTAAAAATTGAATTGTAGCATTGTGAATTTTGAATCAACACTAAAACTCAGGAAGAATTTTAAACACTTGAATCTTCTTAATCTAACGATTATCAAGGTGAAATCCGCGCTATCACGTTAGTGGTAGATCAAGAACCTTAATCAAAGAAGATGTTGTTCCTTGTTTTCAAATGAAAAGGTATATGAAAACTAAAAAAATGAAATTTGTAGAGAATTTTATAAATGAAGTGTTTACTGATAGTGATCAATTTGTTATAAAGTACCTTTCTAAGGTTTTTCTAAATTTCAATATGAATTTCTCACCGCTGGTGCGCGATTTACTCGCTATCGCTCATGATAAAAGTTGTATCGCGTTCCCAACAAGCTAATAAGACACAAGAAAATTCACCCCCCTGCTGACCTTTGAAAAACGCAGTGCTACCACGAGATTATTTACTAGCCCCTACCCCCAGTTACAGTAATGCATAGCTGTTTTTTATATAGATCTTAGCTATATAAAAACCTACCTCGGTGTAGAGGTGGGTACGTTTTAAATAAAAATAAAATTCATTAATATTTGTTTTGATTGTCTTCTGTTAAGTTAGGATTTGCATCAATCTCAGCTTGTGGGATTTTCCATAACCAACGTGGGTTTTCAGAAGGCTTAGCTTGTAAAAAACCATCTTTATACAATACTTCAGAGGCTCCTGAATTTCTATGGTCAATAGCATCATTCCAACGAATTTTATCATGGAAACTGAATCCTTCTCCCCAAAGTTCAACAGCACGTTGAAATTTGATTTGAGCCATTAACCCATCTTGATCTGTAAATGCTGTTTTGTCAAATGCAGCGTCACGTTCTTCTCCTAAAATAGCCAATGCATTTTGAGCTCCAGTAATGTCGTTTAACATAGCTTTTGCTTCAGCTTCTATCAATACCATTTCAGAAGATCTCATAAAGATTACATCATCTGGATCTATTGTTCCAGGATTTTTTTGTAAAAATTTAACCGACATATATGGGTGAGTATTGTGTCCATTTGTCATTCCATATTTTACAATAATGTTTTCCCAAGCAGCCCAAAAATCATCTTCATTACTATAATTAGGATCTGAATCAGAACTACCACCTTGTCCGTTTGAGGCAGAAGGGTTTGTATTTGGAGCCAATGGTAACCATCCGTCAATTCTGTAATCAGTAGCAGGAATGTTATTGTACACTTCCTTATTGATTAATTTTGGATTACTTCTGTTTTGACTTCCATTAAATGTTGAACATAAATAATAGAAATACGAAGAGTAGTAGTTGGTTTCAGAGTCAATTACGTGACCTCCCCAGATTATCTCTGATAAATCGTACGTATTAAAACCAGATTTCCATCCACTTTCGTTTAATAATGGATAACCATCACGTGCCATTTCAGCAGCAGATGCAGCAGTAGCCCAATCTCCTTTAGATAAAGCAATACGAGCTTTAATACCGTAAGCTGTATTTATCGATAAATGAGATTTGTTTTTAGCAGAAGTTGCTCCTTCAAAGTAGCTAATCGCAAGATCGATATCTTTTTCTAGTTGCGTATAAACATCTTCAACAGACGATCTTCCAGCACTGTTATAAGGTGCTTTTGTAGCAAATACTAAAGGAACTCCAGGATCAGTTGATGGAGTACCTATTAAATATCCTTTTGCAAAAGTCATCACTAACTGGTGGTATGCCCAAGCTCTGTATGCATGAGATTGACCTAAGATGTTATTCATCGCAGCATCAATTGTTAGGTTATCCTCTTCAACTTTATTGATAATTGAGTTAGCACTTGCTATGAAGTGGTAACGTTGAAACCATAAATTTTTTGGAGTCGTATAGTTTGCATCGKTATGTGTTAGCCAACGTAAATCTGATCTCATCCAACCGTTTCCAGGTGAAGAATGTATAATACTTCCTCCCATAGCATCAAACGATGGCAAAAAGTGACTTTGTCCTGATCTACTAAGGCTAGCTCCATCTAAAGGAGATTGTGCATACATTTGTCTGTGCAGTCCATTTAGTACAAGCATCATGTTTTCTGGTGATGACAATGCGTCTTCTGCAGAAATAGCATCTGTTGGTGTTGTGTCAAGAAACTCATCTTTACAACTGGTTATTGTTATAAGTGTTACTGCTATGAACAGTAGATATATTTTTCGTATCATAATTATTAGTATTAATTATTAGTATTTGGTCTAGAATGAAACTTTAACTCCTAGAGAGATTACACGTGATGGATTGTAATCGTTTCCTGCTGGAGTTCCTGCGATATTATATTGAGGGTTCAGACCAGTTCTTTTTGTAAATAAGGCTAAGTTTTCACCAGATACAAATAATCGTAAGTTATTTAAACCAAGTTTTTCAGTAATTTGTGGATCAAAACTATAAGATAAACTAACGTTTTTTATGGCTACATAAGAAGCATCCGTTAAGAAACGTGTAGATTGGCTTACTAGTTGACCAGCAGCTCCATTCTCCAACCTAGGAACATCTGTAATGTCTCCTGGTTTTCTCCAWGCRTTTAACRTGTCWGGATGTAAMGAYTCWCCAAATTCACCTTCATGCATCATTGCTGCATAMCCGTARTCTARGAATTTACCTCCAAAAGARTAAAGWACAGTRAAKYCYAAKCYTAWRTTYTTGTATYTRAARYKGTTTGTWACAGATCCWAMTACATCWGGRAGWGGAGTTTCGTCAAYRTATCCTTTTCCAGCATCTTGGTAGCTATGTGTTGTGGCTACGGTACCATCTTCATTAAGTTTTCTAACGCGATCTCCATTTTCTGCATCTTCCCAAACTGTGTATAAAGCATCACCATTGCTGCTATCTACACCTGCGTATTCGTAGATGTAATAATCAAATCTAGAGCGACCTACATCCCATCTCTTTGATCCATCAACAAATGGTTCTGGAATTTCTGTAATTTCGTTTTTAATAGTAGAAGCCATTATGGTTAGATCCCAACTGAAATTATTTTTGTCAACAATATGTCCTGTAATACCTAACTCAAATCCTTCGTTGTACATGGTAGCAATGTTATCAACTCCTTTACTAAATCCGTTCGATAAAGCTAAAGGAACCTTGTATAATAGGTCTGAAGATGTTTTACGATAATATTCGAACGAACCATCAATTTTATTATCTAAGAATCCGAAGTCTAAAGCAACATCCCAACTTTCAACAGTTTCCCAGGTTAATGCATTGTTTCCTAAATTAGACCAATAGATTCCAGGTTCTCCTGCATTAGGATACAAAGAATATCTTGCTTGAGATAAGTAGTAATCATTTAAATCATCGTTTCCTACTTGACCAAATGAAGCTCTYAATTTTAAYCTGTTGATCCAATTAACCTCTTGCATAAAGTTTTCTTGATCAATTCTCCAAGATCCACCAATAGAATAGAAGTTACCCCAACGTACATCTTTGTCAAATACAGAAGACCCATCTCTACGCATAGATGCGCTCAAGTAATATCGGTTATCATAGTTATAATTTACTCTAGTAAAATATCCTTCTATTTTCTTATCAGTACTATATCCACTTAAGTTTGATACTTGGGAGAAATTATCGAATTCGTATATACCAACAGCGGTTTGGGTGTTTTTCATACCAGAAATTAGAGCGTAGTGACGGTCGAAACTTTCGTGACCTAGAGTTACTTCAATATTGTGATCTTCTATGTTTGTGTTGTAGTTAATTACCTGATTGAAGTTTTCAACGGTTCTTCTGTAACGGTTTTCGCTATATCTTCCAGTTGGAGCACCATCACCTACAATATTGTTTTCATAACTTTTGTTGATGTAGTCTTGTACATCTAATCCATAGATAATCTTAGCAGTAAGTCCTTCAGTTATGGTGAATTCAGCATAATTTCTAAAACCTAAATTGTTGATTTCAGTAATGTCACTGTTTAATTTAGCTTCTGCAATGGCATGTCTTCCAACATGAACAGGTCTTGATTGAATACCATATTGTTGGTATCCTTCACCTAAATCGTATTGTTTTTGTCCGTTAATATCTAGGATATATTCTCCTGAAGTTGGGTCAACTACATATACAGGCTAGATAGATNCCATTCCTTTAGCAAAGCCAAATGGATTGGCAATAGAAGATCCTCTAAACATTGGTCCTGCTTGGTTGGTAAATGATAAATTCATATTACCACCAATTTTCAACCATTTAGTAGGCTTAAAATTTGCGTTTAAACGAGTCGTTAATCGATCGTATTTACTTGTTATAACGTATCCTTTTTCATCTAAGTAAGAGGTAGAAAAATATACATCATGTTTTTCACCTCCACTCGCAACACTTAAAGAGTGGTTTTTTCTGCTTCCTGTTTGCTCTAAAGCGTCATACCAGTTTAAACCATTTGCAATAACTTTAGCGTTTGGATTTAATGTACCATCAATCCCTACAATTTGATCGTTAGGGACATTAAATGGATTGTATCCTAATCTGTTAAATATAGAGGCAGAAGCGTCTGCTGCTGGATTTGCAGTATCTAATGAGTTTTTGTAAGATTCCCACATCAATTCGTAATACTGTCCCGGTGATACGGCATCGTATTCTRCAATACCTTTAGTTACTACTCCATAATTGGTGCTAAAGTTAACTGTAAGACCAGCTCCTTTTTTTCCAGATTTTGTAGTAATCAACACCACTCCATTTGCTGCTCGAGATCCATAAAGAGCAGTTGAAGCTGCATCTTTAAGAATGGTCATAGAAGCAATGTCATCTTGATTTAAACTTGTAAGTGCTCCTTCAAATTGTATCCCATCAACAATAAAAAGTGGGTCTGAAGATCCATTAAGTGTTCCTACTCCACGAATTACAATACTTGGAGATGATCCAGGTTGTCCAGATGCGGATAGTACTTGGATACCCGTAGTTGCACCTTCAATCGCTCCAATTGGAGATGTTAAAGCACGTAATTCTAAGTCTTTTGATCCAATAACTTCTGCGGATCCTGTAAATGCTTCTTTTGTTGTTGTTCCAAAAGCAATAACCACAACCTCATCTAGTAAATTTGAACTTGTCATTTTTACATTGAGCTTATTTGATGCTCCAACAGTTTTGGTTACATCATTCATTCCAACATAGCTAAAAGTTAGAACATCACCCCATTTTGCATTGATTGAATAAATTCCGTCGAAATCAGTTTCAACTCCAGTACTTGTACCTTTAATAATTACACTTACTCCTGGTAATGGACCTGTTTGATCGGACACGGTTCCATAAATTTGTTTTTCCTGTGCAAAAGTAAATTGCACCACTAACGCTATCAAGAGCGTTAAGACAGCTTTATATGTTGTTTTCATTTGTAATATTCTTTGAATTCATGGTAGCTTCGTTAATAGTAATGGGAAAAGTTACTCCCCAACTCTCCATTTTCTGTGCTGTTAACTTATGCCCCACAGCTACTTTTGGTTTGCACTTTCGAGCAAGTATTTGAGATAGTGATGTTGTGACATTCATAACAAGCATAATAAATTTTTTCATGTGTTTAAAATTTTGTAATTGACTAAAAATATTTCAAAATTTGAGAACCCATGTAAACACTCGTTACTCTCGTTCTCACATGAATTTATTTTAATCATACACTTGCGTGTATTTTTTGATTAAAAAAATTCATGTTCGTTTCATGTGTTTAAAATTTTGTAATTGACTAAAAATATTTCGAAATTTGAGAACCCATGTAAGCACTCGTTACTCTCGTTCTCACATGAATTTATTTATTTGGTGAACTAACTCTCCGTATTTACTTTATCAACAGCTAGTTTCTTTTTGTTTTTACGATAATAAAGTTCAATCACTCCTATAGAAATAATCATAACAGCCACAGCAAACACACTGCCTTCAAAACCAAAATCGCCCCCGTTAAGGATGTTTTTCTCTGTCATGGAAAACTCAACCACAGAATACGCATCTTGTCCACTCACATTAAATCCTACCATGGTTTGAAACAGGTTCCAACTAAAATGCAAGGCAATTGGGAACCATAAATTCTTGGTATGCATATAGGATATTCCCAAGAAAATCCCTGCTAAAAACAAATTAAACAATGCAAAAGCGTCTATATTAGGGTTGGCACCATGTATCAATGCAAATAACACGGAAGACACGATTAATGCCACGTATTTATTAAAGGAACCCATCAGGTTTTTAAGAATATAACCACGACATAGAAGTTCTTCCATTATAGCTACAAATGCAAAAGTAAGCACAGAAATAAGAAGCTGTGATCCGTTGAAGTTAAACGCTGTGAATTTAATTTCCTCCATACCGACTAAGACCATAAATCCTAAACCCATAATCAAAGCACCAGCCAGAACTCCTACTAATCCTTCTACTAATCTACCTTTTAAATGAAGCCCTACATTGATGAATTTTTCCTTATCAAAAAGCTTCATAAATGCCCATAAGACCAACAGTGTACCTATCAAAGAGGAAAACGAAACTATCATTTTTTGATAATCTGAAAGTGCTAAATCTTCACTAAAATCGTTTAGTGAAACACCTACCGCTAACATCCCAAAAAACTGAAAAAATCCTATTACTATAAAGTAAGGAAGTATTAATAGTAGTACTCGTTGCCAGCCTGCATGTTTATTTTTCATAGTTATTCTAATTTTAAGCAATTCATTAATTCCCTACAAGAATAGGGGTTTTGTATTTACAACTCCAAGGTGTCTAGTGTTTGTGYATAATMACTATTCATACATAGCAGCAGTAGAATAGTTAGTTGGGTGTTTTTATGCARTATTTTCTTTTTACTTGTTTTTAAAGACYTTAGCRTTGGGCTAATTTAGGAAAAARCATGCATATATCGTATTRTTAGTAKGATAAATTGGCTTTATCTTTTTATATTGATAAGTAATATTATAAGCGGCGCTGATGGATTTCTAACATCAATKAACCACTCKATTTGCCGTGAATTTACAAGGATAAATTCTMTTGTCAAACCACAATAGTCATCCCMTCGAGCGGTTTTCAAGAAATGCTAAAAAGCATTTCTTTGAAAATTGTATCGAAACCCAATCGTATAATCTATCACATAAAAAAAACACCAAAACCCACAAAAGGCTTTGATGTTTCTTAATAACTATATTATTATAGGGAAGAACATTCTCTTCTCTATTTTCTCTTCTCTATTTTCTCTCTTCTTTCTTCGCCCAAGAATCACGCAAAGCCACCGTACGATTAAATACCAATTTGTCTGCTGTGCTATCTTTGTCAATACAAAAATACCCCAAACGTTGGAATTGGAATCGATCCAAGTCTTTGGCTTCTTTTAAACTAGGCTCTACAAAAGCGTTGATGATCTGTAAAGAGTCTGGATTTAAAAAATCTTTAAAATCTACATCCTTATGTCCATCTGGTGCTTCATCGTTAAACAAACGGTCGTAAATGCGTACTTCTGCAGGTACTGCATGTTGTACAGATACCCAATGCAAGGTTCCTTTTACTTTACGCTTGCTAGCCTCGCTTCCGCTTCCGCTTCGGCTATCTGCATCGTAGGTACATTGTATTTCTATCACCTCTCCGTTTTCATCTTTAGTACAGCTTTCTGCTTTGATGATGTAGGCGTTTTTCAAACGAACTTCTTTCCCTAATTTCAATCGGAAGAATTTTTTATTTGCTGCTTCTCTAAAATCTTCTTTTTCTATATAGATTTCTCTAGAAAAAGGCACTTGTCTTGATCCTGCCGCTTCGTCTTCTGGGTTGTTTTCTGCTGTTAACCACTCTTCTTCTCCTTCCGGATAGTTGGTGATCACCACTTTTACAGGGTCTAGCACACCCATTACACGAGGTGCTGTTTTATTTAAATCGTCCTTGATACAGAATTCCAATAAAGCCACATCGGTTACGTTTTCACGTTTCGAAATTCCTGCTGTTTCGCTGAATGTACGAATAGAATTTGCGGTATAACCACGTCTACGCAATCCAGAAATGGTAGGCATTCGCGGGTCGTCCCATCCGTTTACTACACCTTCTTCTACCAATTGCAATAATTTACGCTTACTCATTACCGTATAACTCAAGTTACGACGTGCAAACTCACGCTGTTTTGGGCGTAAATCTTTTTGCGAATACACTTGATCCAAATACGAATCGTATAAATCTCTATGGCTCTTAAATTCTAAGGTACAGATAGAATGTGATACTTGCTCTAAGTAATCCGATTGTCCATGTGTCCAGTCGTACATTGGGTAAATACACCAAGTATCTCCAGTTCTATGATGCTCTTTTTTCAAAATACGGTACATAATAGGGTCACGCATGTGCATGTTATTATGTGTCATATCTATTTTTGCACGCAATACATGAGAACCTTCTTCAAGTTCACCATTTTTCATCTGTGCAAACAAGGCTAAATTTTCTTCTACAGAACGGTTTCTGTTAGGTCCGTCTGTTCCTGGCTCTGTTGGTGTTCCTTTTTGAGCCGCCATTTCAGCAGAAGATTGATTGTCTACATAAGCTTTTCCTTGCTGGATAAACGCTAATGCCCATTGGTACAATTGATCAAAATAGTTCGAGGAATACAATTCCTTGTCCCATTTAAATCCTAACCATTCGATATCTTTTTTGATGGCATCTACATATTCCTGTTCTTCTTTGGCAGGGTTGGTATCATCAAAACGTAAATTTACAGGTGCATTATATCGCTCCCCTAAACCGAAATTCAAACAAATAGAAGCCGCGTGCCCAATGTGTAAATACCCATTTGGCTCCGGTGGAAATCGGAAACGTAGGCTGTCTTTTGACAGTCCGTTTGCCAAATCATCTTCAATAATTTGCTCAATAAAATTCAGCGCTTTTGTTTCTTCGCTCATGTTGACATTAATTAGACTACAAAAGTACTAATAAATGCTAGGATGCCCGAGTGTTCACATAAAAAAAGTGTGCTTTTTAAGGCACACTTGGTTTATTTTTATGGAAATGTTGTTTTATATACTGAAAACTTCCACTATGGATCTTATTACACTATTTAAAAGTGATCGATTAAACATGCTGTTATCGATACAATTCTTAGCTGATTTTCGAAAAAAATCGACTAAAAATCACTGCCATTGACGGAATTATAAAAAGAAGGAATCTCGATATAATTTTTGAAAAAAATTCTATTCTGAATTCACCCAATAACCACTCGATTTGACGACATTATTTCAAGATGYCCCWGTAAATTCGTTTTCAGTTTTCAAGAACAGGTCCTGTTTCTTGTCTCAAACAAGTATTGTGTCTTTTTTTTCTAACTATGAATCTTCAAGGTCTTTAAAATCGCTTCTAATTCAAACATAAAATCACGTTTGTTAATGGAAGGTGCATAGGTAAATCCTTCTACAATCACTAATCTATTGTTCGCCTTGTCCACTACCGTATAGTTTAAAAACGGTCCTGCCATATAAGCGTCTTTTACTTCCCATTTACCACGTGTTTCGTAGGCTTTTCTCCCTGTCAAAGTTATATCAAATACATGTGGGGTATAGGCTTCTTCGGTGATCATATACGAACCTTCTTTAGCTCCCGGAATGTACTTTTTTCCCATTGTATTTCTATTGTTTACAATTTGGTCGCTCATATCCAAGCTCGGGTTTATTGGCATGGTATAGGCCAATATTTCCATACTATTTCCATTGTTTAGGTGATGTCTATACCAGAAAAACTCCTCATTTTCTTCTACCTTTCGGTATTTACGAGGAATGCTCATTGAAAAACCTAATTTATTAAACGTAGTAATAGTCTTGGCATCCAATAAATCTTTGGCATTATTTTTTTGTGCAGTGATTAGGTCATTGTCTCTAAAAGCAGTGAGAATTTCATTTTTATATTTTTCTATTTGCAAAATTATTTGGGCTTCTGATGTCCCCGTAATCGTTACAATTTTCTGAGGTTTTGCATATACATTTGATTTGGCACTGTACGAATTTTGATTCGCAATCCCAATAATCAACAAACTACGTGTTGCTTTGAACATAGTTCCATAACTTTCTGGTGGAGCTTGTGTAATATCAAATTGGGCCTCTGGTTGTGGCAATCCAACAACAGGAGCAGCAATTATTTTACGTAAAGCATCGCCAATAGCACCTTGCCATTCACTATTTTTTACAATCACCATTACATTGTTTACGCGTCCATTTGAACTTTTGTAGGTACGTTGAGGATTTTTATTTTGACACCCTACTGCTAGTAGAGTTGCTACGAATAATACGACTATTTTTTTCATCTTTTAATTCTTTTTAAGTCATGGGACTACTCAAATGATTTATTTATTACTGTAAATTTTTAATTGCAGTCCAGGTTTCAATTTTTTTACACTCCAAATATTGTTCCATTCTTTGATATTCTGGGTAGAAACACCGTCATATTTTTGTGCGATCAACCAAAGGCTGTCTCCAGACAGTACTTTATATACTTGATACGGCCCTGTTGGAAGTGATTTTTGAATCTTTTTTTCTGGCTGCTTTTTTTTAGTTTTACTGGCAGATGAACTGGTTAATTTTCGAGGGTAAATAGTCAAACGTTGCCCCACTTTTAAGCGATTGCTTTTCAGTCCATTCCAACGTTTTATTTTGGAAACACTTACGCCAAATTTATCCGAAATCTTCCCTAAATAGTCACCACTTCTTACACGGTATCTGATCCTTGAATTTATTTCAAAATACTTCGGCAACGGTTTTTCTCTTTTCGCYTCTTCTTTAGCAACATAGGCGTAAATTTCAGCTTCGTTACTGACAAATTTTCCTAGGGCTTTTCTAGGCAGTGTCAAGGCATAATTACGTCCTTTTACAAAAGGAATAATGTCCAATTTATATTGAGGGTTCAAAAACTGCAAGGTTTCTATATCCACTCCTACGGTTTCAAAAATTTGTTCAAAAGTGATTTGATGCTTCACATGCACCGTGTCCGATTCAAAATAAACAGGCGTGTTTTTCCTCGCTACAATGTCATGTTCATCAGCATATTCCATAATGTACAAAGTGGCGTAAAAAGCAGGTACATATCCTGCTGTTTCTCTCGGTAAAAAATGTCTAATATTCCAATAATTTCTACTTCCTCCAGCTCTTCGTATGGCTTTTGAAACATTCCCTGGCCCCGAATTATACGCTGCCAATGCCAGGTCCCAATCCCCAAATGTTTTGTACAAGCTTCCCAAATATTTACAAGCTGCTTCCGTAGCTTTTAATGGGTCTGATCGCTCGTCTACATAAGAACTTACCTGCAAATCAAATTGTTTTCCTGTAGTGTACATAAACTGCCACAAGCCCGTAGCTGCTACACGAGATTTTGCTCTAGGTTTTAACGCCGATTCTACAATTGCCAAATATTTCATTTCTAAAGGAATGTCATATTGATCCAACTTTTCTTCAAACATTGGAAAATAATAGCGCGCACGTTCCAACAGAATAGAATAAGAGCTTTTACGTCGTTTTAAATACGATTTTATAATGTTTTCCAAACTCGGATTATGAGCTACGTTAAACGGTGTTTGACTGTCTAAATGTGCCAGACGTTCCTTGAGTAATTCGGTAGGTAAATCCTTTAATTCGGTCACTCTTATCTCATTTGGCTTCAAGATAAACTGTACCGTATCGTACAATTTAGAGTAGTACATTTCTTGCARCCACAARCTATCWATTAAAGTAGCTTCYACATGYTCTTTRTYAAAYGGTTTGGCTTYTATAGMYGCCAAYAATAARGAATCWGCMRATTGCAGTTGGGTATTATCTTGAAAAATTATTGTTGGAGCAATAGTATCCAGCACGGTTTTTGGGGTTTGTGCAACAGCCATCATCGTTCCAAATAAAAAAGCGAATGTAAATTTCCTATACATAAGTTTAAATCGTTTTTTAATCATTATTATTCACTAATCTCAACGCCGATAGGGCAGTGATCCGAATGTTTTGCTTCGGGTAAAATAAAGGCACGTTGTAAGCGATTACTTAAATTTTCTGTCGCCATACAATAATCTATACGCCATCCTTTGTTATTATTCCTAGCGTTGGCACGGTAACTCCACCAACTATAATGGTGCGGGTCTTTGTTAAAATGACGGAAAGTATCTACAAAACCACTGTCTATAAATTTTCCCAACCAATCACGCTCTACAGGTAAAAACCCAGAAGTATTTTTGTTCTGTTTTGGATTGTGAATGTCTATTTCTGTATGACAAATATTATAATCACCACAAATCACAAGATTCGGAATGGTTTTTTTTAGCGCATTTACATAGTCCAAAAACTCGTCCATATAGTTGAGTTTAAAATCCAATCTAGCACTATTTGTACCTGAAGGCAAATACAAACTCATCACAGAAACAGTCTCAAAATCTACACGTAAATTACGCCCTTCAAAATCCATGGTTTCTATGCCCGTTCCGTATTCAATGTGCTTTGGTTCTGTTTTACACAAAATTGCCACACTACTATACCCTTTTTTTTGTGCTGAAAACCAATAGTTGTATTTATAACCCGCTTCTTCAAACAAACTCAAATCCAATTGTTCTTTCTGTGCTTTTGTTTCTTGAATACAAAGCACATCTGG
The DNA here is from genome assembly GCA_002401385.1 of Flavobacteriaceae bacterium. Taxonomy (GTDB): domain Bacteria; phylum Bacteroidota; class Bacteroidia; order Flavobacteriales; family Flavobacteriaceae. The sequence continues at coordinate 43,965 of NVSY01000025.1, read as the reverse complement.
ATCGGCGGCTTTTATCCAATCAAAAAAACCTTTTTTTATGGCGGCTCTTATGCCATTTACATTATATGAGATAATTTTCATGTGTCTATTTTTAATTAGTTTTCACTCTTAAATATTGATGTAAATACAATAAAATGTAACTATTTATTGTTGATATGAATCGCGTAAAGATCTACGCATTACCTTGTTTGAGGCGGTTCGGGGCAAGCTAGTAATTTTTACCAAATCAGCCACTTTAAAAAGTGGATTTAGTTGATTTTTAATACTTTTTTTAATCAATTCTAATCGATTTTCCTTCGATGATTCTGCCGTGTTTTCCACATAAAAAATCACCAATCTGCTAGGACCTCCACTTTTTGGAGCAATTGCCACAGCGGCCGATTCTTTGACAAATTCAAGCGTGTTTAACACACTTTCTATTTGAATAGAACTCACTTTAATTCCTCCTAAATTCATGGCATCGTCCACACGACCACTGGCTATAAAATAACCATTTTCTAATATGCTTAGCTGATCCCCATGACGCCTTAACACTTGGTTTTTAAACCTTGGTGTATTCTTAAAATACACTTCGTAATGATTGCTATTTAATAAGGTATTCGACATTCCCAAAATAGGTGGTATCAAATACATTTCTCCTGTTACTGCTTCGTTATTTTCATCGTCTAATATCACAAACGATCCACCGAGTGCTTGGCTTGAAAACGTACTTGGATAATTGTCTTGAACCACGGTACTTGTCACATATCCACCGCCTATTTCTGTTCCACCACAATACTCAATTACAGGTTTATTTCCTGCCAAATCCATCAAGTATTCCATTTCTGTAGGATTGGAAACTTCGCCGGTAGAACTAAAGCATTTGATCGCAGTCCAATCGTATTTTTCCATACACTGAGACTGTTTCCAATACTTGACAAAGCTTGGTATAACCCCCAACATAGTGGTCTTGCTCTCTTGAATAAATTTACCAAAATTATCTCCCATTGGTGCTCCATAATACAATGCGATACAGCCTTTATTGATTAAAGTGGCAAATACGAGCCACGGCCCCATCATCCAACCTAAATTGGTAGGCCAGCAAACCACATCGTTTGTATGAATGTCTTGATGGTAAAACCCATCCGAAGCTGATTTTATGGGCGTACTATGTGTCCAAGGAATGGCTTTTGGTGCACCTGTAGTTCCCGATGAAAACAGGACTGTAATACATGCATCTGGTGTTTGTTTTACCGATGTAAACTGAGTATTTGAACTGATAAAATCGTTCCAAAATACATCTTGTGTTCGCAAGGAAATAGCTGTGTCCAACACTGGAATCACTACAATGCATGCTGCCTTTGCGTCTACAACTTTCGTGTACAATGGCAACTGTTTTCCGCTGCGCTCCAGCACATCTTGAGTAAACACTATTTTGGGCTTTGCGATATCTAATCGTACGGAAATTTCGTTGGAAGTAAAACTATCTGCAATAGTTACCACTGGCATTCCAGCCTTGATTCCTGCCAAATAAATAGCCACAGCTTCCACTGTCATGGGTAAATCTATGCCTATTTTATCTCCAACTTTTAGCCCTGCATCAACCAAACCATTTGCAATGGTATTGACTAAATTTTCTAACTCTTTTTGTGTGATTTCTTGTAAAAATCCACCTTCTTTTTGAAAACGAATGACTACGGCATCGTCCTTATTCTGAAAACAACTATCCACAATATTTAATTGTGAATTATGCAACCAACGAGGAGCTTCTACTCCTTTATCTGTATTTAAAATACATTCAAAATTCTCACTAAACTGTATGCCTAGCTCAGACACCGTTTGCTCCCAAAAAGTTTCTTTTTCACGAACCGACCACTGCCAAAAATCATCATAATTGTCCAGTGCATTTTTTTTCATCATTTTATAGATGTTGCTCTGCTCAATTACTTTTTTTGATGTTTTCCAATAGGGTGTATTGCTCATAAATATTTAAAATTCTATTTCCTCTTCTTCATCCTCTTCTTGAATCTTATTTTCTAAATCATCTAGATCACCATCCATAATATCATCAGCATCATCACAATTAATTCTTATGGAAAAATTTTCTGGTTTTTCAAATTCTTCTTGACTGATATGTAACTCAGGATCTGCATACAATTTCTTGTGATAAATCGCCCAAATTGGCAAGGCCATTGTTGCTCCTTGACCGTTGGCAATTCCAGCAAAATGGACCGCTCTATCTTCTCCTCCTACCCAAACTCCAGAAGCTAAATTAGGTACAATTCCCATAAACCAACCATCCGATTGGTTCTGAGTAGTTCCCGTTTTTCCTGCAATAGGATTTGTAAATTCATACGGATATCCTGTCACTACATTGTCTCGATAATTAGTCCATTTACCACGTAAACGTACACCAGATCCACTTTTGGTTACTCCTTCTAATAAATTCAATACAGTATAAGCCGAATCTTCACTCAAAACTTCTTCTGTATTTGGAATAAATTCTTGTAAAACGGTTCCGTTTTTATCTTCAATTCTCAAAACCATCATTTGCTCTACACGCAAACCTTTGTTCGCAAAAGTGGAATAAGCTCCCACCATTTCAAACAAGCTTAAATCTACCGTTCCTAAAGCAATAGAAGGCACCTCCAATATATCGCTTTTAATTCCAGCGCTATGTGCTAAGCGGGCTACGGTGCTTGGCCCCACCTCATCTATCAATCTAGCAGTGATTACGTTTACAGATCCTGCGAGGGCTGCTTTTAGTGTTAAATAACCACCGTATTTACTCGTYGCATTTTTTGGTGTCCAATCCTTGTCCATTCCATACTTTTCTTTAGAAATGGTAAATGGTGTATTTGGGATGGTATCGCAAGGTGAATATTTTAACTGATTGATTGCAGAAGCGTATACAAAAGGCTTAAAAGTAGATCCYACTTGGCGTTTTTGTTGCTTCACAGCATCGTATTGGAAGTGTTTGTAATTAATTCCTCCAACCCATGCTTTTACATGGCCTGTTTGTGGCTCTATAGACATCAATCCAGCACGTAAAAAATGCTTGTAATATCGTATAGAATCTTTTGGTGTCATAATAGTATCAATATCTTTTTTCCAAGAAAACACCTTCATCTTGGTCTTTTTATCAAATGAAGCCAAGATTTCTTTCTTGGATTTTCCTTGCTTTTTCATGCGTCTCCACCTATTGGAACGTTTCATGGCCTTCAAAATATTACTCTTTACCTGATCTCTATCTAGATCATAAAACGGTGCCGTTCTATTGCGTTTTTGTTCTTTAAAAAACACGCGTTGTAAGTTAGACATATGTTCTTGCATCGCCTCTTCTGCATAGCGCTGCATGCGAGAATCTATCGTCACAAAAATCTTTAATCCATCTCTGTGTAAATTGTAATTATTACCATCTGGTTTTGGATTGTTTTTAATCCACGTTTTCATAAAACTACGTAAATACTCTCTAAAATAAGTAGCGTATCCATCGCTATGTCCTTCTTTGTGTACATCGAGATCTAGCTCTGTGTTTTGCAAGGAATCTTTCAATTCTGTAGAGATAAACTTACTGCGTTCCATTTGTTTTAACACCACATTTCTACGATGCAAAACGGTGTCTTTACGCTTTTCTCTTAAAGGGTTAAAAAGGGAAGAATTTTTTAACATTCCCACCAGCATGGCCGATTCTTTAATTTCTAAATCTATAGGTTCTTTTCCAAAATAAATACGCGAAGCAGAACGAATCCCTACCGCACCATTGATAAAATCGTATTTATTCAAATACATGGCCAAAATTTCCTGTTTTGTATATTGGCGTTCCAAACGCACCGAGATCACATACTCTTTGATCTTTTGTTTGATACGTTCCGGTAAGTTTCTAGATCCTTCTCCATGAAACAACAACTTAGATAATTGTTGGGTAACGGTACTTCCTCCTCCACTTTTTCCGAGCTTTACAACGGCCCTTAACGTAGATTTAAAATCGATACCAGAATGCTCGTAAAAGCGTTCATCCTCCGTAGCTACAAGGGCTTCCAATAAATTCTCTGGCAAGTCCTTATATTTTATAGGCGTTCTGTTTTCTTTGGCGTATTTCCCTAGCGTTTTTCCATCGCTAGAAATTACTTCGGTAGCTAAATTATTTTCAGGATTTTCTAATTCTTCAAAAGAAGGTAGCGGACCAAATGCTCCCCAAGACGCTAACAGAAACATCAATAGAAATGATCCCATTCCTGCTCCTATTAAAATCCAAAACCATTTTATAAATTTCTTAAATGGATTGCCTACTATTTTTTTTTTTGCCATTTTGTGTTATTATTTCAATATTTTTTCGATTCTTAGACCTACATCGCTCACTCCTTTTAAAGGATTTTTCCCTTCGATGTCAGCCATTTTTCGGGTTGCCTGTTTTAGATTAAAGACATAAGTTCCCGATTGGTTGAATTGAATGTTTTCTTTGTAAAACAGTTTGTTTTCCTTTACGCTTGTATAGCCAGAACCTAGCCATTTTCCCTGTACATCTGCCATTTCATATTCCAAGGTGTCAATTACTTGGGTACCATTAGGAAAGCTGATTTTTCCGATGATAAACACCGTRCTAAATTCAAAATCATYRGTGTTTCTCAATTGGATAAATACATTGTGCTTGGACAATGTATCTGAGGATTTTACTTCAAAATTGATGCTGTTTTCTTGGGTCCATTCATGGTTTGGAATGGATACATAGGAATCAAATACCCTATTAGAATCGCAGCTCATCAATAAGATAACAATACCAATAAGAACACTGTTTTTAATCATTATTAACCGGTTTGTTATCGTTGTTTTGCGATGGTTTTGGTTTGTTATTTCTATTGTTTCTACGTTTATTACGCGACTTATTTCCTTGGTTTTTTTGTCCTTTTGGGTCTTTATTCTCTCCTCCTTGTTCCTTTTTGTTTTGTTGTTTTCCAGCGTGCTGTTGCTTCTTTTTAGGAGTATTTCCTTCTCCTTTTTGCTGTTGATTTTTAACGCCGTCTTGGTGTTGTTTTTTCTTTCTACGTTGTGGTGGATTATTCCCCGTATTTATGTTTTTATGAACTGACTGTTCTCCATTTTTAGGAGTTTGACCTCCTTGATTCTTATCGTTTCCAACAGAATTCACCTGCTGCTTTTTATTCTTATTGCGTTTATTGCGTTTGTTACGCGTTCGTTTAGGCGCATCAAAACGAGTTAAGCTGTCTTGTCCCACAACGTTCTCAAAGTCCACTTTAGTATGTACTACAGAGTTTTCTGCATCAAATTCCTCTAAGGAGGCTACTTTTTCGTTTTCTTTATTGAGTTCTATTATTTCTTGTACCTGCTCTAAGGTCAATTTGAACCACTTGGAGCGATCGTCTTTGTAAGTATACCACAGTAATTCCTTAAAAATATCCATTTTAATAAACACCGCTTTTCCTTTGTCTGTGTTTAACATCACCTCTGGCTTTGGAAATTTAGACAAGGCATCTACATAGGTATCCAGTTCATAATTTAAACAGCATTTTAATTTACCACATTGCCCTGCTAATTTCTGAGGGTTTAAGGATAGTTGTTGGTAACGTGCAGCCGCTGTATTTACTTTTCGTAAATCTGTCAACCAAGTAGAACAACACAATTCACGACCACAAGAACCAATACCTCCCAAACGAGCTGCTTCCTGACGTAAACCTACTTGTTTCATCTCTACTCTTATGTTAAAAGAACTGGCTAAATCACGAATCAATTGTCGAAAATCCACACGTTCGTCTGCCGTATAATAAAAAGTAGCTTTGTTTCCATCCCCTTGATATTCGATATCAGACAATTTCATTTTTAAGCCCAAACGAAGGATAATTTCTCTACCTCTACGCTGAGTTTCAATCTCTTTTTCTTTAGCTCGCGTCCAAATATCAATATCTTTTTGGGTGGCTTTTCTGTAAATTTTCTTGATTAATTCGGCATCATCAATGGCAACTTTTTTCTTGTTCATTTGAACTTTTACAAGTTCTCCTGTCAAAGAAACAGAWCCAATGTCATGTCCAGGACTTCCTTCTACAGCAATAACATCACCCATTGAGAGCGACAAGTTATTTACATTTTTAAAAAAGTGTTTACGTCCGTTTTTAAAACGAACTTCCATGATGTTAAAAGGTTTTTGTCCAGTAGGCAACGTCATGTTTGCCAGCCAATCAAAAACAGATAATTTATCACAACCTCCACTACTACAAGCTCCATTACTTTTACATCCGTTGGGCTTTGTTTGTATATCTGAAGAGCAACTATTACAGCTCATATATTTTATTTTAAGATTAAGAAGCAATTTTAAAGCATCCCTTTCATGTACTAAATATCTTTCAAAGTGTTGTTTTTCAACGTCTGACACTTATAACAACGGGTATTATATATTGTTTAAAAAGATATTTAAAAAAGGCGTTTAAAAGGCCTCAATGCATTTTTTTAATCGTACTATTTTGTAAATATACCGAAATTTAAATTAGATTTCGATATATATTTTAGAGGGAAACATTCAGTAAAAACCAACAAACAAAAAGCAATCAATAGTAACTATTTAATATTGATTGCTTTTTTTAATTTATATACTTGATAGCTCTAGAAATTCTATCTAATTAAAGTTATTTTTCTAGGTTTGTTTTACGTCAATAATTTTTACTGGACAGGCCTCTTTTGCGTTGATTGCCTGATTATAAATGGTTTCGTCACGTGATTTTATGGTGAAAAAACCTTTCTTTTCTTTGGAGTGCAATAATACAGATTTCCCATCCTTTTTGGACATTTGAAATTGTGCAGGTGCGAGTTCCACACAATAGTTACAACCAATGCATTTTGCTCTTTGTAAAGTGATAATTACCATGGATTCAATTGAAATAGTTGCTTGTTGTTAGTTGCTGRTCTCCTCTGACTCTATCATCTCCCCAAAGGGAAGAAAAGAGCAYTGTTTTTTAATAATTACTAAAGGAAAGAAACATAATTTTTCGAATCATTTTACACTCGAATCACAAGTCCTATGTCCTGATTCTTACGTCTCTCCTTTTGGCTAATCCCTAAGCCTCCACTTTATTCTCCACAATTTTATACAATTTATCCGATGGTCTAATTCTAAATTCTAAAGGAATGGTACACGAATCTCCTTTGCTTGCTTTTTCGCCTTTGGCATCATTTACAAACATTTCTTTTATTTCCATTTCTTTAGCTCCCGTTGTAGGTCCTGTAATTAGAATGGTATCTCCGACAGCAATATCAAAGGCTTCAATTTTAAATTCGCCAATGTTTGCTTTTGGGAAATAATGCATTCCTTTTCCAATATAAACCTTCTTTTGTGTGGCATGAGATCCTGAACCTTTACTCCATTCTCCCAATTTCTGTCCTAAATAATAACCACTCCAAAATCCGCGATTGTACACTTTTTCAAGCGCTTGCATCCAGACAATTACTTTTTCTTTATCGTACGTTCCTTCTTCAATGGCATCAATAGCATCACGGTAGCATTTGATCACATTTGCTACATATTCTGGTGCTCTCCCACGACCTTCTATTTTCAATACTTTAATTCCTGCATCTGCAATTTCATCCAAGAAATCGATGGTACATAAATCCTTTGGACTCATAATATACTCGTTGTCCAACTCCATTTCGAAACCAGTTTCTTGGTCGATAACGGTATATTTTTTACGACAATTTTGCTTGCATGCACCACGATTGGCACTCGAGTTACTAGAGTGTAAACTCATGTAACACTTCCCCGAAACCGCCATACATAAAGCTCCATGTCCAAAAATTTCTATCTCCACTAAATTCCCAGAAGGGCCTTTAATTTGTTGTTTTTGAATTTGTTCGCTGATGCTTTTTACTTGTCGTAAACTCAACTCTCTACTCATTACCATAGTATCTGCAAACAGTGCATAAAACTTCACTGTTTCAATATTAGTAATGTTTATTTGAGTTGATATATGTACCTCCATATTCAATTCACGGGCTACAGAAATAACCGCTTGATCCATGGCAATAACTGCTGTAATGTCCGCCTCTATTGCTTTTTGAATCAACGTTCTGATAATCGTTAAATCGTGATCGTATATAATTGTATTTAAGGTAAGGTATGTTCGTACGTTTTTAGCTTTACATCTTTCAGAGATTTCTTTTAAATCTTCTAAGGTAAAATTAATTGACGCTCTCGCTCTCATGTTTAATTGCTCTACTCCAAAATAAATGGAATCTGCACCATTATCCAATGCAGCTTGCATGGATTCAAAGTTCCCGGCAGGAGCCATTAATTCTATTCTTCCTGTTGTTGTCATTGATTAATTTTTTGCAAAAATACTGATTTCTATCATATAATTAGCTATATAATTAATAGTTAGCCTGTTTATTTCATTTTTAACAAAAATGAGGGATTTTGTAATTTTAAATCTCTTGTACTAGGCGAATTGCTTTTTTTTTACAACATTTGTAGGATCAAAATACAAAAATAGATTCAATGAAAGTAGCAGTAGTAGGAGCAACAGGAATGGTAGGTAATGTAATGTTACAAGTATTAGCAGAGCGTAATTTTCCAATTACAGAGTTAATTCCAGTAGCATCGGAACGATCGGTAGGAAAAAAAGTGAGTTATAAAGGGAAGGATTTTACCGTTGTAGGATTGCAAACAGCTGTGGATATGAAGGCTGATATTGCTGTTTTTTCTGCTGGAGGTGATACTTCTTTGGAATGGGCGCCTAAATTTGCTGAAGTTGGAACCACGGTAATCGACAATTCATCGGCTTGGAGAATGGATCCTACTAAAAAATTAGTAGTGCCAGAAATTAATGCCAACGAACTTACAAAAGAAGATAAAATTATTGCAAATCCTAACTGTTCTACCATTCAATTGGTATTGACATTAGCGCCTTTGCATAAAAAATACGGCATCAAACGATTGATTGTTTCTACTTACCAATCTATTACTGGAACAGGTGTAAAAGCGGTACAGCAATTGGAAAACGAAGTGGCAGGTATTCAAGGTGAAATGGCCTATCATTACCCAATTCATCAAAATGCAATTCCACATTGTGATGTGTTCGAAGCAAATGGATATACCAAAGAAGAAATGAAATTGGTACGTGAACCTCAAAAAATATTGAACGATAGCACTATTGCTATTACCGCAACAGCTGTACGTATTCCTGTTGTAGGAGGGCATAGTGAAAGTGTGAATATTGAATTTTTAAACGAATTTGACGAAGCAGAGTTACGCAAATTATTAAGCGAAACTCCCGGGATTGTTCTAAAAGATAATTTAGATACAAATACGTATCCAATGCCTATTTATGCCCATGGAAAAGACGATGTTTTTGTTGGGAGAATCCGTAGAGATGAATCGCAACCAAAAACTGTAAATATGTGGATTGTAGCTGATAACTTACGTAAAGGTGCTGCTACAAATGCAGTGCAAATTGCGGAGTATTTAGTAGCAAATGAATTGGTGTAATTTATATACAACTAATTAAAAATGCTGTTTGAAATTTAATTTTGAACAGCATTTTTTTTGCTTATTGATTTTATAAAAAGAAGTAGTCTCGCTATTATTTCTTTATTTTTCTAGTAGAAAACAAAGAGGTCACCTCCCCTGACAATGATGATATAAATTATAGTTTACGCGTCTCATCGAGTGGCTTTTCTTAAATGCCAAATAGCATTTTAGAAAAATTGTATCGAGATGTCTTATTTTATATGTTGATTATCATGATCCTAAATCTTATCATAGCCGCTTGGTTTTGTTTTTTATAAAACAAAAATCCATCATTGTAATTATTAAAAAAAAAGGTATTGAAATAGTACTGCCATTGATTTTATTGATTAAAATCGTTGTTCCAGATACAGTTTTTACCTGATTATCAACTAATTATCACTACCATTGACGTTTTTAGATAAATAAGGAATCTCGATACAATTTTCTATTGATTTTTTCTTTGAAAATCAATAGAAAATCACTCGATTTGACGTCGTTATTTACATATGTATTTCTAAAAAATTACCATTGACCTATCTTAAAAAAACAACTCCGTTTTCGTATAATTAACACCCCTGTCTTGTAAATATTTCAGTACAAACTCAAAACAGTTGGCCTGTTTTCCAAGTAATTCTGGCGGGAAAATTCCATGCATTGTGAACTTATTTTCTAAAATTAAATTGGCCACAGCAGTTGCAGTATACCCCGTAGTCCTTGCCATAGACGAAGTATCGGTTGCTGCACAATACCTATCGTATAAATCATACGTGATCATTAGCTTTTTTCCTTCAGTATTTTTTCCTTTTATCTGAATTTTCATCACTGTAAATTCTTCTTCTTGTGGTTTGAGTTTCCATTCTTCAAATAAAATAGCACTTGTAAATGTAAGAGGAGAAATGGATTTTCCATTTACAATAATGGATTTAGAATTAAAAAACCCGCTCTCTTTCAGTACTTTTATATATTCCACATGTCCTGGATAACGAAGCGTTTTTTCCTTCATATTAGGAATATGAGGCATGGTGTAGATTAAAGAACGTAAACCGTCTGAATTAAACGCTTCCAATGTTCCAATGTGTTCAAATTCCATCAGTTCACAATCGCTCAAAGCCTCTTTTACCACCTCAAACCCATTTTCTATATACCKCGCTGGACGGGTATATTCTTCAATCACATCTATTGGGGAAAAAGGGGCTTTATAAGAAAATGGCCACTTTTTTATRACTGGTAAYCCTCCTACAAARCACTCAAAAGTATCTATTTTTAATTGCTCGTTATAATGTCCCAAAATAATRTTYCCCATCCCTGGTGCTACACCACAATCCACTACTGCCGTTACCTTTTTTTCTCTTGCCAACAGTTCCAATTCCAAGGCGTTTTCYGGAAAGAATGAAATATCRACCACATTTTTTCCTGCCTCCAAAATACTTTTCAAGGTTTCGAAACCTAAAAAYCCTGGTACGGCACAAATAATTAGATCATAGGGTAATAAYAYTTTTTTAAAAGAYTCTTTCTGWGTRACATCAATAATTTTTATCGCCAGACTTGGGTGTTTATCYTGTACTTTTTKMAGTACTTCCTCTTGRAAATCAGACAATGTAACAGCATGTTTTTTAGCCAAATCTACAGCCATGGTACTTCCCACCATTCCAGCTCCTACTACGAGAATTGAATGCATAATTTTTTAAATTTAAAATGAATAATTAAGTGTGATAAAAAAACAAAGAATACGACGCTATAAGCCGGGAATAAATATCCAAGGCATTTGACTAAGCTTGTATGTTTTAAAAAGAGTCATTCCTTAAAAATACGAAAAATAATTCGAACCCTTTCCTTTTTCTAAAAACACCTCTTCAATAATTCCAAAAATATTTCAATTTCTAAACAGTCATTTCGAAATGCATTTGACATAACAGGTTGTTTTTTCAAACCTCAACTGTAAATATTCTACTATATTTGAATTTTAATCGCCACAATCCCTATTCCAAATGCATACAATCAAACAACAATTACATACCTATTGTAAACAATACGTTCAAGAACGGTTGGAAACTATAGAACAAATTATACGCTCCTGTAAAAACGACCTGAATAGCGAAACAAAAAGTTCCGCTGGAGACAAACATGAAACGGGTAGAGCCATGATTCAATTAGAAATGGAAAAAGCAGGACAACAATTGGCATCAGTGCAACAAATGCAACTGGTAATCTCCAAGATTAATCCAGAAAACACTACTGATTTAGTTTGTTTAGGAAGCTTGGTTCGATTGAAAATTGGTACTTATTATATTGGGATTGCCGCTGGTCAAATAGCATTGAATAATCAAACATATTTCGGAATTTCAACCCACTCTCCTATTGGAAAATTATTGCTTGGAAAAAAACAAGGCGATATAATTCCGTTTCAAGGGAAGCAGATGGAGGTATTGGAATTATTGTAATCCCCCTAGCCCCCGAAGGGGGAAATGAGCACCGTTGTACGAAACAAGACACTTAGATACAGGACTAGCATTGTTGCGGGTAAGAAACAAGACGCCTAGATGCAAGATACAGGACTAGCACTGTTGTGGAGCATTGCTTCGAGGAAGAAACAAGACGCCTAGATGCAGGATACAGGACTGCTACACATAAGAAGTAGGTCTATTGACCACATCTTACAAATCAAAAAAAAAGAGCAATTGAATGTATTCATACATTCAATTGCTCTTTTTTTAGTCCTATGTCCTGATTCTCTTAAGTCCTACGTCTTGCCTCCCTTTACATCCTGTTTCCTGTCTCCCTTAAATCTTGCGTCTAAATAAAATTAAAAACTAAACACATTATTATTTCTATCTATATCTGCAGTTTGCTTTAAGGGATCAATTGTCACAGATTTGATGGTTTTATTGGTGGTAAAAGTGTAGTTAGGTATTGCCCAAGCCCAGTCTTTTAACAAGGTAGCATCGCTTGGTTTTTTACCTCGCATCATGCGTAATGGAATGTAATAATTTTCTGAAGTTCCATCAGTATATTGTACAGTTACATCAATTGGCATTGGCATTTGACCAAATCTTTTTAAGGTAATTTGGTTTTCCATCACGTTTGTTACTCCATAATCTATGGTGTGAGTTGTTTGGGTCCATTCATTCAGATACCACTCTAATTGTATCCCAGAAACACGTTCGGCAACACGTTTGAAATCGTTGGGAGTAGGATGCGTAAATTTGAAATCGTCAAAGTATTTTTTRAGTGTTTTTTCCAAGTTTTCTTTCCCAATAATATATTCCAATTGATTTAAAAATATAGCGCCCATACTATAACTAGCAATTCCATAGGCCATATTTAAATCATACCTATCTCCATGAGTAGTAAGTGGTTCTTGCTTCCCTGAAGCTGCTAAATAAAAATAGGAATTATAAGATCCTGCAAAAATTTCATTGGTGTTTTTATTAAAAATAGCGTGCATGCATTTTTCAGAAATATAATCCGTAAAACCTTCATCCATCCAAGGAGTTGTACTTTCGTTGGTGGCAAGTATGTGTTGAAACCACATATGTGCCATTTCGTGGGCGGTAATCCCCGCTAAACTCCCTTGACTTCGTTTCCCTGTAATCATGGTTAACATGGCGTATTCCATGCCCCCATCACCTCCTTGAACTATCGAGTATTGTTTATAAGGGTACTCCCCTATATTTTTATTAAAATACTGCATAATTTCCACCGCTTTAGGCTGAAATTCTTTCCAGTTTTTCAAGTGTTTTTTAGACAGTGTTTTTTTATAGAAAAAATGTATTTTTCTGTCTGTATCCACTTCTATTTGGTCGTGTATATAATCTGGATCTGCGGCCCAACTAAAATCGTGTACATTAGGAGCTTTAAAATGCCAAGTGAGTTTCTTTTGTTTGTTYTTGATCACAGGTTTCGAAGAGTCTTCGTAACCATGCCCCACTTCTTGTGGATTTTGAATGTACCCAGATGCTGCTACTGTATATTTTTTATCGATGTGTAAAGTCACATCAAAATCTCCCCATACGCCTTGAAATTCTCTCGAAATATAGGTGTGTGCTTGCCATCCCTGATAATCGTATTCCGCCATTTTTGGATACCATTGAGTCATTGTTAAAGCCACTCCTTCTTTATTATCTCGGCCAGACCTACGGATTTGAACTGGTATTTGACCTTCAAATTTCATATCAAATAGTACTGTTTCTCCGGGTAAGATTAGATTGTTTAAGCTCACTTCTAACACAGTACCTTCCAAGTTAAACGAAACAGAAATTCCATTTTGAAGTAAAGAAATCACTTTTAAATATCCGATTTCATGTGGTTTTAACTTTGCAATTCTACTTTCGTAAATAGGTGCTTCTTCTGTCCCTTTTTTTGTAACCATTCGCCCATCTGGATCTGCTATGTTTTGAAGTCGCATGTCCATTTCACTACCTGGTTGAAAAGCATTAAAATACATGTGATAAAAAACTTTATGCAATGCATCCGGTGAATTATTTGTGTATTTCAACTGCTGAGTACCTGTATATTGATGTTTTTTCACATCTACATCCACCTCCATTTTATAGTTGACATGTTGTTGCCAATATCCTGGGTTGCTTACTTGTTTTCCTAATGATTGTTGCGCTTGTAAAAAAAGGTTCCCAACTAAGAATAATAGTAGGGTACTTAGGTGTTTAAAATTCATGAATTTGTAAGTTATTGTTGTAGTAGTTGCCAATATATCAAAAATAATACCATTTGTATTGGAAATGTATTTCTAAATTGAGTTCATAAAAAAAGAGCATTTCACCTAGCAGGGAAATGCTCTTTCTAAATCATGTTAAAAAAACATGTATTATTTTCCGTTCACCATTTCGTCAGCCATTTTAAGTGCGTTGTAAGCATTTACAACCCCACCTGAAACAGATAAGTCTCTGAATGATGTCTTCTCTTCTTTTTTCCCTGGAATATTCATTTCACGGTCAAATTTCACTGAAGAATTCATTAAAATATGTTTTACCTGACTTGCAGATAAACTTGGATAGTAAGAACGCACTAAAGTAGCAACACCTGCAGCTTCTGGAGATGCCATAGATGTACCGTTGYATTTTGCGTATTTATCTTGTGGTACTGTAGAATAAATTTGTACTCCTGGAGCAAAAACATCTACATTTAATTTACCGTAGTTTGAGAAAGATGCTGGCAATTTTTCGTTGTTGTACTCGCTCATAGCTCCTACAGTTAATACATTGTCAGAAATTTCAATTACTTTATCCATAGAGTCATTTGGGAAATTTTCTTCCACATCAATGTTTTCTCCACTATTTCCAGCTGCGTGTACTAATAATACATCGTGCTTTGCTGCATATCTAATAGCATCAAATACCCATTCTGATTTTGGAGAATACGATTTTCCAAAACTCATATTTACAACTTTCGCACCGTTATCTACTACATATCTGATTGCTAAAGCAACATCTTTATCATACTCATCACCATCTGGTACTGCACGTACAGACATTAATACTGCATTGTTTGCAACTCCCATCATTCCTAAATTATTGGTTCTATCTGCCAAAATAATTCCAGAAACATGTGTTCCATGTGATTCTACTTCTTTAGATCCAATTACAAATGCATTTCCGTAGTTTGTCACAGAAATATTGTTGTGATCATCACCTGTCATACGTCCATYAAAATCCAAATCATAYGATTTATTAGAAACCAAACTCTCACGGTATTCTACAATGCCTTTTTCCGATGCACCACGACCGTAAACAGCAGTAATAGCCGCTACTTTTTGTCCTAATGTTGTATCATCGGTTTTAATAGTAGTTACATCCGATAAATTAAAACTATCTTTTCCTAAATACGATTTAATACTACTAATAGCATCCAATARAAAGTCCATACGCTCCAAGGTTTTTACACCACCTTCCGCTTTTTTTGTATAGGCTTCTTTTAAGCTAAGATACATATCAAAATCTCCTTTTTCTCCAGCAGCAACATCCGTAGCCGTTTTTCCTTCAAAACGTGTTTTTCCTGCTTTGTACATACGGGTTAATTCCAATTGTTCTGGAGCCGCAACGCCTTCACCTCCTAAGAAGTTCCATCCGTAAATATCATCTACATATCCGTTTTTATCATCGTCTATACCGTTTCCTGCAATCTCTTTTGGATTGATCCACAATACGCCTTTTAAATCTTCGTGCTCAATATCAATTCCAGAATCAATAACACCAACTATCACTGTAGTGCTTTTCTTACCTTCTAAAAATTTGTAGGCTTTATCTAAGCTTATTCCAGGAATAGTATCCGTTGCTAAATCTGAATGTGCCCAGTGTTTATGTGCTTCCTCTCCTATGGTTGCAACTTTTACTGGCATCATTACTTTTATTTCCTTTGTAGGAACAGGTATGGAAGCTATTTTCATAGAACCACAACTTGCTAATGTAGCGGTTGCTAAAACAGCTACAAACATTGGTTTTATTAATTTCATTGTTTTCTGATTGATTATGAATTGAATAATTCGTTAAATGTGTAAGTTTCTTTTAATCGCACTCCTTTTTCGGTATGCTGCACAGTACACACTTCATTATGTGCATCKTGTTCCAAGARTATATAATGATTTTCGTCTGCAGCTTTGTTTAAAAATGCCGCTTTTTCATCCATGGTTAACAATGGACGTGTATCATATCCCATTACATAAGGAAGCGGAATATGCCCTACTGTAGGCAATAAATCGGCCGCGTAAATAATGGTTTTATCTTGGTATTTAATAGTTGGTAACATTTGCTTTTCGGTATGTCCATCTGCAAATAATACATCAAATCCTAAGGGTGATTTTTCTAAATAATTATCCGTTGGGATATCAATAAAATTTAATTGACCACTCAACTCAATAGGATTGATATTTTCTTTTAAGAAAGAGGCTTTTTCACGAACATTTGGGACATCTGCCCAATGCCAATGGTTTTTATTAGACCAAAATTTCGCGTTTTTAAATGCCGGTTCATAACCCGTATGGTCTTTATTCCATTGAATACATCCACCGACATGATCAAAATGAAGGTGCGTTAAAAACACATCGGTAATTTGATCTCTATGAAAACCATGTTTTGCCAATGAGGCATCCAAACTATGGTCTCCAAACATGTAATAATAACTGAAAAACTTTTCTGATTGTTTGTTTCCTACTCCGGTATCTATAAGAATAAGCCGCTCTCCATCTTCTATCAACATACAGCGCAATGCCATATCTATTAGGTTGTTAGCATCTGATGGGTTGGTACGTTGCCATAATACTTTTGGTACTACACCAAACATAGCGCCCCCGTCCAGCTTAAAATTACCCGTTTCTATTGAATATATCTTCATTTGCAACTGACTTTGGGCACAAAGGTGATAAAATTAAGGTAAAAAAATGTTAAATAAAACAAAAAAACCGCATCTAAAAGATGCGGTTTTTGGAGGCGACGAGCGGATTCGAACCGCTGTAGACGGTTTTGCAGACCGCTGCCTAGCCACTCGGCCACGACGCCATTATCGGTCAGCAAATCTAGGTAGTTTTTAAGAAACCCACAAGATTTTTTTACTTTCTTTTCTTGCTTCTTTCCACAGTTACCATTTCCACATTCCCTCCTATTGGTGGGTTTAATTTGGAAACTGCAACCTTGGCTTTATCCACTAAACTAATTTCCTGCATGATACGTTGTAAAATGCGTTCCACTACTTCTTCTAATAACTTAGATCTAATGGCCATTTCTTCCTTTACAATTCTATTCAAATGTACATAATCTACCGTGTCTTCTAGGCTATCTGAACCCGCAGACTTGCGTAAATCGGCCTTAATACTAACATCTACGCGATAATCCGACCCTATTTTTCCTTCTTCAACCAAACAGCCATGATAGGCATATACCTTTATATTGCTTACTGTAATTCGTCCCAATGTGATGTTTTTTTACAAAGATAAGGGATTTTGAGAAGAGATGAAGGATTCGGATGGAAACAGAAATAGGAATCAAGAGACATGACTTAGATATTGGTGATTGGTGATTGGTGAATATTCTACACAGTAAACTAATTCTTAACAGCGAAGCTAGTCATCATTCACTAGTCATTAGTCATTGTTGACTGGTGATTGGTGAATATTCTACACAATAAACTAATTCTTAACAGCGAAGCTAGTCATCATTCACTAGTCATTAATCATTGTTGATTGGTGACTGGTGAAAATTCTACACAGTAAACTAATTCTTAACAGCGAAGCTAGTCATCATTCACTAGTCATTAGTCATTGTTGATTGGTGACTGGTGACTGGTGAAAAATCCATTTTCATGACAATGCTCCACCAACAAACAACTAGCAACCAGCAACTCCCCTACAACACCACCAATTTTGTCTTAATACCATACAACACCAAACCAATTCTATTTCTAACTTCTAATTTAGAAAAAAGTGTTTCTCTATAGCCATCAATTGTTTTTGGGCTTAAACACATGTCGCTGGCAATTTCTTTGTACGTTTTATCGGTACATGCCAATTTTAGAAACTCGAGTTCACGCGGTTTTAGCATCACTCCAGAAGAACCATCATCGGGTTGATACGTATGTAAAATAGTATTTGTTACCTCCTCGGTATAGTACACTCCTTTATCTATAACTTCGTTTATTCCCTGTCTTAATATCTTTGGATGGATATCTTTTAGCAAATAACCTTTCGCTCCTGCTCTCAGCATGGAAATAATAGTGGTCTCGTGATCGTCCATAGAAAGTGCTAATACTTTTACTTTTGGGTGGTTATCACTCAGCCATTTTGTAGCTTCTATCCCATCCATTATGGGCATATTAATATCCATCAATATCACCGCTGGATGGTCCGTGTTTTCCTTAAACCAAGCCATCAGTTCTTTTCCATTCCCAAGAACTGCTTGAATATAAAACTCTTCAAAATTATCAATTAATCCCTTCAATGCTTGGGAGAACAATACATGGTCGTCTACAATAATTATCTGATGCTTATCCATTTGTCTAATTTTATTCGTTAAGGTCGGCTAACACAAATTTAGGTATGTTGTAGTTAATATTTAATGTAGTTCCTTTTCCTAATTCCGAAGTTAATTCTAAATTAGCTCCAATTAGCTTAGAACGACTTTTCATATTTACCAAGCCAATTCCTAATTGCTTGTCTTTTTCTTGGGTATTAAATCCGATACCATCGTCCTTGGCWATAATTTGAAGTGACTCTTCTAAGTAGACCAAYTCAATATTTAAATTACTTCCTTTAGAATATTTAAGCGTGTTATTACAAAACTCCTGAATTATTCTAAAAAGTATAATTTCATGATCTATTTGAATCATCCGCGGTCTATTCACTATTTTTAAGTCTGTCTTAATAAATTTTAATTTATTAAAACGCTGCACTTCCATTTGAATAGATTCAATCAAGCCCAAGCTTTTTATAATCTCCGGATTTAAGCTTTTTGCCAAGCTTCTTAGTTCTTGCAAACTACTTCCTATCAAMGCATTGGTTTCTGCGATTTTTTCTTGTTGATTGGCTGGCAAACTCGCTTCTATAACATTCAATTGCATCCKAGCMACAGATAATAACTGCCCTACATTATCATGAATTTCCCAACTTATATTTTGTAAGGCTTGCTCTCTAATTTCGATTTTAGATTTGGTCAATTCTTCTTCAAATTGCTGTTGATTCTCGCGTTGTTTTGCAATATATCCCACTTTCTTTTTTTGAAAAAAAGAAAAAAGGACCACCACAATAATTCCCATTAACAAGACAATAACTGTGGTTGCCAACACTAATAATTCAACTTCGTTTACGTTTTGCATAGCTTAATTATGTGCTCTTTCACTCACTACAAATCCTATCATCATACATCCGTATAATATAAAGTTTAAGGTAAGCAATATATAATCAAAGATCCCTGAAAAATTCAAATACTCTGCAAAAATATAAATAGGGATAATACCTATTTGGAAAAGCAATAGTCCTAAACTTACCCAAAATAACAAACTTTTTTTTGCATATAATACTTTATCAGAATTCAAACTTTCGAAATAATAGGCTCCTACAGCTATAATTGCAAATATCCCAGAATATATAGCACTATTAGTTTGGAAAGAATGATAATAATCTTGCATTAAAAAATGATTGAGTACTATAAATAATACATAACCGATAGTTAAAAGATTAAGTGTTTTTTTTGTTTTTTTAGATGTCAAATATGCTTTAAACAAATAATTATAAAAAAGAATACTCACCAAAAAATAGGTGTTGTACACAAAGAAAGATTTTATGTCTAAAAATTTCGAAATTAGAGGTCCTGAAACCTCCACTAAGACACTAAAAAACAAAAAATATAATAATGAAAAAATTATTTTTCCTTTAATTTTCTCTCTATTAAATAAACCAACCAATAAAGTTGAAACAATTAAAACAGGATAGATATAATGTAACATTAATTTAATATGGTTTTGGAGGCCAACCAACCGTGCCTTGATTTAACCCATCTAAATCTGTATCAGATTCAGTACTTAGTTCCGTCACATCAAGTTTGCTTTTTTTTGTAGTTGGCGCAAAAAATATGGTACTTAAATTACTATCTTTAGGATGTTTATCTTCTGTAGGATAAGCTCCAAAATAAACATTTAAACCTGTCAGGTTTTTACCATTTAAAGTTGCTTGCTCTTTAGTATACGCAATATAATTTTCCAATTCTTCTATAGAAAACCAAGTACAATAAGCATCTTGGTCTTTTTTATCACCTGTCAATTTCTTGACAACATTATTCATTTCTTTAGAACGTGTTGTTATAAATTCTTCATTCAATGCTTTTGCTTGAAGAGGACTAATCAGCCCATTCGGTTTCGTAATTGCCATAAATATATATATTAAAATTCAATGTTAAATTTACTAATTATAACAAGGCAACCAACAAAAATATAAGTTCCTATTAATTTAAAACAATCAACCTCTTATAATACTGAAAGTTAGCAACAACAATCAGGTATTCTACCTATTAATATAGGGGTATTTCCCCTTATTAAAACGGTCTTTTTTTATTTACTTTGATCTCATCTATAGATAGGCATGCCTTCTCTGGTCTTATAAAATTGAGTTGTGTCTATACATTGAATTGTTTGATTGAGTAAATGGTTGTTTTTTTAAAAAAACGACCATTTTTATCTCGGTTAAAATTCATTTTATTTCAAATCCTTTCTATTTATACCTACAATATTTCATACTTGTGCACTTTTCTGCGTTTGAACATTTATATTTGCAAAAAATTAAATTAAATATTATGGCATCAAATGTTCGTGTTCGTTTTGCACCAAGCCCTACAGGACCTTTACATATAGGCGGGGTTCGTACCGCATTATTCAATTATTTATTTGCTAAAAAGCACAACGGAACCTTTATCTTACGTATTGAAGATACGGATCAAACACGTTTTGTTGCCAATGCCGAACAGTATATTATTGATGCTTTAGACTGGTGTGGAATTCCTTTTGATGAAGGTTTAAACCGCAACGAAAAATTTGGCCCTTACCGTCAATCAGAACGTAAAGATATTTACAAAAAACACATCAATGATTTAATTGCTTCTGGAAACGCGTACTATGCTTTTGATACTGCTGAAGCCTTGGATGCTCACAGAAAAGATCATGAAGAAAAAGGAAAAACCTTTATTTACAACCATCACAACCGTTTAAAATTAGACAATTCTTTAAGTTTGTCTGCTGATGAAGTAAATAAACGCTTGGAAAATGACGCTAAATTTGTAGTGCGTTTTAAATCACCTACAGATAGAATTTTGTTGATGCAAGACATGATTCGTGGGGAGATTAAAATTGATACCAACGTATTAGACGATAAAATTTTATTTAAAAGTGATGGGATGCCTACCTATCATTTGGCAAATATTGTAGATGATCACTTGATGGAAATTAGCCATGTAATTCGTGGTGAAGAATGGTTACCATCTATGGCATTGCACATATTATTATACGAAGCATTTGGATGGGAATCGCCAGAGTTTGCGCATTTACCACTGATTTTAAAACCTGTAGGTAAAGGAAAATTAAGCAAGCGCGATGGTGATAAATTAGGATTCCCAGTATTCCCTTTAGAATATACAAACGAAACTACAGGTGACGTGAGTAAAGGGTACAAAGAAGAAGGGTATTTTAACGATGCCTTTATAAACATGTTGGCCTTTTTAGGATGGAATCCTGGAACGGAACAAGAGTTGTTTAATTTAGAACAATTAATTGCTGACTTTAGCCTAGACCGCGTGAGTAAAAGTGGTGCTAAATTTAACAAAGAAAAAACGGAGTGGTTTAACCAACAGTACATGCAACTAAAATCAAATGCTGATTTAGCCGCATTATACGCACCTATTCTCTCTGAAAAAGGAATTACTACGGATGCTGACTATACTGAGAAAGTTGTAGGATTGATCAAAGAACGCGCTGTTTTTGTACACGATTTTTGGGGTTTGAGCGATTTCTTTTTCGCCAATCCAACAGAATTTGACGCCAAAGCAAGCAAAAAACAATGGAAAGAAGCAACTCCTGCTTTAATGCAAGAATTGATTGCTGAAATTAATAAAATAGAAGATTTCTCTTCTTCAACCATAGAAACCGAAGTAAAAGCTTGGATAACGAGCAAAGAAATAGGTTTTGGTAAAGTAATGCAACCTTTCCGTTTGAGCCTTGTTGGTGCTTTAAAAGGCCCACACTTGTTTGATATTGCTGCCATGATTGGAAAGGACGCTACAGTGAGTAGATTGCAGTTTGCGATTGATAACTTGGGGTAGTATTGAGTAGTGAGATATTAGTGAGCACTGTTGTCTGCCCCCTAGCCCCCGAAGGGGGAACTATCACCTTTACGGGTATTGGACTTAGGACTAATTGATGTAGTAGGCAGTAACCAGCAACTAACAACTAACAACCAGTAGGCAGTAGGCAGTAACTAACAACCAGTAGGCAGTAGGCAGTAGGCAGTAACCAACAACTAACAACCAGTAGGCAGTACGCAGTAACTAACACCCAACAACCAACACACCAGTAGGCAGTAACCAACAACTAACAACCAACTACAACACTTATAAAAATAAATTTACGAATTCTTGTAACAATTTAAGGTGATAAATACACAAACTAATATAAAGCATCGATTGTTGTCAACTGAGCAAAAATCGTATCTTTATTCTAAAATTTTTAACCAAAAAACACCATACTATGATTTATCTTTTAATTCCTCTTGTACTTATTTTATTTACAGGATTTTTTATTGTCAAACAACAAACCACCGCTATTATAGAGCGTTTCGGAAAATACATAAAAACTGGACAGGCAGGTCTAAACTTTAAAATTCCATTAGTGGATAGAATTGCAGGACGTGTGAGTTTAAAAATYCARCAATTGGATGTMATTGTAGARACAAAAACRTCYGATGATGTRTTTGTACACCTTAAAATATCKGTWCARTWYCAAATTTTACGCGAAAARGTRTAYGAYGCYTTTTAYAAATTACARAAYCCWAGYGARCAAATWACCGCWTTTATATTTGATACCGTACGTGCAGAAGTACCAAAAATGAAGTTAGATGATGTGTTTATCAAAAAAGATGACATTGCCCATGCCATCCAACGCGAATTAAAGGACGCTATGTTAAACTATGGATACGACATTGTAAAAGCACTTGTTACAGATATAGATCCAGATCCACAAGTAAAGGAAGCTATGAACCGTATTAATGCCGCTGAACGTGAAAAAGTAGCCGCTCAATTTGAAGGAGATGCCCAACGTATTTTAATTGTAGAACGCGCCAAAGCAGAAGCAGAAAGCAAGCGTTTACAAGGGATGGGGATTGCAGATCAACGTAGAGAAATAGCTCGTGGATTGGAAGAAAGTGTGGATGTATTAAACCGTGCAGGAATCAATAGTCAAGAAGCTTCTGCATTGATTGTTATTACCCAACATTACGATACCTTACAAAGTATAGGATCGGAAACCAACAGTAACTTGATTTTACTACCAAACAATCCTAATGCTGCAAGTAGTATGTTAAACGATATGGTAACAAGTTTGGTGACCGCTAATACAATCAACGAATCAAGTGCAACTTCTAAAAAAACCAAGAAATAATGATTTTATCCACTACATCAAGTTTAGACAACCAAAAGGTGAGTCAATACATGGGAATTGTAACGGGCGAAACCATTATTGGAGCCAATTTTATCAAAGACTTTTTTGCGGGTATTCGCGATATTGTTGGAGGTAGATCTGGTTCTTATGAAAAAGTATTGCGCGAAGCCAAAGACACCTCTTTAAGAGAAATGGAGGCCCAAGCAAAACGCATGGGAGCTGATGCCATTATAGGCATTGATTTGGACTACGAAACCGTAGGGCCTAGAGGAGGTATGCTTATGGTGACCGCTTCTGGAACCGCTGTAAAGTTATAAAAGAAACTTAGCTAAAAGGAAAAAGCCTATTTCAATAATTGAAATAGGCTTTTTTTATATGTGATAAACAAATGTTACTCTTTATCTACTTTTTTAGTGTCTTCCTTTTTTTCTTCGTCTTCATCTCCAGTGGCTTTTTTGAACTCTTTAATTCCGCCTCCAATTCCTTTCATTAATTCAGGAATTTTTCTTCCTCCAAATAATAAAATTATAGCACCTGCAATTAATGCTATTGATAGACCTCCTGGTATTGCTAAAAATATAATAAGTGTATTCATTTTAATTTCTTATTTAAGGTACAAAGATAGTAATAAATTCAATATGCTACTAATAATAAAGTGGTCGTTAACATAAGATTATCAGTAACAAATATTTCATTTTAACTTAATTACTTGTTCATAGCACCTGTCAAAACTCCTGTTACCCCCCAATGACTAAAACTTGTACCTCCATCATTGCCTTGTTCTATAATAATTTCCATGCTGTGTTTTCCTTTCTTAAGATTGTGTAAAGGAATATAATACGGCGTGGTTAAAGTTCCTGGACACCAATTAGATCTACTATAATCACTGGATGATAGTCCATTTCCAAAATTACCAGAAGCAGGATTTGACAAGCGATACGTAGCACAATCCGATCGCCAAGGTACAATAGCAAATACCTGTTTTCCATCTACAATTACACGATTCATTCTTGGCATGTACTCATCACCTTGCTCCCAACCTCCGTGACCTGTAGTGGTATATATCAATTGTAAATCTTTTATGTTTTCAGTAATTTCAAATGCTACTTTTAAGGTGTCGTTTTTAAACAAACGCCCATAATTTTGTCCGTTTGCTTCCATCCTATTCACAGTTGAGAATAACGAGTTGATGTATTTATTGGGCTGTTTTGTTTCAACAGACATCGTTGGATAAAAATTCAATTCTAAACTCACTTTATGGCCTCCTTTATCATAATTACCAATAAAAACTCCTACCCAAATTTCTTCTTCATCGGATGGTATTAGTTTGGTAACCTCTTGTTGGTACATCACATTTTCTGCCCAATCATAGTTTTTAATCACTCTTTTATCATTAAAATGATGCGTTCCAAAAGCGGTAAAAAATCGCATCAATTCAATTGATGGTGCGTAATTACCATCATTTAAAACTCCTTGAAACTTCTTGTTTTTAGCATCTATATACACCGGTAATTTGTCCAATCCATATTGAAAACCATTTAAAATAGATTGTTTCTGGCTTCCTGGAATGATAAAAACAGATCCTGTTCTGTCATAAGCATCTCCGTTAGATCTGCTGTATAATTTTGCAAATACCTTACTGTTTTTAAGGTTTTCGGTTAGTTTAATCTTTTTCAAAATCACCGTTCCTTTTGCAAAATGATAGGTTGTATTCAATGCTAATTCAGCATCTTGTACTGGTTTTAATGATGGATTAAAATTAATTTGCTCTTCATCAAACACTTGTATTTTATGGTATCTCGAGTTAATTTTTARTTCTTCAAAAGCGCCTTTATCAACCTTCACTGCATTWTTCACCAAAAATGCTGGCACTTTATTCTCCGAAATTTTTTCAATAGCACTTGCTTTAATTTCTCTATTTCCATTTATAAGTACTCGTAATACCAAGGCCTTAGAAGAAGGTAAATAGCGACTATAAGGCGATCCTTTTACTTCCGTTTTCTCAGTATACCAGACTTCTATAGTATTGGAAAAATAAAAGTACGAGGCATAATTACATTTATAGCCTAAAATAGTAGCCGTTGTTTTTTTAAAACTAGGTGTTGGTARGTCTTTAAAATMAACCAAGTTTTTATACAATTGATCTTGGTAGAARATRGTACTTATATTTTKCTSCTGATTTAAATCGCTGTACAATTGTATTTTATCCGTTGTTTTTGAATTGTAAACAATRCCGTCTKCATATTTAAAACTYACCTTACGATCGTTCTTTTTACCATTCGCAAAGGAATCGTAAGTWACTTTATAAGCAGTACTTTTTTCTTGTGCTGTTATCAAAAAAGYACAAATGAGAGGGAGTAATTTGAAGAGTAATTTCATGGGTTTATTAACTATTTATGTGTTTTTTATTTAATTGGAATCCAAATCTGTTCTTCAGAGTTTTCGTCCTTATTTTTATACTTTTTTCCGAGGATTTCGAAATGTGGTCTATGATCCAATTGATATTCAGATGCAGGCAACCATTGGCTAAAAATAGCCTCAAAAATAGCTGTATTTTCACTAGATCCACAATAATTAAACACTGCATAAAGTCCTTCTTTTAAAACAAAAGATTCCATTTGATCAGGAATTAAATCAAAATGAGCTACTTCTACAGCGGCCCATTTTACAAACTCTTTTGCWGGTGAAAACGGAGTGAAATAATCACTTGGATATACTTGCAGTGAAAATAAATTTTCAGAAATAGGATGCGATATACCTGCCTTTAAATGCATAAAACCACGCCATAAAGACGTGGTTTTATTATGAATTAAACTCATTTTAAGAGGGCTTCCAATCAATTTTTTTTCTGACAATTGAAGGATAGCTGGATTGAGAAACATATAATTATATGTTTTTATAGGCCTTAATTTTACCTCCTAAAAATTTATTTTTTTTAATAGCACTAGGATTTCCTTTGTATTCTACAACACCTCCAAAACGAACGTTGGCATCCAGATCTTCTGTTACATAAATACCTGCATGTCCTCCAGAAGCACACTTTATATCTGTATGTACCGATTTTAAATTCAAGCCTTCGTAAATACCTCCTGTATTAACTTCTACACTTTGATTTTCAGATTTCCCTGTCAATTCTAAAATACCTCCAGAAACTGCTTTTAATATTAAATACTTTGCTTTCACTTCTAAATCTATACGAGCACCTTCTTGCACTCTCAACTCAATGTTCTGTCGTTTTAAAACATCTGAAGATTGTACTATACTTCCTTCATTGGCGTCTATAGTATGTAATTTATCGGTATAATGAACGGTTACAGAAACATCCTTAGCACTAAAAGTTTCAGGAAATTTCATAGAAATTTTTAGCAAGCCATTCACGTTTTTATACACCACATCATCCGCTTTTTTTCCAAATAGTTGGATGCTAGCTTTGTTTGATGAAATTAAATTTACTGTCAAGCCATTAAAAACTTTTAYAGTATTAAAATCACCCAGTTTWTTTATGGTTGGTTCTTGTGCAAACAGCATRGTGCTTGCCAACAAGAATAGAAAAGTAAGTTTTTTCATTTGTTTTGTTTTTGTGATTATTTCGCATTCATTCTATCTTTAAAATGAATGTATAGCACTTTACAATAACTATTCCGAAAATTATATTTATAAATTTTCTGTGTTATTAATTAACAGTTCAACTTCTTGTTTAAGTTTTGGAATATGATTGATTATAATAGACCATATATTTTCATCTGAAATACTATCATAGGAATGTATTACTTGATTTATTAAACTTATGATAGCCTTAGCATCTGAAATTTTGGAAGCAAAAATTTTATCTTTTTTTAAAATTCTATTTACTGCTTCTCCAATAATTTCGATGTCTCGTTCAACAGCCCTTTTTAACATTGTATTTTTTCTATACTCAAAGAAATCCATTTCCTTTCCTACAAAATAAGCATCAATCTCGTCAATGGCCATTTTTATATCATAAAGCCATTTTAACACCCTGTTATCCATAAACTAATTCTTTGTTTTCATTGATGGAATCAATTAAAATAGGATTTCGCAAGGCTTTTTCTTCAACCAAATCTATATCCCTTTTAAAGAGTATTTTAAGTTTATTTTTAAATGAAGAATAATTATTAAAATAGTCGACTAAATCAATTTTATTAAAAGTAACCAAAAAGTCAATATCACTATTATCATTAAAACTTGAATTAGTAGCTGAGCCAAATATATACAGTTTTTTAACCTCATGTTTTTGACACAAGGTTTTTAATCGTTTTATATTTTTATCAATTAATAGTATGATTCAAAGTTAACTATAATAAATTCTAAACTTATTTATAAATTTAAACCTCTTAGTCTCTATGATTTTTTTCCTAAATTTTCAACCATATTAAAATCTAAATGCTTGCGTTCTAAATCGGTTTTTTTCACGGTTACTATGATGTTATCACCTAACTGAACCATCTTTTTTGTAGACTGTCCCACCATGGCGTATTGACTCTCGTCATAAATATAATAATCACCTTTTAAATCACGTGCACGAATCATTCCTTCGCATTTATTTTCTATAATTTCTACATAAATTCCCCATTCAGTCACTCCAGAAACTACGCCTTCAAACTCTTGATCTTCGTGATCTTGCATGTATTTAATTTGCATGTATTTGATCGAATCTCGTTCTGCTCTAGAGGCTAAATATTCGCGTTCTGATGAATGCTTACATTTTTCTTCATAAATGGCTGAATTCGGTGATTTTCCACCTTCTAAATAATGTTGTAACAAACGGTGTGTCATCACATCTGGATAACGACGTATAGGYGATGTAAAATGACTGTAATAATCAAATGCCAATCCGTAATGTCCTATATTTTCAGTGGTATAAACCGCCTTACTCATGGTTCTAACGGCCAATGTCTCTATCATATTAGCTTCTCCTTTTCCGTGTACATCGCTCAATAATTTATTTAACGATTGGGAAATAGATTGCTTATCCTCGGTATTGATACTATATCCAAACTTACTAACAATTTTTTGTAAGGATTGTAATTTTTCTATGTTTGGCTCGTCGTGAATACGATATATAAAGGTATCTTTTGTAGGCGTTCCTCCTTTTTTACGWCCAATAAATTCTGCTACTTTTTTGTTTGCCAACAACATAAATTCTTCAATTAGTTTATTAGCATCCTTACTTTCTTTAAAAAATACACCTATTGGTTTTGMTTCTTCATCCAAGTTGAATTTCACTTCTACTCTATCAAAAGTAATRGCACCTTGCTTTAAACGGCGTTCTCTCATTTTTTTTGCCAACACATCTAAWGTTAGWGTCGCTTTCACAATCTCTGGACTTACTGTGTAAGCTTTATCAATTATAGAAATATCTTCTGGCATTTCAAAAGCACCTTCTTSATTTTTTTCTATAATTGCCTGTGCTTCTTCATAAGCAAATCGTTGATCTGAATACGTAACCGTTCTACCAAACCACTCGTTGATAACATGGGCTTTTTTATCTATTTCAAACACTGCAGAAAAAGTTAGTTTTTCTTCGTTTGGTCTTAAAGAACAAGCACCATTCGAAAGCATTTCTGGCAACATAGGCACTACCCTGTCTACCAAATATACAGACGTTGCTCTTTCATAAGCTTCCTCTTCTAAAATAGTATTTTCCTGTACGTAATGTGAAACATCTGCAATGTGAATTCCAATTTCATAGTTTCCGTTTTCCAATTCTTTAAACGACAAAGCATCGTCAAAATCCTTGGCGTCTTTAGGATCTATGGTAAAGGTTAAATCCTTTCGCATATCCCTACGTTTTGCAATCTCTTCTTCTGTAATATCTAAAGAAATTGAATTGGCAAAATCCTCTACTTCTTCCGAAAATTTATAGGGTAAATCGTATTCTACTAAAATAGAATGGATTTCGGTATTATGATCTCCAGGTTTTCCTAATACTTCTATAATTTCTCCAAAAGGATTTTTTGAGTTTTGTGGCCAATCCGTCATGTGAACCAATACTTTATCTCCATCTTCGGCCGTTGACAGCCTATTTTCAGGTATAAAAATATCAGTATACATTTTAAAATTATCTGGCACAACAAAACCAAATTTTTTGTTCAGTTGTAATACTCCTACAAATTTATCTTTAGCACGTTCTATGATTTCCACCACATCGCCTTCTTGTTTTTTGTTTTTTCTACGGCTATAGGTATATACTTTTACCGTATCTCCATTCAAAGCATGATTTAAATTACGGGATGGAATATACACATCGTGCTCTGTTTCTTCACTTATCAAATAAGCATTTCCGTTAGAAGTTAAATCAATAGTACCTATCACATATTTAGACGTTGCTATTAATTTATATTTTCCTCGGTCTACTTCTTCTATCTTTTCTTCTATTTTTAAAGCGGCTAATTTTTTTATAATTTGGTTACGTCCATCCGTATCCTCAATTTTAATTTTTGAAGCTATTTGCTTGTAATTGTATAATCCTTCTGGATTATTATTAAATATTCGAAGTACTTTTCTGGTTAAATCTTTAATAACCTTTCCTTTTTTCTTGAACATTTTATTTTTTCTCGACATATTTTTTTTACTTATTATCGGTAAAAATACACATTTAAAATCTTATAGGGTTCATCTGTCTATGTTTCATGAAGTATACCTATGCAGTAATCAAAACTAACTAGTTGTTTTTTAATAACTTACACCTGAATCGCTTTATAGTGTATGTAAATTGTACAATAAATAGTTGTTATTCTAATGTTACTATTTGTATTTTGCGTCGCTAATTAAATTTTTGAAGATGGATATTAAATGGTTTGTAATCGTAAATCCGGTTGCAGGAAATGGAGAAACTGCTCAAAAATGGCATGAAATAGAAGAAGAATTAAATCAACAGAAATTCGATTTTGAAGTCGTATTTTCTGAGTATAAATCTCACGAAGGTATCTTAGCTAAAGATGCCATTGCAAATGGGTAYACCCATATTATTTGTGTWGGTGGAGATGGYACTTTGCACAATGTAGTGAATGGACTAATGACAAGTYCTGACGCTATTTCTAAAGTAAAATTAGGAATTATACCGCTTGGTACTGGAAACGATTGGATYAAAAACTACGGTATAGAAAAAGACATTAAAAAAGCWATYCAAGTTTTAAAACAAGGTTGTAGTGTWTTGCAAGACATTGGTTTTATTAGACTGGAAAACAGCAAGCAAGAAGTRTATTTTAAYAACCTTGCCGGTATTGGATTTGATGGGCATGTGGTAAATAAAGTAAATACCTTTAAAAAACTCGGTTTTTTGGCTTATTTAGCWGGTGCACTAGTGAGTTTGGTTGGTTATAAAAAAAGTAAATTAGCGATTGAATTTAACGGAAAAACCATTTATAAGACCTCTTTGTTGTTTTTGATTGGTTTGTGTAAATATTCGGCAGGAGGGATGCAGTTAACTCAAAATAGCAATCCTACTGATGGCTTGTTTGACATCTCCAGCGTTGAAAAAATTTCGTTGGTTCAGTTAATCAGTAATATTTCAAATTTATTTAACGGAAAAATAGTAGAAAAAAACTTTGTCGAAAACTATAAAACGGAYCATTTAAAAATAACTGTTTTGGATAACTCAGTTGCTTATATACAAGCAGATGGAGAATTGATAGGAGTAGGGAGTTTTGAGGTTGAAATGCGACCAAAAGCAGTACAATTTTTTGTTCCTTTAGTGAAAAGTTAAAKAAATCTTAATTTTTTTGTAACAATTGTTAAAATYGAACGTCTCTTATATAAACGCAATYACTATGAAACGCTTATTTAAATTGGTCATTCTATTTTTAATCATCTTTGCCATTGGCGTAGTGGTGGCYATAGATAGCATTCATGATGCTTTTGAAAAGGATACAATAGAAACAGTGAGTGCACCTCCTAGATTGTTAAATGCAGCTTCTCAGTTGTTTTAAATAGTTACAATTTTARTTTYAWTTTCATTTTTATACATCATTTAGTKGKCGTCTATACAGTGGTGTTCTRTCTRTTTTTCTRAAAAATAAACTCCTCCTGGTAMKTATACATTGTTTCTCKTGGTTTTTCCWTTASACYTATCTCTAAAAAATACAGGGWTTTAATACTGTAAAYWACTAAAATTCAATAAATTACATMTTTATAGATATGCCYGCGTTAGGGATAGCAGTGAATACCCTGCAGTTTTTTTTCCTTTAAAAAAAGCGAAGCGTASCAACGCATAGCCCGACCGTAKGGAACGCCCAAATAAAAATACTATAGTTCCCTATTTATTCTTACTAATAGGGCAGTGGTGGGCAGTAAAACCATTCCGTACACCAAYACCTTAATTGTGTATAAAAGTACTTTACTAACATCCTGTTGGTATCTAAATTTTAAATATATGTATCACGTTCTTATTTTTGTAGTCACCCTCTTAGTTCTTTTATTTTTTTAAGTCATTTATTCCTTAGGCAGAATTTTCACGATTTCAGTTTTCTAATTTTAGATTCTTCTTTTTAATTTTAAGGTTATGAACATATATATATATAATAGAATACTTTTTAAAAATTTAAAAAATTATTAATGGTGCTATATTGTATGTTAATAGCTAGCATAAATTGTTGATTTATTATTTTGATTTTCGAATTAATTGAATGATTAACAATTTTGTGATACTTATGAACGTGGTAATACTTTGTGAATCAATAAAATTTTATAGTTATGAACAGTATGTCAACAAAGTTAGCGGTTGTGACCTTTTATAAATAGATTGGTTTTGAATGTTCATAACCTTTAAAAAACCTGTGGATAACTTTATAATTTGAATTCATAAATAAATTTGGTTTGTATTAGATGTTCACTGTATTGTAAAAAAAAATGAATTTTCAAACTTTATTTGTCATTAGTAGTTGTTATTTTATTAACATTTAACACCTTCTCAGAACATACTGAAAATCACCGAATTGAACTATTTAATTAACAATTCCTTTTTTTGGCTGTGGATAACTACGATTTTGTACTTTTGTACTACTATTAATTACTTAATAATAAACAATATGACWGTAGCAATTGGGAACGATCATGCCGGAACTGAATATAAGTTCGAAATCRTYMRATATTTGRAAAAAAATAACTATACAGTWTTGAATTTTGGAACYGATAMWAMSGATAGTATGGATTAYCCWGATGCRATMCATCCWGTTGCKGAAGCTGTAGAAAGTGGRAAAGCTACTTTTGGTATCATTATATGTGGAAGTGGGAATGGAGCRCARATGACGGCTAATAARCACCAAGGGGTWAGAGCYGGWTTGTGTTGGAATAACGAGTTGGTKGAATTGACAMGWTTRCATAACGATGCTAATATTTTAGCKATTCCTGCWCGTTTTGTTTCTGTACAACAAGCTGTTGGTTTTGCTGCTATTTTTTTAAATACCGAATTTGAAGGTGGAAGGCATCAAACACGTGTRGATAAAGTGAGTTGCTAGTGGTTTAAATACATTTATAATATTCTTTTTATGGGAGATCACCATTCGCAACATCATCATCCAGTATTGTCTGGTAGAAAGTTGTTGCTATCTATTGTACTAAATAGTATTATTACWGTTGCTCAGYTARTTTTTGGATTTATTTCAGGGAGTTTAGCGTTGATTTCGGATGCTATACATAATTTTTCTGATGTTATTTCATTGATTTTAAGTTATGTAGCCAATAGATTGTCGCTCAATAAAAAACAAACTATCAAAGAGACTTTTGGTTTTAAACGTGCTGAAATTATAGCTGCTTTTGTCAATGCAATTACCTTAATTGTAATTGGTGTATGGCTTGCTATTGAAGCCGTACAACGCTTTTCTAATCCTCAAGAGATTAATGGAAAGATTGTTATGTGGATGGCATTTTTAGGTATTTTAGTGAATGGTTTTAGTGTGTTATTGTTAAAAGGTGATGCAGATCATAATTTAAACATGAAATCTGCCTACTTACATTTATTAACAGACATGTTAACTTCTGTGGTTGTGTTGATAGGAGGACTGCTTATTTTCTTTTATCAAATATATTGGATTGATGCTTTATTGACCATTCTGATTGCTATCTATTTGATTTATATGAGCTGGGATATTGTGGTGGATACATTGAAGATATTRATGTTATTTGCTCCGGATCATTTGGTGATAGAAGATATTGAAAAGGAAATATTGAATATTGAGGCAGTTAAAAATATACATCATGTTCATATTTGGCAATTGAACGATCACGACTGTCATTTTGAAGCTCATATAGAATTTCATACTGATATTAGATTGTCGGAATTTGATAAGTATTGTGAACAAATAGAAACATTGTTACTTCATAAATTTGGAATAAATCACGCGAATTTTCAACCTGAATTTAAGCGTGATGATTTAAAAGAATACATAGTACAAGATTAAAAAAGATGGAATTATTTATTAAAAAATTCAATGAATTAAATACTGACGAATTGTATGAAATATTGCAATTACGTGCGCAGGTTTTTGTAGTAGAGCAAGATTGTGTCTATCCTGATTTGGATGGAAAGGATCAAAATTCTACGCATATATATTATATGTCGGATGGTAAAGTTTGTGCCTATGCTAGGATTTTTGGGCCAGGTGATTATTTTAAATATGCAAGTATTGGTAGGGTAGTAGTACATCCTGATTTTAGAGGATTGAAGTATGGTKATTTGTTAGTAAATAGCTCTATACAAGCTATCTGTGATTTGTACAAAACAAAGGAGATTCAAATTTCTGCTCAATTGTATTTACAGAAATTTTATGAAAGTCATGGTTTTGTTAAAAAAGGTGGCGTGTATTTGGAAGATGGAATTGAACATATTTCTATGAAGATTTAATCTTATTTTAAAAATGCTATAAAATGTAGCAATGGTTTTAATCAGTCTTTCGTATTTTAGCTTTTTAAAACTGATTATTTAGATTATGGCTGAAGATAAAGAAAAAGCTGCAAAGCTTAAAGCGTTACAATTAACCTTAGATAAATTGGATAAATCTTATGGTAAAGGAGCGGTGATGATGATGGGGGATGTTGCCTTAAAAGACATTGATGTTATTTCTTCTGGATCCTTAGGATTGGATTTAGCATTAGGTGTTGGTGGGTATCCAAGGGGGAGAATAATTGAAATTTTTGGTCCTGAATCTTCTGGTAAAACTACCTTAGCTATTCATGCAATTGCCGAAGCTCAAAAAGCGGGTGGTATTGCGGCATTTATTGATGCTGAGCATGCTTTTGATCGTTTTTATGCCGCTAATTTAGGTGTAGATATTGATAATTTAATTATTTCTCAACCGGATTATGGTGAACAAGCTTTAGAGATTGCGGATCATTTAATCAGTTCGGGAGCGATCGATATTATTGTGATTGACTCTGTTGCTGCATTGGTTCCTAAAAGTGAAATTGAAGGTGAAATGGGAGACTCTAAAATGGGTTTACATGCACGTTTGATGTCTCAAGCCATGCGTAAATTAACTGGAACAATTCACAAAACTAATTGTACCGTTATTTTTATCAATCAATTACGTGAGAAAATTGGCGTTATGTTTGGGAATCCAGAAACTACTACTGGTGGTAATGCATTGAAATTCTATGCATCTGTTCGTTTGGATATTCGAAGAAGAACTCAAATTAAGGATGGTGATAGAGTTGTTGGAAATAGCACGAAGGTAAAAGTTGTGAAAAATAAAGTGGCGCCTCCATTCCAAATTGCAGAATTTGATATTATGTATGGAAAGGGAATTTCTAAAGTTGGTGAAATTCTTGATTTAGCCGTTGAATATGCTATTGTCAAGAAAAGTGGATCTTGGTTTAGTTATGGKGATACCAAATTRGGACAAGGACGTGATGCCGTGAAAGCTTTAATTAAAGACAATCCTGAATTGGCTGAAGAATTGGAAGGAAAGATTATTGATAAAATAAATTCRGAAGACGAATAGATTTTTTTTNATAAAATATTTTAGGAGGCTTGAAACATRTTTAATTGTTTTAAGCCTTTTTTTATTGTGTTCTAATAACTCCAAAGGTGGCAGTTTGTCCWGTGTTAATATTCCAACCTTGTTTAAATATTAAATTTCCATTAAKATCGTACACCACAAATTGTGCAGTATTTGGTCCTGAATAGCCTTGGTTTTTTGCTAAAAAAGTAATTTTATTATAGCCCATATTTAATTTTACGTCTATTACAAAATAATTGTTTTTAAGAATGATGTTTGCCCTGAAGAGTACATCGTTTACATATACACTTATGATATCACCATCTACCAAACTGTGATCTCTACATTCAATAACTATTTCTTTACTTTTTGTGGAGATAGTTCCGAGTTCACTTGTTGCCTGTTTTTTACCAAAAGTTAAATCTTSKCCAGCAAATATTTTTTTAATGTACACTCCTYTTTCTAGTTTKGGAATCATCATCATACTTTGGTTATTGGTTTTTGAGTTCAGTACTTTTGCTGCAGTTGTATTTAGATGTACAATTTTGTCTTTATCGGTATTTTCAATGGTATAYGCTGTGGAGGGTTTTATTTTTGTTTTTGTTGCTTTTGCTTTGATGTTCAGTTTTCCAGACGTCTTTTTATGATCGTCGTATTGAGCATGTGCATTGAAGCTGTAAAATACAATGAATAAAAGTAAAAATAGGTTCTTCATAATGCTACAAAATTATAATTTATTTGGTCGTTTTGCTCTTAATTTGTCGTTAAATGTGCAATTATTGTTCCTAAATAGGGGTAAAACCGTATTTTTTTATGAAATTGGATGTTTATCATTAACTTTAATGAATTAATACCATTGCTATTTTGAAAAATTTACAGACTATACTTGAGAAAATTAAAAATTTCCAACGAAAATTTTACTTCAATGAATTGATTCGTGGTGTTATTTTATTTCTTTCATTTGGTGTRGTTTACTTTTTTATAACATTGTTTATTGAATCTTGGTTGTGGTTAGATTCGKTGAAAAGATGGATCTTGTTTGGTRTTTTTTTATTTATAGAGTTCATTTTATTSTATAAATTTATTGGAATTCCATTGTTTAAATTAATGGGAATTTACAAAGGAATCTCCTTGGAAGAAGGGGCTAGGTTTATTGGTAAATATTTTCCTGAAATAGATGATAAACTATTGAATATCATTCAGTTAAATAGTGTTTCTTCTGATTCTGAAATGGTAATTGCATGTATAGATCAACGTGCCAAGGACTTAC
The DNA here is from genome assembly GCA_002401385.1 of Flavobacteriaceae bacterium. Lineage (GTDB taxonomy): Bacteria > Bacteroidota > Bacteroidia > Flavobacteriales > Flavobacteriaceae. The sequence goes on along the minus strand of NVSY01000025.1, from coordinate 7,109 downwards.
AACCTATTCCTTTCTTACGTGCCATCAACTTTAAATCCAATTTCAAATACTTAAAATACTTAGTTCCTATAATATGTATACTATTAGGAATATTGTTGACAAACAGTGGTGCTATTTTTTCAAATTCTTTGAAACGTGTTGTCAATCCATCTGTCGCGTTCATAAAACCAGCACCTTTTTATTTTCATGTTTTAAATAGTGAATTGAGTTCTTTTGAAAATAATGATTTTAAACTTCAAGTGACTACCATTGGTGAGTTGGTGCCAAATGATATGCAAATTATAATTGATGGAAATTCGTTTTTATTAAAACAAGTWGGKACCAATCTTTTTGAATATACTTTTATCAACATTTCAAAATCRGTGGGATTTAGTTTGGAAGCRAACGCAATTGTTTCTGAAGAKTWTTTATTGAATTGTTTAAAAGTRCCAACATTGGAATCTATGGAAGTKGTTTTAAATTTTCCTARGTATATMAATCGTAAAAAAGAAWYKATTTCAAATATTGGTCAATTAACTGTTCCACGTGGCACAACTATAAAATGGTTTGTTTCTGGAAAAAATGCGAAAGAGGTTCTTTTTAAAATYGATTCTAATCAGACTGCTTTTTCATTTTCTAAATTGGAGGAWGGTTCGTTTGAATTTTTAAAAAATATAACCAGATCGTTTCAATATGCTATCTCTAGTCAGAATCAAAATATCAAGAATTTTGAGCCTTTAAGTTTTGGGGTTCGATGTGTTGCGGACGAATATCCATCTATAAAGGTTGAGAAGTATGATGACGTGAATTTGAAGGGTCTAAATCGATTTTTAATAGATGTAAGCGACGATTACTTAGTGTCGGATGTTCTCCTATGTTTTTCTGCTGTAAACGATGCAAACACCCTTGTTAAAAGGTCTATTTTGAGACCTAAAAAACAATTTCATAATTTTATTTATACACTTTCTGATAGTATCAATTTTATTGATGGTGTGAATTATGAATGTTATTTTGAAGTCTGGGATAACGATGGAATTCTTGGACCAAAGTCCGCTAAGTCTGAAATATTTTCTTTCTATAAAAAAACGATCGCTGAATTAAATGCTGAWCATTTGTCTAAAGAAAAGAATGAAATTAAGGATTTAGAAAGTGAACGTTTAGCGCAGCAATTATTAAAAAAGGAATTAGAGGATTTTAAAAATAAAATAAATGCGAAGAAGGATTTTAACTTTAAAGACAAAACAAATTTCGAACAATTTTTATTGCAACAAAAAAAGCATGAAGCTATTTTAAATCGRAAAAAGGAGTACTTACTAAATACGATTTCTGAAAGTAAAGTTCAAAAATCTTTGAATGAAAAAAAGGCGGATTTAGAAAAACGTTTAAAGGAATCTTTAGAATTGAATAAAAGAAATAAGTTACTGGAGGAGTTAAAAGAATTGGCTAAGAAATTAAACAAAGATGACTTAGTAAAAAAGTTAGAAAAATTAAGTAGTCAGAACAAACAAAAAGAGCGATCGTTAGAACGTTTGGTAGAGATGACTAAAAGATTTTATGTGGAGCAAAAAGCGTTGAAAATTAAAGATGAATTAGAAGCACTTTCCAAAAAGCAAGAAGCGCTGTCTAAAAAGCTAGATTCGTTGAATGAACAAAAAAAGTTAATAAAAGATTTTGATGACCTTCAAAAGGAGTTGGATGATCTAAGAAAGGACAATGAGGATTTAAAAAACCCTATGAATATTCCTGATACTGAAAAAGAAGAAGAATCCATAGAAATGGAAATGATGAAAGCAAGTGAGAAACTAGCTCAAAAAAAATCTCCCAATCAACATCAAAAGAAAGCGGCCAATGAAATGATGAAGATGGCCATGAAAATGGAATCGAAAATGCAATCTGGAGAAATGGAGATGATGGATGAGGACTTGGAAGCGCTGAGATCGATTGTTGAAAATTTAATCAACTTTTCGTTTCAACAAGAAGCGTTGATTGTTGCCATGGAGGGCTTGCAAATTGATGCTCCTACTTTAGTCGAGAATGTWAAAAAGCAGCATCAGCTTAAAAAATATTTCGAACACATAGACGATAGTTTATATGTACTATCTCTTCGTATGGAAAAGATGTCTTCTACTATTGAGAAGGAGTTGAGTGATGCACATTATTTCTTAGGAAATAGTATTGACTATTTTTCTGAAATTAAATTTAGKGATGGAATAAAGTCACAACAATATGTAATGACGGCTGTAAATAACTTAGCAGTTATGTTGAGTGATTTATTAGACAGTATGATGAATGCAATGGCCATGCCTGGATCTGGAAAAGGAAAAGGGGAGGGGTTTAGTTTACCTGATATTATTAAAAAACAATCTGATCTTTTAGATGGAATGAAGGAAGGAATAAAACCAGGAGAAAAGGGTCTTCCTAATAATGGTAATTCTGGTGGAGAAGGCGAAGAGGGCGAAGCAGGAGATCTTTATAAAATGTATCAAGAACAATCTAGGATTAAAGAAATGTTTGATGCTTTGAATAAAAGTAAAGAGGGTGCTAATTCTGGTAAGGAAGTTTCAAAACAAATGGAACAATTATTAATGGATTTGATATCACATGGATTTACGAAAAGCAATGTAGAAAAAATGAATTCACTTAAATATGAACTGTTGAAATTAAAAGAAGCTTTTAAAGAGCAGGGTCAAAAAGAGGAGAGGAAATCTAAGRAAAATATATTGAAGTTTTCAAAATCACGTTTAGACTCATTACTACTTCAAAAGTATTTTAAAACAAAAGACGAATTATTGTTACGTCAAAGTTTACCTTTGCAGCACGATTACAAAATTAAAGTGAATAATTATTTTAAAACAAATTGATGATAGAATTTCATTATGAAAAGGAAGTTGTAATTCCTAGAGTGGAAGATGTGCAGGATTGGATTTCTAATTTGATTGCTGAAGAAGAATTTAGATTGGATACGATCAGTTATATTTTTTGTTCCGATGAAGATCTAGTCAAACGAAATATAGAGTTTTTGAAGCACGATACTTTGACTGATATTATCAGTTTTGATTATACGTTGGGAAAGTTAATTTCGGGTGATATTTTTATATCCGTTGAAAGGGTTGCTGAAAATGCGGATCAATTTGGAGTGACTTTTTTAGATGAATTRCATCGTGTTATGGCGCATGGAGTTTTACACTATTGTGGTTATTCAGATAAGAGTGATTCCGAAAAAAAGGTGATGAGAGGGAAAGAAGATTATTACCTATCTTTGCGTAAATTTTAATTGTTCCACGTGGAACAATACTTAATTTAAATTTACTGTTCCACGTGGAACATATTATATTATGAGTTTATTTAGTACAACATACGATGTGATAGTCGTTGGAGGAGGACATGCTGGAAGTGAGGCTGCGGCAGCAGCCGCAAATCTTGGCAGTCACACCTTATTAATTACGATGTCCTTGCAGAACATTGCTCAGATGAGCTGTAATCCTGCTATGGGTGGAATTGCCAAAGGGCAAATAGTTAGAGAGATTGATGCGCTGGGAGGCYATAGCGGTATTGTAACTGATTTGACAGCTGTTCAGTTTAAGATGTTGAACAAGTCAAAAGGACCTGCTATGTGGAGTCCACGTGCTCAGTCTGATCGCATGAGATTTGCTGAGGAATGGCGTTTCCGATTGGAGAACACCCCTAATTTGGACCTGTTTCAGGATTCAGTTGTGGGACTTTTGATCGAAGGGRATAAGATTGTTGGAGTGAAGACTGCACTTGGTTTAAAGATTAAATCTAGGGCTGTTGTGATTACTGCGGGTACGTTTCTGAATGGTCTTATCCATATTGGTGATAAGAGTTTTGGAGGTGGTAGAGCGGGAGAAAGTGCTTCTCACGGAATTACCGAAGAGCTAAATRCCTTGGGTTTTGAGTCTGGTAGAATGAAAACTGGGACACCTCCAAGGGTTGATTCTAGGTCTTTGGACTTCTCGAAAATGATTGTTCAACCTGGTGATTTGAATCCTGAGAAGTTCTCTTATTCAAGTGGAACTAGCCCTTTGAAAGAGCAATTGCCTTGTCATATGACCTATACAAGTTTGGATGTTCACAACATGTTACGAGAAGGATTTGACCGTTCTCCGATGTTTAATGGAAGAATTCAAAGTACAGGTCCAAGGTATTGTCCGTCTATTGAGGACAAGATAGATCGGTTTTCTAGCAAGGATAGACATCAATTATTTGTGGAACCTGAAGGATGGAGAACCAACGAAATCTATGTAAATGGGTTTTCAACTTCCCTTCCAGAGGATATTCAGGACCGTGCTTTACGCATGGTAGCAGGTTTTGAAGAGGTGAAATTCTTCCGTTTTGGCTATGCTATTGAATACGATTTCTTCCCTCCAACACAATTAAAGCATACATTGGAAACAAAAATCATAGACAATTTGTACTTCGCTGGACAGATAAATGGAACTACTGGATATGAAGAAGCGGCGGCTCAAGGTCTCATGGCAGGGATAAATGCTGCATTGAAAACACAAGAAAAAGCTGCTTTTACATTGAAGCGTAACGAAGCTTATATAGGTGTTTTGATAGACGATTTGATTACAAAAGGGACAGAAGAACCTTATAGAATGTTTACTTCAAGAGCGGAATATCGTACTTTATTGCGTCAAGATAACGCGGATTTACGTCTAACCCCGCTTGCTTTTGATATCGGTTTGGTGTCAAAAGAACGAATGAATAGAGTAGAAGAGAAGCAAAAAAAGACCGATTTGTTCGTGCATTTCTTACAAACTTCGAGCATAAAACCCTCAGATGTGAATCCGATTTTAGAAGAAAAAGGGACCGCACTGATAAATCAGTCGATGAAAATGCTTAAAATTGCTGCTCGTCCACAACTAAATTTTGATGATGTAAGGCTATTTCCTGGTGTTTCTGACTTTATTTCTTCTAATAATATCGATAATGAGATTGTAGAACAGACAGAAATTCATGTTAAATATGCCGGATATATTCAAAAAGAAAAGAATAATGCAGATAAATTAAACCGTTTAGAGAACGTTTCTATACCTGAAAACTATGATTATTCTAAAATAAAATCTATTTCTATTGAGGCAAGACAGAAATTATCAAAGATTCAACCCACTACTATTTCTCAAGCAAGTCGTATTTCTGGTGTTTCTCCAAGTGATATCTCTGTGCTTTTGGTGTATATGGGGCGTTAATTGTTCCACGTGGAACCTCTTTTTTATTAAATATTAGTTTTAAATCCTTTAAAATTCATCCTTTTTAATGTCTGTTTTCCTAAAATGTAAAGATAATACCGTCTCTAATGAAGAATTTGAATTAGTTTTTCATGATCAATATGACATGCTTATCACTCGCCCGCAACCTAAAAAAGACAAATTAGGAGGGTATTATAAGAGTGAAAACTATATTTCCCATACAGATTCTAACAAAACTTTGATAGATAAAGTGTACCAGTTGGTGAAAAAACACACTATTAAAGGGAAGGTAAACAGCATTAATAAGTATAAAAGAGGAGGAAAACAACTCTTAGATATTGGTTGTGGAACAGGGGAATTCTTGCTTTCTTGTAAAAATGATGGATGGAATGTAATAGGAGTAGAGCCAAATCCTGATGCAAATGCGTTGACTGTTGCTAAAATTGGCGATGAAAATTCAATATTTAAGTCGTTGGACGATGTGATTTCTTTACATTCCAATACTAAATTTGATGTGATAACTATGTGGCATGTACTAGAGCATGTTCCGAATTTAGAAGAAACGGTTAAGAACCTATCGAATCTATTGACAAAAAACGGTGTTTTATTGGTTGCTGTACCTAATTTTAGAAGTTTTGATGCTGTATACTATGGGGAATATTGGGCGGCTTTTGACGTTCCACGTCATTTGTGGCATTTTTCTAGGGCTGCAATTACCGATTTATTCATCAAAGAAGGATTGAAATTGAGTGAAACACGTCCAATGTGGTTTGATTCTTTTTATGTTTCCATGCTTAGTGAAACCTATAAAAGAGGAAAATCTAGTTTTATTCGTGCTTTTTTGATTGGATTTTATTCAAATTGTAAAGGTTTTTTCTCCAATGAAGTGTCTTCACACATCTACTTTCTGAAAAAGGTAGTGTAGATTTGTAATCTTTTATGGATTTTTAATTATAATTTGAGGCTCTTGGGCCTCTTTTTTTTGCTAGAACCTCTATTTTACTGGTTGCTGTAGTAAGTGGTAAAAGTTTTAATGCGGGATATGAAGGCGAAAACTGAGAGGATTTTGATGTATTTACTTTCTTTATGTGTTTTTAAAGTATTGTAGTTAGGTATTTCTTGCTAAGAAATGGGTAGAAATGATTGAAGCATGTCTATGTGTTGTGGTTTTTCTACTGTTTTAAATTTCTATGAACCTTATAAAAGAGAAAAAGTGAGATTGATTTCTGTTTTTTTGATTTGATTTTATTCAAATTGCAACCGTTTTTTCTCCAATGATTGTCATCGTATAGCTGCTTTCTGAAGAAGGAAGTATAGATTTGTAAATTTTTATGGATTTTTAATTATAATTTGAGGCTCTTGATCCTCTTTTTTTTTACTAGTACCTTCTTTTACCGGTTGCTGTACCATGTATTAAAAGTTTTAATGCTGGATATGATGGCTAAAACGGGGAGGATTTTGATGTATTTACGTTCTTTATGTGTTTTTAAAGGAGTGTAGTAAGGTGTTTCTTGCTAAGAAAAGGGTAAAAATGATTGTAGCAGGTCTCTGTGTTTTGGTTTTTCTATTGTTTTAAATTTTTGTGAACCTTATAAATGAGGAAAAGTGAGTTTGATTACTGCTTTTTTGATTGGATTTTWWTCAAATTGTAACCGTTTTTTCTCCAATGATTGTCTTCAAATAGCTGCTTTCTGAAAAAGGAAGTATAGATTTATAATCTTTTATGAATTTTTAATTATAATTTGAGGCTTTTGCGTCTCTTTTTTTTGCTAAAACCCGTGTTTTACTGATTGCTGTTCCATGTATTAAAAGTTTTAACGCTGGATATGATGTCGAAAACTTGGAGGATTTTGGCGTTCTACGTTCTTTATGGTGTTTTTGAAAGATTGTAGTAAGGTATTACTTGCTTAGAAAAGG
>NVSY01000048.1 GCA_002401385.1 Flavobacteriaceae bacterium | reverse complement strand
AGCATCATTCGTAACTGTTACTATTCCACCACAATTATCTGTAGCCGTTGGTGCCGATAAACTGGTTACTTCACATTCTGCGGTGATGGCTGTTAAACTYAATATATCAGCTACTGGCGCTGTTACATCTGTAATTTCTACAGTATAAACAGATTCGTTTGTACCGTCATTTGCATCTGTCACTGTTAAAGTAATCGTTACCAAACCTGTTTTTCCCGTTGCTGGAGTTACAGTCACAGTACGTGTTGCTCCAGTACCTGATATAACAATATTTGAGCTAGGAATTACTTCGGTGTCTGAAGACGTCCCTGTAACAATTAATGAAGTATCTAGAGTTTCGACATCACCAACAGTAAATGATAATGCACCTGTCGCCGTATCTGGACAAACATTTTGATTCACTATAGCCGTAATTGTTGGATCATTGTTTAATGTAGCAAATGTTTCAGTATTGACCTCAGTATATGTTAAATCATCGTTCGTATCTAGAAAACTACCTACAAAATAAAAATCATAAGTAGCTCCAGGTGATAAACCTGTTATATTAAATACTTGATCCACGGAAGCTGTCATTGGGTTAGAACCAGAAGCCACAACAGTAACTGAACCATAATCTACCCCTGCTATAATTTCGGCTATTGTAGGTACAACAGAACCTGTAGGTACTGCCACCCAATAACCATTTCCATTGTCTGACATTGTAGCTGTATAGTCTGAAGAAGTGTAGGTTGCATTTGTAATAGCTCCCACTGCTAAATCTGAAGCATACTCTAATGCTGCCGGAACAATTATTTGGACCCAGTCAGAAGTATATTGAGGACATCCTACTCCTGTATTATAAAAATCATATCCCATAAAAATAACAGTACCTGCACCATATTGTATAACAGCAACAACAGCATTGGAGTCCGTACCCCACATAGTCGTAAAATTTGGAACCGTATTTTTATTCACAGCATCTGTCGCAGACAAATTTGGAAGTGTAGGAACTGCAATACCTTCGAAAGGAGTTCCCGAAGTATTTGCAGTAATTTCTGTCCAAGATGAGCCTGATACAGTGGTTAAATCCCATGAAAAGATAAGGTTTAAGAAATCGGTATCCTTAGAACCAAAAGTCCCTGTCATAACCATAACTCCACCTGTACTTACCCAACTTTCAAAGGATGCTCTTGATGCAACTGGTAAAAAAGCAGTATTGTTAGGGTCTTGACTTTCCATATCTGTCATAAAGAAAAACTCACTTTCAGCAAGCTGATTTGCGAGCAATACCGGATCAGCGAAACTTGATATTGTTCCATCTACGGTAAAGTCTGGTATCGCATTCACAATACTTATTAAATTTTCATTTTCATCCGAACAACCTCCAGATCCATTAAGATTTGGAAAATTAAACACCGAAACTTGAACTTGAGCTGTTAAAAACGTTTGGCTACCTAAAACAAATAGGATTAGCACTAATAATTGATAACGCAATTTGAATTTTGAATTATTTTTCATTATTAATATTGTTTTTTTTTAAATTGTATTACTTACAAAATAAATTAGTTTTTAAAAATTTTAATATTTGATAATTGAAAATCTACAATAGGTATAGTACCATCCTGCTTTATATTCTTAACATAGATTTTAAGATCCTCTTTTATAGAAGAACACTCACCAATTTGAATTTCTTTAGCCGCCAAAACAACATTATAAGTAATTATTTGTTTCCCATAAACACTTTTTTTATAAGAAGTATTTTTGTCTCCTACTTCATATTGAATATTAATTTGGTCAGTTGTTTTATTTTCAATTTTAAGAAAATAAAACCCTAATTGGGAACTGTTTGATTGATCTAAACAATCTGAAAATTGATAAGAAATTTGAACCTTTTCGTCTTCATAATAGGATGTCCATTTGTCATTTTCACCAGTTCCACTAAAAATGGAAAACCATGAAAAAAATACGATGATAAATTCTGTCATTATTTTTATTTTAAATTAGTTAGTAAAATTATTAATGGAAAAGTGAAATTTTAAATTTCTTACAAAAAACGCTTTTCCATAACAGCGTCTTTGAGTCGTTATTTAAAATAAACGTATAGATGAAACAGATGCATCAAAAAAATAAAAGGTAGAAACATGATAATTCAATCACATTAGCAACACAAAATGAAGAGGAAAAGGAGAATTCGCAATACTATGGGGGTATAAAAATTAAACTATGTCTCTGATTCTTAATTTACTTTTTTATCTCTAAATAACTTTTAATTGAAAATAGTTTCAAATAGATTAAATAACTTTTAATTGAAAATAGATTAAATAACTTGTCAAACAAGAATAGTATTTTATCTATKCATATAAAAAAAGTTTCCCGAATCAAAGGAGTTTACTTGTAAATAATGATTATTCTCCTAAAAAACAGAACATATGTTAAGTTTTGAAAACTTAGTATACCATATTAATAATGAGAACATTATATCGAAATTAAATATAAAAATAATTTTGAAAGCGCTAATTGATCGTTTAGAAATACATTAGGTATTACAGAATCAAGTCTGAGCAACCGACATTATAGGTGTATACTGCAGCTATATACCGAACTGGTCAGTTTCGAAGGTGATGGATGCTCAATAGTATAAAGAAGCCTTGTTAGAAGCTATTAAAAGTTATGTTAAACCAACAATAATAAATACCTATCAAAGAAGTCCATTTATATTCTAAGAATTTACTACCACTACTCTATCAATGGATACAACTTTACATAGACAGTAAACAAAGAACAATAGCACTGTTTTTTTAGCGTGTTTATGAAGAAGTTAAGATTGATTTTTAAAAGTAACTATTCAAAGGTGTTTTCATAAATAAGACGGTTCCTTTGAAAGATGTTGTATGTTCTGTACACAATCTCTTTTTCTAACAAAAAAACAGGGATAAAATTGTGTAACTGTACTGTCAATTATAAAAACCGAAACCATAATAAAACTTCAAAAATTCCCGCACTCGTATAACCACCTAATTATTACAGTTGATTTTTCGTAAGCCAAATTACATTGTATCTATTACTTTGGCATCGTAAATACCAACACAGATTCGTCAATTAATTCTTGCACTAATTTTCTTGTTAAATTCAAACGAGGCAGACAAATCAAATACAATTTCATCACCCTTTACATAAAGCATAACTACGGAAGGTGCAAATAACACCATTTCCGGAATTCGAATATTATAACATCTTCTTAAATATACGTGTAACTCATCCGTAGCTACCACAGTTGCATTCCCTTCTTTTTCTTAGTGCTCCCCAGTCAAAAATTTAGACATAAGAGTACTGAGTTAAAATTTCTTGATCTACAAATACAATCCTACACCCAACGTTGTATTAATAAAATTTATATCTTTAATGAAGCTTTTAATAAAACATTTATTTGCCTGGATCAAAACCCCATAACATCTCCTGCGCTCTCTTAAAAATAAGATTATATTCCAATTTGAAAGACAGATAATGATCCTTTACTATAGTATAATAATCAGAACTATATTTTACATCCTAGGTTATAATTCTGACACACACAAAGTCAACCAGTAAATATTATTATAAACTATACGTCTATTTTTACAGCAGTGTACTTATTAATAACATTTGAACATAAAAATCTACCTTATATTTTTTAGTTCCAGACAATTGAGCATATCCATGGAATGATCGAATGAACATGAAATTAAGGAACAAATACCTATTAGGTAAAAGAAAACAAAAGTTATTATAAATAAATATGTCATATACCAAAATTACACATAAAAAAAGGCTGCAATAAATTGCAGCCTTGATTTCCATAAATTGTCGACAAAAACTAATTTACATCTGAAATCTTATTTGTTTAACACTTTATTCCTTTGTCCAACCTGCTCCCCAAGTAGCATAATCTGTACCTGTTCCGTTTCCATCACCTGTAATAAACTGTGCTTCTGTAAAGGTAAATCCAGTATCGTTTTTCATTTTCAAAGTAATATCTGTAAAAGTAATATCTACCACTTTTAACAATCCATCTACAACACCCTTTCCTGTAGGACTTGCTGTATCATCACCATCCAAATCAAATCCTTCTTTAAATCCTGTAATATTAAAGTTTGTGAACACTCCTTGTGTTCCTGCTCTTAAACGTACAGCTTCTCCTCCATCTGCAGAACCTAAGCCTACAATTGTAACATTAGTAACTTTTGGAGCAGAGAAATACAATGGGTTTGAATTATTCCCTATATCTGTATTAAATCCATCTGCTTCTATTCCTTTATCATGATTTTCTCCGTGTTTTACATATGCATTGGTAATAGTTCCAGAAAAACCTTCCGTCCAGTCAATAGAATCATCTTGTGCATTTACAATCGATAAAAAACTAACATTTACTGTACCTCCAAAGAATTCAATTCCATCGTCCAATCCTTCAAACATTTGAATGTATGATACCGTAGTTCCACTTCCTACTCCGTAAAAAGAAAACCCATTGTTCTCTGACTGACCATCTGCTTTTCCTCCAGAATATTCTACTCGAACATATTTCAACGTTCCAGAGTTATCAGCAACTACAGCACCACCGTATGGCAACGCTCCAATTTCTGAAGTAGAAGTTAAATCTCCTCCAGTTACAGAATTAATAGGTGCTTTTCCAAGCAATATTAAACCTCCCCAATCTCCAGCTTTAGGTGCTGCAGCATCAGAAGTAAATACAATTGGATTAGATACCGTACCTACCGCATTAATTTTTGCACCTTGAGCAATTGCAACATAAATATCTGACCCTGCTGCCAATGCATTAATTACTGTTCCTGGCTCTATGTTTAATGTTGTTCCTTGAGACATTACTAACGCCCCATTTAAAATGTATTTATTTACAGCTTCTAAATTCAAATCCTCAACATACGTTCCAGAAAGGTAGATAGTTTCAGAAGAGGGTTCATTCTCAGAACCGTTGTTATTGGTCGTATTATTGGTAATGGTAGAATTGATGATGATGTCTGATGTATCATCCTCTGCACATGAAACCATAAAGATGGCAAAAAATGCTGCTGCTATTTTAATTGTATTTTTCATTGTTACCTGTTTTTCTTTTGTTATTTTTATTTGTTAAAATTTGTACTTTAATTGAAATCCTATATCGATTCCATATTTATATGTTTTAATTGCTACGCTTTTATCGTTTGCTAATTCCCTTACTACTTCAACAGAAGGATTCAAAAGGTTTTTTGCACTCATATTAAATTCGAAATGTTTTCCAAACTTATTTTTCCAAACCAAATCCAATGTGGTAAATCCTTTTTCAATTTTATTTCCCAATTTACCTGACCCCAGCGCATATATACGATCGGAAAAATAACTAGCAATCACATTAATATCTGTTTCTATGAATTCCCCAAATGATGGATGGTAACTGATGTCTGCATTAAGTAATAATGGTGATGCTCCCTGTAACTCTTCTTTTTTACGGTCAAAACCTGTACTAAAAGTCCCACTTACAGTACTGTATAAATCTTGTTCTGTATGCATATAAGCGACATTAAATCCTGCTCCCAATAATGTTTTACCTTGATTGTTTTTAAAGATGTTTTTCTTTACCTCTAATTCAACTCCTGTAATGGTCGCCTTTTCACCTGTTCTAAAATAGCGCTGTGTTCCAGTAGCATCATTTGCGACAACTAAGTTTACGGGATCTTTAATTTGTTTTGCAAATCCTGCAATCGCTATCAACTCATCTGGAGAAATAAACCATTCGTATTTAAGGTCTAGATTCAATATATCTGAATAGGCCACATCTTTTATATTGATGTAATTTATAGATGCCTGTCTCCCCAGTAAATCTGGATTCCCTCCTGTTCTACTAGTTACACCTTCGTATACATAAGGAGCCATTTCTTTAAATTCTGGAAAGGATACTGTATTACTCACAGCAAGACGAAAGTTTTGATCTTCGTTTAAACTATATTTAATATTGACACTAGGCAAATACAAGGTTTCGTTGATACTTGCTTCTCCTGGATTATTTAATAGATTGATCACATCCCAAGAAATTTCTTGATTAAACTTTTCCATTCTAAGCCCCGGAACAAACAACCATTTACCTGCTTTAATTTCAGCAGATGCATAAGGAGCAACTACTGTAGATTTCCCATTATACGTGTTTTCTAACAAGCCAGGAAAATTAGTAGGACCAATACCTCCTTCAGGGAAAATAGGGTTAAAAACATCTGTTTCTACCAATCCATCTGCTATGTTTTGAAGATTAAAAATAGCATCAAAATTAGTAGGATCTACCAGTAGGTTTTTCGATACGTTTTTATAACCATAGCGCACATTTTCAAAATGACGTTTTTTATATTTCCCATCATATCCTACGTATAGCTTGAACAAATCCGACACCGCATAGGCAAATTGAATTCTTGAAGTGAACTCAGCGTCTCTAATAGTTTCGAAATAACGTTGATTGTCAAAAGAGTTGTTTTGAAAAACAGAAGGGTTGGTAGTTGCATCATCATCCAAGGTGTATTGATAATTCTCTAAAGAAAATCGCTTACGATCCGGTTCACGAGACAACACTTTATTATAACCTACTCCCCAGTCCAATTCTAATTTTTCATCTTCTGAAGTATGAGTTCCAATAAGTTGATTCACATAAATCATATCTTGGTTAAACTGTACATTCATTTGGTAAAAACCAGCATCAGTATTCAATTTTGCATCTCTATTCGACCCCAATCCTTGTGTCCCATAATACCCTACCTGATCCTTTGCTGCATTTACAAAAAGCGAATTGTAAGACAGCTTATTTCGATCATCAATACGATAAGAAGCATTCACCATAGCCGTGGTGGTATTGGTTGTTTCGTAACTATCTACATGAGGAAACTTCTTTTTTTCTACAGTGGTATAATCAACTTCACTTCCTGTCACAAAAGCATATTTTTTGTCAAATGCAACGGTTGCAAATACACTCAAACGACTCTCGTTCTCAAAATCAAAAGAGTTCCCCATTACAACACTTGCGGAGGCATTTATTGGATTCCAACCAGCCACAGGATCTACTTTATGAGATAATACTACGGCATAGGGATTGTGATTGTAGCGGTTGTAAAAACCAAAGTTTCCTGTTCCTTCAGATTGTTTAAAATCCGATCCATTTACAGCAGAGTTTTGCCCTGCTCCTACAGCAATTTCGAGCATTCCACTTCCACTGTATTCCTTTGTTTTTATATTGATATTCCCTGCAGCAAAATCACCGTATAATTGTGCAGTATACGCCTTACTAACACTTACATTCTGAATAATATCTGTCGAAAATAAATTTAAATCTATATTCTTTTTATTGATATCATTGGAAGGAAGTGATAAACCATTTAAGGTGGTATTCAAATAACGATCCCCTAAACCACGTACATACACATTGGATGCTCCTTCTTTCGAAATTCCAGATATCTTAGATACGGCTGCAGCTGCATCACCGATTCCTTTTTGAGATAATTCCTCCGCTCCAATACTCTGTTTAATAGCCACTGCTTTCTTTTGTTCTGCAAGCAATGCTGAAACAGATTCTTTTTTTACTGCTCCTTGAATTAAAACTTCGTTCAAAGAAACTCCGATACTTGCACTTAAAGTTTGATTCAAAACAATCGTTTCTCCTTGCTTAATAACCAGCCCTTCTTTTTTTGCAGTTTCGTAGCCTAAAAAGCTAAAAACAACAGTATAAGTTCCTGGAGCAATATTAAAAGCATAGGTTCCGTCCATTTCTGTAGTTGTTCCTATGGTTGTTCCGTCAATATATACATTTGCAAACGGCAAAGGTTCATTATTGAACTCCTTGTCGTAGACTGTCCCTTTAATGGTACCGCTTTCTTGAGCGAAAGAAACCATAAAAGTAAACATCAATATAACTGTAGTTATTTTTTTCATTTTTGTTAATTATTTCTACAGCAAATAAAAGACAGTAATAAAAACAATAGGTTACCATGAAGTTATTCAATCGTGATAAATGAGTTAATTAAAAGTTACCTAGATTGCTCATAATTATTAGTTAGATAACCTAGATTTAACAATAGAAAAGAAATACAATCAATACAGATACTTTTTTAAATAGAAAAAGCCATCTAAATAGATGGCTTTTCCTTTTTTTAAACAATCTTAATATATAATTACATATATCAAGTACAATACAAAGATACCCTAACAAACTAATACTCAGAAGCGGGAAACCGCATCTTTAACTGTGGTTTTATGCAAAAAAAAGACCATCTACAAAGTAAATAGTCCAAATATCCGTTGTTCAAATACAACTGATAGAAAAATATAGTTGTACAACCGTATTCTCTTCTMATGAATAATGCCCTGATATAATTTACTCACATTTCACCAAATCCACAAATACCTRTGYTWTTTCTATRCACTCCTTCTCAAAAATAAYCGTGTTTGCTATTCAATATCTTCATCAGTTATTGTAAAAACAATTTCCCCAACAATATTTTCCCCTGTTGGTTTTATAGATTCAAAAACCCAGGAATCATAATTAAAAGGACTATTAATACTGTCTCCAAAACTACCAGAAGAACCATTCCATTGTTTTACAATAATATTACCTAAATAAATTTCAATTTTCACGTCACTATTGTCAGCAATAATTGAAAAATATTCCTCTATTGCGTTATTTTCATAAACAAATTCTTTGGTGCCTTCTTCCCTAGAAGACTCTATAGGTATTAATATAGCTGTATCATCTCCAGATAAAGGATGGTTTATCATCTTAACAATGATATCATGTTTGCTAGTGTTTAAAAATTTTACAGTACACCATTTCTGAGGCGGATCTATATTAAATAATATACATCCTGTTAATAAGAATAAACTAAGGCCAATCAGTATAATGGGCAAACGCATTATCAATTTGTTCTTTTTGTTTTTCATATTCTTTTCCTTACCTACATAAATTGTTTATTCCCTGTTAGCAAAAATGGTTGCTATTCAATGTCTTCATCGGTTATTGTAAAAACAACCTTTCCCTCAATGTACTTTTCTGATTGTTTCATTGTTTCAACTTCCCACGAATCATAATTAAAAGGACTATTTATTTCACTTCCAAAGTTTCCTGATGGAGTTACCCATTCTTTTACTAACACATCAGCAACATACACTTCTATCCTATTAATATTTGAATATGATAAATTAGATACATACTCTATTATTGGTTCATCTCCACCATTAAAATAACTTCCTTCTGAATATAGACCCTCTTCTTCCTTTCCTTGACCTATAGAAAAATTTCTAATAATCTTAGAAGTAGTACTGTTTTTCATTACTATAGTCACTTCCTTACTAGAAGAATTGCGGTATTTCTCCAAATAATATTTACTTCCCGGATCTATATTAAACAATATACATCCTGTTAATAAAAATAGACTAAGGCCAATCAGTATAATGGGCAAACGCATTATCAATTTGTTCTTCATTTGTTGTTTTTGTTTTTAAGAGCCTTTTTACTTACCTCCCTATTAGCAAAATGTTTTCTATTCAAATAGATCTAACTCTTTTTCATATATCACAAAAACCCAATGCTCATCATCTCCAGCCATTTCTAATAACCAGTTTTTACGATTGTAAATATCTTTTGGAATTGTTCTTTCTTCTCCTATATTTTCGTCAATATCTATATATCCAACACCCATTGGGCTTTTCCATGTAATCATTTTTTGATTAGTAATTAATTGTAGTTTAATTGAATCAAATATTCCAATATCTCCAAAACCTCCTGTRCCTAATCCCGAAACACTTTTAATTTCTGTTTGAGTACTTGAAAAGTTTTTTAAAGAATTGGTTTCTCCATTTTGAAAAAGAATAATTTGGATRTTTGAACCCGAATCATTTCTAATTAAATATRATTTCTCTACAGCACTTGGGTCACATGAAGAGAATAAAAAAATGGCTGAAATAAAACAAATAATTTTAGTATCCATAATCATCAAATAGTTGGTTAACAGTCAAAAAAAAATGTTATTCAATATCTTCATCGGTAATATTATAAGTGTATTTATAAAAATTCTTTGAAGGCTTACTTTTTGTCCAATAGTTTTCGAGATCTAAGATGKTTTTCCCTAYAGTTTCTTGTTTATAAATTTTTAGCAATGCTCCTTGTRAATTTTTTAYGGATAYTGAGTCATATARCACTTTGTAATTYAGAAYTATACCTTCATCACAGGTTTGAATATCAGTTTTTGAATTGTTCTTGAAAATTTCAAGTTCCTTACTAGAATTATTTTTATAGAAAAACAATATAAGGTCAGTATTAGAATCATTGAATATTTTTGATTCAATACAATCTTCTTTTGTGCAACTCAAAATAGTAAACACGAGTAAGAGTATCGGTAATATTTTTTTCATAATTAAATTGTTATTAATTCCAGTAATAAGCTTCAAAGAGTTTTTTACATCGTTAGCGTCCCTATTATCACTTTCTAAAAGCAACCTGTTTCTAAATGCTTGTGGAGATTCCACGTCTGAATCAAGTGCGTTATAAATATTTTTAATTGAATAACCAGAGGCATTATCATTAAACCCTTCACCAATCACATCACTATTTGTATCAATTAAATCCTGCATAATACCACTAGGAATCCATCCAGTCCAACCTATAGTATTATTATTGCCACCATCTGCATAACGTAAAGACGAAATATTATTTGTTCTTTTCAATGGATCAAAATTTTCAAAAGCGTTAGCAGTCAATACTCCATTGTTGTTTCCRAACTCTTGAATTGTAAGAAAATATCCMATATGATAGCCCCAAGCCTCTCCAAGGGCAACCAATTCGTGATTGTTTCCTCTTCCAGTGCCATAAGGTGCAGTGGAAACATGGAAAAATTGATTACCAATAATTTTTCATTATATCCTTCATTTGTTGTTTATACTCTTTTTCTTATCTGCCTATATTGCTTATTCCCTGTTATCGAAAATGGTTGCTATTCAATGTCTTCATCAGTTATTGTAAAAACAATTTTCCCAATAATATTTTTGCCTGTTGGTTTCATTGTTTCAACTTCCCAAGAATCATAATTAAAGGGACTATTTATTTCACTTCCAAAGCTTCCTGAAGGAGCTATCCATTCTTTTACCAACACATCAGTAACATACAGTTCTATCCTATTAATATTTGAATATGATAAATCTCCAACATACTCTTTTA
>NVSY01000047.1 GCA_002401385.1 Flavobacteriaceae bacterium | reverse complement strand
CCTCTGAGAAGGATATAATACATACAATATATTTAACCAGAAAAGGTTACTTTTTCTTTAAAGAATATTATCTAAATAAAGAAATATTTTTAGAAATAGCTCCCTCAGAAAAGGTGGTTATTGTATAAAACATACGTTAAAAAAATATCAATTAAATATTAACGAAATTAGTTTCAATTTCAATTAAAAAAAATGGAAAAACTAACACCAAGCGATAGAGATAAATATATAAAAAAATTTAAGGATTTACCACCTGATCACGCCTATGATGCATTTAAAAATGGATATTATTACGAAGCCACAGGAGTTTTACATGGGTTTATGGAAATGCAACTTAGACACATCCTACTTGCATTTAGTACCTTAAACTTACAAAACGACAGTAAAGATATTTGGGACACTAATGAAAAATTAAATTATTCAAATTTAAACAATGTTTTATATATTTTACAACTTATAACAAAAGATCAATTTGTCATTTTAACTTCATTAAATTCTCTTAGAAATGATATAATCCATAAATATTTTCATGACCCTTATGAAAAATACTATTTTGGGGTTTCTCATAAAAAATTTCACAGTATATTTAAATCATCTTATAATTTATCATATGATTTTATGAGTAAAATCCATGGCATGTACGAAAGATATGATAATACACTTTAGAATAAACTAGGTGGATATAACCCCGCTAGTTTATTCGTTTTTTATTTGCTCCATACTACAAAAAATCTGTCAATCGGTCTTTTAAAAGTTTGTTTTCAGTCTTTAATACTGTTATTTCACGTTTTTGCTTGAGGTGATTTTTTAAGGCAATTTTTATTGCTTCTATGTAATAGGTAAATCCGTAATGTTTACGGATTTTGTCTATTAAATCTATGTTTTTTATTCTGAATGTCATATTAATTTTTTTGATAGTCTTTTTTCTTGAGATAAAATTTTTCACGGTACAAATAGCTTGAAGTGTTCCAGTACATCTGATTGAAATCACGTTCCTCTTTTATTGGGATTTCATTCATGATTGTATTTTCAAAAATTTGAAAATTTTCTAACTGTTTTTTGTACCTACTTTGACTACTGGATGTTATTTTGTGAAGTTTAAAATACTCCTTCATAGAACCGCCTTTTGTCATATGGTTTAACACGCCAATTAACGGAGCGGGGTTTATTTTTTGCATTTTTTTCTTAGCTCGGTCTTTTTCAGTTAGAAGCTGATGTGCTTTTCTGATTATTCTACTACCTTTTATAATTGGTTTACCCCTTCTATCAAGGGTTTTATGATGGTTTACCGTATCGTAAATCTCTCTTATTTCTTGCGCTTTGTCGTTGTACTTTAGAATTTTGGAAGCAACATCTAAGTCAGGTTTTACAGATTTCACCTCAAAATCTTGACATAATTTTTTAAAATGCAAGAAACATTCATGTAGTAAATCCTTGCTAAAAACACCTGTATCTTTATCGGCTAGTTTTGTTTTAGCAATTAGTTTTCCTTTGATTTTATATTCCCGTGAAACAATGTCGTAATCATCAATTCTATAGTATTCATTTGCACTTACTTTATTATAAGCTAAAATGTACTTATGATTGGACAAAGTGAGCGCAATTCCACGATTTAGCCATCGGTGCATTTTTTGGTGCAAATCGTGTTCCCTTTTCAATGGTTTTGGTTGGTCAGCACTTCTACAATCGTACATTGCTTTTACTCTTCTATAGACTTCCATTGCTTTGAKGTGTGGTTCGTCGTTTTTTCTAAAAACCTTTGTCTTATAGGCGTATTTGAAGAAACTACCTCGTAATGAYACCTCATGTCTGAGTACTTTGTCCATTTCTTGTTTTAAGAAAATAACATCGTAAGGCAGCTTGTTTTTAAGTTTTTTAACTACTGGCAGCAATATCTTACGTTTCTTTTCATCCATGTTAATTTGCTTGCCTTTTGCGGTATCATGAAACACTTTCTCTATAAGGTCTCGATGGTCTCTAATTTGCGCTATCCATTTTGATGATGCATCAGTTTTATACTCTTGACTTTCCTTTAGTTTTTTGTCTAAGAAAGCTTTGTTTACTTCTTCATGTTTTTTTAAATCACCATCTTTTGACTCGCTATATTCCGTGCCTTTATGATAGATTTTAAAGTAACTACCGTTTGCGCTTAGGTAGGCTAAACTCGTTTTGTAATCGTTTATGTTTTTTTGGTTCTGTCTGTGTCTTTTAGAATTCAGTTTCTTTTTTTCTYTTAGTGCCAAAAAAGCTTCTTCTTTTGATGGATAGTATTGATTCCAACATAAATCAACCCTACGTATTTCTATAAAGTTCTCATTTGCTTGTATGTCTATTTTAAAATATCTTGTTAATTCTTCTAAGAATTTTTTAAGGAAGCTTATCAAGCGATCATGTATAAATCGAGCTTGAAAGTTCAAGTTTTTTAGTTTATGAATTCCCCCTAAGTTTATTGCCGTTTCACTYCCACCTTGGGGAACAAATTCAGCCAARGAATGGCCATACAAAAATTTAGGTATTGAAAATTCAAAYTCTATGTACCCACCATTTTCATTTATTGTAAAYTTTACATAATTGATTGATGAYGGGGTTCTCATTTTYCCACGWGTGGAAAGCGGTATTTTTTTTATYGGTTTATCGGAATCTCTAAACTCCATATAGTCTACAGTCAATTCTTGTGCATTRTCAGAAAACATACTAGCMACATATTCATCTTGRGGCATGTTTGTAGTATCGTTGTGCACTTGTCTATAGCTACGTGTCATTTTAAAATGTTTCCCTTTAAATCKCAGCATTTCAATRTACAATGCTTGATGTGCTGGAACWATAAAAGGRTGCCAACCACCACCATTTGAACGTGCTATTTTGTTTAAATCCGAAATRTAAATATCATTAATACCGTACAGTCTCCATGTAACGGTATCAATCATCTAWWACWATTTTGTTTTTTGAATAATGTCTTAGAGCTTCGTCCATTTTTGGACTTAGCTCAGGTGTTTCATGTTGTTCTGAAATTGTACGGTGATACAAATCTTTAATGTGATGCTCTGCATCTTTTGGACTCATACCAATACTATTTCCTACTGTATACCAAAACTGACTTTTTAAAAATTCTACTACCATATTTCTTTTGTTTCTGAGATTGTTAATACATCATATTTTCCGTCAGGTTCATAGAAYTTATCTAGTTTTAGACATTCTAGGTGTGTTTGGATATCACAATCTTTATCTAGAAAAGATAGTTGTGGTGTAATTTCATTTTGTGAAATGGTCTGTATGTGTTTTATCAAGCCGTATTTTTGAAAATGCCCACCATAGTCTTGGATGGTCAATCGTTCCCCTACCCTAAAACGTTTTGAATGTTTTTGAATGGTAATAAACGTGTGGTTCTTGATTTTTGGATGGTCAGCGAGTTTAAGAAGCATTGTAATTCGTATTTAAGCGTTTTACAATTTGGAACTTTTTACCTCTTGCTTTTAAGCTAATTTCTAGGTTTAGTTTTTCTTTTTCGAAATCCTTGAAAACCGTATCGATTAGGCGTAATTGAGCATAAATACTGTTTTTTAACGATGTTTCTTTATTTTTCTGTGCCCAGTCTCTTTGGCTAAGTGCCGTTTCTTCTACRATAACAAAACAGCGTTCTAGATTTTGAAGTGCAAAYACAGTGTTYCCTGATGAAAAATCTGAGAATACGTAAGTTTTCCTTTCATCGAAAAAAACTAATTTCTCGTTCATTTTTCGATTGTCAAAACCACTCAAACTAATCCAAATGTTTTGGTAGTTTCTGTATAGTTCTGATTGCACGCTGCTGAGCATATACAAGCAGTCTTTTACGAGCTTTTTTAGTCCGTAGACATATTTTATTGCTGCTGTCTTATTTTCAAAGTAAATCCATTCTGTATTGCCAAGATGGATTCGGAATCTTCCAGTTTGTTTGCACTTACTGATTTCTACATGGAGGTTGTTTTTCATAAAATACTTTAAAAGTACCTTATATTGAAAATGTATATTTTTTTATGGAATTTTTAAAGCTTAATAGTACTTAAGCTTCTTTTTTAATTTATGAAATCAAGTGATTTCAATATTCTTTTTAATATTATTCTTACACTTTTTAAAGTGTCTAATTTTAGAGTAAAAATGACTCTTTTTCTTCTGTTTTAATTTCTAAAAAATTTTAGGCTTKTTTTTCTGAGTATTTAATATTTTGACTTAATACGCTGTAAGTCAGTTCTAATGTGTATTGTACGGTATTTACATTCTGTAAATTATAGTACAAATATAGTAATTTCTGTATAGCCGTATTTCAGGCTATTTACACATAATTGTAGATATAGTACCTTTAGGTCTATATCGATCACAATTATGTTAAAAGAAATTACGGCTTATTAACTTCTAGGTTTATTTGATAGCTATAATTGAATATTATGTAAAATATCCCAGATCATTACGTTTTCAAAAGAAACTTTATTACTTGGGTCATTAAACATTCGTGTTTTGCTTATCATTTAATTTTAATATTCTGTACAATCATTCATAATTTTTTAAATAATCGATTCTCAAGAAGCTTCTCGTTTATACATTTGTCCTATAATTAGCCGTTATGTAAAATTGCCTCTGCCAAACGCTCGATTGCTTTTTAAAAATAATCATGCTGCGCAGTAATTTTTTTAAACACAATTATCCATCGCTTAACAACGCCAAAAAAAAGCTAACTTTTAGATTCGGTTTAAACTTTATGTTCGCGGAAAATTCTCGTTATATTTTTTTTACGAGCTTTTCGTTAGTTAGCCACAAGAGTATAAAATTTTCCCAACCCATAATCCTTTCGAAAATTTCTATACACTTGTTATATACATTGATCCGATTTCACTTTTTTTAGTTAGTACTTCTAATATTATGTAAAATAGAAATTCAACTTTTAAACTCTCTAAGGTTTCATTATATCTTTTTTTCTTGATATAAAAAGGAACAAAAAAATCATGACTGCATATAATTTTGGAAACAATATACGGCTCGTTGTACTATATTTTAGGAAACCAGGCTAACTTCTTAAGATTGTTCTTTAGAGGCATTAAAAATTGGAACTCTTAAGACTATGTATACTAGACCCCTAAAATATGGACGCTCCACTCACCTATTGTTTTAGCCAAAATTAGTATGAGGTCGTGAAACAGTTTCATTCATTAGAATTCCCGCCTTTTCGCCCATTCATATTTATCTTTGTCTGATTCGTTTTGTTGTTCTAATTTCATAAGCAGCGATTCAATTTTCTTTTTATTAAGCCAAGTGCCATTTACGAAAACTCCGTTTATAGATCGTGTATTTTTTATGTCTTCTAGAGGGTTTGAATCAAGTAAGATAAGGTCAGCATATTTTCCAATTTCCACGGTGCCAACCTTAGTTTCGATTCCTAGCCATTCAGCTGGTAAACGTGTTGCTGAAATTAAAGTTTCTTCATTTGTTAGACCTGCATCGACTAATAACTCCAACTCGTCGTGTAGCGAGAAACCTGCCACTACACCAGAAACTCCTGCGTCAGTTCCTGCTACCATTGGTACTCCAGCATCTTTAAAAGCTACAACCACTTCTTTATGAAATGTAATTAGGCTGTCTAAATAATTAATAAATTCTGGACTTGAATGCTTATTGTAATTGTTCGATGTTAACCATTTATCTTGTAAAAGTGGATGTACATACTTTAAAGTCTCCATTAGTCGAATCGAATCGAGCGATTGTACTTGGTCTCTTATCTTGACGATAGCTATTAAATTAGGGATTAACCACGTTTCATTTCTTTTTGCCAATTGCGCGAAGTATTGAGCATCTTTTTTTGTCTTAGCTTGATTTCTTATCTGTTTAGAAAATTCCTCTGCGTGGGCAACTAAACCAAAATTTGGAATGAAAGCCTTTTCCGTTTGACCTTTAAACGCATCTGGAATGTGTCCAACTACTTTTAAACCTTGTTTTTGGGCTTCATCTATAATGGCTTCGAAAGATTCAATATTCAACCGAGAATAAACTTTAACAAAGTTGTAACCTTCAGCTTTTATACTTCGAACTGCCTGTCGTGCATCTGAAACTGTATTTACTATTCTTCCACCATTATTTTGGTCTCCACCATTTATAACTGGTGCTATTGCCATTCGAGGGCCAATTACTTTTCCCTTTGCTATTTCATTCCTTTGCCCAAAATGCTCAGCCCTCCCATCAAGTTCTAATATAGTGGTAACACCGTTTGTTATATATGTTGTCATAACATCTTGCGTATCCATAAAAAAAGTAGCTCCCTGAGTCGGTGCGTTTTTTCTGAAATTTAAATCTGCATTGGTGTGAACGTGCATATCCATAAGACCAGGTATTAACCATTTGTCTTTACCGTCAATTACTTTTGCTCCTGCTGGAATTGAACCATTGATAGCTACAATTTTCTTGTTATCAATAACTACTGTTGCATTCTCAACAATCGTATTGTCTACAGTCATTGGAATAATATTCACATTCTTGATTACAAAAAGTGATTGTTCTTGAATTTCCTGCTTTTGTGAATTGTCTTCTTTTGATTCTTTGCAAGAAAACAAAGAGATGGCAAGTAAAATAATAAGTGATTTTTTCATTTTAATTATTGTTGATTGATGAAATAAATTGATGTTCAAAATATCTTGAAGCAAATATTCTATAATTTATATCTTAATTATAATCAATTAAAAAAAATAGGTCTTTCTACAAGCAAAGAGACTATTTCTTTGCTGTCTTCTTGTATGTCGTAGGTGAAATGCCTGTTTCTTTTTTAAATACTTTAAAGAAACTACTTCTCGAATTAAACCCACAAGAATGGCCTATTCCTTCTATCGTGTATTTTTCATATGCATTAGAAAGTAATCGTCTTTTTGCTTCTATAATTCGATATGAATTAATAAAATCGTAAAAAGAAATCTGCATTTCATTATTTAAAAATGAAGAAAGTTTTCTTTCAGATAGATTAATTTTTTCAGCTAACATCCTTAACGTTAAATCAGGGGATAAATAGTTTTTTTCAGTTTTAAGCACGTCCTCAATCTTCCTTTTTAATACTTCGGATAATTCAGTAGATTTTAATACTTTATTATTTCTTTTTTTATGTTGTTTTTCAAGCAATAAATAAGGAAGAAAAATGGTCGATTGTTTTAATCCGTAATACCCTAAATACGCCACTGAAATCACAAGAAATATAAGCGTAATGAAACCATCCCATGTAACATTATATTCGAAATATATTTCTAACAAAGTAATGATGAAATCCACCATAATCACTAAAGAAATGCTGATTAAAAATTTTTCTAACCAAGAAAAATCTTTCTCATTTATATTTGAATAATGATATTTCATATTCCCTTTAACACTATAAAACAATTTTAAAGAGAGAAAGCAATAAACAAGAAAATACAAATCTTTAACTAAAGCCAAGTTTAAAGATTGATCGATTATAGAAACATGTTTAAAGACATCTGGCTCACTTAATATATTAACAAGTCTAGGTAAGGTAAACAGTATAAGATATAAGACAAATGGAATAAAGTGTACAAAATTCTTTTTAATGAAGTTTGTATGCTTAAAAAAAAGAGACTTTAAATAAATGAAAATTAGTGACGCACCTATAAATCGAGAGCCATCTTCAAAAATAAAGGTGGTTCTATTAAAATACCTTAAATTATGTAATGCTGAATATGAGTGAAGTATATTTATTAAGATTATTAGCCAAAGTATAATGAGTATTTTCTGTGGTAGTTTTTTTTCTTCAAGACGTATTAATCCTACTAAAACTATAAGATTTAGTAGAATTCCAATGATCAGAATAAAGTCAAGTATTAGTTTCATAAATCTTGACGAAGATAATATTTAAAATCAGTAGAGACTTGCATAAAAAAAGTAATAAAATTAAAGGTAATTATAACATTCCATACACATTCCCACTTCACTCCTCTAGTCGCTTCGGGCAAAGAGTATTCCATTACATTTTTAAGAAACATTTGAGAAGAAAAAAATCAAAAAAAATTGAGAAATAAAAAGATTTTTACCAAAGAAAAGTTACATAACGCAGAACATTACAGTACAAACATAATACTTAAAAAAAGCCGCTATACGCCTTGATATCTCATAATTCTGAAATTTACACTACGGTATAATTCAAATCAATATGTTAATAACAACATTGATTATGTGATGTGATAAAAAGTTTTTTTTAATATTATATTCATTCTTTTTAATATTTCCGGCTAATTTGTTCAAAGATATTTAAATTACTTCTTAGAGTGTACAAACAACGTATTAAGAACTGGATTCGACATTGGTTTTTTCACTAATCTAATATACTTTGGTAGAAGTTTTAAGCAATATAAATAGAGATTTATGAAAGAACTATTTTATAGAGGAGAATGGCAGTTCATGACCACCTTAACAATATTATTAGTTATTACAACGGTCTGGATTATTTGTCATTTTATTATAGCCTATACTTCTAAACAAACAAACCAGGAAAAATATCTACGCAGAATAGGATACGTAAAAACTATGGGTTTATTTACGATGCTATTCGGAATTTGTGGTCAGATGATGGGATTTTATGACCTGTTTCAAATAATTGAAGAAAGAACCAAGCTGGAATTAGAACTGACCCCTGAAATGATAATGCATTCTATAAAAATGACTTTAATTGTTACCATCTACGGTATACTGATTTATCTAATCTCATTAATGTTTATAGCATCAACATTGATTAAGAATAAGGTAGAAAGTCTCAATTCTACTTAAATCCTATTCTATCAATACTTAGTATTTCCTTTTTTACCCTATAATTTTTTAAGCTGAGCTATTTATAGCTAACAGCTCAGGACAGCTGTGCCTAATAATTACAAAATCATTACAACCAACATATCAATATTTCRATAATTAAATAAAAAAAACATGAAACATTTACTCACAACTTTATTAACGCTATGTTCAATTTTTTTATTCCAGCATGAACTATTTGCAAGTATACAAAATGAACAAAAAACTGAATTGAACGAATGGATTGATTCTACATTTACAGAAAACATAAAATCGCTTAATATTGCGGGGGCTACGATAGTAATAATGCGGGGCGACTCAATCCTTCACATTAATGGTTATGGGGTAACTGATATTGAATCGAAAAAAGCGGTAGATGCTCATACGTCAATATTTGGCGTAGGCTCTGTTTCTAAAACCTTTGTAAGTGCCGCTGTTATGAAATTATACGAAGATGGGRAATTAGATTTGGACAGGGATGTTAATACTTATCTTAAATCCATTCAATTAAGCTATCCGTTCAATGATTCCATCACGGTAAGACATCTATTAACYCATACGGCTGGCTTTGATAATAATAACATAGGTACTATCGTTCATTCTGAGGATAAAGTGATTCCCTTAGCCCAATATATAAAAACCCGTATGTCACCACAGATACGACCTTCTGGCAAGGCTATGGCCTACTCTAATAATGGTTATGCATTATTGGGGCTTATTGTTGAAGAAGTGTCAGGCATGCCTTTTCATGCCTATGTAAAAGAAAAGATTTTGAATCCTTTGGAGATGAATCACAGTGGTTTTAGAAGACAGACGGAACTCGAAGAAAACTATGCCACCAGTTACTTTCAAAAGGACGAGCAGCTGATTCCATACAAAACTGGTTTCCACCACTTCTACCCTGCAGCCTCATTTCGTTCAACAGCTGCAGATATGGGAAATTATATTGCTATGTGGTTAAACAAAGGCAATTTTAACGGAACTCAATTGTTAGATTCCTCCACTGTTTATAAAATGCATAATACTGGATTTAAACACTACAAAGAAGCTAATCATGGTCGGTTGTTAGGTTTTTTTGAATCCCAATGGTACGGAATGAGAACGGTATCGCATAGTGGGGCCATTCAAGGTTTTAGAAGTCTATTAACATTAATACCTGAAAAAAATATAGGGGTGTTTACTTGCGTGAATTCATCAAATTTCCACCAGAAGAAAAGTCGAATGTTTATAGAACAGTTTAAGAACGATTTGTTTGCACGGTTGATGCCAGAATGTATGGTACAAGAAGAAACGGTAAGCATTTCGCCCAAAGCAGGAGCTGTTGATGAACCATTAAAAATGTTTACTGGTAAGTATCGGTATGAAAATTATGCACATACAACTTTGGATAAAGTGGGGCTTTTACTTGGGCTTGCTTATGAAATTGAAATTGTATCAAACGATAATACACTTGAAATAGTAGAATGGCAAGATAAACTAGTTCCTATATCTGATTTAACATTCCTTGGTAACGGGAATAGATACCAAGCTTTTGACAGGAACACGAAAGGAGATATATCTTATTTCTTTACCGATGATTATGCTTATGAGAAACTAAAATGGTACGAACCGCTTAAATTTCAGCGGTTATGGGTTGGTAGTATTTTCCTTATTCTATTGATTTATATCATTACAAGTAGTGTAGGTAAACTATTTGTACGTAACAGAGAAAGGCATTTACTTAAAAAAATCAATTTTTCGCTGGCCTCATTAATTATCCTTTTCATTGTAGTATTTGCTTACACTTTATTTACCAACGACCCCCTGAAATTTTTCTACGGTGTCTCTTCGCTCATGAAATTTGCATTAGTGTTACCGCTATTAATTATTCCATTGGAACTTTTTGCAATCTATTTAGTAGCCAAAGCTATTCGATTTAAGGAGCTGGGGACTTTTAATTTAATTTATCAAACGATTATTGCACTTACAGCAATGCTATTTATCCCTTGGTTATGGTATTATAATTTAATTGGTTTTAATTATTAAGAATTGGAGGGTGTTCGATAGTGTTTCGAACACCTTCTTTCTGTATTCAAAATGATCCATTGCAACCTCAATATGTCTCAATGTTCCAAAGACTTTGGATTTTAAACCGTTTTGTTTAAATTTATTGGCGTAGTCTTTTAAGAAAACACAAGTGCTTTCTATAGATGTATAGCAGGCATCTAAGGCATTGAGAACATTTGAACTATTACCGTTACCATACTCCGTAAACACGTAATTTGAACGTTCGTCAAATTTAGGAACTGTTTTATCAAAAGTTGTCATAGACTTATCCGCCAAACCTTGTGGTAAATCAAACTCAGTTTTTAAAATATCATCAACTGCACGAACAATAAAGTTTACAACGGGGGCAGGCGTGTACCAAACTTCGCGGATATCCCAGCTCAAGGTGTTTCCGACGA
This sequence comes from Flavobacteriaceae bacterium, assembly GCA_002401385.1. Classification (GTDB taxonomy): domain Bacteria; phylum Bacteroidota; class Bacteroidia; order Flavobacteriales; family Flavobacteriaceae. Next base: position 70 of record NVSY01000047.1, on the reverse strand, counting down.
TAATCTCGGCGGGCACATTCCAGAGACTGAGTTGGATGTAGCACATCAGCGCGGCCAAGCGGTCCACGTC
>NVSY01000024.1 GCA_002401385.1 Flavobacteriaceae bacterium | reverse complement strand
GTAGGGTCTTTTTCAAACAATTCTGTTGCAGTTAATGATCTTTGTCCACCTGGGTAACCTGTATGACGAATATAAGATTTGTCAGTCCATTTTTTACCAGTTAAGTTGATTTTTTCTGCATTGATGATAACGATGTTATCTCCACAATCAACGTGAGGTGTGTAATTTGTTTTGTGTTTACCTCTTAGTAGTATTGCTACTTTAGAAGCAAGACGACCCAATGTTTGCCCGTCCGCATCCACTAACAACCACTCTTTATTAACGGTGTTTTTGTTAGCCGATACTGTTTTGTAACTTAATTTGTTCACAATTAAAGTTTTTGTCTAATATTAATAATTAATTTTTCTCTCTATAAGAGTTTGCAAAAGTACAATTATTTATTTTGATAACAAACTGTGTTTTAGCTAATTTTATCGAAAGTTGCCTGTTATTTGGTTGAGATGCTATTTTAGGTGTAATTTATTGACTTTGAACCTGTGAGGCACTTCCTTTTTAACTACTGACTTGTATGAAAATTTACATCGAATCTGTTTTAAAAACAAACTGTATCTTTGCCCACTAACTATTTTTGCTTTCGTAAAATGAATGGCAAAGTTTTGAACTACCTTGTATTATCAATATGAACACGAATACTCCTTGTTTTTCTTTATTCAATCAGTCTGTAGAAGGGATTGAATTACCTACTAAATTTACGTTTCCTTTTTATTACCAGCCGCATCCTTTATCCTTGATAGCGGCAAATGAATTGCAAAAATACTTGGAAAATCAATCTGAATGGGTGCATAATTTTGGCATGGAAGAAGGGTTGGAAGGTAAAATTACAGGTAAAATGTTTGGAGTATTAGTTGTTAGAAATAATGCTGGTGAGTTGGGCTATTTAAAAGCGTTTTCCGGAAAATTGGCGGGAAAAAATGAGCATCCTCAATTTGTGCCTCCAATTTTTGATATGCTTCAAGAAGATGGTTTTTATCGCAAAGGAGAAAACGAATTGAATGCGCTTAATATTCAAGTTGATTTATTAGAAGCACAACAGGAATTGAAAATTGCACAAGAGGCTTTGGATAAAGTTACATTGAGGTCTAAGAATTCGATTGACTCACAAAAAGTAAGGTTACGGGCTAATAAAGTAACACGTAAACTACGCAAGAAAGAAGGGAAGCTATCTCTAAATGTGGAGGATTGTAATAAACTTGCTACTTTAATAGGAGAAGAGAGTATTCGTGATAAATTCTTACTAAGAGAATTATTGGTGTATTGGGAAGAGCAGTTAAAAAAAGTAAGGGAACAGTTGGAGATTTTTACGGGTGTAATTGTTGACTTAAAAGAAGAACGTCGTGAAAAATCAAATGCTTTGCAGCAGCAATTATATGATCAGTACCATTTTTTAAATACGCTTGGTGAATCTAAAAGTGTTTGTGATATTTTCCTAAATACGTTAAATGGTGTTCCATTAGCGGGGGCCGGTGAATGTGCAGCACCTAAATTATTACAATACGCTTTTCAGATGGACCTAAAACCTATTGCGATGGCTGAGTTTTGGTGGGGAGCATCGCCTACATCAGCCATTAGAAAACATAAAAATTACTATCCGGCTTGTCAATCTAAATGCTATCCTATTTTAGGGCATATGTTGCAAGGCATGGAAGTAGATGAAAATCCTATGTTAAAAAATCCAGCCTTGGGAAAAGTTTTGACGACTGTGTACGAAGATGATAGTTTTGTGATTATAAACAAGCCTTCGGAGTTTTTATCAGTACCAGGAAAAACTATTTCAGATTCTGTGTATACGCGTATGCAGGAAAAATACCCAAATGCTACTGGGCCGTTGATTGTTCATAGATTGGATATGTCTACGAGTGGATTGATGGTAATTGCCAAGACAAAAGAAGTACATAAAGAATTGCAAAGTCAGTTTATCAACCGAACCGTCAAAAAACGCTATGTAGCATTGCTGGATGGGGAGTTGAAAGAAGAAAAAGGTGAGATATCTTTGCCTCTTAGGGTAGATTTGGACAACAGACCACGCCAAGTAGTGTGTTATGAATATGGTAAAAATGCCCAAACTATTTGGAAAGTGATCGAAAAACGAGACCGAAAAACCTTGATTCACTTTTATCCTATAACCGGGAGAACCCATCAATTACGTATGCATGCGGCTCATAAACTAGGACTGAATACACCTATTTTAGGAGATGATTTATACGGAGTTAAAGCAAACCGTTTGCATTTGCATGCCGAGTATCTTCAGTTTACACATCCGGAAACAAGGAAAGTGATGAAGTTTAGAGTGACGGCTGAGTTTTAGAACAGTGACTTTTGTTGTGGCTGGTATAATAAACCACATTCCGTAGCGCCGGGAGGTGAAATCACAACCCCTCTTTTTTCTTCGCTCAATGGAGTGTCCTCCAGTAAGATAATTTTTGGGTATAAAATTCAATCGCAGCGTCATAATTCTTTACCAATAGGGCGATGTGTCCAATATGTCGCTGCATCTATATTCTTTTAATTAATTTTTAAAAACTCAAAATATAGTTGGGTTTATTAGGCTACTAACAATAAGTAACCAACAACAAGCATTTAATTTTACTGTCCAAGTAGAGTTTCTTCCCTTTGGGGAGATGCCAAGGGCAGAGGGGATTAATGTGCCTCCAACCAATTTCTGCCTTCACCCATATCTACATCTAAAGGAACTGACATTTTGTAAGCCGATTCCATGGCGTTTTTAATGAGAGGTTTTAATTCATCCATTTCATCGTTGTGCATGTCAAACACCAATTCATCATGTACTTGTAAGAGCATCTTGGTTTTGTAGTCACCGTCATTCAAGAGTTGTTGAATGTTAATCATGGCAATTTTTATAATATCGGCAGCAGAACCTTGCACGGGAGCATTTACCGCATTTCGCTCATCGGCACTACGTACAATGGCGTTTTGTGAGTTGATATTTTTTAAATAACGTCTTCGTCCCAGCACGGTTTCCACATAGCCATTTTCTCTGGCTACTTCTACTTGTGCAGCAATGTATTCTTTCAGTTTAGAGAAGTTAGCATAATAATTATCAATTAATTCTTTGGCTTCTTTGCGCGATTTGTTCAGTTGTTGGGCTAATGTAAACGCTCCTTGCCCGTAAATAATCCCAAAGTTCACTGCTTTGGCATCGCTACGTTGGGTTCTGGTGACATCCTCTAGGGCAACATCAAATACTTTCGCGGCTGTAGCAGCATGAATATCATGGCCATCGTTAAAAGCTTGAATCATGGTTTCGTCACCACTCATAGCGGCAATCAAGCGCAATTCTATTTGTGAGTAATCGGCAGCAACCAACGTGTAATTATCATTTTTGGCAACAAAGGATTTCCGTACTTCCTGACCGCGTTTGGTGCGGATAGGAATGTTCTGTAGGTTTGGATTGTTAGAACTCAATCTACCAGTAGCAGCCACTGCTTGGCTAAAGGTAGTGTGTACTCTTTTTGTGTTGTTATTTACCTCGTTTGGCAAGGCGTCTACATAGGTGTTTTTGAGTTTCACCAAGCCTCTCCATTCTAAAATACGTTGTACAATTTCGTGATCTTTGGCAAGTTTAGATAARATTTCCTCACCAGTTGCATACTGACCTGTTTTTGTTTTCTTTGGTTTCTCTACCAACTTCATGTGTTCGAATAATACCACTCCCAGTTGTTTTGGAGATGCTAAATTGAAATCGGTATTTGCTTCTTCGTAGATTGATTTTTCTAAGACAGCGATGTCAGTATTTAAGTCACCGGACAATGAATTTAGGAATGGTACGTCCAATTTAATACCTTCCAATTCCATTTGTGCCAGTACTTTTAATAATGGCAATTCGATATCGTTGTATAATGAATTTAAGTTTTTCTCTGCTAATTTGGTTTCTAAAATCGATTTTAACTGAAAGATAACATCTGCTTTTTCAACAACAAAGTTTCGTTGTTTTTCTAATGTTACTTGGTCTAAAGTGATTTTGTTACGGCCTTTTCCGAGTACAGTTTCTTCAGKTGTTATTTCGTATTTAAGGTAGGTTTCTGACAGGACATCTAAGTTGTGCCTCATGTCTGGTTGCAATAAATAATGGGCGATGGTGGTATCAAAAATAGCCCCTTTTAACAACGTGTTATAGCGAGATAGCACTTTGATGTCATTTTTTAAATGACGGCCAATTTTCTCGATGTTTTCATTCTCAAAAAATGGTTTTAACTCCTGAATCAATGTCAGTGCCCCTTCAAAATCACTAGGGAATGGAATGTAATAACCGCTCCCTGCATGGTAGGAAAATGCAATTCCTAAAATACTTGCTGTCAAGGGGTTTTGTTCACTAGTCTCCAATTCAAAACTCACCGATTTTTGTTGTATCAGTTTTTTTAGAAACAATCCTTTTGCTATTTCTGAATCTATATATTGATAAAAATGCGCGTTTTTTTCTAGGGTGTTAAATCCAGAAGACATGGTGGTAGTACTTTCTGTAGCTGCCCCCCCAAATAAGTCCAATTGTGCTTCACCGCTCGGCGTAACCGCTTTGGTGTTTTTCGCGGTGTCAGTTTCAGTACTGTTTGCAACTACTTTTACATTAAAAATACGCCCAATGCTATCAGCAATACGTCTGAATTCTAATTCTTGTAAAATACTGTTGACATCCTCAAAATTCGGAGTAGAGAGTACGTAATCATCTGCTTGGAAAGTCACGGGACAATCGAGCATAATGGTAGCCAATTGCTTAGAAAGTATTCCTAATTCTTTGTTGGCTTCTACTTTTTCTTTCATTTTACCTTTGAGCTCATGGGTGTTTTCGAACAAGCCTTCCATGCTCCCGTAAGCTTTTAGGAATTTTTTTGCCGTTTTATCACCTACTCCTGGTAGTCCTGGGATATTATCCACGGCGTCACCCATCATCCCTAAATAATCAATTACTTGCTCAGGTGTTTCCACTTCAAAACGTTTTTGAACTTCTGGAATCCCCCAAATTTCTATTCCATTTCCCATACGGGCTGGCTTGTACATAAAAATATTTTCGGAAACTAACTGAGCATAGTCCTTGTCTGGAGTGACCATAAAAGTTTGAAAACCTTCTTTCTCTGCTTGTTTGGCAAGGGTTCCAATCAAATCATCAGCCTCAAAACCTGCCACTTCTACAATAGGAATATTCATGGCTTTTAAGATGGCTTGAATATATGGTACGGCTATTTTTATAGCTTCAGGAGTTTCTTGTCTATTGGATTTATACTCAGGAAATGCTTCTTTACGTGCATGTGAACCTCCTTTGTCAAATGCCACGGCCAATAAATCTGGTTTTTCTCGCTTAATAACGTCTAATAATGAATTGGTAAACCCTAAAATAGCAGAGGTGTCCATTCCTTTTGAATTGATGCGTGGGTTTTTTATCAAGGCATAATATCCTCTGAAAATTAAAGCAAAAGCATCGAGTAAAAATAGGCGTTTTTGAGTAGGCATAAGTCAGTATAAGTTTTGGTAAAAATAGTAAAATGATTTTTAACAAAATTAGCTGTAAGGAAATTTTTAAATTGCGGCTAAATACCATTGTTAAGCGTGATCCAAGTATTGGATTAATGCTAAGAAAGTTTATATTTGGAATTAAAATTAAAGAGATTATATGAAGTGGATTTTATTGATTATTGTTTTGGGTTGTATTGATTTGTATGCGTTTCAAAGCGTAAAGACATTGTTTAAAAACCCTATAATTTGGAAGATGTATTGGTTGGTGAATATTGCAGTTATCTGTTTTTTTCTACTGCGATTGTACACCTATGATAGTTCTAATGTAAAATCCTCTTTATATTTTACCTATGCTGTTGGGTTGATTGTGATTAGTATTGTGCCTAAATTATTAATTTCTGTAACAATGCTTTTAGAGGATGTTACGAGGTTGGCCATGGGGTTGTTCCACTATTTCTCTAATGAAAATCCAGCCTCATTTATGCCAGGAAGGCGTGCCTTTGCAAGTAAGATAGCCTTGGGCTTGGCGAGTATCCCTTTTGTGTCAATTTTATATGGTATAACCAAGGGGAAGTACAATTATCAAATTGTAAAACACAGTTTGTATTTTGATGATCTACCAGCCGCTTTTGATGGTTTTAGTATCACTCATATTTCTGATGTACACAGCGGTAGTTTTGACAATGCCGATAAAATTGCCCACGGAATGGAATTGATCAATGAGCAACAATCTGATATGATTTGTTTTACAGGGGATTTGGTGAATAATGTAGCAGAAGAAATGGATCCTTGGATTGGGCATTTTAAAAGTTTAAAAGCACCGTTTGGGAAGTTCTCTATTTTAGGGAATCACGATTATGGCGAATATGTAAAATGGAATTCTTCTGAGGAGAAAGAGGCAAATTTTGCAGAAATAAAGGCTGTTCATCCGAAAATTGGATTTAATTTACTGTTAAACGAACATGTATCTATAGAAAAAGATGGAGAAAAAATTGAACTGATCGGAGTCGAGAATTGGGGAGTCCGATTTAAAAAAGCAGGCGATTTACCAAAAGCTTCCAAAGAGGTGGCAGACAATGCTTTTAAAATAGTAATGAGTCATGATCCATCACATTGGGATCATGAAATAAAAGCCCATCCATCCAAATATCATTTAACATTGAGTGGACATACCCATGGTATGCAATTTGGAATTGATATCCCCGGTTTTAAGTGGAGTCCAGTGCAGTATGTGTACAAACGTTGGGCAGGGATCTACGAAGCGGCAGGAAGGTATATCAATGTGAATAGAGGTTTTGGGTTTTTGGCATTTCCTGGTAGAGTTGGGATTTGGCCAGAGATTTCTGTGATTACCTTGCGTAAGAAGGTAGGGTAGTTTGCAGTTAGCAGTTAGCAGTTTGCAGTTAGCAGTTTGCGGTTAGCAGTTTGCAGTTTGCGGTTAGCAGTTTGCAGTTAGGAGTTTGTAGTTAGGAGTTTGCAGTTTGCGGTTAGCAGTTTGCAGTTAGGAGTTTGTAGTTAGGAGTGAGCAGTTAGCAGGAAGCAGGAAGCAGTTTGCAGTGAGCAGTTAGCAGTTTGTAGTTTGTAGTTAGGAGTGAGCAGTTTGCGGTTTGCAGTTAGGAGTTTGCAGTTTGCGGTTTGCAGTGAGCAGTTAGGAGTTTGCAGTTTGCAGTTTGCGGTTAGCAGTTTGCAGTTAGTAGTTAGCAGTTTGCGGTTAGCAGTTTGCAGTTTGCAGTTAGTAGTTAGCAGTTTGCAGTTAGCAGTTTGCAGTTAGCAGTTTGCAGTTAGCAGTTTGCAGTTAGCAGTTTGCAGTTAGCAGTTTGCAGTTAGCAGGGTGATAATTAAGCTGCTTTTGTAGGTGTTGTTGCTACAAATCAGCCATGTAATTAGGGGTTAGAATAATAAATGTTATATTTGTGTGTAATAGATTGTTTTTTTAAAATAAACGGATTTAAATATGACAAAGTTCGGAGATGTTATTAATGCAAAAGTGCCTGTTTTGATCGACTTTTATGCCGATTGGGAAGGTGATTCCTGCGATTTTTCTGGGGTACTTCGAGTGGTGGCTGCAGCCTTAGGAGATAAGGCCAAAGTGATTAAAATAGATATCGAAAAAAATGAAGTGTTAGCAGAAGCACTGCGTATAAAAGGAAATCCAACATATGTGATTTACAAAGATGGAGAAATGAAATGGCGTCAGGTAGGAGAACAAGATGCCAACACCTTGATTAATTTGATGCAGGAGTATTTGTAAGCTTTATATGCTCCAAAAGAAGGTGAGGTTATTTGTTGCGGGTTTTAGGTAAGAATGTGAGAATAATTGTTGTAAAACAGTGCGATTTGTTTTAAACGTATTATTGCTCAGTTCAATACTTAACACTATTCAATTCCTCTAAACTCATATCCAAGCTCACTAAAATACTTCAAAAATTCAGGCAACACTTCCTTTAAAGTAGCGCTTCCCTTGATGCTATCGTGAAAAACAACGATACTACCGTTTTTTGTTTTCTTTAGTAATGTTTGTAGACTTTTTTTAGGAGAGACCTTTTTTTGAACATCGTTGCTAAGTACATCCCACATAATTATTTGGTAATTGTTTTGTCGTAATTTCTTTACTTTTTTATAGGTGAGTTTTCCGTAAGGTGGGCGGAATAGTTTGGTGTTGTTTTTTTGAAAACACTCCAGTAAGTATTGTGTTTTTTCAACAGAATTCAGGTAGGTTTCGGCATCAGACTTCCACGCATTATCATGATTAAAACAATGGTTGGCTATTCGATGTCCAGCTGTTACTATTTGTTCTGTGATGTTAGGATATTTCTCTACGTTTTTTCCAATGCAAAAAAAAGTGGCCTTCGCATGGTATTTGCCCAAAATTTGAAGTGTCCATTCCGTAATTTCTGACGTAGGACCATCATCAAATGTAAGGTATATGATCTTCTCTGAAGAAGAAAAACTCCAGCGTAGCATTGGAAAGAATCTTTTGACTAAGCGTGGAGTTTTTGCAATAATGATTGGCATATTATTCCTCAAATAAATAAGGGAACAATTGCATGTATGATATTAAATTGTTTTTGAGTTGGTCTGTATATTCTTCGGTGTCATTCTTAGCAGAAATACGAATTAACTGATTGTACGTGTTAAAATTGGCCTCTATAGGGTCGTAGATCACTTCAATATCTGCTTCGCTAAATTGACTGTAATACACGAGTTTTTGTTGGAATATATCTGCCAATTCCTCACTTAGATGACGCGCCTTTTCTGGCCTGTCTATCTTATAGTATAAATCGATGAAAGGCAATAACATACTGTAATGACCGAATTTTTTAGTCGGCATTTTATCCATGGCTAAATCCAATATCTCCTCTGCGCGAATGGAATCTCCTTCTCTGATCAACGTAGCCGCCAAACGTTCCATATTGTTTCGGTAAGTAACGGAGTTTTTACGGGATTCTACATCTAAATAGATTTTGTCACTATTGATATTTCCCCATTCCCACTGTTTTACTTTTTTGTACATCAACTCAGAATCCATACGTCCCATTTCAAAGAAGTTACTCTTGTTTACGGTTTTTATAGGTACCAGTTTATAGGCCATTCCATCAAGTTGTAGGTAGTCTTTTAGCCAAATAAATTCTTCATCAGCTTGTGCTCCACCTGTAAAATAAATCGGTTGTTGCCAATCGTTATTGGCTAAAATATCAAGCATTAAAATTCTGTTTTTTTGCAACCCTTGTTCATCGATAGTGATATCTATATACGGTAAGATTAAATCAGCATCTTTTTGAGCTACTATTCCGTTTTTAAGCACGGCTTCCTTGTTTACAGGAATTCGGATGCGATTTGTTGGGTACACTTTTTCTGGGCGTCCGTCTTCATCTAGGTCAATAAACGTATTTTCGTTCTTGCTTTGTAACCATCGCATCAAGTATTTGATATCGATAATTGTATCTTTAAATTGAGGGAAAGGCACGTGATAGGCAATGTCTAAACTTCCTAATTTATAATCATCATGCGTTAATTGCGATGGAATTGGAGGTGCTTTATAAGTCGTGCGCTTCATTTGGTCTATATACCAATCTGTGGCAAATAAACTCGAGTTGATTAGCTTGATGTCTGTTCGGTGATTTTCAACTTCTTGCATGTACCAAAGCGGGAAAGTATCGTTATCTCCAATGGTAAACATGATGGCATTCTCGGCACATGAATCAATATAAGCTTTGGCATTTAAACGAGAGGTATATCTACCGGATCTGTCGTGGTCGTCCCAGTTTTGAAAAGCCATTAAAGTTGGTACGGCAAGTAATGCAAGAACTGAAACTGCAATGGCAGCTTGGTTTTTTTGAGTGTATTTAGATAGTTTTTCAAATAAGGCGAGAACACCAAATCCAATCCAAATGGCAAATATATAAAAGGATCCAACTACGGCATAATCTCGTTCTCTAGGTTCAAAAGGTTTTGGATTGGTATAAAATATAATTGCCAATCCTGTAAATAAGAAAAAGAGTAAGAGGGTGTAAAAATCTTTTTTGTTGCGTTTTAATTGATAAAATAATCCTATGAATCCAAGAATAAAAGGGAAGAAATAATAGGTGTTTCGTCCTTTATTATTTTTAACATCATCGGGTAGGTTTTTTTGAGTGCCTAAAAAGAAACTGTCTATAAAATGGATACCACTTAACCAGTTTCCATCCTCGAGGTTTAATTGTCCTTGTACATCGTTTTGCCTTCCTACAAAATTCCACATAAAATAACGTCCGTACATATAGCCGAACTGGTATTCTATCATAAAATGTAAATTTTCTGCAAAAGTAGGTCTTCGTTGACTTTTTTGAGGGATGCCTACAATGGATTTGTAATTGGCAATAACGGAAGGACTGTTATAGGCCACCATACGAGGAATAAGTCCTTTATGAGAATCACTCCAGTTAGGCAGCGCATCCTTATAGTCGTTTACAATAACATAAGTTCCCTTTTTTTCATCTTTTTCATATTTTGGTTTCTCGTCTCTTGTTGGGCTAGAAGCGTCGTATTCTCGCTCATAAGAATACGAATAATAATTATCGTAAAACACATTGGAATCCCCGTATTGTTCCCTGTTGTAATAGGCTAATAGTTCGCGGGCACTAGACGGGTTGTTTTCGTTAATCGTTGTGTTGGCATTTGCTCTAATAGGAAGCATTAACCAAGAAGAAAAACCAATCATGGTAAATACAAGTACTAACACAAGTGTGTTGGCAGCAAACATTTTTTTACTACGGGTGATTTTAAGTGCAGCATAAAACACACCGATTAACAAAAATGCAGCTATAATACTTCCGCTGTTAAATGGTAGTCCGATACTGTTGACGAAAAACAGTTCAAATGCACTGAAATATCTTAAGGTAAATGGAAATAAAAATTTAAAAACAAACATTAATACCATCACGGAAATTACATTGGCAATAACGAATTTTTGAATATTATTAATGTTGTATTTTTTGAAAATATAAATAAATACGATGGAAGGTATTACGAGTAGAGATAAAATATGTACTCCAAATGAAAGTCCAACTATAAAACTGATCAATACAAGCCACTTGTTTCCTTGAGGTTTGTCCATGGCTGCTTCCCAACGCAATCCAAGCCAAAATAGCAAGGCCATTAAAAACGATGACATGGCATATACTTCTCCCTCTACGGCGCTAAACCAAAAACTATCCGAAAAAGTATAAGCTAAAGAGCCCACAAAAGCACTTCCAAACAGTGCAATATTGTTTTTATATTCTTTAGAAAGAAGTTTCTGCCCCAAATAAGTAATGGTCCAAAACATAAACAGAATGGTAAAAGCACTGGCCAGTGCAGACATAAAATTCACCATCATAGCTACTTGAGASACATCTGTAGTAAACATGGCAAAAAAGGCACCTATCATTTGAAATAATGGAGCTCCAGGAGGATGTCCTACTTCTAGTTTAACGGCTGTGGAAATATACTCTCCGCAATCCCAGTAACTTACTGTAGGTTCTAAGGTGAGGGTGTAAGTAACAAGTGCAATACCAAAGGCCATCCAGCCAAAAATGGTATTCCATTTTTTAAAATCTGTAAAGTTCATAAATATTTTTTATCGAGGCGAATTTAGTGAAAATAGTACATACAAGGCTATAATCAGTCAGTTACTGCAACGATTTTCTCATAAAAAGTTGTTAAATAAATMTTTTTCAAAAAAAACTCAAAAAAATGCTTGTGGGTACGAAATAAACCCTTAATTTTGCAACCGAAATAACGACAATGTCCCATGGTGTAATGGTAACACTCCGGTTTTTGGTATCGTCATTCAAGGTTCGAGTCCTTGTGGGACAACGATATTTTTAGAAATCCTTTGAGCTTTTTGCTTGAAGGATTTTCTTTTTTTAAGACATTCTGAAAAATTTAATATAGTTAAGGATTAAGTGGGATTCTTGGAGAAGATTTGAAAGCATCAGTTTTGACAATTGATCCAATATTTCTTCTTACTTTAATGATATGCTTAAAAATTTAACCCAATTGTTATTTAATAAACGAAACGTAAAAATACAGTACCAAATACCTTAAACGTAGCGGCAGGATGCAACACCTAAATTAAAAAAAAGACCTACCAATACCGTGTAAAAGAATTGAAAGTATTAAAAGATGCCGTGGAATATTCGAATAAATTATTAATTAATGCCTGTGTAAATACAACATKTTTGGAGGTGTGAACTGCTAGAGATTACACCTTTAATTCAGGGGTGGATAGAATAGATTCAGAGTTTAAATTGCTGAATGCTGTAGTGAATTTATATATCACTAGGAGGCGGTTGGGAAAAGCAACAATTTTTTCAATCCCAAATATTGTAGAAAGCACCCCGAATATTTGGAGTGCTTTTTTGTTTGTTTTATACGAGTAAGAAAACAACGGTGTCGCTTATTTAATAACGTTATTTCATTGGACTCTTCAAAAAAGAATAGGATTGAAGTGTAAATGTGACAATTATCAGACGTATAGTTGTATGCATGTTTTATTTTAGCTCATTATATTTTATTTATTAGTTTTCTACGTTGCTTTTAAGGTCTGTTGTTAAGTATGAAGCCTTGCTTTGTTACTGTACTATTTAAAGAGACATTTCTTAAGGAGACGTTGCTAAGTGTTTTTTACAAAAAGTTAAAATCATTTTATGAAACGAACATGATTTTTTTTAATCAAAAAATACCCCCAAGGGTATGATTAAAATAAATTCATGTGAGAACGAGTGTAACGAGTGCTTACATTGGTTCTCAAATTTTGAAATATTTTTAGTCAATTACAAATTTTAAACACATGAAACAAAAATTACTTTCTCTATTTTTTACAATGCTAACTTGTCAGTTTACTGTGCAAGCGCAAACCGATCCTATTGTTACAATTTCTACATCAGCCAGTAGTATTTCTGAATTGGAACAATTTGATATTATTGCAACTATAGGTGCCCCAGCAACTGAAGATATTGAGATATTATTGGATTTTTCTGGTTCTGCTACATATAATCAAGATTTTGGCTGTGAAATCAAAACTGAAGTTAGTAATATTTTATCAACTCAGGGAGTATATCCAAGTGATATTTTTGTAGATAAAGACGGGAGTATTTATATTTGTGAACCTCCCAATTCTCTTGTTCGAAAACTCTCCCCAGGTACTACGGAGGGAGTTGTTGTAGCTGGAGGGAACGGACCTGGGAATTTGGCCAATCAACTAAGTAGTCCGGAACATATTTTTGTGGATGATTTAGGAGCTGTCTACGTGTCAGATTCGGAGAATTATAGAATTCAAAAATGGCTTCCAGGAGCTATAGAAGGAATTACTGTTGCAGGAGGAAATGGATTTGGACCAGATTTAAATCAATTGACATCTGTAAGTGATATTTTTGTTAATTCGGAAGAGGATGTAATAATTCTAATGAACAATAGAGTTTTACAGTGGGGGAAAAATGCGGTCGAGGGAAAAGTTGTTTTAGGAAGTTATTATGGAGAAAACGCAATGCAAAATTTTATGTTTGCAAATGCTATGTTTGTAGATGCAGAAAATGCTATTTATATTTTTGATTCGCAAGAAGGAACAGTGACAAAATGGAACAAAGGAGATTTGGAGGGTACAACTGTAGCTTTTGGTTATAATTTTAACGACGGTTCCTCGCAGTATAGAAATAGAGCTGATTTATTTATAGATGAAAAAGGGACTGTTTATGTATCTGAAAGAGTTAACGATGGTGTTAAAAAATGGAACAGAGGAACAAAACAGTGGTCAGATATTAGAGGTGATACTAGTATAGAGAACCAATTGACGAGCCCTATTGCTATATCGGTAGATTCAAAAGGAGATATATACATACTTGAGTCTAAAATTAATCAACAGGTTCAAAAATATACTTTCAGTCCTGTAATTACCATTTTAGCAGGTCAAACCAGTGCAAGACTAACAGCTACAATTTTTGATGATGGTAAAGATGAAATAGACGAGTTAATAACCATTTTTTCAAGTGTCAATAACGCTACTATTTCCAATACTGAAAGTGTAAACGTAACAATTCAAGATATAAACGATTCTCCAACTGTTTCTTTTGAATTTAGTGAAGAATCGATTGTGGAGAATGCCATGGAGGAAGTGCTTTTAACGGCTACATTATCGGTTGTTTCAGGAAAGGATATTCTTATTAATTTTGATGTGAGCGGAACTGCTACCGTTACAGAAGAATATGTACTAAGTGCAAATAGTATTACCATACCTGCAGGTAGATTAACAGCTACTCTTGCGGTAAATACCAAAGATTTGGATGATAGCTTGGTAGAAATAACGGAAACCATAGTGTTCAATATCACAAGTATTGAAAGCGCTACTTCAGAATTAGCAGTTATAACTTTAAATTTAGAAAGTGATGATGATCCTACTGTTTCTTATGGGGTTTCCAAAACTAGTTTTACAGAACATGAAAAGTTTACAATTACTGCTACCTTAGATGCAGCAACTTCAAAAGAAGTGGTGCTACCCTTTGAGTTTTCGGGAACTGCAGTTTATGATCAGGATTTTTCTTGTGACACCAAAACAATGGTCACATCTATACTGTCAACACAAGGTTTTTATGTAAGTGATATTTCTGTAGATAAAGAAGGAAATATATATACTTGTGAACCAGGAGAATCTAGAGTTCGGAAATGGAACCCTAGTGCTACAGAAGCCGTTACTGTGGCTGGTGGTGTTGGTCAAGGAGATGCGGCGAATCAGTTGAGTAATCCGCAGCGTATTTTTGTAGATGATATTGGGAATGTATATGTTTGGGATTCTCAAAACTACCGTATTCAAAAATGGGTTTCTGGYGCAACAGAAGGTATTACAGTTGCAGGGGGAAATGGTTCAGGTTATGAATTAAATAAGATAGGTTATTTACAAGATTTTTATGTTACAGAAACGGAAAGCATTTACGTGCTTCAGGGAGGTGTACAAATATGGGAAAAAGATGCACAAGAAGGGAGATGGGCCAGTATTGATGGTGTAGGTGCAGACCCTTTAGCTCTATTTGTTGATAAAGAAAATTCATTATTCATACTAAGTAGAGGGAATAATAATATTAAAAAATGGAAGGATGGAGAGGTTCAAGGTCACATTGTTGCTGGTGGCCAGGGTTATGGAAGTGAATTAAATCAATTAAAAGAGCCATCGGACATATTTGTTGATGATTTGGGGAGTCTTTATATCGCAGATTCCGGAAATAATCGTGTTTTGAAATGGGGGCTAGATGAATTGGAAGGTGTTAATATTACAGATGTAGCTTCTTCACCGGAAGGACAAATGTCATCTTCACAAAGAATTTCTTTAAATGCAAAGGGAGATCTGTATGTGCTAGATAATGAAATAAATCAGCGCATTCAAAAATACACCTACATTCCACAAATAGCAATTCCGGCTGGAACAACATCAGCTTCTTTAATAATAAAAGGAATTGATGATAATAAAGATGAGGAAGATGAAATTATCCGTATAAATGCAATAGCAAGTAATGCAATATTGGCAACATCCGATGTTGATGTTACTATTATCGATGTTAATGATCCTCCAACTGTTTCTTTTGAGTTTAGTGAAGAATCGATTGTGGAGAATGCCTTGGAGGAAGTATTTTTGACGGCAACATTATCGGCTGTTTCAGGAAAAGAAATAGTTGTTAGTTTTGATGTGAGTGGAACTGCAACTGKTRCGGACGAATATACTTTAAGTGCAAAAAGTATTACCATACCAGCAGGTAAAATTTCAGCTACTTTAGGGATAAGTACAAAAGAGTTGGATGATAGCTTGGTAGAAATATTAGAAACCATAGTGTTTAATGTCGCAAGTATTGAAAATGCCGCTTCAGAATCAATAGTTATAACTTTAAATTTAGAAAGCGATGATGATCCTAGTATTTCTTATACAGTTTCCAAAAACAGTTTTGCAGAACATGAAAACTTTACRATTACAGCTACTATAGATGCAGCCACTTCAAAAGAAGTGGTGTTACCTTTTGTGTTTTCGGGAWCTGCAGTTTATGATCAGGATTTTATTTGTGATGTTAAAACTGAGGTAAGTATCATAGAAGGTATGAATGAAATCCATATTAGTGATATTGTAGTAGATAAGGAAGGGTATATTTATACTTGTGAAACCTATAATGCACAGGTAAGAAAATGGTCRCCTGACGGATCAGAAGTAGTAATAGTAGCTGGAGGAAATGATGCAGGTTCWGCRAGTAATCARYTAAACTATCCAATACGAATTTTTGTAGATGATTACGGAAATGTTTTTGTTTCAGATTCTCAAAATCAGAGGATACAAAAATGGGAGCCAGGTGCTTCAGAAGGTACAACAGTAGCAGGAGGAAATGGCTATGGGAATGCTTTAAATCAATTGTATTTCCCTAGAGATATTCATATTGATTCGAATAATACGATTTATATCCTAGATTATTCGAATAATAGAATTGTAAAATGGAAGGAAGGAGATATTGAAGGTGAAGTGGTTTTAAAGGGAGAAGAGAATGGAGTGTATCATTTTTCAAATCCAACAGCTATGTTTATGGACGATGAAAATTCAATTTACCTATTAGAGAATGGGAGAAATGAAGTGAAAAAATGGAGTGCTCTATCGTCTGTTGGAGAAGTTATAATAAATTGGGATTCTTCTTTCTTAGCCGATGCTAGTGATTTTTTTATTGATAATAACGGAAGTATTTTCATTRCTGATAGGAAATCTCAAGATATTATGAAATGGATACCAGGAGAGGAAAAAGGAACTRTMATAACAAATAGCGAAGTARTATATAATACTCCAGATGATATACCATTTACTATAAATACGCAAGGGGACTTATTTAAGATTGAACGTGGTGAAGTGAATARTGTAAAAAAATACACTTTCACACCGCAAATAGCAATCCCTGCTGGTGCAACTTCGGCTACCATTACAGTTTCAGGAGTAGAGGATGAGATRAACGAAGAAGGGGAGGAACTTATTTCTATAGCTTCTACAAACGTTTCAAATGCAATATTAACAAACGCTACACCAATAGAAGTAGTCCTACTAGACAATTCCAAAACCATAAGTCTACAAGAAAATCCATTTATAGGTCTCTCTAATGGAGCTGTTGCCTGGGGAGATTTTGATAGAGATGGAGATCAGGATGTAGCAGTAATGGGACAGAGTAATATTACAGGAGCGGTAACTTCTTTGTACGAAAATAGAGATGGTGTTTTTGTAGATACCAACCAGGATTTTGTCAAATTGTATGGTGGTGACATTTCTTGGGTAGATATTAACAAAGATGGATGGATAGATTTAGTAGTTTCTGGATTTAATGGAACTCCGCAAACCAATTTATACATTAATAAAGAGGGGCGGTATTTTGAGCTTGCAAGTAATTATAATTTGCCACAGTTATATTCTAGTAGCATGGCATGGGGCGATTTGGATAATGACGGAGATATAGATTTGGCAATGTCTGGGATTGATGAGACAGGGCAATATATTTTTAGTATTTCCTATTGGGAACCTCTAAGTAATTCTTTTGTTTTAGAGACGGCTAATATTTATGGTGGAGAATTCCAATTCATGGAAGGTTTTATAAATGGAGATCTAAAAATTGTAGATGTTGATTTGGATGGTGATAATGATATCGTCTATTCTGGAGAAAATGGGATAGGCAACCCAATGGCAGGGATAAAGTACAATACATTTATAGATAAAAACAATGGGTATTATAATGATTATTTACCTATAGAAGGTCTTAAGGAATCTACCGTAGAGGTGTTGAAATTAAATAAAAGAAACAACTATTTAACAGTATTGGTTAATGGAGTGAATTATGAAGGAATCAATGCTTTTTATAAATATAAAGGAGTGTACGAATCAGCTCCTAGCCCAGGGTATGAGGCAGATGGAATATTTCCAAAGCTTAAAAATGGAGATATTGCCGTTGGTGATTTTGATAATAATGGAACCAACGATTTATTGTTTACAGGAGAAACACAAGATGCCATTCCCACGACGAAACTGTTTTTACAGGGCTTAAATGGTAGCTTTAAAGAGTCTGAATTAGTACTAGAAGGACTGCGTGAATCTACAGCTAATTTTGTAGATTATGATATGGATGGAGATTTGGATATTTTCTTATCTGGAAGTTCTAGTTCTGGAGCAAAAACACTCTTGTATAAATCTGAAATTGCAAATAAGAAAAATACAGCTCCTCAAATTATTTCGGGGCTTCAAGTAGAAGATTTAGGAAATGGAAAAGTGAAATTTACTTGGGATACACCTTCAGATGATTTTTCCGATAATTTGGGCTATGTTCTTAGGTTAGGGATAACTCCCGGAGGAACTGAATTATCCAATACAGAAAGTGATTTATTAACAGGGACTCGTTTAATTACAAAGTCAGCTCCCATTTACAGTAATTTTTATGAAACGCAATTGGATCCAGGGAATTATTTTTGGGCAGTCCAAGCGATTGATACAGGTTTAAAAGGAGGTGTATTTTCAGAAGAAGCCTCTTTTGTTCATACTTATGAATGGAAAGAGTTGAATCAAGGAGGTATTGTTGATAGAAAGATTGCGGGATATAAAGATGCAGTGATAAAACTGGTAGATTTAGATAATGATAACGATTTGGATTTGTTATTTACATCTTCTACAAGTTATGGCAGTCAGTTACTAAAATACGACGGGAGAAGATTGATAAAAGAGGAGACAAACGTGTTTGATATACTTTCAAATATAAAAGAATTCCAAGTAGGTGATATTAATGGGGATGGTACTTCTGACATATTGGTAAATGGAGGAGGAAGTAATAATTCTACTAGTTATTTAAACCTTTTTATTAGTCATAATGGAACATATGTGTCATCTACTATCGGAGAAGGATTATTTAATTCTAAATCTCGAATTTTAGATTTAAATAATGATGGGACTTTAGAAATTATTCACATCGGAAACTCTACAAACACCTTGTCGGGTGTCCCTAAAATTTTATTGTTTGAAGATTATAATAACCAAATTGAATATCCAAATTTTAACAAGAAAACAGATGTATCTCCTCAGATAAAAGGGCTTAAATTTGGTTCATTTGACTTAGGAGATTACGATAATGATCAAGATATAGATTTTACCATCAGTGGCTTTAATGATTCCAATGGTTTACAAAGCTATATTTATGAAAATGTATCCGAATTGGGAGGTGATTTTACCTTAAGTGAAACAGCAATTAATTTAGCGGCTGTAAGAGATGGGACGACTGATTTTATAGATTTTGATAGTGATGGAGATTTAGACGTCATTTATACAGGGACAAGTACTACAGGAGATGTGTTTGAAATTTATATGAATAAATTAAACGAAGGTATTACTACATGGCAAAGGTTAGATAATCTAGGACTCCCTCCTATGCGAAATAGTAAAATAGATTTAGGAGATATAAATGGCGATGGTTATAGTGATTTATTGTATTCGGGTGTTGTAGAAGGTATAGGGAAAATCACTAAATTAAGTGAGTTTGACCCTGCTACAAATACTTTTAAAGAAAGTAGTTTTGATGTAAGTCAGTTTATGGATGCCGAATTAGAGTTTGGTGATATAGACGGAGATGGTGATTTGGATTTTGTCATCGCTGGAGAGAATAAATTATATCCAGGTAATTATATATTCAAAGCTTATATAAATGTTCGAAATCAATCAGCGGTTGTACTAGAGGATTCAAACGAGGCCAATTCAAATGGTATTTTTAATAAAGGTGTTTCAGGAAAATCAACTTATGTTGTCAATAAGGCGCCTACTGCTCCTTTGCCTCTTGCAATGAAGGCTATTGAAGGAATGCCTGTAGACGATAATGGGACAGCTATAGAACTGAGTTGGTTACCAGGAAAGGACGATTTCACACCGGAGAAAGGACTTACATACGCATTAAAAATTGGTAGATCGGAAGGAGCAGAAGACATAATGTCTGTAAATGCCAATGTGAACGGATCTCGAAAGTTGGCTGGAAAAGGAAATGTGGAACATAATTTAAAATGGCAAATAAGGTTGCCAAAAGGAAAATACTTTTGGTCAGTTCAAGCTATAGATGCTTCTTTTAATGGTTCTGTTTTTTCTTCTGATTTTACATTTGAAATAACAGAAACAGGAGCCTCAGCAGAYAGTGATAATGATGGTGTTATTGATAAAAACGATCAATGTTTGCAAACWCCTGAGGGAGAACAGGTTGATGATAACGGGTGTTCTGAGAGTCAGTTGGATGATGATGGAGATGGAGTTATGAATAATGTAGATAGCTGTATTGAAACTCCACAAGGAGAAATTGTAAACGATGTAGGATGTGCAGAAAGTCAATTAGACGATGATGGAGATGGAGTTATGAATAATTTAGATAGCTGTATTGAAACTCCACAAGGAGAAATTGTAAATGATGCAGGTTGTGCAGAAAGCCAATTAGACGATGATGGAGATGGGATTATGAATAATATGGATTTGTGYCCAAATTCAGTTGATGGTAGTTCCGTTAATGAAAATGGATGTTCTGAAGAACAATTGATACAGGACGATGATGGTGATACGGTGCCAAATATCATTGATTTATGTGCCAATACGCCTAATGGAAGTACGGTAGRTTTAAATGGTTGTGTATTATTACCTTCCAATAACTTCTCTATACAAGTAAGTAGTGAAACCTGTACAAATACTAATAATGGAGAAATAAGTATTTCTGCAGTTACCGAGAATGCTTACACATTACAGGTAAATGATAAAACGTATCAGTTTAACGATGTAAAAATAATAGATGAGTTGGCACCGGGGGTATACTCAATTTGTATTGAGGTTGTAGGTTTAACAGGGATTTATTGTTATGAAGTCACTGTAGATGAGGCTGCTGTGATTTCAGGGAAATCAAGTGCAAAAAATAATGAAATTTCATTTGACATAACTCAAGGTACTGCTCCTTTTGAAATTTATGTTAATGGTGCTTTTAAATTTAAAACGATTGACGAATCTTTTTCTGTTGAGGTTTTACACGGAGACTTTTTAGAAGTGTATTCGGCTAAGTTGTGTGAAGGTACATTAGAAAGAAGTGTAGATTTATCAGATAATTTGGTCGCATATCCAAACCCGACCGAAGGCTTTTTTGAACTGACATTACCTACCCTTCAACAAGAAGTTCAAATTGCAATTTTCTCAATAGACTCTCAGTTTATATCAAGAAAAGTATATCCTGTTAATTATGGTAAAGTGGAAATAAATATAGATAATTTATCTTCAGGTGTATATATAATTAAAGTGGAATCAGGGATTACTGCAAGTATAACAGTTGTAAAAAAATRAAATAAAGATGAAAAAAATACTAAGTTTACTTTTGATATGTACCATGGCTTATTCCTGTGGAGGAGATGGAGGAGGAGATAATCCAACACCAGAAAATAAAGCGCCATCCATTCCTGTTTTAATAAACCCAATAAATGGGACTGTATGTATAGATAATAGTATAGCATTTAAATGGGAGCTATCAACAGATCCCGAGAATGATGCTATTGTTTACGATGTTCAGATTGCCTCCGATAATAGTTTTTCTACTATCTTGGAAACTTTCAATCAGTCAAATACAACAAAAGAAGTAGGGCTAGATAACGGGAATGTTTATTACTGGCGTGTAAAAGCTACAGATTCTAAGGGAAATAAAAGTGCTTTTTCAACTGTCTATAACTTTTATACGGAAGCAGAGGCAAACATAAATCAACCTCCTTTTTCTCCAGTTTTATCTACTCCAGATATGGGGGTACTAATTACAGAAAATAGTTTTTCTCCATCGGATACGTTAAATGTAGTTTTAGAATGGACCGCAGAAGATCCAGATAACGATGCTTTATTATTTGATGTGTTTCTAGGAGAATCAAATCCTCCTACTAATAAAATAGCTACAGCTCATAGTGATATAAAGCTAGAGCAAACATTAAATACAGCGACCACTTATTATTGGTATATAGTTGCGATTGATCAACCAGGAGATAAAACTATCGGTCAGGTTTGGAGTTTTAAAACAGATTAAATAATTTTTAAGCACTCCATTTRTTTGGGGTGCTTTTATTTTTTTATGTACAGACGTTGCATGCAACGTATGAACGTGTCATCATCGCCATCAAATCTATTTATAATAATATGGTTGGGTATTTAAATCATTTCATTTTTGTAAAAAAGGAATTGTTTATGGATCTCTTTTCTATGATTCATTAGTAATTTTTCCCATTGCCAATAGTTGTATTATTCATTATTCAGGAATTCTTCTTCTTGCCTTGTCAATAACCGAGAACGAATTAAAAACCGAACACCCATCGGAATTTCCAAAGAAAAACTAGCCCCTCTTCCGTTGACTACATCTATAGTGAGGAAGGTGTGTTTCCAATACTTAAATTGGTCTGTGCTCATATAGTAGTTTACGTCAAGAAGTTCACCTAAAAGCACGTCGTTATCATCTATATAAAAATCATCTTTCTCTAGGAGCATGGGTGCGGTACCATCGCAGCAGCCACCACTTTGGTGAAATATTAGATCGCCGTGTTTGTTTTTTAACTGTTCCAGTATAAGGCAAGCTTCTTGGGTTATTTCGAGTCGTTTGTAGGTCATAAGCTCTGATTTAAAAAAGGCTGAACAATAAATGCTCAGCCTTMATGTAMTNAAAATNAAKATTYCTRWKYGGTTTAAAAGAAGCCTAGCTTGTTTTTATCATAAGARATYARCATGTTTTTWKTTTGKCGRTAGTGGTTCATCATCATTAARTGATTTTCRCGKCCAAAACCAGATTTTTTATAACCTCCAAAAGGRGCATGYGCGGGATAAGCATGGTAGCAATTTACCCATACACGCCCGGCTTTTATAGCGCGCGGGATTTGATACAATTGGTGGGYGTCTCTGGTCCATACACCTGCACCTAGCCCATAGGCAGTGTCGTTGGCTATTTCTATGGCTTCGGCCTCGTCTTTAAATTTACAAACAGCAACTACAGGGCCAAAAATTTCTTCTTGGAACACCCGCATTTTGTTATGTCCTTCTAAAATGGTGGGTTCTATATAAAAACCATTGGCCAAATCTCCATTTAGGCTGCACGCTTTACCTCCAGTAAGTACTTTGGCGCCTTCTTCTTTTCCTATTTTTATATAGGATAGTATTTTTTCGTATTGATCGTTGGAGGCTTGTGCACCTAACATGGTGCTATTTTCATAAGGGCTGGCTTGGATGATGGCTTTGGTACGTTCAATTACACGTTCCATAAAGGCATCGTAAATACCTTCTTGTACCAATAAACGAGAAGGACAAGTACATACTTCCCCTTGATTAAAAGCAAATAAAACAGCGCCTTCTATGGCTTTGTCTAAAAAAGCATCATCGGCATCCATCACGGAATTAAAAAATATATTGGGAGATTTCCCTCCTAATTCCATGGTGACAGGATTCAGGTTTTTGGAGGCGTATTGCATAATGAGTTGTCCTGTAGTGGTTTCTCCAGTAAAGGCTACCTTGTCCACGTTGGGATGAGAAGCCAAGGGTTTTCCTGCCTCGGGACCAAATCCATGAATTATATTTAGAACACCAGGAGGAAATACATCGGCTATTTKCTCCATTAATAAAGTGGCGGTAGCCGGCGTTTGTTCGGCAGGTTTTAATATTACGCAGTTACCAGCAGCTAAGGCAGGAGGTAATTTCCAAGAAAGCATGAGTAAAGGGAAATTCCAAGGAATTATTTGTCCAATAACTCCTAAAGGTTCTTTGATATTTAGTGATACGGTGTTTGCATCTAATTCTGTAGCGCTTCCTTCTTCTGCTCTAATTACAGCAGCAAAATAGCGCCAATGATCTATGGCAAGAGGGATATCTGCATTCAGTGTTTCACGGATAGGTTTGCCATTGTCACATGTTTCTACCAAGGCAAATTCTTCCAAATTTTCTTCAATAATAGTCGCTACTTTATTTAATAAAGCGGCTTTTTCTGTGGCAGAGGTGTTGCCCCAGGCGTCTTTAGCAGCATTCGCCGCTGCAACTGCATTGTCTACATCTTCTTTTTGTGAACGAGGATATTTTGCAATCAAAGAATTGTCTATGGGAGAAGTGTTTTCAAAATAGTCACCACCCACTGGGGCAGCAAATTTACCATTGATGAAATTGGCGTATTTTTCCTTAAAAATTGGTTTAGAATAGCTCATAAATGTGAATTTGTTAATAGTGTAATATGTATTAAAGGTGGTGTTTAGTTACGGATAATACATTTTCATAAAGGTATTGTTTTTAAATCAAAAAAAATTGAACGTATTTATTAAAAAATTGAACATATCTATTAAAACGATTTTTTTATGTATTATTGTAATTATGAGCCAGTTATTATCCACACATCTTCACCATAGAAAATTAACATCTTTGATCGAAAACAGGACTGTTTACAGTGCAGCCCATGCAGAATTGAATATTTTTGAAACGCATGCTATAGCGCATAAAGTTGCCTTAACTTTTGAGTATCCTGTAATCGCKAGTATGTTGACAGGTAAAAAAGTGATGCATATTAAAGGGATGCCAAGTTTTGACTTTTCCCCAGGAGAATCTGTGGTAATGCCGGCAGATAAAGAGATGGTAATTGATTTTCCATTGGCTACAAAGTCTGATCCTACGCAGTGCTTGGCATTGGGAATAGAGGCAACCAAAATTAGAGATATTGTCCAAAAATTTAATCATCAGGTGGCCATAGAAAATGAGAATGATTCTTGGAATATAGACTGTATGGCCTCACATTTAACAAATAACAATCAAGTGAATGTATTGTTAAGCCGTATGTTGTATACGTTTACAAATAACACTTCAAGTTCTAAGGACATGTTATTGGATTTGATGCTACAAGAGCTCATAGTCCGATTGTTGCAAACCAATGCAAAAGCAATTATTTTAGGTGATTTGGAAAGGAGCTTTAGCGATACGAGAATAGACTCGGTAATTCAATACATCAAAAAGAACTTGACTAATAAGGACATCACGGTAAATGTATTAGCAGACAAAGCGTGTATGAGCGTTTCTAATTTTCATAAAAAATTTAAAAACACACTCGGAATTTCACCTATTGATTATATAAATTCAGAAAAGATAAAATTTGCTAAAAAACTAATGAGGGAAAAGAAAAATACTCAGATGGCTGAAATAGCCTTACAATCTGGTTTTAACAATACGAGTTATTTTAATCGACAGTTTAAAAAAGTAGAATTAATGACTCCTTTAAAATATAGACAGTCCTATTGTGCTGAATAATAGTTTGTACAAAAAAATCCCTCTTTACTAGAAAGAAGGATTGTTATAGGACTATTTTAAGTTGTGTTATTTTTCTTTTTTTGTGGTGATTATAACTACACCGTCTTTCCCTTTTTTACCGTAGAGGTCTGTTGCATTTTTTCCTTTTAAAACGCTGATATCTTTGATAGTGTTTCTGTCGAGATCCTCCATGGTGTTCGTTTCTTTTCCATCTACAATATAAAGTACATTTTTTGGGATGTGTTTAGTGCTAGATTTAAGTGTTATTTCTACCACTCCGTTTTTTCCTTTAGAACCGTATTTCTCTGTAGCGTTACTGCCTTTTAATACATTTATTGCATGCATTTGGTCAGGGTTGATGGCTTCAATAATTTCTGATGATACTTCTTTACCTTCCAATATATACAATGGCACTTCGGATATGTTCTCTGAAATGCTATTTGTTGGAGTGAATTTAAAGGTAGGTTTGGAATTTTCACTTGTTCCTACTTTTAGGTTTTTGGATTTCGTGCTTATTTCTATTACTCCGTTTTCTCCTTTAGAACCGTATTTTTTTATTGCATTATTTCCTGTAAGTACATTCATGCTTTTTATATTTTCAGGATTTATAGCTACTACTATTTTTGAAGAAACTTCTTCTTCGTCTAATATGTGTAGTGCTTTAGATAAGTCATTTTTGGATGTTACTTTAGTTTCGGTATCCGTGACATACGCAATAGAACCTTTCTCTGTAAAAGTAGCAGTAAATGGATGGTCATCAATTAAGGAACTTAAAATAATATCCGAACTACTAGGGTCGATATGTAATGTAAAAGTGTCTATTCCTTTAGTCAGTTTATTTTCAAGAGTCATACCATGTTTAAAGGAATTGGCAAGTGACCTTCTTGTTTTTACGGTTATTTCAGTTATGTTCTTTTTTTTGTTTCGTTTAACACCCGTAAATTTGATTTGTGTTTTATAGGGTTTAAACATTTTTTCAATGGATTTTAATTCCTTATTCGTTGTTTCAGGCTTCACTATATAGCGCGTTGTTTCCTGATCTTGTTGCTCAAATTTAATTTGTGCTTCCATGTTAAAATTCCAGAAAAACAAGGCTATTAAAGGTAAAACTAAAAGGGTTTTCCATCGACTAATGTTGGTTGATGTAGTTTTGTTTAACATAATAATTCGTTTTTTAATAAGTGATTGGTAAAAATGTGTAGCCAATGCCGGTTGTAGGGTTGCTACGGTATTTTTGACAAGTGTATATTGGTATGTTTTTGGACAAGCAGTGGTCTTGATTGTTTCAGCATCTGCTATAAATTCCAAGTTTTCTTCCATAGACTTTTTGTAAAACCAAGCCATGGGGTTCCACCATTGTCCAATTAACAATAGATTGGAAAGTAGGATGTCCAACGTGTGATATTGTGAGCTGTGTACATTTTCATGGATTACCATCATGCTCAATTCCTCTTTGCTGTGTAGCTTTTTATTTATAATAATGTACTTGAAAAAGGAAAAAGGCATGCATTGAACCTCTGTTTCTTGGCATGGAGACCCATCAATTGTATCAGGAGTGCTGCTATGAATTATTTTGTACAGGGTATAACATTGGTGTAAAAACCGTAGGCCCATTATAAGCAATCCTAGGAGGTAAAAAACAATTATAAATTGTGACCAATGTATTTCCTGGGTCGTGATGCTAATTCCAGTTTCTATAAATGAGGTGTTGTTTGTTGTAATAGGAGCAGCTATATAAATAACGCGTGTAAATACAAATAAAGGCAGACTATAGGACAATAAAATACCAGTAGCTAAAAACCAACGGTGCCATTGAAAGTGGGTGTCTTTTTTGAGGAAGATGCTATAAACAGCAAAGAACAGGCTTAAAACAAGACTCGATTTAAATAAATAGTGAAGAAGTTCCATATTATTGTTTTTCGATGAGGTTCAAAATTTCTCTCAATTCGTCGGCAGATATTTTTTCGTTTTTAGCAAAAAAGGACACCATGTTTTTATAGCTATTATCAAAATAACGTTCCATGGCTATGTTCATAAATTGTTTGGTGTAGGCTGTTTTTGAAACCAAAGGAAAATATTGATGTGTTTTTCCGAAAGCTTTATGTGAAATAAATTTTTTCTCTTCTAGGTTACGAACAATAGTAGAGATGGTATTATAATGATTTTCGTTTGGAAGCGCTGCCAAAATCTCTTTGATAAATGCTTTTTTTAAATCCCATAATGC
Source organism: Flavobacteriaceae bacterium (assembly GCA_002401385.1). Taxonomy (GTDB): domain Bacteria; phylum Bacteroidota; class Bacteroidia; order Flavobacteriales; family Flavobacteriaceae. The sequence continues at coordinate 41,486 of NVSY01000024.1, read as the reverse complement.
CTGCATTATTTCTTCTTCCTTATTGGTGAGTTTTTCCATGTCTTATGTTTATACGTCAAACCTATAACTATTTTTGTAGTTATACAACTATTTTTGTAGTTTAATATAGTTACCTAGTTTTCTGTGTGATATGTAGTGAGACAAATTTTGGTTTTGTAAGGCTAATGAAATATGACGACGAATAGGTAAGCTTCTGGGCTGTTTTTATGGAGTGTTTCGAGTGTTGGAATCTTCTATTAATTAAGTAATCCATTTATATTTCAGGTAAAATTAATGCAGTATAAAAAACGTATATCGTATGGCTGTAATAAAACGTTGAACTAATAAATTAAATAATGATGATGAGTTTTAAAGAAAAGTATGGGGCTTGGGCCTTAATTACAGGGGGAACTTCGGGAATTGGTGAGGCTATTGCCAATCAGGTGGCGGCTAAAGGGTTGAATATTATATTGGTTGCAAGGAGACTCCATTTATTAGAAGAAAAAGCAAAAGAAATAGAAGATACCCATGGTGTTTTGGTGAAAATAGTACAGGCCGATTTGAGTAAGCATGATGATATTTCTAAAGTAATACAAGCTTCCACACATCTAGAAGTTGGTTTATTTGTGCCCTGTGCAGCTGTAGAAACGCATGGACTAACAACCAAAATTCCATTGGAAAAGGAATTGGCTTTGATTCAGTTAAACATTACTTCGGTATTTGTGTTGACGCATCATTTTGCAGGTAAAATGGTAAATAGAGGAACTGGAGGTGTGTTATTAGTCTCTAGTATTATAGGTCATATGCCGAATCCTTATTTGTCTAATTATGCCGGGTCTAAGGCGTATATTTTAAATTTTGGAAGCTCTTTGCATTGGGAAATGAAAAAGAGAGGAGTAGATATTACTGTATTGTCTCCGGGACCTACAGAAACTCCCATGATGGATAATACGAATATTGATATGAATAAAATGCCAATGGCATTTCAGAAACCTGAGCTAGTAGCTAATTATGGGGTAGAGGCATTGGGAAAGAAAGCAGTGGTTATTCCAGGGTTTAAAAATAATATGATGGTATTTATGGCAAGTAGAGTTGTAAGTACTTCGAGTGCTATAAAAATGGGTGGTGAAATGATGGAAAAAGTATTGGATCCTAAGTATTTGTAACAATGAGTTTACAATGAAACTTCAGTTGGGTATTAGTAAATATGGTGGTTTTTGTACGTTACTTTTGATGTTTTTTAGCTGTTTATTCATTTCTTCCAATTCCGTATCAATATAAAAAGCGTTTCTTACAAGGACTAAAAAACGCTTTTWTAAATAAACTTGGGAAAATATTACTTTAGGGAAAGTATTTTTTCTGAAAATAATTGGACCTTCTTCCAATTTGTATATTCTATTTCTGAGTTTGTATCTGTAGGGCCTTTGGTCATCCACATGATAAACTGAATCATGATTCTGTCAAAAAACGGATATTTTTTATAATCTAATTTACCTGCAAACACTTCTACTAATGTAGGTTTCCAATCTATATTTTTAAAAAACTTGATAACATATGGATTGGTGTTAGGGGTATTTTTTTCGGCTTTTCTCGCTACTAAATTCACTGAAAAGAAGACTGTTTTAACAGTGTCTAATATTGTTTTAGAAGCATGAATAAACTCAATAATTTTTTTATGATGCACCCCATATCTAATACTTGCACCAATAATTACTAATGTGTATTGGTTGATGTTGTTATGGAATTCATCGATAGCAAATAAATCGACAACAAGCCCATTTGATTCCAGTTGTTCTTTTATTCTTTGACAAATTTTTAAGGTTTGCCCGTCAGTAGAAGAATATAGAATTACAGTGTCCTTTGTCATAATTGTCTGATTTAGTACTGGTTATAATATGGAATGTATTCTTAACAGGTTTGTCTCTTTAAGAATAGAATACAAAATTAAGGTCTATACCATGGGCACACTATGATATTCATCAGTTTGATGTTAGATTAGAAAAGCTACTGTTTTTATAGAGAGTAAATTTAGTTGTTGATGGCGCCTACGAGTAGTGTACAAGATTGATCTGTATTATTTTCTATACCATGAGGAACGCCGGTTGGAAGTGTGAAAAAATCTTCTTTTACGCCTTCAAAACGCTCATCTGCAATAGTGATTGTTGGGCTGCCTTCGAGTACAAAAATAAATTCAGTTTTCTGAGGGTGGGTATGAATTGGGTAGATGGCATGTGCATCGACTTTTATCATTTTTAAACCACCATTTTTAAGAGCTATCAATCCTTTTCCGGTAAATCCTTTAACAGCACCTGTTTGATATTCTAATGATGCTGGTTTTATATAATGTTTCATGTGCTAAGTCTGTGTGAATTATAGGTTGTGCAAAGTACGGGAATTGAAAATAGAGAAAATAAAAAAGAGAAGAGATTCGCTTAAAATTGAATCAAAAGGCATCAGTCAAGACTGGCTATTCTGTGTAATAATGACAAATAAATATTTTAAAATTTTGATTCTGGTGAATATGAGGGATTAGAAACAGTCAACAAACAACCAGTAACTAGATCAAATCATATTGCTCAGCTTAAAACGTACTTCTTTTATACTATCACTCAAATTTACACCAACTTAAAAGTTGCTACGGGTAATTTAGAGTGATTTGTCAAGTCTTCACTAATTCTATTACTGAAAAGGTGTGCCAACCCTTTTCTTCCATGAGTATTTAGGAGGATAACATCGGCATTGATGAGTTTTGAAAAATTAAGGATACCAGCTTCAATACTTTTGTCGTTGTAAATGTTAAGGGTGTAATTTTGTAAATCGTGTCCATTGATAAAATTCCGAATGGCATCACTGGATGCTTTGGTGCTTTCAAAATTTTGAATGGTATTTATTTTTAATAAGTGAATTGTAGCATCAAATTCTTGAGTAAAGTTTAGAATATTTTGAAAAGAAGGTCTGTTTTTGATATTAAAATTGGAGGCGAATACAACATTTTTAATATCGAAATTGTCCACATCTTCTTTGATTACAAGTACTGGGACTTTACTGTTTCTCACTACTTTCTCTGTATTAGAACCGACCAAAATTTCTTCAAGACCAGATGCTCCTTGGGATCCCATTACAATTAAATCTACATCACGCTTAAGACTTTCCTCAATAATTCCGTCATATGCTTTGTGAAATTGAACAGTTTCAGAAATTTTAAGTCCGTCGAAAAAAGGAAGTTTTTTAAATTCCTCAAATTTTTCATGTGCTCGTTGTAGAAACAAGAGTGCTGTTGGGGCATTGTTACCAGAGCCAAAACTGGCAGGGTCTACTACACCTACGGGTACGTCAAGCATATGAAGCAAAAAGATTTCGTGGTTGTTCTTTTTTGCAATTTGTGAGGCTACTTTTGCAGCGTATTCAGCTTGTTTTGAAAAATCTACAGGGACTAAAATTTTTTTCATGTTTATTGGGTATAATAGCGTTCAAAAATTGTTGTCGGGACTAGAGGTTTATGCAAGTAAATTTTACCGAAAGATAAAATTAGAAAAGCAATACATCTATGTAAAGTTAGTAAATTTAAAATTATAAACATAATCATTTTTCTGTTTAAGAATTAGTTAGTATATTTGCAGCGAAAACAAAGGGATAGAAAGAAGAGGGGACGTAAAGTCCCCTCTTTGTATAAAGACACATGGAGCACGATAAAATAAAACATTTAGTAGAAGAAGCACTCTCCGAAAACAAGGACTTGTTTTTGATCGATTTAAAATTTTTAGATGAAAATAAAATTTATGTCGAAGTAGATGGTGATCAAGGGATTGCATTGAGTGAGTGTATTAGAATTAACCGATACGTAGAAAGTAAATTAGACAGAGAAGAAGAAGATTTTTCACTGGAAGTTACCTCACCAGACATTGCAAATCCATTGGTAGTAAAACGTCAATATACTAAGAACATTGGTAGGATATTGGTTGTGAAACTTTCAGAATCTATTGTGGAAGGAACTTTGAAAGAAGTAACTGACGATACTATAATGTTAGAGTGGACGGCACGTGAGCCTAAACCAATAGGGAAAGGGAAGGTTACGGTGACAAAAAACAAAACCATGCTGTTTTCAGAGATAAAAGAAGCAAAAGTGAAGATAATTTTTTAAATAGGAGAGAATGGAAAACTTAGCATTAATTGAATCATTTTCAGAATTTAAAAGTGATAAAAGTATAGACAGGGTGTCGCTAATGGCAATTCTGGAAGAAGTTTTTAGAACGGCATTAAAACGTAAGTTTGGTTCGGATGATAACTTTGATATCATTATTAATCCTGACAAAGGAGATTTAGAAATCTGGCGTAACCGTATTGTGGTTGCCGATGGGATGTCTGAAGATGATAATGAAGAGATTGAACTGGCAGAAGCGCGTAAGATAGAGCCAGATTTTGAAATTGGAGAAGATGTTTCTGAAGAAGTGAAATTAATGGATTTAGGTAGAAGGTCTATTTTGGCATTACGTCAGAATTTAATTTCTAAAATTCAAGAACACGATAGTACAAATATCTTCAAACACTTTAAAGAGTTGGAAGGTGATATTTATAGTGCAGAGGTACATCACATTCGTCATAATGCTATTATTTTATTAGATGATGATGGAAACGAATTGATCCTACCGAAAAGTGAACAAATTAGATCTGACTTTTTTAGAAAAGGAGACTCAGTACGCGGGATTATTAAATCGGTAGAATTAAGAGGTAATAAACCTTCTATTATATTGTCAAGAACATCACCTGTATTCTTAGAGAAATTATTCGAACAAGAAATTCCTGAGGTGTTTGATGGATTAATTACCATACAAGGAGTCGCACGTATACCAGGTGAAAAAGCCAAGGTTGCTGTAGATTCTTATGACGACAGAATTGACCCTGTAGGAGCTTGTGTTGGGATGAAAGGATCACGTATTCATGGTATTGTTCGCGAATTAGGGAACGAAAACATTGATGTTATCAATTATACAAAAAACGAAAGCTTGTTTATTGCCAGAGCTTTAAGTCCTGCAAAAGTAGTTTCTATGGAAATTCACCCAGAAGAAGGGCGAGAAGATGGGAAAAAAGGTAGAGTTGATGTATTTTTGTTGCCAGAAGAAGTATCAAAAGCAATTGGACGTAATGGTGTAAACATTAGATTGGCGTCTCAATTAACAGGATACGACTTGGATGTACAACGCGAAGGTGTTATAGGAGAGGATGATGTTGAATTGACCGAGTTTGGAGACGAAATTGAAGATTGGGTGATTGCAGAATTCAAGAAAATTGGATTAGATACTGCAAGAAGCGTATTGGATAAAGACCTTACCGAACTATTGAAAAGAACCGATCTAGAAGAGGAAACCATCGTAGAGGTTCAAAATATTTTAAGAGAAGAGTTTGAAGATTAGTTAGGGCAAATCATCAAAAAAATAATAGGCTAAACAATAAGATTATATGGCTGGAGACAAAACAATGAGGCTAAACAAAGTGTTAAGAGAGTTAAATATCTCTTTAGATAGAGCTGTGGAGCATTTAGGAAGTAAGGGAGTGGAGATAGAAGCTCGTCCTACTACTAAAATCTCTCAGGACGAATACGACATTTTGTTCGATACGTTTGCAAGTGATGCAAATAAAAAAGCTGCTTCTAAAGAAGTGGGTGAGGAGAAGCGTAAAGAAAAAATGGCAATGCGTCTAGAGGCAGAAGCTAAAATTGAAAAACAACGTCAGGAAGAATTGAATCGAATTGTAAAAGCCAAAGCTGAAAAAGTGGAAGTAAAAACAATAGGTAAAATAGAGCTAGATAAATCTAAAGAAGCACCTGTAGCTGAAAAGACTACTGAGGATGCTCCTAAAGAGGAAGTTGCTAAAAAAGTAAGCAAGGATGTTCCGGTGGTTGAAAAAGCTGCCAAGGAAGTTTCTAAAGAGACTGCTCCTGTAAAGGAAGTAGCTGCTGAAAAAGAAGCAAAAGCTCCAGTTGAAAAGACAAGCGCAAGCGAAAAAGGAGCAGATACTGTTGTTCGTGCTAAAAAACATGAATTTAAAATAGTGGATAAGATAGAACTACCTGTTGAAAAACCTAGAGCTAAAAAAGGGAAACCAGCTCCTAAATCTACAACAAAATCTACAGCAAAGCCGGCTGTTAAAAAAGTAGAAGAGACTAARGCCCCAGCAAAAGTGGAAGCGACAAAGCCAGTAGCTAAAATACCAGGAATAACAAAAAAGGAAACTCCTAAAGAAGTACCACCTGAAGAGGTGAAGCCTGCAGAGCCACARTCTATTGCGACACAGTATAAAAAATTAGATGGTCCTCGTTTAACAGGTCAAAAAATTGACTTGAAACAATTTGAGCGTCCTAAAAAGAAAAAACCAGTTGCGAATGACAAAGGTGGTGCTAATAGTGCTGCTAACAAACGCAAACGTAAACGTATAGTAAAACCAGGAACTGGAACTCAAGGTGCAAACCAACGTCCAGGACAAGGAGGTCAATTCCGCGGAGGTGGAAAACCTGGGTTTAACAAAGGAGGAAAAGGGAGAAGTCAAGTTCGTAAACCTCTTGTAAAGGAAGAACCAACAGCTGCTGAAGTACAAAAACAAATTCGCGAAACCTTAGAAAAACTTCAAGGGAAATCTAAAAAGAACAAAGGAGCGAAACACCGTAGAGATAAGAGAGATTTACACCGTCAACAATCAGAAAAAGATCTTGAACAACAAGCTGCAGAAAGTAAAGTAATTAAGGTTACGGAATTTGTAACGGTAAGTGAAGTCGCTACCATGATGAATATTCCTGTAACTAATATTATTTCTTCTTGTATGATGCTTGGGATGATGGTGACCATGAATCAGCGTTTAGATGCTGAGACATTAACTATTGTTGCGGATGAATTCGGATACACACTTGATTTTGTAAGTGCAGAAGTAGAAGATGCAGTACAAGTTATAGTAGATAAAGAAGAAGATCTAGAGCATAGAGCTCCAGTTGTTACTGTAATGGGGCATGTAGATCACGGTAAAACAAGTTTACTGGATTACATTCGTCAAGAAAATGTAATCGCAGGAGAATCTGGAGGAATTACACAACACATTGGTGCCTATGGAGTGGAGTTAAAAGGAGGTCAAAAAATGGCATTCTTGGATACACCAGGTCACGAGGCATTTACAGCCATGCGTGCACGTGGGGGGCAAGTAGCCGATATCGTAATTGTAGTGGTTGCAGCAGATGATGATGTGATGCCACAAACAAAAGAAGCTATTAGTCATGCTCAAGCAGCTGGTGTACCTATCATTTTTGCGATAAACAAAGTTGATAAACCAGATGCAAAACCAGAAAAAATAAAAGAACAATTAGCTGCCATGAATTTATTGGTAGAAGATTGGGGAGGTAAAATTCAATCGCACGATATTTCTGCAAAAACAGGATTAGGTGTAGATGATTTACTAGAAAAAGTATTGTTAGAGGCAGAAATGCTCGAGTTGAAAGCCAACCCTAATAAATTGGCAACAGGTACCGTAGTGGAAGCATCTTTGGATAAAGGACGTGGATACGTATCTACCATCTTAGTACAAGAAGGAACCTTAAGAATTGGTGACTTTATGTTAGCGGGTAAAAACTCAGGAAAAATTAAAGCCATGTTTAATGAACGTGGTCAGAAAATGAAAATTGCATCACCATCTACTCCAGTATCGATCCTAGGATTGGACGGTGCACCTCAGGCAGGTGATAAATTCAATGTTTTTGAAGACGAACGTGAAGCAAAACAAATTGCAAACAAGCGTGCACAATTACAACGAGAATTGTCTGTTCGTACGCAACGTCATATTACATTGGATGAAATTGGACGTCGTATTGCACTTGGAGACTTTAAAGAATTGAACATTATCTTGAAAGGTGATGTGGATGGTTCTGTAGAAGCATTGACAGATTCGTTCCAAAAATTATCAACGGAAGAAATTCAAGTAAATATTATCCATAAAGGTGTAGGAGCCATTACAGAATCTGACGTATTGTTAGCATCTGCTTCGGAAGCCATTATTATTGGATTTAATGTACGCCCTTCTGGAAATGCTAAAATGTTAGCTGATCAAGAAGAAATTGACATCCGTACATATTCTATTATTTATGCTGCTATTGATGACTTAAAAGACGCAATGGAAGGTATGTTATCTCCAGARTTGAAAGAAGAAGTTACTGGTAATGTAGAAATTAGAGAGGTGTACAAAATCTCAAAAATTGGAAATATTGCAGGATGTATGGTAATGTCTGGTAAGATATTCCGTAATTCTAAAATTAGAATTCTACGTGAAAACATTGTGGTTCATGAAGGTTTATTATCATCATTAAAACGCTTTAAAGATGATGTGAAAGAAGTTGCCAAAGGGTATGATTGTGGATTGCAAATTAAAAACTACAACGATATTCGTGGAGGTGATGTAATTGAAGCTTTCGAAGAAGTAAAAGTAAAAAAGACCTTGAAGTAATTCAAGATTTCATATAAAATTAAAAAGACTCGCAATTTGCGAGTCTTTTTTTGTTTTAGACTGATTTTTAAGCCTTAATTAAAGATAAAAAAATAGACCAAGAAGGTATTCTTTGTTCCTTTTTGTACTAAACATTCAAAATCCCTACATGGTTTAGTAAATTTCTGTCATCTGGCTAGATGACAGAAATTAATAGAATATTGAGGATATCATACCATGTTTTTTTGTGTTTATTTGATACATTTGAATTACTAAGATACGTAACTACAGCTTTTAGGTTTCGTTGTTTTAAACTAAATAGATACAACATGAAAAAGTAAAAGTACTGCGATTCCTTAGTAGTTTAATTTGTGTCAAGCGCACATCTGAATTAAATACCTCCAAATCAATGGCAGAAATAATTTCAACAAACGTAGACAAACTACTCGGTCAAATGACACTTCGAGAAAAAATTGGTCAAATGAATCAATACAATGGTTTTTGGGATGTAACGGGGCCTACTCCAAGTGAGGGAAATGCAGTTAAAAAATACAATGATCTTAAAAAAGGACTCGTCGGTTCTATGCTAAATGTTACTGGAGTAGAAGAAGTGATGAAACTTCAAAAGGTTGCAGTGGAAGAATCTAGGTTGGGAATTCCACTGATTATAGGTTATGACGTTATTCATGGATTTAAAACCTTAAGCCCAATACCCCTTGCAGAATCTGCAAGTTGGGATGTAGCAATGATACAGAAATCAGCAGAGGCTGCTGCCACAGAAGCTGCTGCTAGTGGTATCAATTGGACTTTTGCTCCTATGGTAGATATTTCTAGAGACCCTCGCTGGGGAAGAGTGATGGAAGGAGCAGGAGAAGATCCATTTTTGGGAAGTAAAATTGCAGTAGCTAGAATTCGTGGTTTTCAAGGTGAGGAGCTCTCTTCAATCAATACTATTGCGGCATGCGCAAAACACTTTGCTGGGTATGGATTTTCAGAGGCAGGGAGAGAATACAATACAACAGATATCAGTCATTCACTATTACATAATGTGGTTTTTCCACCATTTAAAGCAGCGGTAAAAGCAGATGTAAAGACTTTTATGAACGGCTYTAACGAATTGAATGGGATTCCTGCCACAGGCAATGCATTTTTACAAAGAGATATGCTAAAAAAAGACTGGGGGTTTAACGGCTTTATAGTTTCTGATTGGGGCTCCATTGGAGAAATGATTGTTCATGGCTATTCTAAAGATAAAATATCAGCAAGTATTTCTGCAATTCAAGCGGGTGCAGATATGGATATGGAATCCTATTGCTATATAGATAGTTTGGAAGAATTGGTGCTCAGCGGCAAAGTAAACGAAGCTTTAATAGATGATGCCGTTAAAAGAATTTTAAGAGTAAAATTTGAACTTGGTTTGTTTGATGATCCCTATAAATACTGTGATGTAGCAAGAGAAAAAAAGGTAGTAGGAAACAAGCAGATTACGGAGACAGTGCTTGAGATGGCGAAAAAATCAATGGTATTACTAAAAAACGAAGGGCAATTATTGCCTCTTAAAAAACAGGGTTTAGACATTGCGGTAATTGGTGCATTGGCCAATGATAAGGACAGTCCGCTTGGAAGTTGGAGAGCCAAAGTCGCGGATCATTCCGCTGTATCAGTATTGGAAGGATTGAGTGCATATAAAGGAAATAAAGTAACCTATGCAAAGGGCGTTTCACTTGTAAATGGACCCGCAACTTTTGTATCAGAACTTGAAATAAACACAACGGACCCTACAGGGATAAAACAAGCAGTTGCCCTTGCTGAAAATAAAGACATAGTACTCATGGTACTTGGAGAACATGCCTTCCAAACAGGAGAAGGAAGGAGTCGGACTTCGTTGGACTTACCGGGGTTGCAGCAAGAATTATTAGAAGAAGTATATAAAGTAAATAAAAATATTGTGTTGGTGTTAATGAATGGGAGACCATTGACTATAAATTGGGCAGACCAACATATTCCAGCCATCGTAGAAGCATGGCATCTTGGGTCTCAAAGTGGAAATGCCATCGCGCAAGTACTCTATGGAGATTATAATCCAAGTGGAAAATTACCCATAACTTTCCCTAAAAGTGTTGGTCAAATTCCGATATATTACAAYCATAAAAATACGGGTAGGCCTACCAAACCTACYAATGATATGGTGTTCTGGTCTCATTATATTGATGCCGATAACACCCCTCTTTACCCTTTTGGATATGGTTTAAGCTATACGAGTTTTAAGTATGATCAATTGAAACTTAGTGCGGGTCAATTCACAAAAGAGGGAGCTATCAACGTGTCAGTTAGTTTGACAAATACAGGAAGTTATGTTGGGCAAGAAGTAGTGCAACTCTATATTCATGATCTTTTTGCATCCATTACAAGACCTGTAAAAGAATTAAAAGATTTTCAGTTAGTATCCTTAGAACCTGGTGAATCAAAACGTATTGAATTTACAATTGATGCGCAAACGATATCCTTCTATACAGCCAATAAGAAATGGGAAGCAGAACCTGGTGAATTTGAAATTATGATAGGAGGAGATTCTGTGAACGTACTCAAAACTGTGGTAAATTTTAAACATTAAGCAACGGTTTCTTGAACTGTGTTMATAGTGAGATAATCAATAGGGAAAAGACAAAATAGTATTATTAATTTAAGGTGCCTTTCTATAATTTTGTAGAGAACAATAAACATCGAATTATATGTCGAAACTAAGTCAATTAACAATAAAAGAAAAAATAGGATATGCTTTAGGTGACACTGCTGCAAACATTGCATGGCGTACTATAGGCCCTTTTTTACCTATTTTTTATACCGATGTTTTTGGTCTTGGTACCGCGGCTGTTGCCACATTATTGCTGGTAATACGATTGGGAGATGGAATTACAGATTTGTTAATGGGTACTATTGCTGACAGAACTAAAACAAAATGGGGGAAATTTAGACCTTGGTTGTTATGGACTGCATTGCCTTTTGGAATTGCGCTAGTGTTACAGTTTACAACTCCTAACATGGGCTTGACAGGAAAATTGATATGGGCCTATGCCACGTCTATTTTTTATATATTAATGTACACTGCCAATAATGTGCCTTATTCTGCACTTATGGGGGTTATGACTTCGGACATAAAGGAACGAACAGAATTGTCTTCTTTCCGGTTTTTCGGAGCTTATTTTGGAGGGATAATTGCGACGATAGGAGTGATTTCCTTAGTGGATTTTTTAGGGAAAGGTGATGCCAATTTGGGCTATCAACATACCATGTATGTATTGGCAATTGTCTTAGCATCATTTTCCTTAGTTACCTTTTTTACAACAAAAGAAAGAGTTCCTGAATTAACCAATAGCGTCTCAAATATAAAGGAGGATTTTAAAGATCTTGTACATAATAAAGCCTGGTTGTTATTGCTATTTATAGGTTTTATCTTTGTGACGTACAATATCATAAAGCAAAGTTCAGCGATGTATTATTTTTCTCATTATGTGGATGATTCGGATAATTATTTTGGAATATTGACATCTTGGGGAGGAAAAAATGGATTGGCAGGACTCTACTTACTATCCTTACTTGTTATTTCTATGATTTCTACTTTTTTTGCACCAATGCTTACTAGGATTTTTGGAAAAGTAAAACTATTTATGATCGCATTGTTGTTTTCAGCTGTAACGGCTGCTGCAATGTATTGGCTAGACCCTACTCAAATAGGAGCCATATTTACTTTAGGAATTATTTCTGAGTTTGGAGCAGGACTTACACCTATACTATTCTTTGCAATGCTAGGAGATACTGCAGATTATTCGGAATATAAAAATGGGAGAAGGGCAACAGGCTTAATTTTTTCAGCAGGTACTTTTGCWATGAAATTTGGTAGTGGTATGGCAGGAGCCATYACKTTAGCAGTRTTAAATTTRTATSAWTATGATGGACAGGCAGCTSAKAAATCMGCAGAAATGCTAGAAGGAATAAAGTTAAATATGAGTATTATCCCTGCAGTTTTTGTACTAGTGGGAATAGTAGCCTTGTATTTCTATCCGTTAACAACTTCCAAAATGAAAAAGATTGGTGCAGCATTAGATGCCCAAAGGGAAAGCAATTAAATAAGAAACCAATTACAAGCAATTTTGACAGCTTATCGTACGATTCTACAGAACCGAAGGGGAATACATGTCAGAATTTAAATAAACCAACTAAAACAATAGTATGAAATACGGTCATTTTGATGATGAAAACAGGGAGTATGTCATCACAAATCCAAAAACTCCTTATCCGTGGATTAATTATTTAGGGAACGAAGATTTTTTCTCATTAACCTCCAATACAGGTGGCGGATATACTTTTTACAAGGATGCAAAATTTAGGCGATTAACTCGTTATCGCTATAACAATGTACCTGTTGACAACGGAGGGAAATACTTTTATATTAAAGATGGAGATACCGTATGGTCTCCTTCATGGAAACCAGCTCAAACTGAACTCGATAGTTATGAGTGTAGGCACGGAATGAGTTATACTAAATTTAAGGGATCAAAAAACGGGATCGTTACAGAGGTGCTCCAGTTTATACCTCTCGGTTTCTGGGGAGAAATACAACAAGTTACTGTTAAAAACACAAGCTCGGAAACAAAAAAAATAAAGTTATTCTCTTTTATTGAATGGTGTTTGTGGAATGCAGAAGATGATATGACCAATTATCAACGTAACCTAAATACTGGAGAGGTAGAAATTGAAGACAGTGTTTTGTATCATAAAACGGAATTTAAAGAAAGACGAAATCACTATGCATTTTATTCTGTAAATCAGGCTATTGATGGGTTTGATACCGATAGAGAGTCTTTTATGGGAATGTACAATGGTTTTGATGCTCCAGAAGCGGTACTGAACGGTCAGCCAACAAATTCTGTTGCTCACGGTTGGTCTCCAGTAGCATCGCACTATATAGAAATAGAACTACAACCTGGCGAAGAAAAACAGTTTGTTTTTATGCTTGGCTATGTAGAAGTTGAAGAAGATAATAAATGGGAATCTAAAGGGGTCATCAATAAAAAACCTGCGAAGGAAATGATTGCGAAATATGATTCCGTACAGAAAGTACAAGTCGCTTTTGATGAATTGAAGCAATATTGGGATCAGTTATTAGGTAAAATTCAAGTAGACTCTGGTGATGATAAATTGGATCGTATGGTGAATATTTGGAACCAATACCAGTGTATGGTGACTTTCAATATGTCTAGGTCTGCATCGTTTTTTGAATCAGGAATAGGTCGTGGAATGGGCTTCCGAGATTCCAACCAAGACTTGATTGGCTTTGTACATCAAATTCCAGAAAGAGCTCGAGAACGTATTATAGACATCGCGTCGACTCAGTTTGAAGATGGTTCTTGTTACCATCAATATCAACCTTTAACAAAAAAAGGAAATGCGACTGTAGGGGGAGATTTTAATGATGACCCTCTTTGGTTGATTCTTTCAACTACAGAATATATCAAAGAAACTGGCGATTTTTCGTTGTTAGATGAACTGGTACCTTTTGATAATGATATTTCAAAAGCTAAACCTCATTTTGATCATTTAAAAGCGTCGTTTTATCATGTTGTCAATAATTTGGGACCTCATAACTTACCATTAATTGGACGAGCAGATTGGAATGATTGTTTGAATCTTAACTGTTTTTCAAAAGATCCTAACGAGTCGTTTCAGACTACAGGAAATAAGAAAGATGGGAAGGCAGAATCTTTAATGATTGCAGGACTTTTTGTAGTCTATGGAAAAGAATTTGTAASYCTTTGTTTGCAAATAGGGAAACAAGAAGAGGCCGCGAAAGCTCAGAATCATATTGACCAGATGATTGCTGCTGTAAAAGAAAATGGATGGGATGGAGACTGGTATCTACGAGCATATGATTATTATGGGAATAAGGTAGGTTCTCAAGAAAATGAAGAAGGAAAAATCTTTATTGAGTCTCAAGGATGGTGTTCCATGGCAGAAATAGGGTTGGAAGAAGGAATGGTAGAAAAATCATTAGATGCTGTAAAAAAACATTTAGATTGTGATTACGGAATTGTACTGAATAGCCCTGCATTTTCTAAATACTATATCGAATATGGGGAAATATCTACGTACCCAGCAGGATATAAAGAAAACGGAGGCATCTTTTGTCATAACAATCCTTGGATTATGATAGGTGAAACCATACTTGGACGCGGAGATCAAGCCTATGACTATTACACAAAAATAGCCCCTAGTTTTTTAGAGGATATTTCTGAATTACACAAAGTAGAGCCTTATGTATATTGTCAAATGATTGCAGGAAAAGAAGCAGTTAAACCAGGGGAGGCAAAAAACTCTTGGCTATCGGGTACTGCCTCTTGGAATTTTTATACCATTACTCAATACATTTTAGGTGTAAAACCAACCTATGAAGGTTTACTTATAAATCCATGTATTCCTAAAGCATGGGATGGATTTAAAATAAAGAGAGTTTTTAGAGGTGTTACTTATCATATCGAAGTTCAGAATCCAGTTCACGTTTGTAAAGGCGTCAAGGAATTGTTTGTGAATGGAGAAAAGATGAACGGAAACATAGTTCCCGTATTATCTACAGATAAAGAACATACAGTTTTAGTTGTTTTGGGTTAATTTTTAAGTAAATTAAACCGTATTAAATCTCAGGACTTAGCCCCACTAAGTTTCCTGAGATTTTTTTTTGTTTAAAGTATTCTTTTAATACCTATAAATTGCTCTCTGTATTCACTTGGAGTACATTTCTTTGATTTTTTGAACAAGCGATTGAAATTGGCGATATTATTAAAACCACATTTAAAGCTGATTTCACCAATACTTAAATCAGATTCCAACAACCAGCTAGCGGCAAAAGCCATACGTGTATTATTGACATAAGTAATGAATGTTTTTCCTGTTCGTTTTTTGATAAATCGGTTAAACGAAACGGGGCTCATATTTACTAAAGACGATATCTCATCGAGTGTGATGGTTTTATGGTAGTTTGCTTGGATATAATCATATACTTTTTTTATTCTTTTGCTATTTTCAAAATCTTTAGCTTCCGAACATTGTGTAGACAACATGGTTTGTCCTTCAGAGTTTGCCAAATCGTTAAGGATGGATACAAAYTCTAAAAAATAGTTAATCCCCATTATCTTTGGAAGCACCATAATACGAGGCATCATGGCCTTAGTAGTTTCTTTCGAAAAAAGAATGCCATGTTTAGACCTTTTAAACATGTCCTTGATAGATTTGAATATTTTTCGTGAGAGCATCTTTTCTCCTAACAGATCGTTATGAATATGCATGGTGATTTCATAAATTTCTTTACAGGTACAGTTGTGCAATTCCCAGCCGTGAACAAGGTTGGGTCCCACTAATACTAATTCAATATCATCAATAATTTCCGAGTGATCACCAACAATACGACGTACACCTTTCCCTCTATATATAAAGTTGAGTTCATATTCAGGGTGAAAGTGTATTGGGAAATCAAAATCATCCTTAATTCTTTCTTCAACTAAGAAGCTGTCATCTGGTATTAAACGGGTAATTTCTCTATGGGCATTAAAAATCATAAGATCTTATTAGGTTATTGTCATAAAAATACAAACATTTGACAATAATTGATTAACAATTATTTAACATCTTCTCTAGCTTTGTAAAGGTATTAAAACATTTTATAAATGTATTTAAACTAATTAAAAATTAATTAAACAAAATATTCATGAAAATTCAAGTTCTTAAAAGCGTTTTTATTCTCGGAATGCTGTTGCTTGGCACCTATGCTCAAGCTCAAAGTGTTTCTGGAACAGTGTCAGACGCAAGTGGTCCTTTACCTGGAGCAAGCGTATTAGTAAAAGGTACGAATAACGGAGTGGTTACAGATTTTGACGGTAAATTTATTTTGGAAGAAGTAAATCCTGATGCAGTACTACAAATTAGTTATATAGGTTTTACATCGCAAGAAGTAGCTGTAAATGGAAGATCTAGTATTGCTATTGTATTAAAAGAGGATGCAAATTCTTTGGACGAAGTAGTTGTTGTTGGTTATGGTGTCCAAAAAAAGAGTGTTATTACAGGTGCAATATCTTCTGTAAATGCAGATCAGATATCAAAAACATCTGTTCCATTAACGTCACATGCATTACAGGGGCAAACAGCTGGTGTAACAGTTTTGCCACAATCGGGAGCGCCAGGAGCTGGAGTTAAAATTCGTATTCGTGGGACAGGATCAAATGGTAATTCTGATCCAATTTATGTTATAGATGGTATGCGTACAGGGAATATTGATTTCTTAGATCCTAACGATATTGAATCGATCGAGATTTTAAAGGATGCAGCCTCTGCAGCTATTTATGGTGCAAACGGTGGTAATGGGGTTGTAATGATTACCACCAAAAGAGGTAAATCAGGTGCTCTTAGTGTTTCTTATAGTACACAATATGGAATTCAATCATTAAGAAACAGTGTTGAGATGATGAATGCAGATCAATATGTGCAATGGATTGACGAGACACAACCTCCAGGGAATAAGCCTAATGTATCAGACTGGTTAGGTAAAGAAGGTACAGACTGGATTAAAGAAACGACTGAGGATGCAATGATACAACGTCATTCGCTTCAGGTATCAGGAGGAAATGAAAAATCAACATTTTTACTTTCTGGAAACTTTTTTACACAAGATGGTCTTTTCGGAGGAGATAAAACCAACTTCAACCGTACTACAGTAAGATTTAACTCGAACCACAAAGTAAACAAGTATTTGGAAGTAGGGAATAGCTTCTCATACTCAATAAACAAACGTAAAGCTTTTACAGAGGATGATAGTTTTAATGGTATTATGAATCACGCAATGTTAATGGACCCAACAACTCCAACACATTATCCAAGTGGTACAGTATTGCCACAACATGTGCAAGATGCGTTGGCAGAGGGTCTTCCATTAACAACCAATAATAATGGAGAATATTATGGTATTTCCGAGTATATTATTGGAGAAATAGCCAATCCAATTGGTCAAATTGCTCTTGATAATGGGCTTTCGCAAGAAACCAAAATTATAGGTAATGTATTTGCGAATATTAAACCTATCGAAGGATTGGTTATTACTACTCGTTTTGGGATGGAACAAGCCTTTACTAATTATGATGATTGGGAAAGAAAATTTTGGTGGAATCAAAAYAAAGAAAACACTACCAATACAAAAACGTACAATCAAGGAATTTATAAAACRTGGCTTTGGGAAAATTTTGCTACWTAYAGCAAAACAATTGACAAGCAYGAWTTTTCTGTCTTGSTTGGTATGTCAGCGGAGGATACGGAATATCGTTACTTGRATACACGTGTTTCAGGTATGATTAAAGAAGGGGATTTATGGGCACCTATTGGTGATGCACCTGCAGAAGGAGATGTATCAGGAAATATATTTCCTACATCAATGAACTCTTATTTTGGACGTCTTACCTATTCGTATGATAATAAATATTTATTTCAAGCTACTTTAAGAAATGATAATTCTTCCCTTTTTGCTCCAGACAAAAGAGCTGGATACTTTCCAGCTATTTCAGCTGGTTGGGTGGTATCGAACGAATCGTTTTTCAATATTGAAGCTATTAGTCATTTGAAACTGAGAGGATCTTGGGGTGAAAATGGRTCRACTTCTAATATTGGTGCAGGYCAATGGAAAGCAYTTRTTACAAAGAATGGTYTAAAGTAYCCAGATRCAWYKGGYRATTTCCATACTGTTGGWGAACTTTTRGCGCTACCAAATGWARATATTACWTGGGAAACAACTGTTCAAACMGATATAGGAYTGGATGTAAGAGCAYTAGATAGYAGRTTRACKYTAGGTTTTGATTAYTACAATAAAGTAACMAAAGATTTATTAACACCWTCTTCACCACCYTYATCAACRGGGTATSCAGCTCCTKAYGCGAATGCAGGAGAYGTWACAAACARRGGKRTTGAAATAGAACTTGGRTGGAAAGATAGAATAGGCGATTTCAAATATGGGATCAAYTTRAATATGACAACCATTAAAAACGAAGTTACTTATCTKAAYCCGTTASTCRATAGWGTTGATGGAGCTGATCTTCCGACTMTKGGGACAATYACTTCRTTYGAATTAGGYCARCCAGTRTGGTTCTATARAGGATATAAAACAGATGGKATATTCCAAAATCAAGCAGAAATAGATGCTTATAGTTCAGCTTTAGGTAATGTTACCGCTTGGAGTCCAGTACCTGGTGATCCAATTGTAGTAGATGCCAATGGCGATGGAGATATCTCTGATAAAGATAAAACATACATTGGTGATCCACATCCAGATTTTATGTTGGCAGCTACCTTTAATTTTGAATACAAACAGTTTGATATGAGGGTGTTTATGCAAGGTGCATTTGGACAAGAAAACTTTATGGCATTAGCTAGAGTTGATAACCCACTCACTAATAGACCCTCATTTTTCTATACAGACAGATGGACAGGAGAAGGAAGTACTAATAGTTTTCCCAAAGCTTCATATAGTGATCCATTTATATATTCAAGTGACTTAATGGTGCAGGATGCATCTTATTTAAAGATTAAACAAATTCAATTTGGATATAACTTTATGTCGAATATAACAGATAAAATGGGATTACAGAGCTTAAGGCTATATGTATCATTTGATGATTTCTTTACCTTCACAAAATACAAAGGAATAGACCCAGAGGTAGGTAGTTTTTCAAATAATTCTCAAGGTATTGATAGAGGTTTGTACCCTAATCCTAGTCGTTTTATGACAGGATTATCAGTAACATTTTAATTTAATGACAATATTTAATTTAATAACAATGAAAAAATTAATAAATAAGTTATCGGTTTTGGCAGGCCTAGTTTTTGTGTTAACTGCCTGTGAAAAAGACTTTTTGGATAAACCTGTATATGGTGTTCTAGCACTGGAGGATTACTTTCAAACGGAAGAAGAATTACAAGAAGGAGTATTTGCCTGTTATGATATTTTACAATGGTCTGTTGCACCAGATTGGAATTCAATGTATATCGTTAAATCTTTTCCTTCTGACGAATCACATGCAGGTGGAGGGTCTGATGCGGATCAACCTCCATACCAGCAATTAGATGATTATTCATTCACCTCAGAGAATAAGCCAATTGAGCATTCGTTTAAAGCGATGTATTTTGGTATCATGAGAGCTAATGCAGTTGTCAATACAGCGCAAGGTGATACAGAAAATAAAATTAAAATGATTGCAGAAGCAAAAGCTTTGAGAGCCTATTTCTATTTTGAATTAGTTTCAATGTGGGGTGGAGTACCGTTAAGATTGTCCATGCCATTGAATAGTGCTGAATACGCCATTGAAAAATCTACAGCGGAGGAAATTTATGCTCAAATACATAAAGATTTAGAGGAAGCTATTCCAAATCTTCCTAAAAAGAGTGAGTATTCTCCAGAAATGAGATTTAGAATGTCTCAAGGTACTGCATGGGCACTTAAAGGAAAAGCTTATTTATACCAAGAAATGTATGCTGAGTCTGCTGTTGCTTTTGAAGAGGTAATTGGTTCAACGGAATATGAACTTCAAAATGACTATTCAACACTGTTCTTAAAAGAATCGGAATATGGAGTGGAATCATTATTTGAGATTGGTTTTGTAGAAACTGAAGGGTATGACTGGGGAAGTTTTAAATGGGGAGGTGATAGAACCATGGAAAATAATATCAACTGGCAGTTGATGGGACCAAGAGGAGATTATCTTAAAAGTGGAACTTCAGGACTTCAAGGAGGTTGGGGTTTTAATTACCCAACGGCTGCAATGGCAGAAGCTTTTGATGCAGAAGGAGATCAACTTAGAAAAGATGCAAATGTATTATCTGTCGAAGATCTTAGAAGTAAATATGGAGGAGATTGGACAGAAGATTGGACAATAGAAGATCCAGTGTGGGGAATGGAAGGATATTTTAGAATTAAGTATGGTACATTAACCTCAGAGACCGATGGACCGGTTTCTGAATTAAACTATGGTACAAACGTAAGATTGATTCGCTATGCCGATGTTTTATTGATGGCGGCCGAGGCAAATTTGCAGGCCGGAAACGCTATTTCAGTAGCACAAGGATACTTTGATAAGGTACGAACTAGAGTTAGTTTACCAGCTAAAGTAATATCGATGGATGCTATTAAAACAGAAAGAAGACTTGAATTAGCCTTTGAAGGAGTTCGTTTTCTTGATTTAATTCGTTGGGGTGATGCCGCTAATGTGTTACAGAACCAAGGGTTCAATAAAAACGGAAATTTTTCAAGTAAACATGCGCTGTTTCCAATTCCAGCAGTGGAGGTTAATAACAATTATAAAATGATCCAAAATACTGGATGGTAATAATTTATAGGTAAGTGAGTAAAAAACAGTGTTATTTAATGCTGTTTTTTACGAAACTTAATTGTTAAAATTTAATGAGTTAAAAAAAATACTATTTGCATTTGCAAATAGTATTTTTTTTTATACAAATTTGGATCTATACTAACAACCCGTTTATTATTCTAAATGTTGCTTTGGGTACTGGTTTTAGAGTAAAATAGATAGTAAGATCATTTTTGATGTTTAAATTGTTTGTAAAATCTTATTTTAACATATAATAATCTGTACGTCTCATCTAAGATGTCACATGTAATTAGGTATTGAATGTGTTTTTTAGAAACTGCTAACTGCTCACTGCTCACTGCTAACTGCTAACTGCTCACTGCTAACTGCTCACTGCTAACTGCTAACTGCTCACTACTCACTACTCACTTCTCACTACTCAATTTACGATTTCGGGATATTAGCCCCAATAAATTCTTGTCTAAATAGATTCAAGGCTCTATCCGCAGCCAAGCGTGTTTTGAAGTTGATAATTTGTACTTTCCAGTCAGGTAAATCTACCTTCATTTTGGAAGTGTATTGCGGGAATAATACATCAAATTTTTGTTGAACCTCATAAGCTTTAGATTCATTTCCATTGTATAATTGAATTACGAATCCTTTGCTTTTTACTTTTGTTTGGTTATAAGTTCTTTTCTTTTCAATTAGCTGTTCAATCGTTGCATTGTCGTTTTGAGCAGTCAAGGTTGATACGCCGAAAAACGACAGCGCTAAAACTGAAAAAACTATATTTTTACTGATATATTTCATGTATGTTAATTTTTTTACAAATTTAAAACTTTATCCCTTAATTAGTAGGGGGTTTGGACTTATTTAGAATAAGTATAAATTAGACTATTCACTGATTTAAATTTCCAAACTTAAACAGAAAGTTTACTTTTGTCCAATCATTAAAGAATCTGGACATTTTGCGTCTTTTTCTTAGTGAAATAACCGTACCAAACTAGAAAGAAAAGATAACTAAAGTATGAAAAGTGTGAAAAAACACCATCCATTATCAAGGCTAATCGTTTGTAGTCTTGCTTTCCTATTACTTTTTTCTATTAATTTATCGGCACAAGAAGGGGATCCTTCTAAGGGAAAACAGTTGTTTAATGCCAACTGTGCTGCCTGTCATAAATTAGATAAGAGACTTGTAGGTCCAGCCTTAAAAGGGATTGGAGAAAAACGTACCATCGAATGGTTAACAGCTTGGATTAAAGATAGCCAAGCATTGATCAAATCTGGTGATGCAGATGCAAAAGCTATTTTTGAAGAGTATAACAGCATTCCAATGTTGGGTTACCCTCATTTTACCGATCAAGATATCGCTGACATATTAGCATATACTGATGGTAAACCTGCCACTGCTACCGCAGTACCTGATGCTACTTCTGATGTTGATCAGGAAGCCGTAGCCGCTGGTAAAAAAGTGTTTAACGCAAATTGTGCGGCTTGTCACAAATTAGACAAGAAATTAGTAGGTCCTGCATTGGGAGGAATTGCTGAAAAACGTGAAGTTGAATGGTTAAAAGCATGGATTAAGGATAACAATGCCTTGGTTGCTTCAGGAGACAAATTAGCAAAAGATGTGGCGAATAGCAATCCTGCTGCCATGACTGCTTTTCCACAATTATCAGATACAGATTTAGACAACTTATTGTTATACTTTGAAGTAGGAAATGCTCCAAAGAAAACAGTTGCTGCTGGAGGCTCAGGTGCAATGTATGAAGACGAAAAAACTGGAGTATGGGCTATGTTAGGCTATACATTACTTGGGTTTGTTTTGTTTGTAATCATCATAGCAGGTACGCTTAAAAAGAATGTAGGAGAAGAAGAATTTAAAGAAAACTTATTACTAACTTTCTTTAAGAATCCTTTCTTAAGGTTCTTGTTTTTAATATTCTCTATATTATTAGGTGTTTGGTTGTTGTTCGGTTGGTTTATGCAAATCGACGTAAATGAAGGGTACACACCAATTCAACCAATTGCATTTTCACATGCAGTGCATGCTGGAGATAATAAAATAGACTGTCAGTATTGTCACTCATCGGCGAAACACAGTAAAACCTCTGGAGTTCCTACAGCAAATGTTTGTATGAACTGTCACAAATCGATCTCTGAATACACAGGTCCATTATTTGATGGACATACCAAAGAAGAGYTGGATGGAGAAATTGCTAAAATTTACGATGCTGTAGGATGGGATGCWGATCAAGGAAAATACAAAGAAGACGCYGTGCAGAAACCTATMGAATGGGTTCGTGTTCACAACTTAGCAGATTTTGTGTATTACAATCAYTCACAACACGTAACAGTTGCAGGCTTGGCTTGTCAAAAATGTCACGGACCTGTGGAGGAAATGCACGAAATGACTCAATTCTCTCCATTGACAATGGGATGGTGTATAGACTGTCACAGAGATACTGAGGTAGATATGACTGAGAATGGATACTATAAGAAAATCCATGATCAATTGGCCGAAAAATACGG
Source organism: Flavobacteriaceae bacterium (assembly GCA_002401385.1). Taxonomy (GTDB): domain Bacteria; phylum Bacteroidota; class Bacteroidia; order Flavobacteriales; family Flavobacteriaceae. Next base: position 18,123 of record NVSY01000024.1, on the reverse strand, counting down.
TGTAGAGAAGGTGACGGAAGCTCAGATGGGTGGATTGGAATGTGGAAAATGTCACTATTAATAACTAACGAAAGAAATAACAAATTATAAAATGGCATCAAACAAAAAATACTGGAAAAGTGTTGAAGAGCTAGGAGAATCTAGTGCTGTTGTTGATACGTTAAGACAAAATGAGTTTGTTGAAGAAATTCCTACAGATGAGTTTTTGGGTGATAAAGAAACATTAGAGTCTTCTTCTACCACACGTCGTGACTTCTTAAAATATGTTGGGTTTACTACTGCCGCTGCTTCGTTAGCTGCCTGTGAAGGACCCGTTGTAAAAACAATACCTTATGTAATAAAACCTGAGGAGATTATTCCGGGGGTTGCAGATTATTATGCGACTACTATTGCAGATGGTTTCGATTTTGCGAATATTTTGGTGAAAGTTCGTGATGGACGTCCAATCAAAATTGAACCAAATAAAGAAATTGGTGGATCTACCAATGCTAGAGTTCAAGCATCTGTATTATCATTATATGATAGCAAAAGATTGCAGGGCCCTACATCAAAAGGAGAAAAAATAGCATGGTCAGCTGCTGATACAGCGATTGTGGCAAAATTAAACGAGTTAAAGGAAGCTAATTTRCCGATTGTATTCTTATCAGGTTCATGTGCAAGTCCTTCTACAAAACGTTTGATAGCGCAATTCAAAGAGAAATATGGCGATGTTCGTCACGTAATCTACGATTCAGTATCTGAATCTGGAGCCTTGGATGCATTTGATGAAATGTATGGGACACGTGCTTTGCCAGAATATAATTTAGAAAAAGCAGCAGTAATTGTATCTATCGGAGCAGATTTCCTAGGAGATTGGCAAGGTGGAGGATTTGAAATTGGTTATGCAAAAGGACGTATTCCTACTGATGGAAAAATGTCTCACCATGCACATTTTGAATCGAACATGACCATTTCTGGAGCGAATGCTGATAATCGTACTCGTATCCGTCCATCGCAAGAAGGATTGGCCTTGGTAAAATTATACCAAGCGGTTGTTGGTGGTATTTCCACAATGGAAATGTCCCCTCTTAATACGGCCATTCAAAAAGCTGCAGCGAAGTTAAAAGAAGCTGGAAGTAAAGGGGTAGTATTAGCAGGAGCAAACGATAAAAATGCACAGTTAGTTGCCTTGGCAATAAACAAAGCTATCGGAAGTGAAGTGATCAATCCTGCAGTAACTAAAAACGTGCGTCGTGGAAACGATGCGGAAGTTGCTCAGTTGATTAAAGATATGAACGCTGGTGAAATTGGAGCGGTATTAACCTATAATGGGAACGCTGCTTATACATTACCAAATGCGCAAGAATTTGTAGAGGGATTAAAGAAGGTAAAACTTTCTGTTGCTTTCTCAACCTCTGACGACGAAACTTCGGCAGCTGTTCAATACGCATTAGCCACTCCTCATTATTTAGAGGCTTGGGGTGATGCTATGATTAAGTCAGGTACTTATAGTTTAATGCAGCCGACTATTCAACCATTATTTGACACACGTCAATACCAAGACAGTTTGTTAAAATGGATGGGTAGCGATCAATCTTTCTATGATTACTTAAAAGAATCTTGGTCTACCAATGTATTGAATGGTGCTTCTTGGAATCAAGCATTGCACGATGGTGTATTCAATGCGGCAAAATTAGATATTACAGTAGTAGCTGCTGATGTAGACGTAAATGCTGCATTAACTGCTTTAGGGAAAACTACCAATGCTGGAGAATACGAATTAAAATTATATACCAAAACAGGTATGGGTGATGGTCAAATGGCTAATAACCCATGGTTGCAAGAATTACCAGATCCTATTACTAGAGCTTCTTGGGACAACTATTTAACCATGTCTAAAGCAGATGCGGAGAAATTAGGTGTTAAGAACTGGCATGTATCAAATGGAGCCTTAAATGGKAGYAATGTAGAAATTACCGTAAATGGTRTTTCAGAAGTGTTACCAGTTATTATTCAACCAGGTCAAGCAGTTGGTTCTGTTGGATTGGCATTTGGATATGGAAGGAAAAATGGATTAAAAGAGGACATGCAAACAGGAGTGAATGCATTCCCTTTTTATAAAGGATATAATACTACTCAAACAGATGTAAGTCTGAAATTGGTGGAAGGTGAGCATGAATTTGCTTGTGTTCAGTTACAAAACACCTTAATGGGTAGAGGGGATATCTTAAAAGAAACTACRTTAGATACTTTTAAYGATCAYTCTTTARAYCCAAAACGTACRTGGAATAAAGTACCRATGGTAACTTTAAAYCACAACGAAGTAGAAGCWACWACRGTTGATTTATGGACTAAGTTTGATCGTTCTATCGGACATCACTTTAATTTATCTATAGATTTAAATGCCTGTACTGGATGTGGAGCATGTATAATTGCATGTCACGCAGAAAACAATGTTCCTGTTGTTGGTAAAGCAGAGATTAGAATGAGTAGAGATATGCATTGGTTGCGTATTGACCGTTATTACTCTTCTGAAGAAACTTTTGTTGGAGATAATGAATTCAAAGATAACATTGATGGTTTATTAGGAAAAACAGGTTCTGTACAAGGGTTTGCTAAATTGGAAGATCCTTCGGACAATCCAGAGGTAGTATTCCAACCAGTAATGTGTCAGCATTGTAACCATGCTCCATGTGAAACTGTATGTCCTGTGGCTGCAACATCACACGGTCGTCAAGGTCAGAATCAAATGGCTTATAACAGATGTGTTGGAACACGTTATTGTGCAAACAACTGTCCTTATAAAGTACGTCGTTTTAACTGGTTCCAATATCCAGAAAACAAAGAGTTTGATTTCAATATGAATGATGACTATGGAAGAATGGTATTGAATCCAGATGTGGTAGTGCGTTCTAGAGGGGTAATGGAAAAATGTTCTATGTGTATTCAAATGACACAAGCAACCATTTTACAAGCCAAGAAAGAAGGTCGTCCAGTGAACACAGACGAATTCCAAACAGCATGTTCAAATGCATGTAGCACTGGAGCCATGATTTTCGGAGACATCAATAATAAGGAAGATAAAGTAGCTGCGTTAAAAGACGACAGTCGTTCTTACCACTTATTAGAGCATGTAGGTACACAACCAAAYGTTGTATATCAAGTAAAAGTTACGAATAAAGCATAGATTATAAACAGATAGTAATTAAATAAAAATTATGTCTCATTACGAAGCACCTATTAGAGAGCCTTTGATTATTGGCAAAAAGAGCTATCACGACATTACGTTGGATATAGCTAGGCCAATTGAAGGAAAAGCAAATAAATTATGGTGGGCTACCTTTCTTGTTGCCTTGGCAGCCTTCCTTTGGGGATTGGCGTCAATATTTTATACCATAGGAACCGGAATTGGAGTTTGGGGATTGAATAAAACTGTGGGCTGGGCCTGGGATATTACCAACTTTGTTTGGTGGGTAGGTATCGGGCATGCAGGAACCCTAATTTCAGCAGTATTATTATTATTCCGTCAAAAATGGCGTATGGGTATTAACCGCTCTGCGGAAGCCATGACTATTTTTGCCGTTATTCAAGCAGGTTTATTCCCTATTATTCACATGGGGCGTGCATGGAATGCGCATTTTGTATTGCCATTACCTAACCAGTTTGGGYCTTTATGGACCAACTTTAACTCCCCGTTATTGTGGGATGTATTCGCRATTTCAACCTATTTATCAGTGTCATTAGTTTTTTGGTGGACTGGTTTATTACCTGATTTTGCTATGTTACGTGACCGTGCAGTAAAACCATTCCAAAAGAAAATATACAGTTTGTTAAGTTTCGGATGGACAGGTAGAGCAAAAGATTGGCAACGTTTTGAAGAAGTATCATTGGTATTGGCTGGATTGGCTACACCACTTGTACTTTCTGTACATACTATTGTATCGTTTGACTTTGCAACATCTGTAATTCCAGGATGGCATACCACTATTTTTCCACCATATTTTGTGGCTGGGGCAGTATTCTCTGGATTTGCAATGGTAAATACCTTATTAATTATCATGCGTAAAGTGGTAAGCCTAGAAGCGTATATTACCATTCAACATATCGAATTGATGAACATTGTAATTATGGTTACAGGTTCTATTGTAGGGTGTGCTTATATCACGGAATTATTCATCGCTTGGTACTCAGGAGTAGAATATGAACAATACGCATTTTTAAATAGAGCTACTGGACCTTATTGGTGGGCGTATTTATTTATGATGTCTTGTAATGTGTTTTCTCCACAGTTAATGTGGTTTAAAAGATTAAGAACTAGTATTATGTTCTCTTTCTTTATTGCATTGGTTGTAAATGTTGGAATGTGGTTTGAGCGTTTTGTAATTATCGTAACCTCATTACACAGAGATTACTTACCATCGTCTTGGACAATGTTTTCACCAACATTTGTAGATATTGGTATTTATGTTGGAACTATAGGATTCTTCTTTGTACTTTTCCTATTATATGCACGTACATTCCCTGTGATTGCACAAGCAGAGGTGAAATCGATTTTAAAATCATCAGGAGAGCAATATAAAAAACTAAGAGACGGAAATCATGAGTAAGAAAGTAATACAAGCAATGTATAATGATGATGATATCCTATTGGATGCTGTAAAAGAAGTTCGTGCAGCMAAWCATCATATCGAAGAAGTATACACACCATTTCCTGTGCATGGTTTAGACAAAGCAATGGGGTTGAAACCAACTCGCCTTGCCATCGCCGCTTTTATTTACGGTTGTATTGGTCTAGGTTTTTCCACTTGGATGATGAACTATATGATGATTGACGATTGGCCTCAAGACATTGGAGGAAAACCTAATATGTCATACATTGAAAACATGCCGGCATTTGTGCCAATTATGTTTGAATTAACAGTGTTTTTTGCAGCGCATTTAATGGTGATTACTTTTTATATGAGAAGTAGATTATGGCCATTTAAAGATGCAGAAAATCCTGATCCWCGTACMACTGATGATATGTTTGTWATGGAAATAGYTTTRGACGRRAAYGAAGACGAAATGTCTGCTTTCTTAACAAAAACTGGAGCCATCGAATTAAAAGTAACCGAAAAGCTTTAAGAGAAATGAAAAACTCAATTAAATATATTGCCGTATTGATGTTGTCAGTTTTGATGACCTCTTGTTGGACGGATAAATCTAAGCGTAACTACCAGTACATGCCAGACATGTATGAGTCTGTAGGATACGAAACATACAGTGTAAATCCTTCTTTTAAAAACGGATTGACATCTCAACTTCCTGTGGAAGGTACAATTGCTCGTGGGCATGCATTTCCTTATGAGTACGAAAATACTACAGAAGGATACGAATTGGCAAAAGCTGAATTAACATCGCCAATTGAAGCTACCGCAGCCAACCTTGAAAATGGGAAAGCAATGTACACTATCTATTGTATTTCTTGTCATGGAAAAAAAGGAGCTGGTGACGGAGTATTGGTAAAACGTGAAAAATTCTTGGGAATTCCTAATTATAAAGATCGTGATATTAATGCTGGAACAATTTACCATGTAATTATGCACGGTAGAAACATGATGGGATCTCATTCCTCTCAGTTAACAGAAACGGAGCGTTGGCAAGTGACCATGTATGTGGAGCAGTTGAGAAACGATTTAATTAAATAATAAACGAAGATAGAATTTAAAAGATATGTATACATTTTCAAGTAAATTAAAAACATTTTCGTTTGCCTTAATGATTATCGGGGCCTTAGGTGTTGGTTATGGCTTTTTYACTGCCCCAAGCACCCTAGAGGATGTGAAAGAAATGATGTCTCATGACAGTCATGATAGTCATGCTGCGGATACTCATGTGGTAGATGCACATGCAACAGATGCTCATACCGCAGACGCTCATGGAAATGATGACGCACATGCAACACATGTATTGCATCAATTACAAAACAGGCCATGGTCTGCATTGTACGTAGCAATATTCTTTTTCTTAATAATCTCATTAGCAGCCTTAGCGTTTTATGCAATTCAGCATGCAACACAGGCAGGATGGTCTATTGTATTATTTAGAGTGATGGAAGCCATTGCAGCTTATTTACCAATTGGGGGTATTTTATTATTTGTTTTCTTGATGATGTCAGGAGCACATATGAACCACCTATTTGTTTGGATGGATCCAGAAGTAGTGAAAGGAGATATATTATTAGAAAACAAAGTAGGGTACTTAAACGTTCCTTTCTTCTTGATAAGAGCTGCTATTTATATTGGAGGTTGGTCATTTTTCCAATGGCATTCTCGTAAATTAACTATGGCTCAGGATATAGTAGATACTGGAAACTACCGTAAATTGTTAAAACGTTCAGCGGCATTTTTAGTATTTTTCTTAGTAACTGAATCTATGATGTCTTGGGATTGGATTATGTCCTTAGACCCACACTGGTTCTCTACCTTATTTGGATGGTATATTTTTTCAAGTGCTATTGTATCTGCAGTTACCATGATGGCATTGATCACTATTTACCTAAAAAGCCAAGGATATTTAGAGATTGTAAATAATAGCCACTTACATGATTTAGCAAAATACATGTTTGGATTCAGTGTTTTCTGGACTTACTTGTGGTTTTCGCAATTCATGTTGATATGGTACGCAAATATTCCGGAGGAAGTAACTTATTTTATTACTCGATTCGAAGATTACCGTTTGCCTTTCTTAGGTATGGTTGGACTTAATTTTGTCTTTCCTCTATTGGTGTTGATGAACAGCGACTTTAAACGTGTAAACTGGTTTGTAATAATTACAGGTATCGTTATATTAATTGGACATTATATAGATATTTTTGTAATGATTATGCCAGCGACGGTAGGAACACAATGGTTTATTGGAATACCAGAAATTGGATCTGTACTATTAATTGCAGGAATCTTTATTTATGTGGTATTTAATGCCTTGAGTAAAGCTCCATTAGTAGTGAAAAACAATCCTTATATTAAGGAAAGTGAAGGTTTTCACTATTAGAAAAAAAATAAAAAAAAGGTATAAAAAGATCCTGAACTAGTTATGTTCAGGATTTTTTTTATATTTGGCTCACTATTACTAACTAACAAACTATAATGACTGCATTAATTTACACTTTTATTGCGATAGTATCTGCTATTGCTTTATGGCAAATTACGAATATTTTTAATCTAAAAGGTGTCATCGCTACCGAGAAAGATAATAATACTCAGGGATACTTATTCGCTGTGTTTGGAATCTTTTTTTATGTATTGATGATCTACTGTTTAGTGGCATATAATGTTGTGTTACTTCCTGAATCTGCATCGGTAGAAGGGGAACACTACGATAATTTATATGTGATTACCATGTTACTGATTCTTTTTGTTCAGGCAATTACTCAATTTTTCCTGTTTTACTTTGCTTTTAAATATAGAGGAAAGAAAGGAACCAAAGCACTCTTTTATGCGGATAGTCATAAACTTGAAATGCTATGGACTGCTGTTCCAGCGATTGTTTTATCTGTCTTGATAATTTATGGATTATGGGCTTGGAATAACTTTATGGATGTTTCAGATGCCGAAGACCCTTTAATTGTTGAAGTATATGCAAAGCAATTTCAATGGGAAGCACGTTATGCAGGTGTGGATCAAACCTTGGGGAGAGGAAATGTACGCAATATCAAAGGTTTGAACACTATGGGTGTTGATATGACAGATAAGAATGCACAAGATGATATTCCAACAAGAGAATTGCACTTACCTAAAGGACGTCAAGTAATTTTTAAGTTCCGTTCTCAAGATGTGTTGCACTCGGCATATATGCCTCACTTTAGAGCGCAAATGAACTGTGTACCTGGGATGATAACCCAATTTTCTTTTACACCTAAGTTTACAACTGAGGAAATGAGAGCAAATGAGGCTACTATCGCGAAAGTTGCAGGAATCAACAAAATTAGAAAAGAAAAAGGCGAAGACGTGTACGAATTTGATTACTTGTTATTATGTAATAAAATTTGCGGTTCTTCTCATTACAATATGCAAATGAAAATTATTGTACATGAAGAAGCTGATTTCAATACATGGTTGAAAGCTCAAAAAACAATCGCTCAAGTACTCAACTAATCACTAACTACTAACAACAATAAGCTATGTCAGCGCATCATCATAAAGAAACTTTTGTAACAAAATATATTTTTAGTACCGATCATAAAATGATTTCGAAGCAATACTTGGTAACAGGTATTTTTATGGGAGTCATTGGGGTTTTAATGTCCATGATGTTTCGGTTACAAATTGCTTGGCCAGACCATTCATTTACATTAATCGAAGCCTTTTTAGGCCCACATCAAGAAGACGGAGTAATGACTCCAGATATGTATTTAGCCTTAGTAACTATTCATGGTACCATTATGGTATTCTTTGTACTAACGGCTGGATTGAGTGGAACATTTAGTAACTTATTAATTCCATTGCAAATTGGAGCGCGTGATATGGCTTCTGGATTTTTGAACATGGTATCTTACTGGTTGTTCTTTTTATCTAGTTTGTTAATGTTGGTTTCTTTATTTGTAGAAGCAGGACCAGCAGCTGCAGGTTGGACTATTTATCCACCATTGAGTGCCTTACCACAAGCAATGCCAGGATCTGGAATGGGAATGACTTTATGGTTGATTTCTATGGCAATCTTTATTGCATCTTCATTGTTAGGATCTTTAAATTATATCGTAACAGTTCTGAATTTACGTACTGTTGGTATGAAAATGACACGTTTGCCTCTAACTATCTGGACGTTTTTTGTGACTGCAATTATTGGAGTTGTATCGTTCCCTGTATTATTGTCAGCGGCGTTATTATTGATTTTTGACCGTAGTTTTGGAACATCATTCTTCTTGTCTGATATTTTTATCAACGGAGAAGTGTTGCATTACCAAGGAGGTTCACCAGTATTATTTGAACATTTATTCTGGTTTTTAGGACATCCAGAGGTGTATATTGTTTTATTACCAGCCTTGGGTATTACTTCTGAAGTAATTTCTACCAATTCGAGAAAACCTATTTTTGGATACCGTGCCATGATTGCATCAATTATAGCCATTGCATTTTTATCTACCATCGTATGGGGGCATCACATGTTTGTATCTGGAATGAATCCTTTCTTAGGGTCTGTATTTACATTTACAACCTTGTTAATTGCCATTCCATCAGCCGTTAAATCGTTTAACTATTTAACTACTTTATGGAAAGGAAATCTACAAATGAATCCAGCCTTGTTATTCTCTATCGGACTTGTTTCAACTTTTATTACAGGAGGATTGACAGGATTGGTCTTGGGTGATTCAGCCTTAGATATCAATGTTCATGATACTTATTTTGTAGTAGCGCATTTCCACTTAGTAATGGGAGTATCTGCTATTTATGGAATGTTTGCTGGTGTTTACCACTGGTTCCCAAAAATGTATGGGCGTATGATGAACAAAACATTAGGGTATTGGCACTTTTGGATTACTGCAGTAGCAGCTTATGGAGTGTTCTTCCCAATGCATTTTGTTGGATTGGCAGGATTACCACGTAGATATTATAATAACACGGCATTCCCATTGTTTGACGATGTGCAGGATATTAATATTGTAATTACTTTATTTGCAATTCTTGGAGGATTGGCACAAATTATATTCTTAGCCAATTTCTTTATGAGTATTTACAGAGGTAAAAAAGCAACGCAAAATCCTTGGAGATCAAATACCCTTGAATGGACAACTCCTGTTGAACATATTCATGGAAACTGGCCTGGTAAAATTCCAGAAGTACACCGTTGGTCTTATGATTATAGTAAGCCAGGATGGGACGAAGATTTTGTACCACAAAACACACCGTTAAAAGAGGGAGAAGAACCGTCTTAACGATCAAGTATTGACCATATAAAGAAACTGCTCCAAAACTATTGGGGCAGTTTTTTTATGTCTTTTTTTTCTAATATAAACTATAGAGTAATTCCGTATCTTTGTCCAACTATGAATGAAAACTTAAATCCCGAGAAAGAGCATTTTTCAAATACAGAAATTGAAGTTGAAAAAGTATTAAGACCCCTGAGTTTTGATGATTTTACAGGACAAGAAAGTATAATGGAGAATTTGAAAATCTTTGTGGAAGCCGCCAATCAACGTGGTGAAGCCTTGGATCACACCTTGTTTCATGGCCCTCCAGGTCTAGGGAAAACAACCTTGGCTAATATTTTAGCCAATGAACTGGAAGTGGATATAAAAATCACTTCGGGACCTGTATTGGACAAGCCAGGAGATTTGGCTGGTTTGTTGACCAATTTAGGAACAAGAGATGTGTTGTTTATAGATGAAATTCATAGATTAAGCCCAGTAATTGAAGAGTATTTGTATTCTGCAATGGAAGATTTTCGAATTGATATTATGATTGAAACGGGACCCAATGCCCGTACAGTGCAAATAGATTTAGAACCGTTTACCTTAATAGGTGCCACTACACGTTCGGGATTGTTGACCGCTCCTATGCGTGCGCGTTTTGGAATTAGCAGTCGTTTGCAATATTACAGTACAGAATTGCTGTCTACCATCGTGCAGCGAAGTGCTCAGATTTTAAAGGTTCCTTTAGCGATGGAAGCTGCTATAGAAATTGCAGGTCGTAGCCGTGGAACACCACGTATTGCCAATGCTTTATTGCGTAGGGTGCGAGATTTTGCACAGATAAAAGGAAATGGAAGTATAGATATTGCCATTGCAAAATACGGACTGAACGCCTTAAATGTAGATGCGCATGGACTGGATGAAATGGACAATAGAATTTTAACCACCATTATAGATAAATTTGGAGGAGGACCTGTTGGAATTAGTACTTTGGCAACAGCAGTAGGAGAAAATTCTGAAACCATAGAAGAAGTATATGAACCTTTTTTAATTCAACAAGGGTTTATTATGCGTACTCCAAGAGGAAGAGAAGTTACAAAGTTAGCTTATGATCATTTAGGTAGAAAGAAATTGGGGAAACAGAGTGAATTATTTTAACTGCACTTCCTCCCATATGACACGATAATTAAAACATCAAATACATGAACATACGGGCATTTATTCCAATTTTAGAATGGCTACCTATCTATAAAAAATCTTTTCTAAAAAAAGATTTGATGGCTGGTTTTACTATTGGAGTGATGCTAATTCCGCAAGCTATGGCTTATGCCTCAGTAGCGGGTTTACCTCCTGTTTATGGCTTATACGCAGCATTAGTCCCAGTATTAATCTACGTTGTGTTAGGGACATCTATGCAGTTGTCCGTAGGGCCAGTTGCGATGGTTTCCTTATTAACAGCCACCGCTTTATCTTCTTTTGGAACGGTAGATATGTCTACTTACATAAATTATGCATTATTGCTATCTTTTATGGTAGGTGGTTTACAATTATTACTCGGTTTGTTCAGACTTGGGTTTTTAGTCAATTTTTTATCCTACCCCGTTATAAGTGGTTTTACATCGGCTGCGGCCGCTATTATTGGACTGACACAACTCAAGCATTTATTTGGAGTGGATGTTGCCAGAAGTAGTAATGTAACAGTGATTGTCAGTGATTTATTTGGGAAAATCAACGATATAAATTTGCTGTCTTTAGGAATAGGGCTATTTGCGATTCTATTGATAATTGTTTTAAAAAAAATTAATAAATCCATTCCGTTTTTATTGATTGCGATGCTCTTTGGGATTTTAATAGTTACTTTTTTCGATTTAGGGAATTCTGTGGAAATTACTAGAGATATTCCGTCATCAATCCCTCATTTTTCCATGTTTAAGTTTGATTACGAAATCTTAAATCAATTATTCCCCATGGCTATTACCATTGCTTTAGTAGGATATATGCAAAGTATTGCAGTGGCTAAATCATTAGAAAGTCAGCAAGGAGATCATGTAGTAAATGCAAACCAAGAATTGAAAGCCTTAGGTGTTTCAAATATTATAGGGTCACTGTTTCAGTCTTATCCTGTGTCTGGTGGAATTGCTAGAACTGCGGTAAATAACGAAGCAGGAGCTAAAACACCTTTGGCATCTTTATTTAGTGCATTACTAATTTTATGTACCTTATTGTTTTTAACCCCTTTATTTTACAACCTGCCAAAAACCATTTTGGCGTCTATAATCCTAGTAGCTGTTTATGGGTTGATAGATGTAAAAGAAGCAATATTCCTATATAAGAGTAATCGCGTGGATTTTTGGTTGCTCGTCGCTACTTTTTGTGCRACCTTATTTTTAGGAATTGAAAAAGGGATCTCATTTGGGGTTACTTTGTCGTTAATAATAGTTATTTATAGGTCTACTAAGCCTCATATAGCTGTGTTAGCAAGAGTTCCCGGAACTCATTTTTATAGAAATATAGATCGGTTTGATGCGCTAGTTCCATGTAAGGACGTATTAATATTTAGATTTGATGCGCAGATTTACTTTGCCAATATTAGTTTTTTTAAAGAAAAATTAGCAAGTTTAGTTGCTGAAAAAGGCACAGAATTAAAACTGATAATTATCCATGGAGAAAGTATCAATAACATGGATAGTAGTGCTATTAAAATGATGAAAGAAATTAATAAGAAATACTTGAAAAAAGGGATAAAAATTGTTTTTACTGCACTTAAAGGACCTGTAAGAGACGCCATGGCTAAAGGTGGTGTTTTTAATGGAATAGACTTCGAAAATTGCTATATGGGAATCCGTCAGGCAATGAAAGCACACCGAAAGAAAAATAAACCAAGAGGGAGTAGCGGGAAATACGAAAAGTATATTACCCAGATAAATGATTAATATCATGGTGGTTATGAGTTTTTTAATGTATTTTTCTCGTTAAATTTAGTATTCATTAATTCAGAGACTTAAAATACCTAAGAAAACACTAAATTTGTAAGCCTAAATTTTAGGAATAAATTAAGTTAGAAACCACCCTGCTTTATTTACAAAATACGAATAACAATAATCGGAGCATATTAAAAGTAGCATAGGTTTTATTATCTAGTACTTAGTATATAATCTGGTATTCTAAATCCTTCGGTTTTCGATGCATTTAGAAAAAACAAGATATAGACATGAGAGTAGAACAATTATTTACAGGCTGCCTTGCAGAAATGGCATATTATATTGAATCCAATGGAGAAGTTGCTATTATTGATCCGTTACGTGAAACGGATCCTTATATAGAAATGGCCAAAGCAGACGGAGCCACTATAAAATACATATTTTTAACTCATTTTCATGCAGATTTTGTGTCAGGTCAAGTTGATTTGGCTAAAAAAACTGGGGCAACTATTGTATTTGGCCCAACTGCAGAAGCCAATTATGAAATTCATAATGCTACAGATGGAGAACAATTCAAATTAGGAAATATTATTTTAGAATTGCTACACACTCCAGGGCATACCATGGAATCAATTTCTTTGGTATTGAAAGATGAAAGTGGTAATAAACCCTATATTTTTACAGGTGATTGTTTGTTTATTGGAGATGTAGGTCGTCCAGATTTAGCGGTAAGTTCTTCGGTTTCTCAAGAAGACCTAGCAATTCATTTGTTTAATTCGCTCAGAAAAAAAATCATGATATTACCAGATGATATCGTTATTTATCCAAATCATGGAGCTGGATCTGCATGTGGTAAAAACATGAGTAATGAAACTTTTGACACTTTAGGGAATCAGAAAAAAACAAACTATGCATTACGTGCAGATATGACAGAGGGTGAGTTTGTAAAAGAAGTGCTTACAGGTTTGAAAACACCACCACAATATTTTCCAAACAATGTAAAAATGAATAAAGGAATCAATTTGAGTATTGACGAAATTGTAACCAAAGGAACTGCACCTTTGGATCCAGAAGCATTTTTAGACATAAGTAACCAGCCAGAAGTGATGGTGATAGATACACGATCTAAAGAGGCTTATACAAATGAAGGAACGGTGCCAGGAGCATGGTTTATTGGAATAGATGGAAGTTTTGCTCCATGGGTAGGTGCTTTGATAAAAAACATAGGGCAAAAAATTATATTTATTGCCGACGAAGGAAGAGAGCAGGAAGTAGTGACACGTTTTTCACGTGTGGGCTATGATAATACTGCAGGGTTTTTAAAAGGAGGAATTAAGAGTTGGTTAGCAATAGGCTTTCCTGTGGATAAAATTGATTCAATGTCCGCATCTGAATTCGCGGAAAAATTCAAAGAGAATGACCTGGAAGTAGTGTTGGATGTTCGAAAAGAATCGGAATTTTTATCAGAACATGTAATAGGAGCTACTAATTTTCCATTGGATTATATCAATGAAAATAGTGCTATTATTAATTCGAATAAATCGTATTATTTACATTGTAAAAGTGGGTATAGATCTTTAATTGCAGCATCTATTTTTAAGGCCAACGGTATAAAAAATGTGACCGACATTAGAGGTGGATATCAAGATATAAGAGAGACAGGTATTACTTTAACCGAGTTTGTTTGTCCAACTACAATTTTGTAAAACAAACATAGAATATTACATATGGGAGCATTTAGCTCCCTTTTTTTGATTATATTTAGAACATAAAATTGAGTTAATTCCCTTTAGGGATAATAAATAAGAATATGAAAAGACACTTATTAATGTATTGCCTCGCTTTTTTTAGCATTGCAACTTCAAGTTGTGGACAAGGTAAACCAGCTTCTGTTATAGATTCTTCTGGTGTGGAAATTAAAGTAAATTTAATAGGTGCAAAGGCATTTAATGCCGGGATGCAAAATCAACTATTGATAGATGTTCGTACGCCACAAGAATTTAAATATGGGCATATAGAAAATGCAATTAATATTAATTTTTATTCAAAGAATTGGTTGGATAATTTTGAGGGTTTTGACAAGTCTGAACCTGTATATGTGTATTGTAAAAGTGGAAATAGATCTAGTTATGTCTCAAGAAAATTAATTCAAACAGGGTTTACTCAAGTATTTGAATTGAAAAATGGAGTAACAAAGTGGAAAAAAAACGGTTTCCAATTGGTCAGGAATTAATAATTAAGAGAGAATGCTCTTTGTAATTATTTAGTTAATTGAAAAAAAATTCAAAATGAATCTAAAATATTTATTAGTTGTGTTGTTTGTTGGACTTGTGAGTTGTAATACTGCAACTAAACTGTCCAAAGAAGCTCAAATCGAGTACATAGCAAAAGGGAAAGAAATTACTCAGAAATCTTTCAAATTATTAAGTGGAAATTTAATGAAGCAGATGAAACAAGGTGGGCCAGTTCAAGCCATTCCTTTTTGTAATGTGAAAGCCATCCCTTTGACAGATGAAATAGCCAAGCAAGAATATGTTAGTATTAAAAGGGTTTCTAAACGGTTCAGAAATGAAATTAACAAGCCCTCCTCAATAGAATTAGGAGTTATTGAAGACTATAAAGTGGCGCTTGAAAATGGAGAAATGTTAAGCCCTGTATTATTGAGTCAACCTACTGGTAAACCACAGTTTTACGCGCCTATCCTTATCAATTCTAAATGTTTAGTTTGCCATGGAACCGTAGGAGTAGAAGTTTCTAAAGCTACAGATTCACTCATAAAATCACTTTATCCAAAAGATTTAGCGACTGGTTATAAGGTAGGAGATTTAAGAGGAATATGGAGTGTACAATTTTAATATGATAGATATAATTAAAAAATTCGAGGCGATATCATCCTATTTTTCTCCTAAAATTATTGGAGAAGTAAATGATGTCTTTGTAAAAATAGTCAAAGTAAAAGGAGAAGACATTCCTTGGCACAATCATGAACATGAAGATGAATTATTTTATGTATTAGAGGGGAGTTTACTTTTTGAAGAAGAAGGTAAAGAATCTTTTACTATGAATGCAGGAAATATGTACACCGTTAAAAAAGGTGTCAACCATCGTATTTCTTCTGTGGAAGAATGTAAGTTAATGTTGATTGAAAACAAGACTACAGCGCATACAGGAACAGTTAAAACAGCTATTACAAAAAGTTTGGGAGATCAATTGTAAATTGTTCAAGCCCATATTTTAGCATAAAAAAACCTCGCAATTTGCGAGGTTTTTTTTGAACTTGTGGAAGTGCTTGTGTTTGTCTGAGATTAAAATCTCAAAGTTGCGCCAAGCAAAAAGTTAGTAGTTGCTTGTGGGTAATATCCCGCATAGTGTATGGTGGTAATTTCAGTGTCGTCAGACCAGTCATCGTCATACGTCCCGTAATATCCATTAGATACATACTTCACATTAAATATATTGTTAACCATAGCCGTTAGCGTAATAGATTTAAAGATGCTTTCTGGGTTGATTACATAGCTAGCAGTGAAATCATTTACAAAATAGCTTTCCATTATAGACTGTACAGCATTGGTGTTTCCCATAAACTGTTCTCCTACATATTTAGATAGTAACGAAAGTTGTAAATTGTTGATAGSTGCGTAAGTGAATACATTTCCAACGATGATGTCTGGAGAAAAAGACAAGTCTGTAGTTCCAAGATTTTTTATTGCTCCATCTAAATGAGTAATAAAATCAGTATTTTTGTTTTGACTTAGGGCAAGGTTTGGTTTCCAAGTTAGACTCTTAGAAAGTTTTACCGCAGCATCTACTTCTAATCCTAATCTATAACTATTCCCACTGGTAGCACGGATAGGTGTTCCATCAGGGTCTAAGGCACCAGTAAGTACTAGTTGGTTTTTGTAATTCATAAAATAAGCATTGGTGTTTATCTGTACTTTTTCAGAAATAAATCGATGTCCTAATTCAAAATCTGTCAATTGCTCAGATTGTGTAATGTTATTTTCATAATCTTTTCTGTTCGGTTCCTTGTTGGCTCTGGCAACAGAAAAATACAAACTACTTTTTTCGTCTAAGGTGTAGGTTAGTCCTGCTTTAGGATTGAAAAAAGAGAAATTAGCATCCACATCAATTACTTCCAAGTCAGAAGTCATTCCCTGTGTTTTGTAGTTTACAAATCTACCTTGAATGTCTCCGTAAATAGCTACTTTTTCACTTAACTTATACGTTGCTTTTACAAAAACGTTATTGTCATTTTTTTTTGCGTCACTATCATAAAAATGATCTCTAATGTCGGATTCTCCAGCATTTTGTGCCCAGATTACTTCTCCAAAATGAATTCCTTGGTAATTACTATGAGAAAGACCAAGAATTAAATCTAACTGTTGGTTTTTGTAATTCGCATTAAAATTAGCTACGTAAAAATCGTTGTCCAACCATT
Source organism: Flavobacteriaceae bacterium (assembly GCA_002401385.1). Lineage (GTDB taxonomy): Bacteria > Bacteroidota > Bacteroidia > Flavobacteriales > Flavobacteriaceae. Next base: position 896 of record NVSY01000024.1, on the reverse strand, counting down.
TACGGCGAATTAAATCTGTTTTGTCAATAGTTTCTCCTCCAATGTTAATTGGTGTAAATCCGTAGTCTTCAAAAGATTGCCCTTTTTTGAACTGCTCATAATACCCTTTTCCTTTGGTGTAGTTCAATCCAATGTTTGTAGACCAAGCATTTGAGTAACGTTGGTTCCAGTGGAATTGAAAATGGTCTTGCTGGTAATTGTCAATTTCGTTATCGTAAGTGTAATAATTGTAACGTCTGTCTGAATTTCTTAAGTTTTCTGCATCTGCATCATCCAGCCAATTATCGTTAATATAATCTTCAATCCCATCTAAGTCGTTGTTAATTCTTGCTATTGGTGTCCCATACCAGGCTTGATATGTTTTTTCATGTCCTCCAAAAGTCAATGCTTTAATCAAGGTATTATCATCTACATAAGTAGCTTGCAAGAAATATGATTTTAAATCACTCCATGCTCTGTCTATATAACCATCAGAATCTATTTTAGACAAACGCCCCGCAATTTCTATACGGTCGTTTAACAAACCTGTACTGAATTTAACAGAATGTTTTTGCGTATTATAAGATCCAAATGAACTGCTGATTTCTCCATACGCTTCGTTAGAAACGCCGTTAGTCAACACATTTAAACTCGCTCCAAAAGCTCCTGATCCGTTAGTGGAAGTTCCTACACCACGTTGCAATTGCATGCTTTCTGTAGAAGAAGCAAAATCTGGCATGTTTACCCAATAGGTTCCTTGACTTTCTGAATCGTTATAAGGAATTCCGTTGATAGTGATGTTTACACGTGTAGCATCACTACCACGCACACGAATTCCAGAATATCCAACTCCAGCACCAGCGTCTGAAGTAGTAACAACCGAAGGTAAAAAGTTTAATAACGTAGGAATATCTTGT
>NVSY01000023.1 GCA_002401385.1 Flavobacteriaceae bacterium | reverse complement strand
AAAAAAACCTAAAGGTAGCTTTTACACTCATTCTCTAGACCAGTGCAAAAGCAGTACCTTATAGTTTCACATTTAAAACATAAAATTATGAAAAAAAAAAGGAACTATCATAGAAAACGCATGTAAACTTATTCCTGCATTTGGACAATCAATAGTGTTACTCAAATGGTCATATGAGTTGGCGGGAACAAGTGAAAGTACTGTGAAGAATTACAGTAGATGTTTGGCACATATGGCGGTTTATTTTAACTGCTGCCCAAGTGAACTGGACGAAGATCAAATGCTAGATTATTTGTTGTATTGTAAAAATCAAAAAATAATGTTGACTTATACGTCGTTTTACACCTAACTTAACACTAGATTTGAACACGCGAAATATAAGTTTAATCCGTTCAGGGGTCAAGCATAGCTGTAATCCATGGTTTGGAGTGGCTTAAAGGGCATGAGCTGTGTACTGGAAAACTAGTTTATACGTAGCGAAGACGAAGTGCACCGTTCTTAGAAGGTTTACACTACTACCTAGTGAACCGATTCATGTTGTACATACTTTTAAAAAAACAGAGACTAATTCTTGGCATTTTTATTCTATGGCATTCGATTATAAACAATTTGATTTACCGATAACGGAAGTCATATCAGAGATACAAGAGCAGTTAGCGAATAATAATACCCTTATTCTAAATGCACCTCCGGGGGCTGGAAAAAGTACATTATTACCATTGGCTTTATTTGAAGAGGCCTGGTTAAAAGGTCAAAAAATTATATTGTTAGAACCTAGACGTTTGGCTGTAAAAACAATTGCGCATCGTTTGGCTTCTTTGTTAGGAGAAGAAGTTGGAAAGACCGTAGGTTATAGAATTCGATTTGAATCTAGAGTTAGTGCAGATACACGAATTGAAATTCTTACAGAAGGTATTTTAACTCGAATGTTACAGTCCGATAACGAATTGCAAGGTGTGGGAATGGTTATTTTTGATGAATATCACGAAAGAAGTATTCATAGTGATGTAGCCATGGCCTTGTCTAGAGAGACCCAAAGTGTTTTACGACCTGATTTAAGAATCTTAATTATGTCGGCAACCTTAAATATGCCGGAACTCGTTCATTTATTATCAGCACCAGTTGTGCAAAGTCAAGGTCGTCAGTATCCGATTGATATCATCTATACTGCATTGAATGATGAAGGTATGATGGCTGAAATAACGGCTCAAACTGTATTGAGGGCTTTAAAAGAACAAAAAGGAGATGTCCTCGTTTTTTTGCCAGGACAAAGAGAGATTATTAAATGTGGTGAAATTGTACGAAGTCGAACCAATGATATTGAGGTTCATGAATTGTATGGGAAATTACCGCAATCAAAACAACAAGCCGCCATTCGCCCAAGTAAAACAGGAAAAAGGAAGGTTGTAATCGCATCGGCCATTGCCGAAACAAGTTTAACAATTGAAGGCGTAACGGTTGTTGTAGATTCTGGTTTCGGAAGAACGGCACAATTTGATTCTAAAACAGGACTTTCAGGTTTACGAACCATTCATATTGCCAAAGATTCTGCAGATCAACGCGCGGGTAGAGCAGGCCGTTTAGGACCAGGAACTTGTTATAGAATGTGGACAAAAGGGCAACATGCCCAATTAAATGCACACCGGGTTCCTGAAATTATGGAAGCCGATTTGGCTCCACTGGCATTAGATTTAGCAAAATGGGGTATCAGTGATGTCAATGATCTCACCTGGTTATCGCCTCCGCCAAAGTTTGCCATGCATCAAGCAACCGACTTATTAGAAAACTTAAATGCCATAGAAAATGGGAAGATTACAGCACATGGTAAGCGTATGCAAAAATTGCCTTGTCACCCTCGAATTGCCCATTTGTTATTGATTGCACAGGAAGAAGGCATGAGCGCTTTGGCAACCGATATTGCGGCTATTTTAGAAGAAAGAGATCCATTGCCTAAAGAAGTAGGTGTTGATATTAATTTAAGAATAGAAGCTTTAAGAAGATATAGAACGGGTAAGAATAAAGGGGGGAAGTTTTCTCGCATAGAAAAAATAGCAAGTCAGTATCGAAAAATGATCGGCGTTAAAACATCAAATGAACCAGTAGATGAATTTGAAACGGGATTACTTTTAGTACACGCTTATCCAGAACGCATTGCCTTTGCCAGACCAGGGAATAATGCACAATATCAATTGGCCAATGGAAAATATGCTATGATGGATTATAAAGATGATTTGTCGTCTGAATCATGGTTGGCCATAGCACATATGAATGCAAGGGAAGGGACAGGACGTATTTTTTTAGCATCTGCATTAGACCCGACGGATTTAAAGCCTTTTCTAAAAGAGGTTGATACCAATACTTGGAATACAAAAAGGGGAGGAGTAGTGTCTACAAGAGATACCCGGATTGGAAGTATCGTTTTAAAATCCATTCCTTTACCAGATCCTTCTCAGCACGAAATTTCAATGGCTATTAGCAAGGCTTTAATAAAAGAAGGGGAGCATTTATTGAATTTTAATTCCAAAGTACAGCAGTGGCAATATAGAATTCAAACCATCAGAAAACTGCATCCAACATCGAATTGGCCAGACGTGAGTACTCCCCACTTATTACAAACAAATTCTGAATGGTTGTTGCCTTATTTATCGGGWATTAAAAAACCGGAGGCTTTAAAGAAAATCAACTTAGTGGAGGTTTTGAAGAATAGTTTGGATTATGAGCAGCAAAAAGAACTCAAGAAATTAGCACCYGAACACCTGGAAGTTCCCAGTGGTTCGAGCATAAGATTAGAGTATCAAAAGAATGGTTCTGCACCTGTATTACCAGTTCGAATTCAAGAGGTTTTTGGATTGTCGGATACGCCAACCATTAACAATGGGCAGACGGCTGTTTTAATGCATTTGCTCTCTCCAGGTTATAAACCTGCTCAAATTACAAGTGATTTACGTAGTTTTTGGTCTTCCACYTATTTTGATGTTAGAAAGGAATTAAGAGTCCGCTATAARAGACATGCATGGCCTGAGGAYCCTTCKAATGAACCCGCAATTCGAGGTACGAAAAGACAAAATAATAGATAGACTTTTGATGGAGGATTATTCAATTTAATTGTTCTGATTTTTAGCTTGTCTTAGAAGGTGTCCTAGGAAGGTTATATTTGAATTGCAAATAACGGTGAGTATAACAAGCGTTGCGAGGTACGAGCTATGATTACCACATCTAGACTTAAACGAAAAGGGTATAAACCTTTGATAGATTACATTAATAATACACAAACTTCAATTTTTTGAACCGCCGTATTGGTTCACTTCTAATTAAAAGCCTCATAAGGATTTAAATTAGAAGTGACCGAGCGAAGCTCTCGTATGTACAGTGGTGTGAGAGGCGCACTCCTGCTAAGCTAGTTGGAACCGTCTACTCGATTAGCAAACCTATAGTATGTTAGTGTCAAAATTAGGTAAGCTAAATCTATTGTTACTTCTTAAAAATCAACGGGTCTTACTTTATTAATAACTTCTGCACTCACCCAATAGATGTTCGAAAATCCACCTTCTTCGTTGTATCTGCTAAAAAATAAATACTTACCATCCTGAGTGATGCTAGGGCATGTTTCGCCAAAAGTAGAGTTTACCGAATCTCCAAGATTAATGGGTTTTGTCCATGTTCCGTCTTTCTCTTTAAAACAGACATAAATATCGTTGTCTTTTCTTGTTTCATCTTCCTTATTTCGAGCATTGATCAATAAATAATCTTGAGACGGGGCAATAAAAGCATGTATACCAAATTCAATGTCAACTTCCTGTACTTCGGGATATTTACCGTTTTTATTAGGTGCATAATTGATTTTCATATTGCGTATGTCTGATATATTGGTGTAAAAAAAATCTCCGTTTTTTGCTTGATTCGGATAAAAAATHTCATCATTATTGATAGGAGATTCAAGTCTTTTTGCATCGCTCCAGNGNNAAWCTTCMAMWYSRTYKMCAWWSSAMAKKYYRCTATCTGTATTGTCTGCGTTATACGCTACAAAATAAATCGCATTGCCATTAAAACTTACAAAGGGTTGCATTTCTTCCTCTTTTTCGCCTTTGGTRAAATTTGCTTTTTTAGGATGGGTCCATTTTTTACCTTCGAGTTTTGAGAAGTAAATATCTGCTACTCCGCCTTCTTTATTCCCTGAATAATATACTTCGTCTAAATCAGGTGAAAACGAAATACCATATTCGTATCTTCCATTGAGTGAAATGACTCCAGGAGCAAACAATTCAGGAGTCAAGCCCGGTGGTTTTTGTCCAAAATAAGGGTTTTCTATTGTTAGTGAATTGCTGTCTATTGTCCTTTGTTTTTTAGGAGCACAAGCGTTTAAAAAAACGGTAAGTGCAAGTACTGCAACTATAAAGTTGTAATTTCTCATTATTTGTTGAATTGATGTTTATTCTTAAGAAGACAAACATACTTCTTTATAGAATTACCAGTCTTGTAAAATCTTGCTGTTCTTTTTATAATTACCGGGAGTGACTCCAACGTATTTTTTGAAACTATGAGTAAAATGACTTTGGTCATAAAACCCTGATTCAAGCGCAATTTCTACCAAAGGAACATCTGTATAAAAAAGCTTTTTTGAGTTTTCAATTCTAATGGTAGTTAGATATTCCAAAGGTGTTAAACCAATGTTCTTTTTAAAGCTTTTTTGTAGTTTAAATTTATTCACTTTAAACTTTTTTTGTAGCGTTTCCAAAGTGATTGATTGGTTATAATTTAGAGACAAGTAATTTAGAATATCGTCAAAAGGWTGGTTAGCATATTTTTTAGAATAAGGTTGATGATCATTATTCAAAGTATCCAAAAAAAGATTTTCAATGATTTTAAAAATTGATGCTTCGTTTATGTCAAACTCACGGTTACGATATGAGATAAAATAAGGAAAGCTTGCCAGATAAGAATAATCAGCATTTATTTTTTTTGCAACATTTTTGATTACATCATCGCTTATATAAAGCGCCTTATAGGCCCAGGCATTGTTTTTATTACTCCAGTTTTTATGAATTGAATAAGGGGGGATTAATTGTATTGCATTCTTACTGACCAAAAAACCTGAATTGTTAAATGCAATATTTTCGCTTCCGTATTCTATATAAGCCAGACTCCAAGATTGATGAAAATGAGAAGGGAAGTTTTTATCGACAAACATAGCAGACTTAAGCTCAATACCGTCTAGTATTGATAGTTTTGTTGTATTTACTTTGTTTATTTTAATCATTTAAGTACTTGTTTTTTCTTGAGCAAAGACAGTATTTAGCGACATAACGATTGTCAGTATTAATAATTTAGTAGTTTTTATATTCCCTCCTTATGTAAATATGTTTGCCATCGTTTGGCTGAGCAGTGCGGATTGTAGGAATGYTGAGTCATTTCGATAAGCAGGAGTAAAGCATTAAATATAGACATTGTTACCTGCTTTAATCTTTACATATWTTCAATCGGTGTTCTTCTTGAAAACACATTATAGCTTAGAGATTACCTTGCATTTGATTTAACTTCCTGCAACTGTCATTTGGTTTAGGAGGTCTTATTTAAATTTATTTCCCAAATTATAATTTTTCTATCGTCCCCTGCAGAAATCAAATAATTATTGTAGGTGCTCCAAATTAATTTATTTACGGAAAATTGGTGTCCATCATATTTTTCTTTGTTAATCACTTTTAATAGTTGAAATGTWTTCGAATCCCAAATTTTTAATGTTTTGTCACGACTAGCCGTAGCAAATAAGTTAGAATTTGGGCTGTACGCAATATCGTAAATTGCCCAATCATGAGCAGGAATTGATTTTATTTTTTCATAATGTCCAACTTGCCAGATGTTCAAATGAGCATCTCTACCTCCCGTTAAAAGGAATTTTCCGTCAGGACTGAAACGCACAACATTTGACGAAAGCTGATGTCCAACAAAGATCTTTTTTTCCAGCAATGTTTTTAGGTCAAAAATACGAATGTTGCAATCTCCTGAAGCAACAGCTATTTCAGAAGTTTTATAATTAAAATCAATATCTCTTATTTTTTCATTGCATAGTTTTTCAATCTTGATTAAGGCGAAAGTTTCAAGTGAAAAAATTGCAAAATTACCGTCTCCACCAGCCGTATAAATGCAATTGGTTTCAATAGAATACCTAATACAAAAAATCTGAGAAGTATGGTTTTTTAGAATTTTTATTTCTTCATTCTTTTCTAAATCTAATATATGAACATTGCCATCGGAAGTTCCTGCCAGTAATAATTGTTTTTCGGGAATGTGACAAATAGCATATAAAACGGAAGGATAACTAGCTATAAATTTTTTATCTTGAAATGTTTTTAAACTCCATTGAGCGATTATCTTATCGCCACTACCAGAGAAAATAAGATGTTCATCTATTCCTTTATCTAAAGCATATATTGACTCACTATGTCCTGTGAGTGTTGCTATTTTCTTTACTTCAATTCTCATTTATACAGCATGTTTTTTATTTAGGTGTTTTTGCTCTTATTGCAGGTAACGTTTGGGATAAGGTTAGTTGCGTGTTTCAAGCACCTAATTAGCAAATCGTTTTTTCTATTTTTTGAATATAACATCAACTGAACCACATTTATATTGCATTTTTAATGTTAATACTGAATCGGTCAAACTCTTAATTTCAAATTGACCTTCACCATCTATTTTTCTTCCATTTTCATGTTGATTAGTTATGAATACAATTTGATCCTTAAGTTTATAATCGGCAGATGACAATTTTTCTTTAAATTTAAATTCTACCTTTCCATTTTCCATAAATTTCAAAGAAGAAAAAGAGAAAAGATCAATAGATTTACAACTAGGATTTGTACTAGTAATTGTATGAAACCTCCATAAATTAATAATTCTTTGCTCATTTTGATACTGAATTCTTTGTGCATTTTGAAATTGAGAGTACTCCTCGTTGATATGTTTTTTTGTTTCAATTAAAACTCCACTTTCATCATAACTCTTCCAGTCACCAGTTTTGTTGCCTTTATAAAGTTTTCCAATTCTCTCTAATTGTCCATTTTCATAATAACACTTCCATTCCCCTGTTTCTTCCCCRTTTTTATATTCACTAGTATAATCTAACTGTCCATTTTCATAATAATACTTCGCAATTGTTAWTMCTCCTTTTGAATATTTATAAATAAAAAATAAAAGTCCATTTTTATAATATTTTTTCCAATCTCCTGTTTTAACGCCATTGTCATTGTACATACAAACAGATTCCAATTGTCCATTATYATAATAGGTTTTCCATTCTCCTCTTTTCTTATGGAAATTATATTTAGCATAAAGTTCATAGCTAATACTAGATTTTAATTGTCCGTTTTCGTGATAGGTTTTCCAATCACCTAYTCTGCGTGCTTTCTTATAAATGCCAATAGATTCTAATTTACCATTTTTGTGAAAGAATTTCCATTCGCCAATAGTTCCACTTCTACCAAAAGATCCAATCCGTTCTAATTGTCCATTATCGTGATAAATTTTCCATTCGTCAATTTCAACTCCATCACTCAAGAAACCAATTCCTTTTAATTGCCCATTTTCATGATAGACTTTCCATTCACCTTGTTTCATTCCTTTAGATTGATATCCTATTTTGGATAACTGACCATTTTCATGAAAGTATTTCTTTATACCTGTAGATTTCCCTTTTGATTTCAAGGTTCCATTTTCATAATATTCCTTTTTTACTTGAGCTGTTAAAGTATTTACAAATAATACTAACGATAATATTAAAGCTATTTTTTTCATGTATTGATTTAATGTTTGCCAACGGTATTGGTTAAGATTGCGTTGTGGATTGATAGTTTTGTTTGGCTTTCACTCCGAGTGTGCCGAAATCTGACAGCAAATGTGCTGCGGCGCTTTTTAGGCCAAACATAAACTGTAACAACGTTCTTTTTAATTTATTTATAAAGTTTAAATATAGTTTTTAAATTTACTTTTCACCGCTAAATCTTTATGAATTATAACCAGTGTTGGTAAATCGTTACTTTAGCAATACATCGATTTAGTAAGTTGTAGTATTAATTAAATTACCTTTTTCATCATAAATTATCCATTCGCCTGTATTTTTTCCTTCCAGGTTCCTCTCCCCAGTCGCTTTTAATTGTCCATTTTCATAATAGTATTTCCACTGACCAATACTTTTACCATATACTATATTTCCAATCATCTTTAATTGTCCATTTTCATAATATGCCCTCCATTCACTTTCTTTTTTTTCATTACCATTCTTATGAGCCATATATTCGTTATGCTGCCCAATTAATGATATTTGTCCGTTTTTGTGATAGTATTTCCATTCTCCTGACTTTATAGATCTTGAAAATTTTTCGTCAGAGATAAATTTTCCAATGAACTTTAATTGCCCATTCTCGTAATAGTTTTTCCATTCACCAGACTCTTTGCCATTACTGTCATAATTTTCAATCGATGATATTTGTCCATTTTCATGATAGCCTTTCCATTCTCCTATTTTTTTTTCATTTTCATTAAATTGACCGATGAATTTTAGGTTTCCATTGTCAAAATAATCTTTGTGCTCTTGAGCATTTRATACATTTGAAAATAGTACAAATACTAAAAGAAAAAATGTTTTTTTCATAAATCAGCGGTGTTAAATTTTGGTAGTTTGTTTAATGTTTGCTAACGGTATTGGTTATGATTGCGCTGTGGACAAAATCCTGTTTTGTCAAAATAAATGGTATCACAATCTAAATTACAAGGTGTGCATTTGAAAGTTACTTTACTAACTATGTCATTTTCTCTTTCCGATTTACAACCTACGAAGAAGAATATTAGAAGTGGTACAATGCAAACAATTTTTCTTGCCATTATTTATTTTTATTCCAAATGGGATGTTTTTTCAATTCTTTCTCCAAGGCAGCTTTAATTATCAATTCATTTTCTTGTAGTGAATCCGTATTTAATGGCGTCTTTTCTAATTTATCTTTGGCTAAATTGAAAAAGTTGCCATCTTGATAAAGTTTATAATTAAGTGTTCTGACAAATTGATTTTTATATTGATTGACATTCTTGCCCCATTGAGGATCATAGTGAACAAAAGCTGTTTTGCGTGCTTCATATTCTCTTCCTTTCAATATGGGTAATAAGCTTTTTCCATCAGAAGGATTCTCTTTCTCCACAATATCAGCAAATGTTGGGAAAAAATCACTGAACTCAATTAAGTCATTATAAATAAATCCTTTCTTAATTTCTTTTGGCCATGAAATTATTAGAGGTACATGAGTACCAGTATCAATAGTATTACCTTTTGCTCCTTGTATGGTTCTTCCATGTATTTGTGAATAGACTGAGGGATGCGTCCCATTGTCGCCAACAAAAATTACAATAGTATTATCAATAATATTCAGTTCGTTTAGCTTATTTGTTATTTTTCCAACAATTTTATCAGTATAAGCTACCATATCTTTAAAGTAAGCAGTGTCACTCTTATTTTGAATTTCATCGTTTAGCCATTCTTCAGAATCGGGTGTGGGAACAAATGGATCGTGAACCAATACCATAGGGTAGTAAATGAAAAATGGTTCATCCTTTTTTCTTTCTATAAATTCCATGATATAGTTGGCAAATATATCCGGGCCATAATCCTCAGGATTTCTTTCAAGCATTTTCCCGTTTTGTTCAATTAAAGGATTTGCATATCTTCCCCCTTCGTTTCCTGCTTTTGTTAATTGCCACAAACAGTATTCATCAAATCCAAATTGGTTAGGTTTGGTATTATCGTTCCAATCCCGAATTTCATCTTTATGATATGCTCCGTTAAGTTGCCATTTCCCGGCAATACAGGTGGCATATCCTGCATCTTGCATCAAATTACCAAATGTGTATTGGCTTGTGTTTAAATTTCCAAAATAATCATAGTTACGATAGTTATACAGACCTGTCATTATTTTTACTCTTGAAGGAGTACACAAGGGTTGTGATACGCAATTATTAAATGTTATCCCGTTAGAAGCTAATTTATCAAGAAAGGGAGTGTCATAGGAGGTGCTTCCATACGTACCCAAACATTCATAGCCCATATCATCTGCCATGATAATAATAATGTTAGGTTTATTATTCTTACTATCTACTTTACAAGAAGATATTAATAGAAATAAGAAAATGATACTAAAGASCGTCTGTGTTTTCATAGATATTGGTTCCTTTTTAATTTGCTTTAACGTGTTTGTGAATGGTTAGTTGCGTGGTTTAGCGATAAATTTAGTAAATAAAAACGGAATAGAAAATCCGCGAGGATTTTTGTAAGTATGCTTGTACTAGTAATTAATTATATACGATGTGTGTGCCCAGCATGGACATCTTTTAATTACTCCGCTGCTGCACGAATAACGCAGCACTACTGTACGATTACTCACAAAGGATCGTGAGAGCGGGGNAATAATCAAAAAGCCAATAAGATAGTTTTCCTATTAATSCTATTAATGCTATTAATGGTGGAAATTCCATAAATCCCCAATCAAGATGTTCATTTACTGATTAATAAAGTAATTCATCTYGATGGAATCCATAATTCCGATTTCCTAACCATTGAATTATTAGTTTGATARTGGATAAAGTCAGAATTAATGGCAACTATTTCTTCATAGGTTTTTTAATGCACWACAACGGTTTGAATATGAGTAGTGGCTGACGATAGGAGGCTATTACTTATATTTAGTTTTAGCAAACGTTTTATAGTAAACGTTTTAATATTAGTTGTAGTTTTTTAGTTTCCCCATCTGAATTTATAATTACTAGATTAACCATTTCTCCTTCTTTCTTCAAAAGTTTTCTGTAAATTTTAATATCTCCTGAAGCGTTTTTATTTATAGAAATCAATTTGTCTCCTTTTCGAATTCCTTTTTTATAAGCGAGACTTGTTTTTTCTATATCAGTTATTATGACATTATCGTTTACTTTATTGAGTGTAATTCCACTTATTGGGAATTTGAAAGGATTGACAAAATTCTTATTTGGTTTTAAGTAAAGTGTAAAAGATGAATAATCTAGAATTATATCAAATCTACTTATAACTGCTGCTCCCAATATACCTAGATAGTTTTCATAACTACTAACWCCATCTTTATCATTTGCTATAGTAACAACCATTTCACTTAATTTATAACCACCGATATCCATCGATTCAATTGCAATATCTTCGGCAATAGATTTTGAGTGTAAGTTTTCAGATTCTGAAATTAGACTTTTACCTGCTTTCTTACTTAATTTATTTTTTTCATTATAGGGTGTATTTATTAATAGCGTTAAGCCTGCYCCACTATCAAACAAAATTTTACCTGTAAAAGATTCGCCATTTTTTAAAGTAATAGAAATATCAAACTGAGGAATGGGAATTCCATTTCCAAATTCAAAAGKAATAGCTTTATAATCTATARTATCAACGTTTTCAATCTTATTGTACAAAAGTATTTTCTGATTTTCATAATCAATTTTSGTAATGTACTTCTTGAGTAAACTATATCCGATAATCCCATCAAAATCCTTTTTGAAAGCGTCCTTTAGTTTAGTTAAATCAGTAAGAACTAAATGAGTACTATCTATTTCAATTTTACTTTGAAGAGTTAATCTTTGGTTAAGGACAATGTCATACGATTTTTCTCCGCCAGCACCCGAAACATTTTTTTTRTAATTTGATTTTAATCCTAATTTATTTGCAGTTGTAGAATCTAGTAAATCAGAAGTCGCTCCAGTGTCAAAGACAAAGGTTCTAGCTTCAATATTATCRTTAATGTATACTTTAAGAAGTATTAAATYATTTTCTAAYTCGAAAGGAATTTCTGCTATTTGTGCATTTAAATTAAAAACACTGAKAGATACTAAAAAAAWTGYAATTATTGTTTTCATATATTTTTTTTCTACAAACCTATTGTTTGTTTTCAAATTGTATTGTTAAACAATGTTATATAATGTTAACGAATGTTAATAAGGTGTTTCTTAATGTTTGCTAACGGTTTATTTATAAGGTTTGTGCTTATATGAATCTAAAAGGTTCTTGTCAGTCCAAACCAACTTGTTTCTATTTGTATTATTATTATTATTATTATTTCCAATCACAGCATAAATTTTATAAGGTGTTACCACTCGTTATTTTTCCTCAGTTCCTTAACATGTTCAATCACAGAGTTTATTTCTGTTGATTTTACATTAATTTCGTTCAATTCAATTTCATTAATTCTATCTTTCAATAACTTAAATAAATACAACTTTTCATTTTTTCGTTGAATCAAGAAAAGAAATGAATCACCCGTAAATAAAAAATAGAATCCATTAACTTCTTTTATTTCCCAATATGGTGTTTCCCATTTTCTGTCAGATTGATTTGATTTTCTTATATAAAAATCTTTCTCAAAGTACAGAGTATCTATACTGCCCTCAAATTTCACCTCAAATTGCTTGTTCTTTAAATCAATTGTACTGGTTTTATTTGTTTTTAATGAATCAGATAACTTTCTAAAAGTTTTTGTGTTTACATCATTCGTTAAAACAAGGCTATCATTATTGTATTTTTTTATTTTAAACTGTTTGAATAGTTGATAATCATCATTCGCTTTTGTGAAAATTGTATTTCCGATTGTGAAATAACTTTTAGGGTCTTTTGTTTCAAATGAAATTGATGATCCAATTTCTTGAATTTTTTGATTTTCAATTATCAGCACTTCTTCAATACTCCATTGGACAGAATCATTATTAAAATGCATATGCAACCCCATGTACGTCCCGTTTGTTTTTTTATTGGAATAAATGACGAAAATTAACACACATAAAAACAATAATAATATTAGCCTTTTTAGGTTCTTTTTCATAATGTGTTACAACGATTTTGTATATGGTCTGTAGCGATTTTTAAGCAACTAATTTAGCAAATAAAAATGTACTAGAAAATCCGTGAGGATTTTCGTAAGTAGGCTTGCAATAGCAATTAATTTTATAAGGTGTTGTGCAACGTATTTTTATGTTTATCGTCAGTTTAATTCTGTGCTATTCTCTTTTTTTCGCAATCTGTTTTCTAATAAATCTCACCCACAAATTCCATTCAGTTGATTTACGGCTGTTAGAGAAGTTGTTTTCAAGTTTGTCAAATCCGTCTTCAATTAAAGCGTTGTGTAATGAACGTATTGCAAAAGTCCAGATTAATGTTCCTTTTCCAGTTGTACTCATATCAATTGTGTGCTTTATTTCCGTCTTTTCTTTATCCAATTCCTTTATCTCGAACTTATGAACTCCGTTAAATCCATTAGGTTTTGAAAATCTAAATTGAATTATTTCATTCGGATTATATTTTTCTACTGAGTATCTTATTGGTCCGTGTCCTCCTTTCGCTCCAACTTGAATTCCGCCTTTGAATTTCATTTCTGGCCATTTCTCTTTTGGCCAAATTCTGTCGTTTTCAGTTGATAACGTTTTTAGTAATTCCGTTATTTTACTTTTCGGTTGATTTAATGTTCGTTTATGTATATTAAGTACTCTCAATTTATTTTAATTTTAATGTAGTTACGGATTTTCTTTATGTTGCACAACGGTTAAGCTAAACGGCGTTGCTGTCCCTCGTTGGGCAACAATGAAGTTTAGGTGATATTACCTGCTGGTTTTTTCTCATTACAACTTTATTCCTTGTATTAGAAAAGAAGATTTAATCGATTTTTCTTTTAGGTGTAAGAAGTTTTTTCGCTCCTCGTCTTTTTTGAAATTATCAAAATCTTGTTGGGTGTCAAATTCTACCAAATGAATTTCATAAGGCTTTTCAATGTTTTTTTCAATTATAGAATTTTCATCTGGTCTAATTCTGAGAGTTAGTCGACCGTTATATTTTAATATTATTGGAATCGCAATATCTTCAAATTGATGAAAAACATCTTCTTGACCGTCAATAATGTAAATTAGTTGCGTTATATAAATCATATTTGTTTTTTATTTTGTGTAATGTCCAATCATTTTATTCACTTTCCCATTCTCATCAAAAAACATTACCTCAATTGCTTTTTTATTCATTACGGATTTATAGTAAAGAGCGATTGAGTTTACGCTTTCTGTTACATCAATTAATTCAAATTTTAAGTCTGGAATTTTAATTAAAGCTTTTTTCCAATAGTCAGCAACGGCACCTTTTCCTTTTAAAGTTCCATTGTCTATTCCTCCTGCTAATCTTATCATTGGTGTAGTTATTTCTATATCTTCGGAGTAATGACTTAATATATTTTGAAGATTGTGTGAATTCCAAGATTGAATCCAATTTTGTGCAAATTTTTTAGTGTCCATTATTTTTTTTGTATTGTTTTTTGTCTTGCAGGCAACGGTTGGTGTAAGAATAGTAAGGGRTTAAAATGCACTTACTTTTCGGTTTAATACTGATCGAAATTTACAATTTTTCTTTTAAAAATTGAATTGCAAAAATGTAAATTTTGCGGACTCTGTAATAAGCACTGAACTTTGGTTTAAGTACTAAAACCCTTATTATTTTTACACTTTGTTACCTGCCGTTTTTTCTTTTATTCAGTCGTTTAATTTCCTTTGTTAATGTTAGTTTTTCTGTCTTAGATTTTGTCAGTTTAATTGCTTTTTTATAATGGTTTATTGATTTGTCAATGTTTATGTCAGCATATAAATAACCTAATAATTCGTGATAATAATTGCTTTCTGTAAGTTTTAATTTTTCGGTTTCGACAATGGCTTTTTTTTGTCCGTGAACTTTGGCAAAAGCAAATGCTCTGTTTAATGCTATATAGGTGAATATTCTATCTGAATCAATTGGTTGAATAATTGTAAAATGTTTTGCCATTTATTTTCGTCTGTTGGCGTTGTGTGCCAATAAGCAATACCTGCTTCTATGTGATATTTTGACACCTCGTTTTCATTACAAGCGTTCACTAAATAGTAATTGCCTTTTTCAATCAGCGATTTGTCTCATAAATTTTTNGTCTTGGTTCTCAAAGAGAATGGTTTCGCCTTTGTCGTTTGTTCTCGCTTCAAGTCGTGAACTTTGAAAACACATTAATGCAAGTAAAGCGTTAGTTTGTGATGTATTTGTCAATGGATTTTCAGTTAATATTAAAACGAATCAGATACTTTCCGAACAAAGTTCTTTTCTTATTAACTGATTGTTTGTTTTGGAAAAAAAACCTTCGTTAAACAATAGGTATAAAGTTTTCAAAACCGTTTCTAATCTTGACTGAATTTTTATTTTATTTAACGATTCAATTTGAAAATTGTCATTACGGAGATTTGTTTTTGTTCTGTATAAGCGTTTTTTTATCGTTTCTTTGTTTGTTAAAAAAGCATTGGAAATTTCCTCTACACTAAACCCACATAAAATTTGAAGAGCCAAAGAAATTTGATTTTCGATTGAATTAGTAGGATTGCAAACTGCAAAAAAATATTTCTAACTGACTGTCTGAAATGTTTTTATTGTCAAATTTAAAGTCTTGCTGTACTTCGGTATTGTTCGGATTTATGACTTTTTTAATTTATTTTTCAAAAATTGATATGTGTTTGAAGTAATCTTTGGTTTTGTTTTTGGCAACTGAGTAAAGCCAAGCGGTTGGATCTTCGGGAATTCCGTCAATTGCCCAATTTTCGGATGCTTTTAAAAATGTATCACTTGCAATGTCTTCGGYAATTTCAATATGTCTTAAACCAAAATGACGGCATAAAACAGCCGTCATTTTTACATATTCTTGTCGGAATAAATGAGGTAAAAGTTCATTCTGTGATTGCAAATTTCCCTTCATCAATCACGTTTGAGTACTTCTCTTACTTCAATGTTTCCACCAATCTTAAAAATCGGATTTTCTTTTGCAATTTCTACTGCTTCGTCTATAGTTTCAACTCTCACAACTATGTAACCGCTGATAAATTCCTTGATTTCGGTGTAAGGTCCGTCTGTTACAACATTATCAGGTTTTACGGTTTTTGCACTTCCTGGAATTGGTAAAAGTGTGTTCCCTTTGTCTGCTAATTTGTTTTGAGCCGCAATACTGCCTAACCAATTCATTCTTTCCTGCATTTGTTCAGGTGTTGGTTTGAAGTCTGAAATGTCTTTTAGTCTAAAAATTAACGCAAATTCTTTCATTTTAATAAATTTTAAAGTTCACTCTAATGACGATTGAGATTCCAAAATGGGGACAAATTTTGTTTTATTTTTTAGGTGTCGTTTCAAATGGCAAGTAACGTTTAGTATATGGTAAGTAGGGCAGTAGAAAGTGATAAACTTTCAATCTTGCACTTATCCAAATATAAATATTTTGTTTTAAAGTTTTTCAACTTTACAGCTAAATTTTATATTTGGCGGACTTTGTAAAATGGCTTGAAACTTTCAATTTATTACTGAATGCCCTATTTGCTATATACAGTGTTAGTCACTGGTTTTCTGTGTTTTGTATTTCCTCTTTCACTGGGTTTCTCAAATTCCTAATGTCATCAAATGTTTTACTTTATGATAGGTTAATGTTGCTTTTATACATTCTTTTAATTCTTCAATAGGAATTTTTTGATTTAATTGAAATGCAATTGATCGGCTTCCTTCAAATTGAAACTTGTTGTCGAAAACTAATCTAAAAGTATCAACTAATCTACTTGTACATTTAAAATACATAGCGTATTGGTCAGGTGTTTTTTCTTTCCAATCCATTCTTAACGTACTTCCGTTTTTCGTTAAAAAACTTGGTTCGCCCCATTTTAAAGTTTCTTCTAATTTTGAAATTCCTTCTATTTCTTCTGCTGTTTCTATAACCAATTCTCTCAAGAATTGCATTTTATCCCGAACAAAGTCGGGATAATTTGCAAAGACTATTTCTACTCTTGGGTCTGTTTTTATTTCAAATTTTTTTATTCGCATATTTTTTAGTTAATTTTTAACGGACACATAAAAATCCACTTCAGCATCTGATGGATTTTGTGCCTTTTCTCCAAAAACCTCAAAGTCGGCAACATATGCCCTGTCCAAATCCATCTCAAATATTTTTGACCAATGGTTGACGATTAAACCTTGCATCAAATCTCCTTTTGTCGTTGTCTTAGCATAGTTTCCTCCTTCAAATGATTTGCCAACCATTCCWCTGGGTATTTCATTTAGGTGTTCAACTTTACAACCCAAAACTGTTGTATATGGCTTTGTATGGTCGCTTTCATATTCTGTGTAGATTGAATAAATAGTAGTATCAACTTTATTAGGAATTTTTTCAAGAATTCCTTCCGACATAAACTTATTCCATAATTCTCCAATGTCTTTTGCTGCTTGTTCGTTTTCGTTGGTAGTTCTTATTGAAATACCGATTACTTTAAATGCTTTAACAGTTACTTTGTTCATATTTTTAATGTTTTTATGATTTATAATGATGCAAAAGTAAATGTTGGTTATGMCAAAGGTGTGTCAGGGGTTGTTAAGTGNTTTTTTTTGCRAATTTCAAAATAATCTTGAAGTGTTATTTTTTGAGGCTCAAAATGCTGATTTTGAACAATTAATTTCTGAATATGGTCAAGGCGAAAAACCCTAAAACCATTTCTTAATTGACAGATAGCAATTAAAAGCCAATTTTCTTGAGTGCTGTATAAAGCGAAAGGCTCAATGGTTCGTTTAGTGTTTTCTTCTTGTAAAGATTTATATTCAATTTCAATAAGATTAAAATTTGAAATCGCAGATTGGATAATCATTAAATAATCACTCGTTTTCAGGTTCTCTGTGTTATTTCTGAAATGTATTCTTTCGGATAAGAATTCAATTTTTTCCTTTTGTGAATCTCGTAAAATTGATTTTATTTTAGCAACTGCATTTTGGTATTGTATTGCGAAAGATTTGTCTTTATTTTTTAGTATCAGTTGTTCCGCAGTAATCAAAGCATTAGCTTCTTCTTCAGTAAACATTACTGGCGGAAGATTAAAACCATCCATTAAAGAATATCCTTTTCCTTCTTCCGTTACTATTGGAATTCCTGAGTTTTCAAGAGTTCTAATGTCTCGATATATAGTTCGAATACTTACATTATGTTTTTCCGCAATTTCTCGTGCTGTCAATATTCGTTTTGATTGCAATTGGGTTAAAATAGCAGTTAATCTCGAAAGTCTTGGTTTTTCTTTCATTTTGGTCGGTTTTTCCTGCTTGTGGCTAACACCCGTATATCATTAATAAACGACCATAACTTACTGTTATTTCCGTTATGTCTACAATGGTATCCGGTTATTTGTTATTTTTTGTGTTAAAAGTATTCAAATTTTTTAAGTTTTCAAGTGGTCCAACTATTTTTTTATTTTGAGGGTCTTGGTGTAAATCTCTGTTGTTTTGGAGCGGAGTGTCCTAGCATGGTTGGAACATGCCACGTACGTACTTGTTTTCAAGAACTACAGTGCTTTTGAGGGAGGTTTTATCTATAAAAGCAAACCCCCTCCAGAAATCCTGAAGGGGGTTTTTATAATTTAAGAAGAAGAAAAACTTACATTTCTAAACTGTGATATACCTGTTGTACATCGTCATCTTCTTCAAGTTTTTCCAATAGTTTTTCAACATCGGCTTGTTGCTCTTCGTTCAATTTTGTGGTATTGGCAGGGATGCGTTCAAATCCAGAAGAAAGAATCTCCAATTTGTTTTCTTCCAAGTAGTTTTGGATAGCTCCAAACTGCTCAAAAGGTGCATAAATTACAATACCATCTTCATCTTTAAAAACTTCTTCTACCTCAAAATCCATGAGCTCKAATTCAAACTCTTCCAAGTCYATTTTTAGGTCCTCAGTATTAATTCTGAAATTACAYGTACGGTCAAACATAAAGACTACAGARCCAGAAGTTCCAAAGTTTCCGTTGCATTTATTAAAAACAGCTCTTACATTGGCTACAGTACGGTTGTTATTATCCGTWGCMGTTTCTACCACAACAGCAATACCATGAGGGGCGTAGCCTTCAAATAATACTTCCTTATAGTTGGCRGTATCCTTATCGCTTGCTTTTTTAATGGCGCGCTCTACATTGTCCTTAGGCATGTTTGCCGCTTTGGCATTTTGAATCACGGCCCTTAAACGCGCATTAGTATCTGGGTTTGGTCCACCATCATTTACAGCCATTACAATGTCTTTACCTATACGAGTAAAAGTTTTTGCCATTGCTGACCAACGTTTCATTTTTCTAGCCTTTCTAAATTCGAATGCTCTTCCCATTTTATTATCTGTTTTTAACCCTGTAAAAGTAAAACTTTATCAGTTTTAATACAAGTGCTTTTTTTATTGTTTGTAATTCCTGTTTTTATAGACATTATACTTGAATCACTCCTAAATTAAACGGCTTTTCTATAGGAGCATGGTTGGCAGCCTCGATTCCCATACTTATCCATGTTCTTGTGTCTAAAGGGTTGATAACGCCATCTGTCCARATCCTAGAAGCAGCGTAATAGGGAGATGTCTGTTCGTCGTATCGAGACTTAATTTTATTAAATAGCGCGTCTTCTTTTTCCTTTGTTATTTTTTCTCCTTTGCGTTTCAAACTAGCCGTTTCAATTTGCAACAGTACTTTAGCTGCAGAGCCTCCACTCATTACCGCCAATTCGGCGGAAGGCCAAGCGCAAATCAATCGGGGGTCGAAGGCTTTTCCACACATGGCATAATTTCCTGCCCCATAAGAGTTTCCTATGATGATGGTGAATTTTGGTACCACAGAATTACTCACCGCATTTACCATTTTTGCTCCATCTTTAATAATACCACCGTGCTCACTCTTACTACCGACCATAAAACCGGTAACATCTTGTAAAAATACCAATGGTATTTTCTTTTGGTTACAGTTTGCTATAAAACGAGTGGCTTTATCGGCAGAATCGGAATAAATAACCCCACCAAATTGCATTTCTTTTTTTGCGTTTTTAACCATTTTGCGTTGGTTGGCAACAATTCCTACCGCCCAACCATCTACTCTGGCATAACCGCAAATAATGGTTTTTCCGTAGTCTTTTTTATATTCTTCAAAATCTGAATTGTCTACCAAACGTGCTATAATCTCGTTCATATCGTATTGGTCAGCACGTGATTTTGGAAGAATTCCGTAGATTTCCTTTGGGTTTTTAACAGGTTTTTGAGCGTCGATTCTATTAAAACCAGTTTTGTCATAATCACCTATCTTGTCTACAATTCCTTGCACTTTTGTCAAGGCATCTTTATCGTCTGTCGCTTTATAATCTGTTACACCGCTTATTTCACAATGCGTGGTAGCACCACCCAAAGTTTCGTTGTCGATACTTTCGCCAATAGCCGCTTTTACTAAGTAGGAACCGGCTAAAAAGATGCTTCCTGTTTTATCTACAATAATGGCTTCATCACTCATAATAGGCAAATAAGCACCCCCAGCAACGCAGCTGCCCATAATTACGGCAATCTGGGTAATTCCCATACTACTCATAACGGCATTGTTTCTAAAAATACGACCAAAATGTTCTTTGTCAGGGAATATTTCGTCTTGCATTGGTAAGTAAACCCCAGCACTATCTACCAAATAAATGATTGGCAAACGATTTTCTATGGCTATTTCCTGAGCACGTAGGTTCTTTTTAGCTGTGATAGGAAACCAAGCGCCAGCTTTTACCGTGGCGTCGTTGGCAACAACAATGCATTGCTTCCCTTTTACATAACCCATTTTTACAACTACGCCAGCAGAGGGACATCCTCCGTGTTCTTCGTACATACCTTCACCTGCAAAAGCGGCTATTTCAATACTCGAAGCCTTATCGTCTAATAAAAAATCTATCCGCTCACGTGCAGTTAATTTTCCTTTAGCATGATGTTTTTCAATACGTTTCTCTCCGCCGCCCTTATAAACCTTCAAAAGCTTCTTTTTTAATTGGCTCAAGAGTAATTTATTGTGGTCTTCGTTTTTATTGAATTTGATATCCATAGATTCTTTTTATACGTGGCTAATGTACAAAAATAAAAAAGTGATTGTTCATATCCTGTTAATTATTGTTAAAATATCACCCATGGAATTAGTTCCCTAGGTAAGTATAATTTTTTGTTGTACATTTGCACTGTAATTTAAACAAATAAGATGAAAAAAATTAAAATTGGATATTGGGTTTCGACAGGATTGTTGAGTTTAATGCTGTTGATGAGTTCAGGGATGTATGTGTTTAACAACGAAGCTATTCAAGGAATGTTTGAAGGGTTTGGCTATCCTACATATTTGATATACCCCTTAGTAGTTGCCAAGGTAAGTGCCGTAGTGGTTTTGCTAAGTCAWAAGCAATCACGATTAAAAGAATGGGCGTATGCAGCGTTGTTTTTTGAATTCATACTGGCCTTTTTTGCCCATGTTATGATCAGCGATGGCGAACAAATGGGAGCAATAATAGCCATGACTTTATTATTAATATCGTATTTTACAGGAAAAAAGTTGTTTAATGCATAATTGATACTGTGCTAGTTGAAGCGTTGTAATTAAATTGTAAATGCATATAAAAGATGCATTTCCTATCTCGGGTTGAATTAAATAAGTGTTTTATCGCTGTACTCAGAGGTAGTTGTGGATATACTAACTAATAAAATAGATCAAATGAATAAGAAAATTATTACCTTAGGAGGAAGTAGTAGTCAAAAATCAATCAATAAAGAATTTGCAAATTATGCAGCTGAATTGATGGAGAATATAACAATTGAATCCTTGGATTTGAATGAATACCAAATCCCACTGTTTTCGGTAGATTTGGAAGCAGAAAAAGGGATCCCTGCAGATGTGCTTAAAATAAGTGAACAGTTTAAAGCTACAGATGCGTTTGTACTGTCGTTAGCGGAACACAATGGTTCCTATGCTGCTGCCTTTAAAAATGTGATGGATTGGATTTCTAGAGTAGACGGTTCTATTTGGAAGAAAAAACCGATGTTATTATTGTCTACATCACCTGGAGCAAGAGGAGGAGCCACAGTAATGGCAACCGCCTTGGGGTCGTTCCCACATTTAGGAGCTACTGTAGTGGAGAGTTTTTCACTACCATCGTTTTTTGATAATTTTAAAAATGATGATATTGTAGATAATGCCTTAAAAGCTGAATTACTGATGAAAGTGAAATCATTTGAAAAGGCCTTGTAAAGAATAAGTATTGCTGTTGTTAAATAAAATAGGTTTTCGATCTCGCGTTTGTTAAAAATCAGTAAAAGGATAAAAGACATGCGGAACTGCGCGATGCAATTTCGGCAGCATACTTTCTAGTATGTAGAAAAAAGCACGCAATGGTAGGGGTTGTTACTTTTCGCAGACATTGTTTTTTATGGAACTTTTGTATGGAGGGTTTTGGAGGTGTGATTTTTAAAGCAGTTTGTCACAATTTAAAAACAAGGTTATTGAAAAAGAAATTGTAAAAAAAAATACTCCTTAGACGGATTGGTTGTGCAATGGAAGCCAGCAAGCTGTATACATTCAAAAAAGTGTTGGCATGAATTGCCTGCAGTCTTCAATCCTAAAAAAAAACCATGGATAAAATTAGAAGGAGCCATTGCTAAAAAAATTATAGGACAGGTAARTAGYTGCCYGTCTGGWGCTTTGTCKATAGTTWCGGAATCAATAAAYACAAATAATATGGAACAGCCRAAAACAAAAATCAGTTTAAAAAAGAATGGRCCGYTATTGGTACATGGTACATTAGAAATTACAGGAATTGAYGGAGARGTGGTACTAAAAGAAAAAATCACWGCCTTTTGTAGGTGTGGATCTTCGGGAAATAAACCTTTTTGTGATGGCAGCCATTCTAAAATTGGTTTTGTAGGGTAGGATGGATTTCTTAATTTTACAAACTAATAYACAGTTATGGGAAATCTATCAGAGGAATTGAACGCAAATTTTACATCTGAAAAATTAAAGGCGATTATAAATATCAAGTTTACTTCGCATTGGTTAGAGGCGATTGCGAACGATTGGATGAAGCCGTATAATTTAACAATTCAGCAATTTAATGTACTGCGTATTTTAAGAGGGGCTAAAAAGCCAATAACTGTACAGGAGGTAAAGAAACGTATGGTAGAAAGAGCGCCCAACGCAACTAGGTTAATGGATAAACTGTGTAAAAAAACATTGATAGAACGTCTTCGATGTGATACCGATAGGAGAGTGGTGTATGTAAAAATCACTTCGGAGGGCTTGGAATTGCTGTCTCAAATAGACGATAAGCAGCATGTAGATACTTTGAAAAATATTTCTGACGAAGATGCCAAGTTGTTAAATGTAATTCTAGATAAAATAAGGTAACACTTCTATTTTAATGTAAATTTTCAATTCCTCCTAAAAAGGAACAGGAGAAGTACAGCTTATTTTATCAAATTTAAAATTAAATAATCATGAAACAAACATGTAATCTTTTAATCAAAAAACACCCATCAAGGGTATGATTAAAATAAACTGATGTAAGAACGAGTGTAACGAATGCTTACATGGTTTCTCGAATTTTTAAATATTTATATTCAATTACAAAATTTTAAACACATGAAACGAACATGAATTTTTTTAATCAAAAAATACCCCCAAGGGTATGATTAAAATAAATTTATGTGAGAACGAGTGTAACGAGTGCTCACATGGGTTCTCAAATTTTGAAATATTTTTACCTAATTACAAAATTTTAAACACATGAAAACATATAAAACAATACAGTATAAAGGGAATAGCGATTTTGTACATATGGGACCTATTCGCCTTCGACAACCAATACCAAGTCAAGGATTGGATCACGTAGATCCATTTTTACTACTTCATCATTATGGGCCATATCAGATAAGTGCAGAGAGCAATCCTTTTGATCTTGGGCCCCATCCTCACAGAGGCTTTGAGCCAATTACTTTTTTGATTCAGGGAGAACAATTGCATAGAGATTCTTTGGGGAACGAAAGTTTGGTTCAAGCGGGAGATGTGCAATGGACAACAGCGGGAAGAGGAATTATTCATGCAGAAGGCCCCGATAAAGCATTTGTGGAAAAGGGAGGTGTTTTAGAAGGRATTCAATTGTGGTTGAACCTGCCTGCTGCTAAAAAAATGATGCCAGCAAATTATCAACATGTAAAAGTTGACGATATGCCAGTAAAAGTTTCAGTGGATGGAAAAGTGAAAATTCAAAATATTGCAGGAACGTATAAGGATACGCAGGGTTTGATTCAAACACAAACACTTGTAAATGCATTGATGGTAGACTTGGAAGTGGGAGGAAAGGATGAAATCCTCTTAGGAAAGGAAGAAAGCTCTTTGGTATATTTGATTCATGGAGAGGTACTTGTGAACGATACCGAAACGCTATCTTTAAATGAAACTCAATTGCTTGTATTTAATTCCGATGGAGATAGAATTGCTGTAAAAGCTACACATAAAAGTAAATTATTAATACTTTCTGCTACTCCGATAGGGGAGCCTGTGGCAAGTTATGGTCCTTATGTGATGAATTCACAAACAGAGATTATGGAAGCCATGCGAGATTTTCAAGAAGGAAAAATGGGGTTTTTGGCATCGTAAAATTCTTTTTAAGAAAATTTCTGAATAATCTCCATTACCGCCATTTCAATTTCAGCATGTTTGGTTGCTTTTATCAATTCGGTAGCTTCTGAAACACGTTCGTCACAATTTTTTATAGCGCAGCGTTCGCAAGTTACCCCAACATGTTTGGTGATGATATTTTCATCCTTTAAAAATTGTAATTTGTTTTTTAACTGTGTTGAAATTAGCAAACCGATACTGATACTTCTGTTGTGTTTTTCTTTGAAAGGGTCGCTAGTGGCAGAGGTTATAACCAAATAACTCGAGTTGTTTTCTGGGTAAAACGAAATCTGAAGATCTGTTTTTATGGGATTTTCAGGATCGTTTTTCAGTCCGTTAAAAGTGTGAATGGATATCCATCTTCTACAATAATGCTCATGCACTTCGTTTGCATGCGGTGGTTGTTGTTGGGTGATGTGTAGCTCCTTGCTTAAATGATAACGTGTTTGTCCTATCTTATTTGTGAAACGGATAAAGAAGAGGTTTTTTAAATTGAAAGACTTAGGTAAAATATTTGTCAATCTTTGAAGGTATGTTTCTGGGGAATCCGTAAATTTTGTAATCATTTTATTAAAAACTGCCGCATCCCACGATTCTAATTTGAAAAAACGTGTCAATTGTTTTTCAATCGCTTTTTTAGGAATAATCAATGCTCCTGCAAAATAGGAAGCCATAAAATTATTGAGAACTTGATCAAACGAATCAAAATTTATCCATGGAAAAGTATACAAACGTTCGTCTAAGTTCATGTAATTATAGGCGATTTCTTTGGCGTAAATAAAAGTTATTTGAGACTCATCAATGGTATTACTCAATAGTAAGGTCTTGGTTTTTGGAATAAAAATACAACGTAGTTCTTTTAAGTTGTCGTAATCTTTCAAGCCGTCTTTTAATATGGTGTATTCAAACTCTTCGATTAAAATTTCTTTTAAATCTGAACTATTTATTTTCTTTGTGCTGTTTATTTGGTAGGCTTTGGTGAATTTTTTAACAGCCAGTTCAATGTCCTCAAAATAATTATTATGCGCTTCTTGATAAGATCTTAAAGCTGCTAAGAAGAAACTCTCTCTAGACAAATTATAATTTTGTGCGATCTCTATCAAAGTACTTATAAAAGCATTGACCTTAGCCGGAGCGTTAGAAATAATGTCTATTAAATCCGATTCTTGGATGCCAAACAACTCCAAAGGAATTTCCTTAAGGATGTTAGATTGTAGGATTTCACCCAAAGGAGCCAAATTTTTATCCAATTTGAGCGATACCATATCATCATAAGATACATCTAAACTATTAGATAGGACGGCGATTTTATCTGTTTTCGGATATTTTTTTCCTTTCTCTATCTCGTTAAGGTATGATTTTGAGATATTTGTAAGTTTGGAAAGCCCGAAAAGAGAAAGTTTTTTTTCGGTTCTTATTTGCTTTAATTTTAATCCAAAAATTATTCGAATGTATGCTGCTTCAATATTCATATTTCAAAGATATGGTTTTTAGCGAAATAATAAAAATAAGTGGACGATTAAGTTTTAGCGAACGTTCGCTTGTTTTATTAAATCCTTTTTTGTATGTTTGTTTTAAGAAAGAGAATAATAGTCCTCTAAATTGTTTAAAATAAACTAGATAATTATGAAAAACGAGACTGAAATTAACGTTCAAAATATATCTTTTACGAAAGGTATTAAAAATTATTACCCTGAAATTTTAACTGCTGATGCCTTGGGATTTTTAGTCTGTTTGCATGAGAAATTTAATTCAGAGAGATTGGAACTATTGGAAAGAAGAGAAAAGCAGCAAGGTATTTTTGATTCGGGTAGATTTCCAGAATTTCCAAGAGAAACTTCACAAATTAGGATGGGAGATTGGGTTGCAGCCCCCTTACCAAAAGACTTGTTAGATAGGCGCGTAGAGATTACAGGGCCAGTAGACAGAAAAATGATTGTGAACGCACTAAATTCTGGTGCCAAAGTATTTATGGCAGATTTAGAAGATAGCAATGCACCTACATGGAAAAATAATTTGGAAGGCCAAGTTAATTTAAAAGATGCCATCAATCGTCAAATTGATTTCACCAATGAGGCAGGAAAAAAATATGCATTGAAGGATGCCATTGCTACTTTATTGGTTCGTCCTAGAGGCTTGCACTTGAACGAAAGGCATGTGCTTGTTAATGATCAGGAATTTTCAGCATCGTTGTTTGATTTTGGATTGTACTTTTTTCACAATGCGAAACAATTGATTCGCAATGGATCAGGGCCTTATTTTTACTTACCTAAATTAGAACATTATTTAGAGGCGAGATGGTGGAACGAAGTTTTTGAATTTAGTCAAGGTTATGTAGGGATCGCTCAAAAAACCATCAAGGCTACCGTATTGATAGAAACCATCACAGCGAGTTTTCAAATAGATGAAATTATTTACGAACTCAGAAATCATATGGCAGGATTAAATTGTGGTAGATGGGATTATATATTTTCATACATCAAAAAGTTTAGAAACCATCCTGGGTTTTCAGTGCCAGACAGAGCGCAGATTACGATGGCTACTCCATTTATGGAGGCTTATTCACTACGTGTAATTCAACGTTGTCACAAAAGAAACGTGCATGCTATTGGAGGGATGGCGGCGCAGATTCCTGTAAAAAATGATGAATCTGCAAATAACAAAGCTTTTGATAAAGTACTCAATGATAAGTTGCGAGAGGTTAAAAATGGACATGATGGTACATGGGTAGCACATCCAGGATTGGTAAAAATAGCTTTAGATGTTTTTGATAAATACATGCCTCAGGACAATCAAATTTCTAACAAACGTTTGGATCTCAACATTACTGAAATGGAATTGGTGGAACAGCCTCGAGGTACGGTCACAGAAAAAGGGGTTCGAGAGAATATAAATGTAGGAATTTTATATGTTGAGTCTTGGCTCAGAGGAGTAGGAGCGGCAGCACTTTACAATTTGATGGAAGATGCAGCAACGGCAGAGATTTCTAGAACCCAGTTGTGGTTATGGCTTCATCACAAAGTCAGATTGGAAGATGGACGGAAATTTACGATGGAATTATACAAAGAGTTATTAAAAGAAGAAATTGATAAAATTAAAAATATGTTAGGAGAAGAACGCTTTAGTCAAGGTAGATTTGACGAGGGAATTGAGCTATTTGATAGCTTCGTAATATCGGAAATATACGAGGAGTTTCTAACGCTTAAAGCGTACGAAATTCTATAAAACTAAAATAAATACAAAATGTCAGGAGTAAATAGTTTCTTTTTATTTATAAATGGTCATTTGGAACTTTATTTGGTGTAAAAAAAACCACCCAAAAACGGCAAAATTAGAGGGTGATTCAGCAAAAATAATTTTTAAAAATTAAATTCAAACAAACTTATGAAAACGCTAGAGAAAATCCAAGAATTAAAAAGAGATTGGGCAACAAATCCACGCTGGGAAGGAATTAAAAGACCTTATACCGCAGAAGAAGTAGTAAAATTACGTGGTTCTTATCATATAGAGCATTCATTGGCACGTATGGGAGCGGAAAAGTTGTGGAGAAAATTAAATAATCAAGATTTTGTCGCTGGTTTGGGAGCACTCACAGGAAATCAAGCCGTACAAGAAGTTGAGGCTGGGTTGGATGCCATCTATTTAAGCGGATGGCAAGTGGCAGCAGATGCCAATCTGGGTGGAGAAATGTATCCAGATCAGAGTTTGTATCCATCCAATTCCGTACCCATGGTGGTAAAACGAATTAACAACTCGCTTTTGCGACGCGATCAAATTCAATGTGTGAATGGCGATGCAAACAAAATCGACTATTTAGTGCCTATAGTGGCAGATGCAGAAGCTGGTTTTGGAGGAAACCTAAATGCTTTTGAATTGATGAAAGGTATGATTGCAGCCGGAGCAGCCGGTGTTCATTTTGAAGATCAATTGTCATCAGCCAAAAAATGTGGACACCTTGGAGGAAAAGTACTTGTGCCAACTCAAGAAGCCATCAACAAACTAATTGCAGCACGTTTGGCAGCAGATGTTTCAGATACACCTACCTTGATTGTTGCACGAACCGATGCAGATGCGGCCTCTTTAATTACAAGCGATATAGATCCAAGAGATCATAAGTTTATTACTGGTAAACGCAGTGGAGAAGGTTTTTTCTATGTAAACAATGGTATCAAACAAGGAATTGACCGTGGTTTGTCATACGCACCMTATGCSGATTTAATTTGGATGGAAACTTCCAATCCAGATTTGGAATTTGCACGTGAATTTGCAGAAGCCATTCACAAAGAATTCCCTGGGAAATTACTGGCCTATAATTGTTCTCCTAGTTTCAACTGGGCAGCGAAACTATCTGTAGCTGAAATGGAAACATTTAGAGAAGATTTGGCAGCTATGGGGTATAAATTCCAATTCATTACCCTAGCAGGATTCCATGCCTTGAACACCAGTATGTTCGAATTGTCAAAAGCCTATAAAGAACGTGGAATGGCAGGGTATTCTGAATTGCAAGAGCGTGAATTCGCCTTGCAAAAAGACGGATTCAATGCTGTAAAGCATCAAGGATTTGTTGGAACTACCTATTTTGATGCCGTTCAAAACACGGTAACCGCAGGAAAATCATCTACTGTAGCAATGAATGGTTCTACAGAAGCAGCACAATTTTAGTCGATTGTATGGTGATACCAAAAACAATCCTAAATAACCGATATAAATAGTTTATTTTATGTTTTATCGTTGTTGAAAAATAGAACGATAGCTATGGCTATCCTTAGATTTTTCGCCTAGCCAAAAGAAAAAATAATTCTATTTCTAAACCGTCATTCGGAAATGTATTTGGTATAAGTTAAGTTTTCAAAACACCTCAAGGTATTGGGGTGTTTTTTTAGGGAATAGTTTTTGATATTCATTAAAAAAAATTACTATGAAGAGTTTTAAATTAATCATGTTATTGTTTTTTATTTCATCATGTTCCATATTGTTTCCAGATGGTATTATGTTTAATCCTACAAGTTATAAATATGAATACCTCACCATTGCAAAGAAGATAGACTTCAGTCAAGGGAAATTCMTAATAGCTCCAACAACTTTTAAAAAAAATATTAGGGGAGGTGAACTGGAGTATGTTTTTGATTTTTTTAAACAAAAGTTAAAAGATAATGTAACCAAAACAAGATATCTAAAGGATGGTAAAGGAAGAGAAAAGTTTCCCTTTAATATAAATTATGATAATGGGCTTGAAGAAATTGAGTTATTGGCAGCTATTTGTAAAGGGTACCACTTTTTAGTATTGACTAAAACAATGTATATGGGAGAGTCGCGTGATATTGTTGCAGGTTCAGATTACAAGTTAAATAGTGATACGAAGTCCGGAGCAATATCATTTATGAAGGTGTTGGATTTAGAAAATAAAAATGTATATTTTGAGATGGCCTGTTCGGGAGATGTAAATATTACTGAAGAACATGATATAGGAATGGGAAACATTCATTTAGATTCTTATGAGTTGGGAGAAAAAACAATGAAAAAAATATTAAAAAAATTGAGATAAAAACACCTGAAAAATTACTTTCTAAGTTTTCAAAACACCTCAATAAGTTGAGGTGTTTTTTTGTGCTCGAAATTCCGTACTTTTGCAATTCAAGAAATAAAATAAGATAAAAATGGCAGACGATAAAAAAATAATATTCTCCATGTCTGGAGTAACCAAGGCTTATGCAAGTGCTAACAAGCCTGTGTTGAAAAACATTTATTTGAGCTTCTTCTATGGAGCYAARATTGGTATTCTAGGAYTGAATGGTTCGGGAAAATCAACCTTRTTAAAAATAATTGCAGGATTGGAAACCAACTATCAAGGAGATGTGGTTTTTTCTCAAGATTATTCWGTRGGGTATTTRTCTCAAGAGCCRTWTTTGGACGACRRTAAAACAGTWATWGAAATWGTACGTGAAGGAGCRGCAGAAACRGTRGCTGTTTTGGACGAATACAATAAGATWAACGAYATGTTYGGCTTRGAAGAAGTGTATTCTGATGCTGATAARATGGAGAAGTTRATGAATCGTCAAGCAGAATTACAGGATCARATTGATGCCTTAGATGCTTGGGAATTGGATACAAAATTAGAAATTGCCATGGATGCCTTGCGTACTCCAGAAGGTGATACACCTATCAAGAATTTATCTGGAGGGGAACGCAGAAGAGTTGCTTTATGTAGATTGTTATTGCAACAACCAGATGTATTGTTATTGGATGAGCCTACGAATCACTTGGATGCTGAATCTGTACATTGGTTAGAGCATCATTTACAACAGTACAAAGGAACAGTAATTGCTGTAACGCATGACCGTTATTTCTTGGACAATGTAGCTGGATGGATTTTAGAATTGGATAGGGGAGAAGGAATTCCTTGGAAAGGAAATTACTCTACTTGGCTGGAACAAAAAGCAAAACGATTGTCACAAGAATCTAAAACGGCTTCCAAACGTCAAAAAACATTGGAACGAGAGTTAGAATGGGTACGTATGGCACCAAAAGGACGTCATTCAAAATCCAAAGCTAGGTTGGCAAATTATGATAGTATGATGAGCCAAGATCAAAATAAAATGGATGAGAAATTAGAGATTTTTATCCCTAATGGACCTCGTTTGGGAACCAGTGTTATTGATGCGAAAGGAGTTTCAAAAGCGTTTGGAGACAAATTATTATACGACAATTTAGAATTTAGCTTACCTCAAGCAGGAATTGTAGGAATTATTGGTCCCAATGGAGCGGGTAAAACCACCATTTTCAAAATGATTATGGGTGAGGAAAAAGCTGATAAAGGAGAATTTGCAGTCGGAGAATCTGTGAAAATTGCTTATGTAGATCAAAGTCATTCTAATATTGACCCAGAAAAAACAATCTGGCAAAACTTCTCAGACGAGCAAGAGTTAATTATGATGGGTGGTAAGCAAGTGAATTCACGTGCTTATTTAAGTCGTTTTAACTTTGCAGGTTCAGAGCAGAATAAGAAAGTAAACATGCTTTCGGGAGGGGAACGTAACCGTTTGCACTTGGCCATGACCTTGAGAGAAGAAGGAAATGTATTGTTATTGGATGAGCCTACAAACGACTTGGACATCAATACACTTAGAGCCTTGGAAGAAGGTTTAGATAATTTTGCAGGTTGTGCCGTGGTAATTAGTCACGATAGATGGTTCTTAGATCGTATCTGTACGCATATCCTAGCCTTTGAAGGGAATTCTGAAGTGTATTTCTTTGAAGGAAGTTTCTCTGATTATGAGGAAAACAAAAAGAAACGTTTGGGTGGTGATTTAATGCCAAAACGTATCAAATATAGAAAGTTAACTAGATAATACTAGTAAATATATTTACAAGTGATGGTTTTGGTATTCTATTAAAACCGTGTGTAATAAGGAAGCCTCTTGAGTGATCAAGAGGCTTTTTTTTTGTTTGGGGATAAGGAGTATTATTTATATTTATTAGAAATATTTCTCTACGTTTTTTCGATAGTTCAAAATTACTTACAGAGAAAAAATGCTATGTAAGAAACGAGAGGTTACAATCAATATAATCAGTAAGCATATGAAAAAGAAGACCTACAGAAACGATTCTTGTTTTTTTGAAAAATAAACCAAGTACATATATCACCATGGCATAATACGTGTGCAATGGATGAAAATTGATGCTACATCTTCCTGGATCAAAAAAAGGGGAGGCCAATAAGTGATCTAAATCTACCAGCATGGTAAGGGTCAAAATAAGCCAGGCTTTTTTCCAGTCTTTAAAAAACAAATATGCTATAAGTCCGGGGACTAAAAAATGCATACTGTAATGGATTATTGGCTGTAGATACGCCATTATTTTAAGTTTGAAAGATCAACATTCTCTAAAAAACTTATGGCATTTGGACCTTCCATACAAATAAGATCAAGGATACTTAAGTTTTTTTGAAACCCATGTTTGTCATCAAAAAGCTGAAAATAGGGGTCGAAATTTGCAGAGACCTCCTTTTTAGCATCAATTAAAAATCGGATATCGTTGTATTGTAATGGGTTTAATTCAAAAACAGTACTTTTAGAAGAAGGAATACTTAATTGGAGGCATTCCATTAATATTTCGTGCGCTTTTAAATTAAAATCTAATAAAAATTTATAGTTTTTAGTGAAAAGAGGTATGATATCATCTTCATAAAATTCATAAAATGGAGAAGACCTATAAGCTGTTTGTATGCTGCGAAGATGTGTTTGTTGCCAGTTGTTTCTATAATCTATCAGCACATCTTTTAAGAGTTGTTTTCCTTTTTCTTTTGGACGAAGCACAGGGATACTAAGTACTTGTTTTCCGTTTGCAGTTGCAATATAGCAGCGGGTGAGGTAGCTTTGTTTTATAAAATTACTAGCTGTTTCAAAAACAATAGCATCAGATTGCGCCACTACTGCATAGTGGGCAATCGATCCTAAATATCCTGGATACAAAAGGGATGTTTTTGACATCCTAGTTTTCTTCTTTTCTTCGTTTGAGAATAGTACTTCCAACAAAGTACAATACTAATATTCCTAAGAATACATAGATGTACGAAAATGGTTTTCCATCGCCATGCACAGTTGTAAATACGCGATCCCAACGTATTTTATTTGCCAATCCTTTTGCATTGCTATCCCAACTAAACCATATAAATACYGGTTTACCTACAACATGGTCGTAAGGAACATAGCCCCAAGCCCTAGCGTCTTCTGAATTGTGACGGTTGTCTCCCATCATCCAATAATAATCTTGCTTAAAGGTATATTCAGTCGCTGCTTTTCCATTGATATAGTAGGTGTCTCCATCTATTGTCAAATTGTTATGTTCATACTCTTCAATAATTCTTTTATAAAAAGGAATACTTGCAGCTGTTAAAGCCACTGTTTTTCCTTCTTCTGGAATGTAAATTGGACCGAAATTGTCAGTACTCCAAGGGTATTGTTCACTGTGTGGAAACACTCGTTTGTCGTATGTACCTGCAGGGGCTAATTGTTTGATTACACTTTTTATAGATGGATTGTTACGCAATTTAGCGGCATTGGCATCGGTTAAGTTTACGGTATAAATGCCATTTTTACCTCCTCCTAATTCGGTAGATTCATAGCGAGAAGTTAAACTATAAGGATTAAAATCTGCTGTAGCAACTACTTGGTGAATATATTGAGGTTTGGCACGGTAAGGTAATTTGGTTCTTGTACCATTAATGTACACATATCCATCTTTAACAGCAAGAGAATCTCCAGCAATACCTACACAGCGTTTTACATAATTTGATTTTTTGTCAATAGGCTTATCAACATGTATTCCTGAATAATCTCTAAAAAATCGCACGGTATCCACAGGCCAACTGAAAACTACTATTTCGTTGCGTTTTATATCCTGAAATCCTGGGATTCTAAAATAAGGTAATTGAGGCTTCTTTAAATATGATTTTGCACCAACAAAAGGCAATGAGTCATGTACCATTGGAGCTGCAATTGTTGTCATTGGAGTTCTAGCGCCGTAGTGAAATTTACTTACAAACAAGAAATCACCTACTAATAAGGATTTTTCCAAAGATGAAGTTGGAATGGTGTAAGGTTGCATTACGTAGGTGTGAACTAAAGTGGCAGCAATAACTGCAAATACGATCGAACTAACCCATTCTCCCAACTCAGATTTTGAAGTTAAACTTCTGTCTTTAATGTATGWTRCTTCGRTAGCATAGCTAATATAATAGCTGTAAAATCCTAAGAGAGCCACTGATAAAAAGCCGTCAAGACGTGAGTTTTTTCCAAAACTACGAGCGGTTTCTATCCAAATTACGGGATACATTAAAAGATTGATTATTGGGACAAACAGTAAAATTGTCCACCATTTTGGACGATTTAGAATGTCCATTAAAACAATGGCATTGTAGACAGGAATAGCTGCTTCCCATGCTTTTTTACCTGCTTTTACATATAATTTCCAGGTTCCTAGAAAATGGACTACTTGGATGATTAGAAAAAAGATAAACCACGCTGATAATGTCATAATATTGTTCTTATAATGTATTCAAAGATGAAAATAATAGTTTGATATGTCTGTTATAAAGGTGTTAAATTCCTAACACGTCCTTCATAGTAAATGTTCCTGTTTTGTCTTGTAGCCACTCCGCTGCTATAACGGCGCCTAATGCAAAACCTTGTCGGTTGTGTGCCGTGTGTTTGATAGTAATATTGTCAACTTCCGATTCGTAAAACACGCTATGGGTTCCCGGAACATCAGGTTGGCGTAATGCTTTTATACCTATTTCTTGTCGATTGTCAGAAGCTCCCAAAATCCAATTGTTTTTTGAGCTGTTTTCAATAATTCCTTCGGCTAAAGTAATGGCAGTTCCACTAGGTTCATCCAGTTTTTGAATGTGATGAATCTCTTCCATGGACACATTGTATTGATCCAATGATTTCATCATGTTGGCCAATTTTTTATTGAGTTCAAAAAAGATATTGACTCCTAAACTGAAGTTGGAAGCATAAATAAACGCTCCTTTTTTTTCTTTGCATAAGGTTACAGCTTTTTCGTAGTTTTCCAACCATCCAGTAGTTCCAGAAACAACTGGTACATTGTTTTGTATACAAGTMGTGATGTTTTTAAAGGCAGCTGTTGGAATGCTAAAATCTATGGCCACATCGGCTTTTGATATGTCATAATCCGATCCGTCTTCAATTTTTAATACGATCGTATGGCCTCTTTTGAGGGCAATTTGTTCGATGGTTTTACCCATTCTTCCATATCCTAATAATGCTATTTTCATCAGCTTGTATATAAGTTTTGTATGTTCCCGTATTATAAGGATTAGCTATTTAACGGTAGTTAATGTAGCTGTTAAAATTTGATATTAAGTCCTGCACCTACAACGGCATTGCGAGTAACAGGATCTAGGGTGAATTGTGGTCCGTAACTTAAGTTTTCGTTGACGTTAAATTGCAATAAATGTGCATTTACACTGGCTTCAACTATTTGAAGTACGTATATTCCAACACCGGCAAGCAACGATAAATCTCTGTCTTTTCTATATGATTTTTGAGCGCGTTCCAAGGCATCAACAGTTAAAAAAGGACGCCCCTCTAATCCGTCGAAGTCATCTACTTTTCCGTTTTCCCGAAGTTTAAATGCTTTTTGGTATTTTTTGTAGTTGGTATTATTAAAACTATAGGCATATACAGAGGTTCCTAAAGCAGCGTAAACGATGGGTACTTTCCAATATTTTCCATTAAAAGCCTGACCTAATCCAGGTAATACGGCAGAATAAAATGCAGCTCTAGCGGGTGCCAAAGGCTTGTATGGGTTTGGCAAAATACTAGGACTAATAGAGTCCTTAGGAGTTGTTACTTTTGATTGTGCAACCCCTGTTAAAGAACAAAGTCCTATTAGCAACAATAGGACGATGGATGTTTTATTGTAATGCACTATTGTAATAATTTTTTAATACGTTCAAAATCTTCTTGAGAATGGAAAGGAATAGTAATTTTTCCTTTTCCTTTTTCTGAAACTTTGATGTCTATTCTATGTCCAAAGAACGTGTTAAAGGTTTTGATATTGTCTTGAACAAAAGCTGGGAGCTCAGGGGTTTCTTTTGGCGCTTTACTTMCTCCTGTTTTTCCTTCTTTGGTATCTTTTACTATTTGTTCTGTTTGACGTACAGACAGTTTTTGTTCTAAAATGATTTCATAAATCCCCAATTGAATGTCGGTGTCATTAATATTAATTAATGCCCTTCCGTGTCCCATAGAAATAAAGCCGTCTCTCATTCCTGTTTGAATAATAGGATCTAGCTTTAACAAACGTAAATAGTTGGTAATTGTCGATCTTTTTTTACCAACTCTTACACTCATTTGTTCTTGGGTTAACTTTATCTCATCTATTAATCGTTGGTAGGAAATGGCAACTTCAATAGGGTCTAAGTCTTTACGTTGAATGTTCTCAACCAAGGCCATTTCAAGCATTTCTTGATCATTCGCAATACGAATGTATGATGGAATGGTTGTGTTTCCAATGAGTTTAGAGGCTCTGTACCTTCGCTCTCCAGAAACAAGTTGGAATTTACTTGCAGACAATTTACGAACAGTAATTGGTTGGATAATCCCTAACTCTGAGATAGATTGTGCAAGTTCTGTCAAGGCTTCTTCATTAAAATAACTTCGAGGCTGAAAGGGATTTACCTCTATAGCATCTAAATCTATTTCAATAATATTCCCAACAACCTTATCGGCATTTTTGTCTTTCACTGAAATCACCTCGTCACTCGGGTCTTTAAGTAATGCAGATAATCCTCTTCCTAAAGCTTGTTTTCGTGTTGCCTTTGCCATCTTGTTTATTTATTCTTTTTTAATATTTCGTGGGCTAAATTAATATAATTTACCGCACCCTTGCTTGTAGCATCGTAAGAAATAATACTTTCTCCATAACTTGGAGCCTCACTTAGGCGTACATTTCGTTGGATAATGGTTTTAAACACCATGTTTTGAAAGTGTTTAGTCACCTCTTCTACCACTTGGTTTGAAAGTCTTAATCGAGAGTCAAACATAGTTAATAATAATCCTTCGATGTCTAAATCTGCATTGTGAATTTTTTGAATACTTTTAATCGTATTTAATAATTTCCCTAATCCTTCCAGTGCAAAATATTCACATTGGATTGGTATAATTACGGAGTCGGCAGCTGATAAAGCATTCAAGGTAATTAATCCTAAAGAAGGAGCGCAATCGATTAAAATATAATCATAATCGTCACGCACATCTTTTAAAGACTCACGTAACATATACTCTCTGTTTTCTTTATCTACCAATTCTATTTCAATTGCCACCAAATCAATATGTGCTGGAATTAAATCTACATTCGGAGAACTTGTTGCTATAATAGCATCTTTTGCAGTAATAGTATGCTCTAGAATTTCGTAAGTTCCATATTCAATACTGTCAACATCAATACCTAAACCTGAAGAGGCATTGGCTTGGGGATCGGCATCGATTAATAAAACTTTTTTTTCTAAAACACCAAGTGCAGCAGCTAAATTTACAGTTGTTGTGGTTTTACCAACTCCACCTTTTTGATTGGCAATGGCGATTATTTTACCCATGAAAAAAAATTATTTATTTGTGTCGTAAAAATACAATTAAAAATGATTTATAAAAGTCTAATTTGTTAACATTATAAAAAAAGAGCTTGAATGTAGATTCAAGCTCTTTAATATTTAGAAATTAATTCTTGCTTGGAATATCTTCCAGTACTTTTAAAAAGAATTTCCAATATTTTTTAGTAGAACTAATACTGGCTCTTTCGTCTGGAGAATGCGCTCCTTTAATGGTTGGTCCAAAAGAAATCATGTCCATTTCTGGGTAGTTGGTTCCTAATATTCCACATTCCAATCCAGCGTGACATGCTACTACATTTGCTTTTTCATCGAATAAATCAGCATATATTTTTTTYAATGTTTTTAAGATAGATGATCCCACATTTGGTTGCCATCCAGGGTATGATCCTGCAAATTCAACATCAAAACCTCCTAGCTCAAAAGTAGCACGCAAGGTATTGGCTAAATCCATTTTAGAAGATTCAACAGACGAACGTGTCAAACATCCTATTTTAATATATTCATCTTTTACAATAACACGCGCTATATTGTTAGAAGTTTCTACTAAATCTTCCATGTCTGGACTTAGGCGATATACTCCGTTTTGAGCTGCGTACAATGTTTTAATTAATGATTCTTGACTGATAGAAGTCATTACCTTTTCTGGACGGTCTGTTTTTTCAATAACAATTTCTAAATCAGCTTCCATGGTTTTCAATTCTATTTGAATCGATTTACTCACTTTTTTAACTAATTTTAAAAATTTAGCTTCGTTATTTTCTTTAACTACCACAATAGCAAAACTCTCACGTGGAATGGCGTTTCTTAAACTTCCTCCGTTAATAGCATTGATACGTACAAAATCGTGTGTTTCGAATAAAATTCGGTTCATTATTTTGTTTGCATTTCCCAATCCTCTGTGAATGTCCATTCCAGAATGACCACCACTTAAGCCTTTTACGGTA
This sequence comes from Flavobacteriaceae bacterium, assembly GCA_002401385.1. Classification (GTDB taxonomy): domain Bacteria; phylum Bacteroidota; class Bacteroidia; order Flavobacteriales; family Flavobacteriaceae. The sequence continues at coordinate 30,946 of NVSY01000023.1, read as the reverse complement.
ATGGCATATCCAGTTCCACTGTTTGAAGTGTTTACTTCATTATAGGTTCTGGTGGCAGTAACATCTATTCCTCCAGCACATCCTATATCTATTTCATTATCGTCCTCAGTATCTAAGTTTAATAAAATCCCCCCGTCTAAATAACCAGCTTCTAGTCCTTTGGCACCTGTCATTCCCGTTTCTTCATCGATGGTAAACAAGGCCTCAATAGCTGGATGTTTAATGGTGTTTGAAGATAGAACTGCCATAATAGATGCGACACCTAAACCGTTGTCTGCTCCTAGTGTTGTTCCGTCTGCTCTTACCCAATCTCCATCAATTAACATTTTGATACCTTCTTTGTCAAAGTCAAAAACGGTGTCTGAGTTTTTTTGGTGTACCATATCTAAATGGGACTGTAAAACCGTAGTTACTCTGTGCTCCATTCCTGGAGAAGCAGGTTTTTTTATGATTACGTTACCAACAGGGTCCACAATGGTGTCTAAATTTAATTTTTTACCAAAATCAACCATGAATTGAATCACGCGTTCTTCTTTTTTCGAACCTCTTGGAACTGCATTTAAATCTGCAAAATGATTCCATAAAGATTTGGGTTCAAGATTTCTTATTTCCGTACTCATGAGTGTAAATTTATTTGAGGGTAAAGTTACATTATTTCTAATGAAATTAAAAGCGATTTATTGGATAGAATTTAGTCAATAGTAATTGTAATCTGATCCAGTGTTTTTCTCATTTTTGCCATCTTTTGCATAAAATCATTTGCGTCTCTATAGCCCACTGGTAATGCTAATACCGATTTTAATTGGTATTTTTTTAAACCTAGAATTTCGTCGTATTTGGCAGGGATAAACCCTTCCATAGGACAGGCATCAATTTTTTCTATCGCACAAACGGTGAGTAAATTACCCAAAGCAATATAGGCATTCAATTTTCCAATTTCTTGATGCTTGTCAAGAGTCATCTTGTCAAATGAATCAAGTAAAAAGTTYCGAAACCCTTCAATGTCCTTTTCTTCGACGTTTCTTTCGGCTAGTTGCTGGTCGAAATTAGCATTGATGTCTTTGGTTGTAATTTGTTCTTGAATACAAATAACTAATAGGTGAGAGGCATCTGCAACTTGATGTTGGCCGAAAGAATGTGGAACCAAACTTTCTTTCATTGCTTGATTTGATACAACAACCAAGCGAATAGGTTGTAAGCCATAAGATGTAGCAGTAAGGTTAAACGCTTCTTTTAAAGTCTCTATCTGTTGCGTAGATAATTTTTTTGAGGCGTCAAATTTTTTAGTAGCGTAGCGCCATTCTAAACTTTTTATAATGTCCATTTTAGGAATATTTGTAGTGTTATTTAAAGGAGAAAGAAAAAAAATATTCATAAATCCCCTTTAATTTAGTAAAGTTCAAAAATAGTATAAATATTGATGATTTTGATTGGAGTCTTGTTGTTTTTTAAATTTTGTACCTTTAGGGAAATCACTGTTAAAGCAGTTTTAAGAACAGGGAATTGCTTGTGACTAAGTCTGTTTCTGTTTTGCAGTCCTAAAATTTATTAAAATAATGCGAATGAAAGAGGCGTTTTTACACTATGTTTGGAAGTATTCATTATTTGATACTACCAAACTTAAAACAACAGACGGGAAAGAGATTTCCATTTTTGCTGTAGGACAACAATTACATACAGCGGGTCCTGATTTTTTTAATTCAAAACTGGAGATTCAAGGACAAGTATGGGCGGGAAATGTTGAAATTCACGTCAGTGCTTCTGATTGGTATGTACATCATCATGAGATAGACGAAGCTTATGATYCTGTTATTTTACACGTGGTTTGGGATTGTGATGTAGCTGTTTTTAGAGGAGATAATTCCGAGGTGCCTACATTGGAATTAAAGGGACTTGTTTCTAGAGTGTTATTGGATAATTATGAAAAGATGATGCAGTCACATTCATGGATTCCTTGCCAAGATAGTATTGGTCTTGTGGATGATTTTGTGTTAGAACACTGGATGGAGCGATTGTATTTTGAGCGTTTGGAACACAAATCTTTGTTAATACAACAAGTACTGTCTACTTCCAATTCTGATTGGGAAGGGCTGTTATTTTTATTGTTAGCTAAGAATTTTGGACTAAAATCTAATGGAGAGGCCATGTTTGAATTAGCAGGTTCCATTGGTTTTTCTGTATTTAGGAAAGWGTGTAATGATCAAATGGCTTTGGAAAGTTTATTTTACGGGCAGTCAAATTTATTAAATAAGGATTGCGAAGATGCTTATTATAAGGAGTTACACAAGTCTTATCAGTTTTTGAAACGCAAATACAATCTGAGTGAAAGTGTTGGAAGTCCTTTGGCCTTTTTTGGAATGCGTCCCATGAATTTTCCAACAATTAGAATTTCTCAGTTTTGTGCGTTATACCATCAAAATCAACACTTGTTTTCTGAATTGATGGCAGTAAAGGATGTTAAGAGGTTTTATGAAATATTAGGAGCTAAAACAGCGGCGTATTGGGAGGACCATTATACTTTTGGGAAACAAGCTGCTAAAAAGCGAAAAGTTTTAACCAAAYCTTTTATTGATTTACTAATTATAAATACTATTATTCCTATAAAAATTAGTTATTTAAAACAGTTGGGGGTTTTTAATTCTGAAGAAATTATTKCGCTTATTTCTCAGATTCAACCTGAGAAGAATGGCATTATTTCAAAATTTAAAGCATGTAATTTGCAGGTTCGGAATGCTTTAGAGTCACAAGCCTTGATTCAGTTAAAAAATGAGTACTGCAAGGTCAAAAAATGTTTGGACTGTGCGGTGGGCAATGCCCTCTTAAAAATGTAAAATAATCGTTGAGTTTACACTTAGAATTGTTTAGTTTTGCGTTAAATAATTAACAAAAAACAAATAATTTGTGAAATTTCRAGTGTTAATTGCTGAATGTTTAGTTTTTGATGCTTAAAATTATGTTTTCAATAAAATAATGTAAATGAAATTCTCTATTAAGTTCCCAACTCCATATACTGTTTTGATGATTGCAATCGCCTTAAGTGCTTTGGCAACATGGTTACTACCTGCGGGTAGTTATGACCGAATGACGTATAATTCTGATGCCAATACTTTTGAAATTCAGTCTGTTGATAGCAGAAAAACGATTGATGCCAATCAAGATTTTTTAACTAAAAATGGAATTATCATTCCTTTGGAGACATTTAAAAGTGGAAAAATTAGCAAGCCTATTTCTATTCCGAATACTTACCAAGAGGTGAATTCAAAAAAACAAGGTTTGTTAGATGTTTTATATGCTCCTATTAAAGGAATCTACGATTCTATAGATGTGATTTTATTTGTCTTGATTATTGGTGGTTTTATTGGGGTATTTAATAAATCGGGTGCCTTTGATGAGGGGGTGGGCCATTTATCCGTAAAGCTAAAAGGACGCGAAAGTATATTGATAATTATAGTGACTTCGTTGATAGCATTGGGAGGAACAACTTTTGGTTTGGCAGAAGAAACCTTGGCGTTTTATCCGATTTTGGTGCCTGTTTTCCTAGCTGCAGGTTATGATTTAGTGGTGCCAGTAGCAGTTATTTACATTGGTTCTTCTATTGGAACTATGGCTTCTACTGTGAATCCGTTTTCTACTATTATAGCTTCGGATGCTGCTGGAATTAACTGGACTGTTGGACTTTCTAGCCGTTTGGCGATGTTGGTTTTTGGTACTGGAATGTGTATTTGGTATATTATGAGGTACGCCAATAGAATTAAAAAAGATCCTACCAAGTCTTTATTATATGGTACTAAATTGGAAAATCCTTTTGCTAAATCGGTGAAAAATGGAGGAGATGTTCCTGTATTGACAAATACTTCGAGGCTTTTATTGGTGTTATTTGCACTTACTTTTGTGATAATGATTTATGGAGTGTCTTTCCAAGGGTGGTGGTTTAAAGAGATGACAGCTTTGTTTTTAGTGGCAGCTGTAGTAATGGCCGTATTGCAAAAATTAGGGGAACAAAATTTTATAAAATATTTTATTCAAGGTTCACGTGATCTATTGGGAGTGTCCTTTATTATTGGTATAGCTCGTGGGGTGACTTTTGTACTAAACGAAGGGATGATTGCCGATACAATATTGTACAACGCTACAAATTTGGTAGAGGGAATTCCACCAATGTTATTTTTGCCAGTGTTGATGGGTGTGTTTTTTGTATTGACCTTGTTTATTTCATCTTCTTCAGGTATGGCAGTAGTTACGATGCCTATTATGAGTTCGCTAGCACCTGTGGTAGGGGTGCCTCCTGAGGAAATTGTAAATTCCTATTTGTTTGGAATGGGATTGATGAGTTTTATTACACCTACAGGCCTTATCTTGCCTTCTTTGGCAATGGTAAATGTAAATTATAATGTGTGGTTAAAATTTGTTTGGCCTTTAATGGCTATGTTGGCTTTACTCGCATTTGTTATATTGTGGGCTGGTTTGTATTTTTAATGCCAAATATTTTTCCAAACGACTATTTAGAAATAGCATTATTTTCAGTGTATCTGCAAGGTTTTCTTGCAAAAATATATTTTTAACTATTATTAACCATTTCCAGTAATTTGAGACTTGTTTTCCAATTTCTGGTAGTGGCTTTACATTGTAATTTCTTTTCGTAAAAATTGTTATTTAATTTAGAAGCACTGTATTTGTTCTCGTATAAGGTGTAAATTGTCTTTTTGGTGATATGAAATTTGTCGTCTGAAAGTGTTTTTTTAGCAAATTTCTCTATGAGATCAATCGAAATTTCATCGATTACATATGAAACATACATTTTGGAAAAATGTGCTTCTTCTATGGGTAAGAAGGGGTTATTTGAAATTCTGTTTTTGAACGATTTCTTGCTCAATACTAATATTGATATCGTATGTCCAAAGGTTTTTTGTACAAGGCTCTCTAATGTTGATGCTAGGATTTTAGTATTGTTTTGGGTGGATTTAAAAATTAAATTCCCAGATTGTATGTATGTTTGAGCATCTATAAATAGACTGTTTTGGAGGGCCTCTTTTAGAACTGCCATTTTAATGGAGTTTTTTCCTCCTACATTAATCCCTCTAAATAGTGCTATATATGTTTTAAGTTTTTCCATTAAGTAAAGTTAATGATTTAATTTTTAGTGTATACAATCAAAAATCAGGTAGCGTTAGTTGCATTAAGTCGCTATATATAAAGGTATAATTGAGTTGGTTTTTTAGCTTGTTATTTGAAATTATTTTAAAAGAACTTGTTGAACTATTGTCAAATTGTGGCGTTTTCTGTTGGGCTAACTGTGTCATTCGTCCGTAGAATTCACGCTTAGTGGGGTGAGTATCTGCACAGGCGTTTAATACGTTGTTCCTGTTTTTATATTGGATTGTGCGTTCAATTATGTGAATGCAATCCTCCAGGTGAATCATGTTTACAGGATGGTTTGGGGCTTTGAGTTTTCTCCCTGTCTTAAAAAAATTTCCAGGATTTCTGTTCGGTCCAATCAGTCCTCCAAACCTTAAGATGGTGGTGTTTAAATTGGTATTTGAAAGAAATAGTTTCTCAATTTGCGCTAGAGGCCCATCGTTGGTGTTGTCCAACTCAGTAATGGTTTTGTTGTTTGCCGGATATACTGAGGTTGAACTAATAAAAATTACTTTTTTTAATGGAGATTTTTCAATTTCATGAATTAGATTTTTAAAGGCGTGTAGGTCTTTTGAAGGAATGGCGCAAATCAATATGTCTGATTGTAAAAAACCAGTAATTGTATTGTTTAAATCTGAGGTGTTGATGTTGAATGGTTTGATGCCGTGTGAAATGAGCAGCTCATTTTTGTTTTCAGAACGTGTGGCGCCATTTACCTTGTAATGTTTTGAAATAAGGTACTGTGCAAGTGGCAATCCCAGCCAGCCGCAACCTAAAATACTGATGGTTTTGTTGTTCATTAATTGTTGTTGAGGTTTTAGAAAATATATTTTTTAGAGTAAACGAATGTTGCGTTCTCTGTACTTGTTAAGTTCTTTAGCGGTAGGTTTTAGTTCTGTTACCAATGCGTGAATAGCGCCGATGTCACRTATTTTGTATCGGTTGCTAGTGTTTAATTTTTCCGAAATGGTAAGTAATACCAATTTTCGAGAAGCTTTAATCATAGATTTTTTTAACTGTGCTATTTCCCAGTCCATGGCTGTAATGCCTTCATTGGGATCTAGGTATCCAGTTCCTAAAAAACAGATATCCGCCTTTATTTCAGATAATAAATTTAAGGAGCTTCCTCCGGTGGCAAGTTGCGATCCCCGAGAGAGTTTACCTCCTATAAAAATAACGTCGTCATCTTTGGAGGCGTTATTTAACAGTTCAATAGCCATGGGGAGGCTTGGAGTGAAAAATGTCAGCCCTAAGTTTTGAGGGATGAGTTTTACCAATTCTAAATTGGTAGATCCTCCACTGATAAGAACTACGTCTCCTTTATTTAATAAGGTAATGCCTTTTTGTGCAATGATAGATTTGTTGTCTAGCTCGTATACTTCGCGCTTTCTATCACTATAAATATTAAATCCATTTGAAACTGCTCCTCCGTGAACTTTTACAAGTTTTTTTAGTTCATCCAATTCTTTTACATCTCTCCKYRYWGTATCYATKGAYACWTYYAAWGYKYCTGCTAWATCMGTTAAWAGMACYCTATTGTGNARTGNSTACTTCRTTYARAATAATTTGATGTCGTTGTTTTTTGTTCAAAATCGTTGTTTTAAATAATTGTCTGCAGAATTTCCATTAAAGTAAGGTAAAATTATCATTTATGCACTAATTAATTGCGCTTATTGGGTGTTTTAATTTTATTTTGCTGTTTTTATTAGAGTATTGTTAGTAATTTTGCTGTTTTTTCTTGCAAAAATGAAATATATTCTTAACTTCGTCATCATTAACTCTTATAACTTAATCTTATGAAAAAAATGTATTACCTATTTACTGTCGTTCTGATGGTCTGTTTTGTTCAAAATTCCTTTGGGCAATCCAAGACTATTACTGGGACAGTAACTGAAAAGGGGAGTGGAATTTCGCTGCCTGGTGTTAATGTACTTATAAAAGGTACAAATCACGGTGTTGTGACCGACTTTGATGGTAAGTTTACTATTAATACTGAAAGCGGAGAAACTAACAATCTAGTGTTTAGTTTTCTTGGTTATAAAACGAAAACGATTGCGTTAACTTCAAGTACAGAAAGTTTAAATGTACAGTTGGTGGAAGATCTTTTAGGTTTGGATGAAGTAATTATTACTGGTACTTCAGGAATTGCCACTAAAAAGCAATTAGGTTCGGCTATTTCAACTGTTGGAGCCGGAGATTTAAGCGAGTCTAGAGCCGTTGTGAGTGTTGGTGAAGCATTGCAAGGCCAAGTTGCTGGAGCTCAAATTAGTAGAAATTCAGGAAATCCATCAGGAGGAATGTCCGTYCGTTTAAGAGGGGCAAGTACTATTGCAGGAAGTTCTGAGCCATTGTACATTATTGACGGGGTAATTATGAATAATAGTGCGCCATCATTGATAGATTTAGGAGGGTATTCACAAAATAGAATGGTGGATATTAATCCCAATGATATTGAACGTATAGAAGTGTTAAAAGGAGCCGCAGCTGCTGCGATTTATGGTTCAAGAGCAAGTAATGGTGTAATTCAAATTTTTACAAAAAAAGGAAAAACAGGAGCTCCTAGAATTACCTATACTACAAGTGTAAATATGAGTAGTTTACGTAAAGAATTGCCTTATAATAATGCCCAGTTAAAATGGGATGGAGATGTTGCAGTACCAGCCACAAGGTACAATTACCAAGACGATATATTTGAAACAGCCACAGGTTTTGAAAACGCTATTAGTATCACAGGAGGGTCTGAAAAAACGAAATATTCTTTTTCTGGATCACAGTATAAAAATGGTGGAATAGTGAAAAACACTGATTTTGATCGTAAAACATTGCGATTGAGATTGGATCAAGAAATAAATGATTGGTTGTCTATCTCTGGAGGTTCTTTTGTGTCTTTTAATAAAAGTAACGATATGCCAAATGGGAAAAACTTTGGACCTATTACCAGTATAATTTTTGCCGATAATATTAGCAATCCGGCACCAGACGAATTTGGAAATTATCCAAACATTGGTTGGATGGCTAACCCAGTGGAGGCCATTGACAGAATTAGAGCAACGACTAAGAATATGAGATCTATTAGTGATGTTCAATTAAAACTGACGCCTTTCGAAGGATTTAGAATTAATTATACATTTGGATATGATCATTCAAGTTCAGAAGGGCTATTGTATATACCAAATGGGTTTAATACAAAATCTAATGGTTTGTCTCAAAAAGCAACAGTGAATACAGATATGGTAAATAGCGATATTACAGCAAGTTATCAGTTTAATATCAATGACAATTTAAAATCTACTACAGGTATTGGTTATAGTTATCAATATGAAGAGAGTCAGTTGTTTAGAGTAGAGAATGATAAAGTATTGGCAATTGATGGAATTATAATTACAGATCCTACTTCGGCTTCTGGAGGTATCGATAAAAGAACTCAAGTTTCTTATTGGGGTGGATTCTTACAGCAAAGTTTTGGCTATAAGGATAAATTATTTTTAACTTTAGCAGGAAGAGTTGATGGAGCATCCACGTTTGGAGTAGATGAGCGTCAGCAGTTTTATCCAAAAGTGAGTTCGTCGTACACTATTTCTGACGAAGATTTYTGGGAGAATTCATTAGGGAAAACTTTTGATTCATTCAAAATTAGAGCAGCTTGGGGGCAAGCAGGTAACTTAACTGCAATCCCAGCTTATCAAATATATACAAATTATGCAAGTTCTGAATACAATGGGAATATAGGATTGGTTTCTGAAGCATCTCGAGGAAATGCTGTTGTGGCACCAGAAAGACAAACTGAAACTGAATTTGGTTTCGATGCTTCTATGTTTGAGAGTAGATTGAGCGTAGAGTTTTCCTATTATAATCAAAAAATTGAAGACCTTTTATTAAATCGATTATTGACACCTTCGACTGGTTTTAATTCTGAATATGCAAATGTTGCAAATATGACGAATAAAGGATTCGAACTTTTAGTGAGAGGGACTCCTATAAAAAATAAAAACTTTAGATGGTCTGTAACGGGTATTTTAAGTCAAAATAGAAACCTTGTAGAAGATGTATCAAATTATCGTATCGGTATAGGGATGTTTGGAACTTCTGTTGTACAAGATGGGCAGCCGTTGGGAGTRTTTTATGGRACTTATTTTGCTACCGATGCTAATGGGAATAAATTATTGACCGATTCTGGAAATGTTCAAACAGCGAAAGGACATTATGAAGGAAATACAGCAGTTCAAGATTATGATGCACAGGGGCAACCAACAGGAACTACATTAAAAAAGATTATTGGAGATCCAAATCCTGATTATACGGCATCTATCACAAACGAGTTTGAATATAAGAATTTCGGATTTAGAATGCAATGGGATATCTCTCAAGGAAATCAAGTAATGAGTTGGGATAAGAGAATGGCCTACTTATTTAAAGGAGGTAAGTTTACGGCTGATGAATTGAATGGAGTAGTTCCAAAAGGATCCTCTTCTGCAAACTTTGGAATTTTTGAATCGTTTATTGAAGATGGTTCGTATTTTAAACTGAGAGAAGTAGCGCTTAGTTATAATTTGAAATTGGATAGAAGTTATTTAGATAATATTAAATTCACCCTGAGTGGAACAAATTTAATTTCGATTGATAATTATTATGGTTTCGATCCAGAGGTGAATACAGAGAGTCAGTCTAATGGTTCTAGAGGACAGGATATGGCAAATGTACCTATTCCTCAAGTATTTAAATTAGGTGTAATCTTTAACTTTTAATTTTAGGAAAGATGAAAAAAATAAAAAATATATGTATTGCTGTTTTAAGTGCGATTGCTTTTACAGCTTGTGAAACAGATTTTAAGAATGAAAATAGACCTGCAGAAGATCAAGTATTAACTTCTAAAGTTGGATTACTTTCTATTTCTGTAGGTATGACCCAACATTTTGCAACGTCTACATTAAGTCCTATTGTAGAAGTTCCTGGGTTGAGTACACGAGAACTCGGAAATACTTTGACTTATGTAACTCCAGCAGAGTTAGTGCTTGGAGGTACATTGTTAAATGGTGAAAATGCAGGATTGAATCGGTTATGGCCTCGGTTATTGAAGGGTAAAGGAATGGCAGAATCTATTTTAGCTAACGTTAATACTATTGAAATGGATCCTGGAACAAAAGCAGGTTTGTCTGCTTATGCTAAATGGTTTAAGGCGATGACGCTTGGGTATTTAGTTCAGAATTTTGAACAAGCTCCTATAAATAATAATGTGGATGGACAAGCTTTGTTTAGTTCTAGAGCCGATGTATTGGCAGAATGTATTCAATTACTAGAAAGTGCTAAATCGGATTTAGCAGCCAATCCTGCTTCTGATGAGTTCTTAGCATTTATACCTGATTTAAATTTAGACAATTTATTAAATGCATTTTTAGCTAGGTATCATTTATTTGCAGGAAACTATAGTGAAGCTATTACTGCTGCAAACAATGTTGATTTGGAAGCTACTTCTGAATGGATGTATGATGGTGTTTCTAATAAAAATCCTATTTGGAGCTTTGCAGTAAATGAAAGCCCAGATACCAAACCTCAAGATAATTTTGGACTTATTGGAACAAATATTCCAGAGATAGGTGATGGAAGAATTGCTTTTTACTTGGCATCTGTAGATGAGTCAGAAACTGAATTTGGAATGCACAATGTAGACAATGCGCTCGGGTTTTTTAGTACAGAATCTACACCGATACCTGTATTTCTTCCTGGAGAAATGTTATTGATCCAAGCGGAGGCTTATGCGATGACAAGCGATTTGCCAAATGCTGTTAAATACTTGGACATGGTGCGTGAAAAAACAGATGATGTTTATGACGTTAATGCTGGTCTTGGAAAATGGACTGGAGATGCTACAGACAAGGCCGCAATTATGGATGAAATTTTCAAAAATAGAGCCATTGAATTGTTTATGTCTGGAATGCGATTGGAAGATTCCAGGAGGATTCATCCAAACTTAACAATTCCAACAGGAGGTGACTATATTATTGAACGAAATAGGAATTATTACCCTTATCCGTACAATGAAAGAGAGAACAACCCGAACACACCTGCAGATCCTGCAATTTAAAATAGTGCAATTTTCCCCTTATTTGATTTAATTATGTTAGTTATTGAAACCCAGAGTAAGACAATTACTCTGGGCAATAACAAAGGGGCATTCTATGCCTTGTTCTTATATAGGGCTTCTTTTTTGTATCTTTAGTTATTAGAAAAGGCGATTGTAAACAACCATAAGTAGCTTACTTTTTTTNGTAGTAAGCATAACTGTTATTTGAAAAACCGACATGAAAAATAAACTAACCACAGAACAACCATCACATTACAATGATTTAGAAAAAATGAGCACCAAAGTATTACTTCAAAAYATGAATCAAGAAGATAAAACGGTGCCAACTATTATTGAAAAAAAAATTCCAAACATTCAAAATCTCATCGATATTATTGTGCCTAAAATGAAAAAGGGAGGACGTCTTTTTTACATAGGGGCAGGAACAAGCGGCAGGTTAGGAGTACTAGACGCCTCTGAATGTCCACCTACATTTGGAGTTTCTCACGATTGGATTATTGGAATAATTGCAGGAGGAGATGGAGCATTGAGGAAAGCGGTAGAAAATGCTGAGGATGATGATAAATTAGCTTGGAAAGACTTAAAAAAGTACCGCATAAATGATAAAGATGTTCTTATTGGAATTGCAGCTTCTGGAACAACCCCGTATGTTATTGGTGGTTTAAAAGAAGCGAATAAAAATAATATTGTGACCGCATGTATCGTTTGTAATGAAGGGAGTCCAGTAGCAAAAGAAGCTGAGTTTCCAATTGAGTTGGTTGTGGGGCCAGAATTTGTTACCGGTAGTACGCGAATGAAGGCAGGAACTGCTCAAAAACTGGCATTGAATATGATTTCAACGGCAGTTATGATTCAATTAGGGCGTGTGAAAGGGAATAAGATGATTCATATGCAATTGTCCAATAAAAAGCTTATAAACAGAGGTGTACTTATGATTATGGAAGAATTGAACATTGACGAAAATGCAGCTACTTTATTACTGTCCAAACACAAGAGTATTAAAAAAGTATTAGATGTATATAAACCGATATCAAATGAGTAAAACCAATTTATTACTTGGAGCTATACTAGCACTTACTATATCTTGTCAACAGACAAAACCTGTCAAAATTACTAAAGTGAACTCCGCTGAAATTTGGACTGATAGCGTATATAAAACGATGAGTTTAAAAGAAAAAGTGGGCCAATTGTTTATGGTAGCAGCTTATTCTAATAGAGATGCCAAACATATTGAAAATCTAGAAAAATTAGTAAAAGAACAGGCCATTGGAGGTTTGTGTTTTTTTCAAGGAGGTCCGGTGAGACAGGCCAATATGACCAATTATTTACAAGCTSTTTCTAAAATTCCTATGCTGATAGGTATAGATGCAGAATGGGGATTAAAAATGAGGCTGGACAGTACTGTCCGTTTTCCTTATAACATGACTTTGGGCGCTATTTCTGACAATAGATTGATTCAAAAATTAGGGAAACAACAAGGCGAAAACTGTAAACGCTTAGGGATTCATGTTAATTTTGCCCCAGTAGTAGATGTAAATACCAATCCGAAAAACCCAATTATTGGTGTGCGTTCTTACGGAGAGGAACGTCAATTAGTTGCAGATAAAGCAATGGCTTTTGTGCAAGGAATGGAATCTACGGGAATACTTGCCTGTGTAAAACATTTCCCTGGGCATGGAGATACGCATTCTGATTCTCATAAAACCTTGCCTACCATCGGATTTGATGCTAAAAGGATTGATAGCATAGAATTATATCCCTTTAAAAAATTGTTTGATTATGGAGTAGGGAGTGTAATGGTGGCACACTTGAATGTGCCGAGTTTGGAAGCCCAAGATGGATTGCCATCTTCTTTATCTTATGCTATTGTAACAGATTTACTTCAGAAGAAATTGAAATACAAAGGGTTGATTTTTACCGATGCACTCAATATGAAAGGAGCGGCTAATTTTAAGCAACCAGGAGATATTGATTTGGCTGCTTTTCTAGCAGGAAACGATGTTTTGTTGTTTTCAGAAAATCCAGCTAAAGCCATTGGTTTGATAATGGATGCCTATGAAAATAAACAACTATCAGAAGAGAGGTTGGCACATTCTGTAAAGAAAATACTGAATGCTAAATTCAAGTTGGGATTGGAAGAATATMCCCCTATTATCACAGATAATTTGGTGAAAGACCTAACCGATGTATCCAATAAGGAAATGAATGAAGTTTTGAGTAGGAATGCAATTACATTACTTAAAAACGAAGGAGAAAATATTCCGTATTTAGAAGGTGATCAAGAGACCATTGCTTATGTGAAATTTGGAGATGGATATGAGGACGTATTTCTCAGGGAATTAAAAACAAAAACTAAAGTAGAAGTTTTGAAAGCAACCCACCTTCCTGAATTGTTGAAAAAACTAAAAAAATATGACAAGGTCGTAGTTTCATACCATCGAAAAAATTACCGGTTGACTAAGGAAATTTCTAAAAATACAACTGAATGGATTCAAAAAATAGCTAAAGAGAATAAGGTAACGTTTGTTTCTTTTTCAAATTTATATACCATTAGAGATTTTTCATTTCCAGCTTTTGAGACGGTGTTAGTAGCCTATGAAAATACGGCTGTTTTTCAAAAAGAAGCGGTTGATATTTTGTTTGGAGTAAAAAAAGCAGCAGGAAAATTACCTGCAACTATAAATACTGAATTTGTTCAAGGGGCTGGTATTGAATAATAAATAATTACGGACGTGTTTTTACTTTCATATATCTAGGTTAGATATGAGTTTTATAAATTATTGTTTGTAAGAAATGGGGAGTGGGGATGATTTATAGATGCTAAAATGACTCTTAGCTACCTAAACGTTTTTTAATTGGTTAATTTTTTTCTTAAGTAATTGGTACAGTACTACGAGAATAGTATTTCTGATTGCTTAAGAATTTTTTATTAACTAGTTGGAGGTAATTTTAAAGTGGGCTACTTTGGTTTTTAAGATTGCGCTTTCAGGGATTGAAAATAGACGTTTGCGGCTCGTTTCATCCTTTATAAAAGTGAGTTCGTTTATTTTGATAAAGTGGTTTAAAGACCTGTTTAAAATATTTTTTGGGAGTCCAGTATTTTTTCTTATTTCAAAGAATGTATAGGATGATTGTTCTTGGTAGTAAAACAAATTCAGTATTACACATTCTATATCTGTATAACCATGTTGTTTAAAAAAAGCAGTAAATTTATCCATATGTTATAAGCGCGTTTATCCCATAGGTGTTGTATATGAGGTGTAAATGATTAAATTGTGGTTAATAAACCAATAGTAAAAATATGGATAAATAATGAGGTATCAAACTTTATTTATCCTCTGTTGATTGTGAAACTATGTTTTGAGGGAGTGTTTTTTTTGCTTTAGCACCCAGATTTTTAAGTTTTTGAACACTGGAAATTAGATTTCCGCGGCCTTCAGATAATTTGTTAATGGCTTTGTCATAATCTGCTTTTGCTCCGTCCAATTTTTTACCTATGTTAAGTAAATCTTGATAGAGTCCTTCAAATTTATCATAGAGTGCCCCAGCTTGCCTCGCAATTTCTATCGCATTTCGCTGTTGTTTTTCATTATTCCACATACTATCTATGGTTCTTAAAGTGGCAAGAAGCGTACTAGGAGTTACAATTACAATGTTTTTTTCAAATGCTTTATTGTATAATTGATTATCAGCATTTATGGCAATTGCAAATGCGGGTTCTATAGGTACAAATAARAGCACAAAATCTGGTGATTCAATTTCATACAATGTTTCGTATTTTTTGGCGCTCAATTGATTTACATGTCGATGCAATGAGATTAAATGATTTTTTAAATGTAAAGATTGTTCTTCTTCCGTTTCAGCATTTACATATTGTTCATAAGCTGTTAAGGAGACCTTAGAATCTACAATCATCTTTTTGTTATCGGGAAGGTGGATAATCACATCAGGACGCAATCTTGATTTGTTTTCATCATTGACGTTAAAACTTTTTTCCAGTTCATATTCTCTGCCTTTTTCCAAGCCAGATTTTTCCAATACCCGTTCTAGAATTAATTCTCCCCAATTTCCTTGAGTTTTACTGTCTCCTTTCAATGCTCTGGTCAGGTTTAATGTCTCGTTGCTCATTTTTGTATTCAAGGCTGCCAAGCCTATTATTTGTTGTCTTAACGAGGCGTGATAGTCAATAGACTCCTTATGAGTGTCCTCTATTTTTTTTTCAAAATGTTGAATTTTTTCCTGTAAAGGAACCAATATCGATTTAATATTTTCGTGATTTTGAGCAGTGAATTTACTGGATTTTTCCTCTAGAATTTTATTGGCTAATAATTCAAAATGTGTGGTGAATTTTTCTTGTAATTCTTTGACTTCTGTTTTGTTGTTCTCTAACTTTTCCTGAAGGTTTTTTAATTCTTCGTTTTTAATGATACATTCAATTTCAAATTGTTTTTTTAGAGTTGCTTCATTGTCTTTTTCAAAAGAAATGCTTCTAATCAGTTCTTTAGTACTTGCTTGTTCTCTTAAGAAAGTCTTCACTTGCTCTTTATAGCTGATAAGTTCCTTGTTAAGCGTATTAGAACTAACTAGTTTTCCAATGATAAAGCCAAAAATTAAGCCCAAGCATCCAATAATAATCAAAAGTATTTCGTGATTCATAAGAATTAAATTAGGGGATAAAAATAAGATTTTTATATTTGCGGAAATATCAATTCCTCATATTTAATATTATGCAACAATTTGCAAAGTTTATTTTCCTCCGTATTTGGGGGTGGAAAATTGAAAACACCGTTCCAGGTCATATCAAAAAATGTGTGATCATTGCTGCACCACATACTAGTTGGCAAGATTTCCCTGTGGGTATATTTACCAAATGGGTCTGTGGATTCCCAGCTAATTTTATTGGGAAAGCATCCATTTTTAAGCCTCCTTTCGGATTTCTTTTTAAAGCTTTGGGCGGTACACCTGTAGATAGATCTAAAAGTGCCAATTTAGTAGATGCGATTATAGATATTTTCAATTCAAAAGATCAATTTATTTTGGCTTTAGCACCCGAAGGAACTCGTAGAAAAGTAGCTACATGGAAAACGGGTTTTTATTTTATAGCCAAAGGCGCGAAGGTTCCCGTAATAATGATCGGATTGGACTTTGAGCATAAGAAGGTCATTATTTCAGAACCGTACACTATCACTGAAGACAAAGAAAAAGATTTTAAAGTGTTTTATGATTTTTTTAAGGATATCAAAGGAAAACATCCCGAAAGATTTTAGCAATTTAAAGTATATTAAAAAAGGTTTTTGAATCATTCAAAAACCTTTTTTAATAGTATAAGTTGTTCTAATTTATCCTTTGTAAAAAGGTAATTTTATAACCGTTGCTTTCAATGTTTTTTTACGAACCTGAATCAAYAATTCTGTGTCTTTTTTGGTGTTTCCTTTTTTGACATAGCCCATTCCAATTCCTTTTTTTAGAGAAGGAGACATGGTTCCTGAGGTAACCACCCCAATTTCTTCCCCATTTTCATTTAATATTGGGTATCCTTGTCTAGGAATTCCTTTTTCTGTCAATTCAAAGGCTACTAATCTTCTAGAAACGCCTTCTTCTTTATGGCGTTTAATTTCTTCAGAATTCACAAAGTCTTTCGTGAATTTGGTAATCCATCCCAAACCAGCTTCGATAGGAGAGGTAGTATCACTCAAATCGTTTCCATACAAACAGAATCCCATTTCTAATCGCAAGGTGTCACGAGCAGCCAGTCCAATTGGTTTGATGCCGAAATCTTTACCTGCTTCAAAAATAGCATTCCAAATAGCTACAGCGTTTTCATTTTTGAAATAAATTTCAAAACCACCAGAACCGGTATATCCAGTTTTTGAGATGATGATATCATCAAGTCCAGCAAATTTCCCGATTTCAAAAGTGTAATACACCATTTTGAAAAGGTTTAATTCGGTGAGTTTTTGTAACACCTCATCCGCATCTGGTCCTTGAATAGCTAATAAAGAGTAATCATCAGAACGGTCTGTGATTTCCACACCTAAATCGTTGTGTTGAGCAATCCAATTCCAATCTTTTTCAATGTTAGAAGCGTTTACTACCAATAAATATTCGTCAGATTTGATGCGGTATACTAATAGATCATCCACAATTCCTCCTTCGTTATTAGTCATACAGCTGTATTGTACTTTACCATCAAACAGAATAGAAGCATCATTAGTGGTGATTTTCTGAATCAAAGCCAGCGCGTTTTCTCCTTTTAAGAAAAATTCTCCCATGTGAGAAACATCAAAAACACCTACGCCATTACGTACAGTTTCGTGTTCTATATTTATACCTTCGTATTGCACGGGCATGTTATAGCCAGCAAAAGGAACTATTTTGGCTCCTAATTTTATATGAATATCAGTTAAAGCWGTGTTTTTCATCTAATTTAGTTTTTCACAAATGTATAAAATATAGTTGAGAGTTTTTGTACTAACTTATCTTGTATTGATTGGAAAATACCTTTTGTATGGTCATATTTATTGGCAGATAACATGGGAATAAATTAATGTATATTTGAATATTATCAATTTTATAGAGAAATGAAATATATCGTATYKWTWTTGTTKTTYACTATNTGTNTNTTYRGWRGTTTWGGGCAAAACAAAYACAAACCTACKGATTATCTCAGTGCAGATTTTCAYKCARRRAGAAGAGCYGCYTTRCGTAATTTATTACCTGAAAATTCAGTAGCTGTATTTTTTGCCAATCCCGTTCGTAATAGATCCAATGACGTTGAATACATATATCACCAAGACCCAGATTTTTATTATTTGACGGGTTATAAAGAGCCGCATACCATATTATTGGTTTTTTCTGAAGCGCAATTGATAGGTGGTACGTTGGTAAATGAATTGGTAATAGTTCAGCAAAAAGATGCTCAGAAAGAGTTGTGGTTTGGCGAGCGGTTGGGAGTAAAAGGAGTGCTGCAAAGCCTTGGGTTTAAATTGGGACTTACAGGTTATGATTTTTTAGATGGAATAGTTGATTTTTCGACATTTGATAAAGTGTTGTTTAAAGAATTTCAAAATGATATAAGAAATACAAGTGATACCGTTGATTTATTTGATTTGATTCGTGGTTTTAAGCACATGCTAGAGCAAACAAAAGAGTATGTTCAGAACAAGGAATTTGACAGAATAAAGGTACAACAAGAAGTAAAGGTAAACAGAGACTGGCTCCATAGTTTTATGGCAGAATTACGAGAGATCAAGACAAAAGAAGAATTGGTTTTATTGACAAAAGCGATTAAAATATCCGCTATCGGACAAATAGAAATAATGAAAGCCATGCACGAAGGGATGTCGGAAACTGAAGTGCAAGGGATTCATGAATTTGTGTATAAAAAATATGGTGCCGAATATGAAGGCTATCCATCTATTGTGGGAGCTGGAAATAATGGCTGTGTGTTGCATTATATTGAAAATAATAAGACCAATATTAAAAACCAATTGGTGTTGATGGATTTAGGTGCGGAATACCATGGCTATACTGCGGATGTTACACGGACAATTCCAGCAAACGGAAAATTTACAAAGGAGCAAAAACTAATTTACGATTTGGTGTACAAAGCACAAACTGCTGGAATAGCAAAAGTACAAGTGGGTAATGCGTTTTCAGCTCCCGATAAAGCGGGAAGAACCATCATAACAAGAGGATTGATAAAATTAGGGATTATTGAAAGTAAGGAAGATTCTCGTCAATATTTTCCACATGGGTCTTCCCATTATATTGGTTTGGACGTGCATGATACAGGTTTGTTTGGCGCTTTTAAAGAAAATCAAGTGATTACAGTGGAACCTGGAATTTATATTCCTTATAACAGTCCTTGTGATCCTAAATGGTGGGGCATTGCTGTTCGTATTGAAGATGATATCTTAATCACTAAAAAAGGCCCTGTAAATTTATCAGAAGCTGCACCAAGAACCTCCGAAGGCATTGAAAAAATGATGGCATTACCAAGTGTGTTGGATGGCTTTGTTTTGCCAATTTTAGATTAAAAATCGAACGAAATTTAATAATATTTTTACCATCCAATTATACGTAGAGACGCAATGCCTTGCGTCTCATTCTAAAACGTAATTATAAGAAAAACAAGTCGTAATTATAGAGTAATTATGTCATAATCAGTCAATACCCGCAATAAAATCGTCAATTTCGTATTGTTTTTTTACATAAAACCAACCCGATAAACAAACGCCTTATATTCAAAACAATAAAATTTTGAATATAGGGTGTTTGTTGTTGTTGTTGTTGTTGTTGTTGTTGTTGTTGTTGTTGTTGTCGTGGGAGACGCAAAGCATTGCGTCTCTAGTTACGGACGGGTTGTTTGATTAAAAAATCTTTTAAATCTTGATAGGTGTTTATTTTTGTGGATTTTTTTTTCTTGTCAATTACTTCCATAATTTGTGGAGGTAAGTCCAATTTAATGTTCAAAACAGGTTCTACAACATCGGCAAACTTAATAGGATGTGCTGTTTCTAAAAACACCCCTTGTAAATCTTGTTGTTGGATGTATTTTTTGAGTCCTAAATAGCCAATTGCACCATGGGGGTCGGCTACATAACCTGTTGTATTGTGTATTTTTTTCATCACCTCGCGTGTGGCATCATCATCAAAAGCATAAGAAGAAATATGTTTACTTAACTGTTCAAAATCATTGTTAAAGATCTCTTGAATTCTGATAAAATTACTTGGATTTCCAACATCCATTGCATTAGAAATGGTATGTTTTGAGGGTTGAGGTGTGTATTTTTTTGATTTAAAAAAGTTAGGAACTACATCATTTATATTGGTAGATGCTACAAATTGATGTACCGGTAATCCCAATTGCTGAGCCATTACACCTGCACAAATATTTCCAAAGTTCCCGCTTGGGACAGAAAACACTAGTTCTTTCTGTGTGTGTTTTAATTGTTTGTAAGCAAAAAAGAAGTAAAACATTTGTGGAAGCCAACGCGCTACATTTATGGAGTTTGCAGAGGTTAGGGTACGTTCTTTTGTAATTTCATTGTCTAAAAAAGCCGTTTTTACCATTTCCTGACAATCATCAAAAACACCGTCCACTTCTAGGGCTACGATATTTTGTCCTAATGTAGTCAACTGTTTTTCCTGGACATTACTTACTTTTCCTGAAGGATATAAAATAACMACATCTACTCCTTTTACKCCTAAAAATCCATGSGCAACWGCRCCTCCWGTATCWCCWGARGTMGCSACYAAMACMGTMACRTTTTCGTCYTKYTTATCTCGGTTAAAATAGCCCAARCARCGTGCCATAAARCGAGCRCCTACATCTTTAAAAGCCATGGTTGGCCCATGAAATAACTCCAAGGCATGGATATTGTCTTCTACTTTTACAACAGGAAATTTAAAGTCAATAGTTTCTTTGATGATATTTTTTAAAATTGGCTCAGGAATTTCATCTCCCACAAATTGTTGGATCACTTTAAAAGCAATCTCTTCGTTGGAGTAATTGGCTATGTTTTTAAAAAAATCACTTGGAAGTGGTGTAATACTTTCTGGAAAATACAAGCCTCTGTCGGGAGCTATTCCTCTAACAACTGCATCTTCAAAAGTACTTTTATTGTCTTTGTTGGTTAAACTATAGTAGTTCATTTAATTTTCTTTTTTATAAAATTTTTATCCCTTGTTGATTGATTTTTGAAACATGAATATCAAAATCGATACCTACGTTTTCATAGACTGATTCCATAGAAGCTGCCACTTTTTGTGCAGTTTCTAATCCTTTACTCAATGCAAAAATAGAGGGGCCAGAACCTGAGATTCCACAGCCTAAAGCACCCGATTTAATCGCGTTGGATTTTACAGCATCAAAAGCAGGTATTAAAATAGAACGAATTGGTTCTACAATGGTATCATGTAAAGACCTACCGATTAATTCGTAATCCTCTGTGTACAATCCACTAATCAATCCACCGACATTTGCCCATTGGGTGATGGCATCTTTTAAGGTGACGTTTGATTTTAATATTTCTCTTGCATCAGATGTTTTTACTTCTATTTGAGGATGAATTACCGTAGCATATAATTGATCGGGCGTGTGAATTTTTACTATTTCAAGAGGGTCTGTACTGCGAACCAATGTGAATCCACCGAAAAGGGCAGGGGCAACATTGTCGGCATGCGCTACACCGCTGGCCAAACGTTCTCCCTCCATGGCAAATTTCACCAATTGTGTAGTGTTGAAAGGGTTTCCGAGTAATTTGTTCATCGCCCAAACAGCTCCAGCACTACTGGCAGCACTACTACCAATACCACTACCTGGTTTGATGTTTTTGTATATTTCTATTTCAAAACCACTATTGGATTGTAATTCGGACAAAAGTGCTAATCCTGCAACTCCAGCCACATTTTTATGTGTTTCTAATGGTAAATCCTGACCTATAATCTTGGTGATTTTAATCCCTTTAGTACTCGTTTTTCTGATAATCATTTCATCTCCAACCGTGTCCAAAGCAAGTCCAAGGACATCAAATCCACAAGATACATTGGCAATAGTGGCAGGCGCAAAAATTTTAATACTTTCCATAGTTTAGTTGTTTCCGATTCTAATAATATCTGCAAATAAACCCGATGCCGTTACATCTGCTCCAGCACCTGCTCCTTTTATTATTAAAGGTTGTTCTGGATACCTGTCTGTAAAGAATAACACAATATTATCACTTCCGTCCAAATTGTAAAACGGGTGATCAGCAGCTACAGATTGTAAACTTACATTGGCTTTACCGTCCTTAAATTCTGCCACATATTTTAAGCGTTCTCCAGTTGAATTTGCAGTTTCGAAAAGTTGATTGTAATGTGCTGGTTCTTCTTTTAAGCTTTCGTAAAAATCAGCAATACTAGCTGCTTTTAGACCTTTTGGTCCTAAGAATGTTTTATTTTCAATATCAGACAATTCCATTTGATGTCCGGATTCTCTTGCTAAGATCAATATTTTTCTAGCTACATCTACACCACTCAAGTCTATTCGTGGGTCTGGTTCTGTATATCCTTGAACACCTGCTTGCTTTACAACATCATAAAATGCGGYGTCAGCATTAAAATTATTAAAAATAAAATTCAAGCTTCCAGAGAGTACAGCTTGWATTTTTTGAACTCTATCCCCAGAATCAATTAAGTTATTCAAGGTATTTATAATTGGTAATCCCGCCCCTACATTTGTTTCAAACAAAAATGGTGCATTGTATTTTTTTGAAAGTCTTTTTAAGTTTTTATAATTTGAATAGTCCGAAGAACAGGCAATTTTATTACAAGTAACCACCGCTACACTTTCCTTTAAATACTGTTCATATACTGTAGAAACACTTGCGTTGGCAGTGTTATCTACAAATATGCTATTTTGTAAATTGAGTTCAGTTACTTTATTATGAAAAGCTTCCAGACTAAAATTAACCTCACTTTTCTCCAACTGTTGCTTCCAAGTTTCTAAATTAATACCATCGTCATTGATCAACATTTTTCTGGAATTTGCCATTCCTACAATTCGGATATTTAATTGTAAATTATCAAGTAAATAACGATGTTGTTGCGCTATTTGTTCTATTAATTTTCCTCCTACATTTCCAACACCTACTACAAATAAATTGAGTTGCTTGGTTTGGTTTTCAAAGAAAGTATTGTGCAGAGAATTCAATGCTTTTTTGATGTCTTTATGGGCAATTACCGCCGATATGTTTTTCTCGGAAGCGCCTTGGGCAATGGCTCTGATATTTACATTATTCTTACCTAAAGTACTAAACATTTTGCCGCTAATGCCTTGATGATTTTTCATATTTTCACCAACTAGTGCTATAATGGCATTGTCTTTTTCTATAAGTAACGATTCCACTTTATGTTGTGCAATTTCATGTTCGAATGCATTATCTACCACTTTTTTTGCTTTTTCAGCATCGTTGGTGTCAATGGAAAAACAAATAGAATGCTCCGATGAAGCTTGGGTAATTAGGGATACATTTATTTTGTGCAAGTACAAAGCCTCGAACAGTCTGTTTGAAAAACCAGGAATGCCTATCATGCCACTGCCTTCCAACGTAGCAATGCACATATTTTCGATATGGCTGATTCCTTTAATTGGATTGTTGTTTTTAGAGACTTTAGAGATGATAGTTCCATCAGCTGAAGGTTCAAAAGTATTCTTTATACAAATGGGAATTTCCTTTTCTAAAACAGGTTGAATGGTAGGTGGATATAGTACTTTTGCTCCAAAATGTGACAGTTCCATAGCTTCCTGATAGGAGATGGATTCAATAGGAAATGCTTGTTTTACAAGTTTAGGGTTGGCAGTGTACATACCGCTTACATCTGTCCATATTTCCAAAACACTCACGTCTAAAGCTGCAGCTACAATGGCAGCGGTATAATCCGATCCCCCTCTTCCAAGCGTTGAAACCTCGCCGTTTTCGGTGGCAGAAACAAAACCAGGCAAAACAACTACAGCGGCTGATTCAGTATCAAAATAGTGTTTTATTTTAGTATTCGTTGCATCAAACAAGACACTGGCATTTCCGAAATTAGCATCAGTAACAATAATTTCTTGTGCGTTTTTTCGCAATGCATTTAAATCGTTAGATTTCATGCCTTCCACYACAATAAACGAAGACAATAATTCTCCAAAACTTACAATTCTATCKGTAGTCTTGTCTGTTAATTCATGAATTAAGTACACACCTTCTAAGATACTTTCTAGCTGATTGAGCATCTTTTTTACCTGACCCAAAACACCACTTTGTGACTTTATATGGATTAAGTTTCTAATGATATCTAAATGGACGTTTTCAATTTTCTTGAAGCCATTCAGATAGTCATCGTTACCTTTGGCCGCAGTATAAGCAGTTTCTAACAATAAGTCGGTTATACCGCCGACGGCTGAAACTACGACAACAACTTTTTGCTTGTAGGCACTTTCCTTAACAATTTGTATTACTCTTTGGATTCTTTCGGATGATTTGACTGAGGATCCTCCAAATTTTAAAACTTTCATATCTAAATTTTTATAAAATAACTGATTGTGATGTGTTATTCCCTTGTTTTTGTAAAAAAAACGGAATACTAAAACGGACGAATATGTAAAAATGAAACCCCTAAGGGGTAATTGTGCCAGTAATAATCATAGAAATACGCGTTACGCGAGTAACGATAGTAGTATTGATTGTATTTCTTTTTGTTGATTGCACACAACAAATGTATATATTTTTCTGATACTACAATGATTTACTTTGTTTTTTATGATTATTTGTTTTTGTGACTATCTCAATTGTGTTCTTGATTGTAATTGCGTTCTTTTGTTAGTGATTTGCTAAAATAAATCATATTGCTAAATAAATGTCCTCTTACAGTTATGCCTTCAATTATTTTATCATTATAAAAAAAAANCTCTTTTGCCAMTGTATAATTAATTCRCATTCTAAATTAAGGTTTTTTAAGGGCGACATTTTTCAAAATATAGATTGATAAAATGTGTTGTATTTTACTACCTTTAACCAAATTAAAAATTCTTTTATGGAATACGGATTTCTTTCAGTAATACCCCCAATAGTTGCTATTATTTTGGCRTTAAGAACCAAACAGGTKTATATAGCGYTGTTATTTGGTATCTGGTTTTCTTGGTTAATTATTAAAGGATGGCATCCTTTAGATGGTACATTGGCAATGATTGAAGCAATGGTAAATGTTTTTCAATCTAAAGGAAACACAAGAACAATTATGTTTAGTGCCTTGGTTGGTGCGCTGTTAATTTTTATTCAATATTCTAGAGGAGTAGAAGGTTTTATCAATGTTATAAATAAAATACTGGTAAAGCTTGAAACTAAGAAAAACGGGTATAGTAGAGTGATGGTACAAATTTTAGCAGCGGTAACCGGTTTATTGTTGTTTGTAGAAACAAGTATTAGTTCTTTAACTGTTGGTACTTTATACAGACCCATTTTTGATAAGTTAGGAATACCAAGAGAAAAGTTAGCGTATATAGCTGATTCTAGCTCTGCACCATCCTCAATTCTAATTCCTTTTAATGCTTGGGGAGCTTTTATTATGGGACTTTTATTAACACAGGGAATAGACAAGCCTTTTTCTGTGATGATTGCTTCTATAAAATATAATTTTTATCCTTTATTAGCGATTTTAATTCTCTTTATCATCATTTTGACCAAAAAGGATTTTGGCCCAATGAAAAAAGCAGAAAGAAGAACCAAAGAAACAGGCGCATTATTGAATCCAAATTCTAAACCATTGATTTCTGATGAGATTACTTCTTTTCCACCAAAAGAAGGAATAGAAGCCAAAGCGTATAATATGATTGTGCCGCTTTTAGTAATGGTTTTTATGATGCCAATAAATTTGGTTTATACTGGTTGGAGTGCTGTAAAAGGTGCCACATCATTTTTAAATCACGCTTCAGAAGCAATAGGGAAAGGTTCTGGTTCATCATCGGTTTTATACGCTGTAATTACGGCATTGTTAGTGGCTATGATAATGTACTTTGTGCAAGGAATTATGAAACCAAAAGAAGCCGTAAACTTAACATTAAAAGGGATTAGTGAATTAATGCCTTTGGCTTTGTTAATGTTGTTAGCTTTTGCAATTGGTGATGCTTGTAAAGAGTTAGAAACAGGAATTTATGTGGCAAATGTTACTAAAGAATGGTTGTCYCCCGAATTGTTACCAGCAGTGATATTTATAATYAGTTCTTTTATTGCATTTTCTACCGGAACCTCTTGGGGAACATTTGCTATTATGTTGGCCATTTCGGTGCCAATGGCAAATATGCACGGTGCAGATATTACAATTGTTGTGGCAGCMACTTTAGGTGGTGGRATTTTTGGAGACCATTGTTCKCCAATTTCAGATACTTCAATTATATCTTCTATGGCTTCTGCAAGTGATCATATAGATCATGTGAAAACACAATTACCTTATGCTATTATTGGRGGAGTACTCACCACAATTTTGTATTTGTTTCTTGGCTTTTTTGGTTAATTAGRGATTAGTTTGCGTATTGAGTTGAGCATTGTTGCGGAGATGAGTCAGGAGTCAGGACATAAGACTTCTCTCTGTCGAGGATAGGCCGCACGAGGYARAAGACTTGGTTAGTAGCAGGATGTTAGTCCWGTCACCCATCATAGCCRYCAGTCACAAACGCAACACTAATCAGTCYTRTGTYCTKWSKCWAWTMKTYYTKTKTCYTYWWKYTAYYMWWYMWYYYTCYTMWWWTWWYYWWWSMWKCMTCCTWWARKNNATNTTTTTNGSTKYMKSYWKTRGKKYWTSTWKWKTSNGTTTCKKTWKTKRYWKWTKTRGRGTCWGTTTCTTTTTTTACAGATTTGGGGTCTTTTAAAACATTGTCCAATAATCCGGATAAAGTACTAGTGCCTTTGTTCAGTAACTTTTCTTTTTGAATTTGAATCAATTGCTTTGTCAGGTTACCTATGGACTGTTTTAAATCGGTTTTAACAGCTGGACTTGAAAACGAACCACCAATAGTAGCAATTACGGGTACGGTGATGTTTTTAACGTCCTCGTCTTTTAGTTGAGCTAAAATAGTACCGACTTCGCTTCCGAAATATGTAGCGGGTACATCAAAGGTAGCTGTATAGCCCAAAGTGTTGTCAAATCCGTGGCCTCCAGCAATGTTTATTTTTATGTCTTGATAAGCAATAGTAAACGGTTTAATTTTTACTGCACCATTTTCAAAGGTCAAGATGGTTTTTAAATGCTCTAAGTTTAATTTTTCTAAGTTTATAAACGGAAGCTTGTCATTTACCAGATTGAAAGCGGCTCCTTCTTTGGGGGTAATTTTTGTGGTTAAAACCTCTGCTAGCGCATTTCCTGTAAGTGTTGTTAAATCAGGCGAGAATGATTTGTCAAGTGTTCCTTTTAATTTCAGATTGGTATTAAATTTCCCTTGCATCAAATCGGCAATAGGGGCTATGTTGGTTAACATATCCATTCCTTTAAAGGATTGTCCTATGTCGAATTTATCTATTGCCAAGTCCAAATTAAAAGTAGGAGGATCCGTTTTTGTAGATACTGTTCCATTGATAATCATAGAACCGTCAAAAGTATTGGTTTTTAAATTTTGTAGGCTTACCGTTTCGTTTTTGATCACTAAATCTCCTTTTACATCTTTCAAAACAAGATTATCATACAATACTGTTTTGGCATCCGCTGAAATTTTAACATCTAAAAAGGCTGGAATTTTCAATGTTTCTACTTGGGTAGATTCCTTTTGTGTGTTTTCAGATTCGAGGGTATTATCTGCCATAAAATCACTGACCTTGAACAAGGTGGAATTCACTTTGAAATTCCCTTTTAAATTTTTGTCACTGAACAAAAAACCAACGAAGTTTTCGATAGTTCCGATGGCTTGAATATCACTTTTACCACTGGTAGCATTAAATTTCTCTAGCGTCACTGTCCTTGGATTGAAAGTGATGTCTGCCTTGGAAATATAGATTGGATTTACAATGTCTTTGGAAGTAAATTCAAAATCGGAGATACTGAAATTTCCGTTGTTTTTAATCTGCTCATACTGATTGTTTTCTATCGCTTTTTGATTAAAACTGGTGGTCAAATTGGCAGTTACTATTCCTTTTAATTCGTTTTCTAGTTGTACGGGATAGGCTTTTGTGATGTTTGCTAAATTTAATGTRCCGTCTAAAGAGGCATTTACAAGCGGGTTTGTTGTTAGATTTCTAATAGAAGCTTTTCCTTTAAAAATATCTTCGTCAATCTGTAAAGACAGCTTTTTAATGTCTAAATAAGTGTCTTTTTCAAGGCCTGTTGTATTTGCAATTCGAGCGTCTAAATAAATGTTTTTTACTTTTTTTGGTAGGTCTGGATATTTAAAAGAAGCGTTTTTAGACAACATCTGAATATCGAATTTAGGCACTGTTTTATCAGTCAGCATTCCTTTAGCAAAACCATTAATTGTAAAACTACCATCCGTTTTTATAGCTGCAATGTCTTTGGTGTATTGTGCAGGTAATAAGGCAATAAAGTTTTTAAAACTAGAGCTCAACGTATTGAATTTTAAATCAAATTCGTTTCCGTTTTTATGTTGTTGTACAAAACCATCAAATTTTAATTGCAATTGATTGATGAAAAAAGTATTTTCTAAAAAGGTGTATTTTTGAGCTGCTTGGTCAATTTCAAAAGTAGCATCCAATCCTAGTTTTTGATTTTTTAAATAGTTAGTGCCCTCCATCTCAACAGAAACCAAGGCATCTGTTTTGGTGATTAACGTGATTAATTGATTGGATAAATCTCCCGAACCGGAATGGTTTAATTGATGAATTTGGGCTTTTATATTGGCAGCTTCATCTATATAATTGATGCGTGCATTTTTAATGGCGTAATTAGCGATGGCAAACTGAAAACCTGTACCTTCTGTGTTCTCATCAGTAGTAGTAGAACTGTTACTTTCTTTGGTAATGTCGTAATTGACAAGGCCTTTTTTATTAGTTATTATATTGATCACGGCATTCGAAATGCTGAACGAATTGATTTCTATAGCTTCGTCTGCGGATTTAAACAAACCAGTTAGAGGCATTTTTAAGGATATTTCTTGAGTATAAAATAATGTGTCCCCCTCGAAAGGAGCAACATTAATGATGCTCATATCTTCCAAAATAACACTTGCCTTCGGGAAATTTTTGATCAGGCTGATATCCACATTTGAAAAATCTACGGTTGCATTTAGATTGTCATTCAACTGTTTTTTAGCAATTTCAGTGAATTTATCCTTAAATAATATAGGCACAGCGATGGCTGCTATTACAATGAATAATAAAAATATTCCGAAAATCTTAACCCCTTTTTTCATGATGCCTCTTATTTAATATCAAAATTACTGTAATTATTAGGGATGGCTGTTAAGATTTCATTAATATTTGAGTTCTGGTAGGGATGTGATTGTTTAATAGTTCTGTGTTTGAACTAAAGTGTATAAGTTAATTGGGCGATTTGGTTGTTTAGTTTAGTTGTTCTGGCTCAAAGTCGGGAGACTTTGCRCAGCTGTTTTTTTWTTTTTTNGTTGTTGAAAGTTTGAGGCTTTTCATAACAGGAATTGATTCTCGTAATTATAAATTGTACGTAGTTGAATTAGAAGAATTATTTGTCTTTTTATTAWAATAACAATCATATAATTGAATTGTAAACACACTTAGTACAGATGCTAAAATATCATAAGGGTCAAACGGTAATTGCAAGTTGTAATGTGTAGAGATAGATGCTAAACAAGCAGCACCGCAATCGGTAATATCGTGTTGTTTGATGGTGGTTTTTGTCATTTACTTAAATTAAACGACAAAGAAAGGTTTATTTACTGCAATTTGTTTGCAGAGAAGATATTTTTAATGTTTATATTTTCTGTTAAATTTAATATATGTGAATATAAATATTATTATTGAAGTTAGTGTTAGAGTAATTGGATAGTAACCATTGTAATAATAGATGAGGTAAGAACAGAAATATATAGAAATATTAATAATTGAATGCAAAAGAAAAACTGTTAAAGTTGATTTAGTTTTTGTATAAATTATACCTAAAAAAAATCCACAAATCACACCTGAAATAATCTGTGAAGGATTTATATGAATTAAACCAAACAATAAAGATGATATAAAAATGGATTTTTTCACACTGTTTTCTATAAGTAAATTATGTAAAATTATTCTTCTAAATAAAACCTCTTCAACAAATGGACCTATTAATAATGCACCTAAAATAAAAGGTATAGTAATAGATTTAAAAGGATCGTCTAATATTCTGTCGGTAAAAAACATTTTGTTTATTAGCTCTGTTATATATATTACAATACCTGACACGAAAGTAATAGATATTAAAATCATTATTGGTAAATCTTTAATATTAATTTTTTTGAAATTTATATCTTTTTTCTGAGTATTATTAATCTTTTCAAGGGTTAACATTGTTAAAAATAGACCTAACAACATGGAAAACAAATAAATGATTTCTTTGTTAATTGGTTCGTTAATAATGAGATTAAGCCATGTGGGTATTGAAGAATAGAAAAAAAATAATATTAGCAGTAAAATACTCTGAAAAATATTTTTYGGAAATACTTTTTTCATATATATAATTTTAAACTTAATTATTTCATTTTTAACATTTATTACAAAGAATGGTTCAAACTTTGTCTAGTATATATGAAAATGACCCTAAGTGTTATAATACTTAGAGTCAARTTTCTGAACCATTATTAAACAGGCATTACAGATGACATGGCGCTCCATATAGCACTACCTGCTCTTGTAAGTTGATTTACTCCCATCCCAATTAAATTCCCAGTCATAACACCGCCATTGTACAGTGCTTCACCAGCATAAATAAGTTTGTTACTTGTTCCACTCCATGAAGTACCTGATGTTAAGTCTTCCCAAAAACCACCACCATCTATCTCCATGATTTCTTTACCATTCAACTCCTGAACCCCATAATTTTCTAAATTTTTCATCAAATAAAAATTGCGCAATTTGTTTTCTTTGATACTGCTAATTTAGGTTTGTACAGTGCACAAACCTTGCACTATACTAATTATTGTTTAAAAAATTAACACCTGTATGTTTTTGTAACCTTTTTTGCAGTAGGTGTTTGTGTAGAAATGTACTAATAAATCGAGCTATGTACAGAAGTGTATAAAGAGGGGGAAGT
>NVSY01000046.1 GCA_002401385.1 Flavobacteriaceae bacterium | reverse complement strand
TTTTTAATGATTTTTGTAATAAATATAATTTTTTGTAGTCTTATTAGTTAAATCTTAACTTTTTAATTATGCGTAATTTTTTAAAATCACTTAAACAAAAATTCTATCAATTCTATCGATGTGAAATAAGAACATTCAATAAAATWCTTGGYATCAATYAATTACTGTTTTAAARYCCTCGTATTGTTTCTTTTTAAAATAGTTTACTTTCGATGMATTCAACACATCATCCATCATCTATTATAATTTCGTTGTTTGTTCTGAGTAACTGGTGACTATTCGACTTTACAAATGGAAGCAATCCAGGAGTGTAATATGCTGTAGTTTGATTTTTACAGTTATCAGATTGCCATAAATAATAAATGTGATTTAACGCCCAGCACAAACCAAATTGCATTCAAAAAAATTTAGGGCTACAGAAATAGCTAATAGATTTGAATATAGTTTGATAACTAATCTAGTTTTAGAGGTCGCCAAATCAATTCTCTAAAAATCGAACCTATAACTCATCTTATAGGCGATACCCCAACTATTGCGTACCAAATCTTGAGTATAATCATCAGATACTACCAAATAGAGATAGGACAAGGGCTTGTATTCCCATTGTAATCTACTATTGATATTAAAATTATTGTACTGGGAATTGTATTGCACATAGGTGGTCCAATTTAATCGGTTAGAAAAGAAGATTTCTCCAGTAAAACGTGCCAAATGAAAGGTGTTTTCTCCTAATTCT
Organism: Flavobacteriaceae bacterium; assembly: GCA_002401385.1. GTDB lineage: Bacteria > Bacteroidota > Bacteroidia > Flavobacteriales > Flavobacteriaceae. The sequence goes on along the minus strand of NVSY01000046.1, from coordinate 10,987 downwards.
TTTAAATCTAATACATTAATCTCATACCGCATTTGCAATCTGGCAAGAGGTAACAACCTGTATTGCACGTTTATACTTGACCTATTTCTATTACCATTATAATAGCCTCCATAATCAAAATTTAAATCGTACTGAAAGCTTTTATTAGCCACAGAATTATAACCTACTCCTACCCTATAGTAATTATAAACACCTGGCATTATACTATTTCCGTTTTGTAAGGGGTCGAAACCATATTTTAAGTATTCATACTCATGCTTTATAAATGCTGAAACCGTAGACCTATCTTTAAACCATAATCTATTGTTATACGTACTAGAAGATTGTGTTAAGGAGCCTTGCTCATCCCAATAAGAATTATTAATTATCAATAAATACCTATAGGAATCAATTGCATTAGAGTTTGTAGGAAAATGCGTTAAACTTAATCGGCCATTAGCATTGGTATAACCTTCTCTTATTGTGGTTTCGGAGGTAGCATCATAATTATATAATCGAGGTACAAAACCCACATCGGTATTATAATTTTTATCCACTTTTTTTATAGAAGCACTCCAAGCCGTAATTAAACTATTGTACCATACTCCTAGATTATAAAAATTAGTGTCACCAGATAATTCACTGGTAAAACTCTCCGCAATATTTGCAAGCCCCATCCATTTATTATTCTTCGATTTATAATTTAGATTGAGCCCCCCCACCCTGTTATAGTCCTCTAATAAAGAAAAACCGTCTGTTTGTTGCCTGTTGATAAAAAAGGCTGTTGCTGTAAAGGCGTTGGAAAGTAGTTGCTGAAGTACCAAGGCACTATAGTTTTGAGAAGGAATGTCCTCTTTCTCTTTGGTAGCTACATTAAGCAACCCCAAACGTGTTTTTTTTAAAATATTTCCCGACAATTTCACTCCAAAAGAAATATCACTATCAGCACCAATTCTTCTGGAATAAAAAGGATTTACGCCCTGGACACCTAGGCCATTAAAAAGATCACTGTTTTCCAAAAAGAAATTACGACGCTCTGGAAAATACACGGCAAAACGACTCAAATTAGTTATTTGCTGATCTACATCTATCTGTGAAAAATCGGGATTTATTGTCGCATCCAACTTTAGGGAAGAGCTCAAATTATATTGAAGATCTAAACTCGGCTTAAAATTAGAATCCTTGGTATTATTGACCACCTCTTCTTGATGGCTCATAGTTATGGATGGGGTCACAGCAAAACGCGAAGATTTATTTTCTACTAAATTTTCAACCTCAAAGGTTTTTGAAAATCGTAAATCGAATTGCCTATAGTTCCGTTCTATAGGCGTACTGGTAGTCCATTGATTGATTTTAATATCTCTGGTATGAAACATCAAGCCCCAAGTTGGTTTGTCCTCTTTAAAGCCAAGAGCCTTTAAAGGAATTTCTACTTCAAATATTTTTAAATTCCCTTTTACAGAGGTCTTCGCATTCCAAAGAGTGTTCCAACTTCTACTTATCCAAAAACCATCTCCACTTCTATATACTAAGGCATCTATTAATGCACCCCCCATATTGACGCAAAAGAAATAACCTGATTGTTGTTGGTTATACGTATCGATAACTATAGTAAAAGAATCACTATTCCCTCCTGAGCTTCTAATGTCATCGCGTTTTAAAGATCCAATTTGTACGGCTGAGGTCGTATCGTAATACACCGCACTTATATATAGATTTTTACCGTTATGAAATACTTTTACTTCTGTTTTATTAGCTGCCAATGCTCCGTTATCGGGAATATATTTAATAAAACCGCTTTGAGGATCTAAGGCACTCCATATGGGTTCGTTCAATTCGCCATCCAATTGGATGGTACTGTCGTTAAATATAATTTTATCGGTCTGAGCCTGGGTAGTAAAAACCCATGAAAATAGTACTAAAACAAAAATAATTCTTCGCATTTACAAATTCTTTAGTTACACATAATATCCGCCAAAAATATGCTAAGGCATGTAGTGTATTTTGAATATTAGACCAATACGGTCTTTTCGCATCTAGAGACGTATTTATGGTAGAAATACCGTTTCGTCTATGAAAATTATGTTTGCAGCATCTAAAACACCTAATTGAACTATTTTTAATTAGCACGACCATTATTATTGTAGTTTTGTCTGCGATATGTATAATTTAATAAGTAAAAAATCATTTCTCAGCTTACCTATATATAAACATTTATTGTTTTGGATAGGTGTATTTTCCTATTTTATAATCACCTTAGATATTAATTATTTCAGTGGTTACCAACAAGCAGTTGATTCTAGTATTATATACCTTTTGTGTCAAATCATAATCGCATATGTATGCCTGTATTTTTTAATACCTAAATTCTTAATACATAAGAAACATTTACTATTTGCAGTTGGTTTAGTCCTGTTATTAATAGTAGTATATGCAATTTTTGCCGGCCTTCACGAATATTATTATCASCCTAAGTATGCTGAATTTTACAGCTCTAATTCAAAACCATATTTTAAAAGAAGTACTTGGGACAATCTAATTAACATTCCAAGTTTTACAAGAAAGTCTACTAAGTTTTTAACTCCTACAATATTATTAGTAATAGCCAAATTTTACAAAAATCAACAAAAATATTTAAAGTTAAACGAACAAAAAAAATCAACTGAATTAGCAACTTTAAAACATCAATTAAATCCACATTTTTTATTTAATACCCTCAATAATTTATATGCYTTATCTATAAGYAAATCAGACGAAGCTCCGGAGGTGATTGCAAAACTATCAGAGATGCTAGATTATATGTTATATGGTTGCAATGACAAATATGTAGCACTTCAGAAAGAAATTGAATTAATAGAAAACTATCTCGCCTTAGAAAAAGTGCGTTATGATGATAGAGTGAACATTCGTTTTATTAAAGATGTAGAGAAAGAGGCTAAAATTGCACCTTTACTTCTGTTAACTTTTATAGAAAATGCTTTTAARCACGGCGTTTCCCAAGAATTGAAAGAAGCGGATATACAAGTAAAAATATCCTTGAAGGAAAATTATATTTATTTCAATATCGAAAACTCCATTTCTAAAAACAAGGTGCTTTCTAACAAGCAAAACATTGGATTAAACAACGTTAAAAAACAACTGGAATTATTATATCCAGAAGAGTATTCCTTAGTCATTAAAGAAGAAAACAATCGTTTCCAAGTGCATTTAAAATTACGAGCAAAATGAAATACAAATGTTTAATCATAGACGATGAAAAATTGGCAAGAGGGCTTATAGCAACCCATTTGTCGCAATTGGATGATTTTGAAGTAGTGGCATCTTGCTCAAGTGCCATTGAAGCTAGTAAAATACTATTGGAAGAAACGATAGATCTTATATTTTTAGATATTGAAATGCCCGTTTTAAAAGGAACCGATTTCCTTAAAAACTTAGTACATAAACCCATGGTAATTTTCACCACAGCCTATAGAGATTATGCCATTGAAGGCTTTGAATTGAATGCCGTGGATTATATTTTAAAACCCATTACCTTTCAACGCTTTTTTAAGGCCATAGAAAGGTTTAGAGTATTGCAAAACACAATGGTTCCCTCCCCTATTATTACAAAAGCAGTACCAAAGGATTCCTATATTTACATCAGAAAAGACAGAAAACAAGTCAAAGTTTTTTTGGACTCCATACGTTATATAGAGAGTTTTAAAGATTATATTAAAATCCATTTAAACAAAGAAAGTCATATTACAAAATACAGTATTTCTTCATTTGAAAAAAAGTTAGACGATCGATTTATCCGGATACATCGTTCATATATTATCAATAAAGATAAAATTTCTGCATACACAAAAAATGATATTGAAATCGGAAAAATTGAAATCCCGATTGGCGAAAATTACAGAGAGAAAATTTCTTTTTTCTTGACATAACCAACGTAGAAACAAGGCAGTAATTCACAAAGAAATTGCTAAATAAAATCATCAATTATTAGGAACTATAATTCATTAGTAAAATGGTGAATGTTTGCAACAGCGTATATAAAAAAGAGATTGGAAAAAGAATATGAATATTGGGTTTAGTTTTGCTTGCTTTATTTTAATAGGCTTAATTATAATGGATAAAAGTAAGAACAGAAATTACAAACCCTATTTAGTTGGTATTGGTGGATTTGTGATTCGCCAAATTTCTATTTATTTAGCAAGCTATAATGTTGTATAAAAACCATTAATGACCTTCTAAAAATCTCAATAAAATTTTTAACCCTTTTTATTAAATATATCATAACTACATAATTAACAAAAAACATGAAACACTATTTTTTAGTCCTTATCTTATTTTTTTCTACTGCGTTTATATTACAATCCCAAACACTTGACACCTTAGTGGATGTGGGTGGGTACAAACTTCATTTTAACATTATAAAAGGAAAAGGCACACCAATATTATTTGAGTCTGGTAGTAGTTTTAGAGGAATTCCATGGAATGGCACCTTAGCTATGATTCATAAAATTACTGGTGCAACTATCATTACTTATGACAGATCTGGTTTTGGAAAAAGTGAACTTAATCCCAATGAAACGGATCCAGCAAAATTTGGAATTAATAATAATATAAAGGAACTTGAAACAGCGCTAACTAAGCTTGGATATGTAGATGATTTTGTGCTAGTAGGGCATTCCATCGGAACCTTTTACTCCTCTTTGTTTGCTGCAAGACATCCAGAAAAAACCAAAGGGATGGTGTTATTAAATGGACACTTACCGGGCTACTGGACAACAGCACGACTCTCTAAAATGACGCTTCCAAATAAAGATAAGCTTGCATTGCATAAATACTATGTACAAGTAAACTTTGCAAACACCATAGAAACATTACGGAAAGAAGAAATCTCTGCAGCCACTCCAGTTATTGATATTGTTGCTGGATTACCTATTTTTTTTATGAGCAACCAAGACTTTATCGATTGGAAAAATGCGCATAAAAGTTTTGCAGATGAACATCCAAACAGGCATGGTATAGTAGCTGAGGGGAGTGGACATTACATATTTAAATATAACGAGCTATTGTTTTTAAATACGGTTACCAAAATCTATGCAGAAACCTTAACAGGAGAAGAAAAGACTGCGGTATTAAGTCGTGGGATTGATATGAGTATGGAACGCGCCAATTACGCCAAAAATGAACAGATGGAATATCTTAAATCGGAATCAAATCTCAATCAATTTGCGAGTAGGCTCCTAAAAAACGAAGAGTTTGTCAAAACTCTGGAGGTATTAAAACTTAATGTTATGTTATTCCCAGATAGTTGGAAAACCTATAATAATTATGCCAAGATTCTTTTAAAATATGAAAGAAAAAAAGAAGCCATCGAGATGTATAAGAAATCTATTAAACTAAATCCCGAAAATGAACAAACCAAAAAGATTCTAGAAAAACTTAAGTTAGAATAATAAAATTACGGTGAACAAAAAAGAGGTGAAAAATCAAAAACTTTAAAAAAGCATTCCAGGTATGGCTGTAAAAACAGTTGTATTTTTAACTCAGTTCTATGTTAGCAACTGTATTTATTTAGTTGTTTTTTTTCTGTCATACTCCATATAGACAGCGGTTTTCTCCGCGGTTTGTTCTCCTAGAAGGCTTTCAACAAGGTGAAAGGATAAATCAATTCCGGCAGAAATCCCTCCAGATGTATAGATTTTTTTCGTTTTCACAAATCGTTGCTCGTGTTTTGGTATACCTGTTGGAACAATTTCTTTCATGTGATCGTATACTTCATGGTGAGTACAATATGGTTTTCCATCAAGCAATCCTAGTACACCCAAGAGTCTAGCTCCAGAACAAATGCTTAGCGTAAATTCGGATTTTTGATGAATTCGTTTAATCCATTCTAATGTGTTTTTATTCTCCATCTGTTTTCGAGTTCCTTCACCACCTGCGATTATTAGAATATCTATGTGAGGACAGTTATTAAAATCATATTTTGGATTTACTGATAATCCGTTAACTGCACTTATAGGCTCCAATTTTTCACCAACGGTGAATACGTCAAATGGTTCGAAGTTATTTAGTTCGGAAGTGACAGAAAAAACTTCGAAAGGACCTGCAAAATCTAACACCTCTGCATTGTTAAAAATTAAGATTCCGATATTTCTTTTTTTATTCATCTAATTTTATTTGTGGGATCGTCTTGTGTAAAAATAGTAGCGATTTTATACGAAAGCCATTCCGTTTAAGATCGAATGTAAATATAAAAAAACGACTTTGAATAAGCATCAAAGTCGTTCCTGTTTTTATACATCTTTGTTAGTGGCTGTAACTTCCGAGAACATTATTTATCAGCAACATCCCGTTCCTCCACTTGATTCCGTTCCGCAACAACTTGTTTTTTCAGATGACGCATTTTCTTCACTTGCACAACATCCGCTTTCTGTTGTCTCACAACAAACTCCTTCTTCCAATTTATCTGCATAGAGGGTTATGCTGTAAATTCCAGCATCTGATTTTCGAAACGCTTCCAATTCTTTTGAACTAACATATTTTAAAAGTRGCGCGTCTGCTAATTCAATCCGTCTTTCTTTTTTGATTTGTATGTTCTTAAATCCAACAGACTTGATAATTCCTAAATACGCTCCTTTTTCACTTGCTCCTGATACACATCCAGCATACATTTCGGCTGCTTCTAAAATACCACTTGGAAAATTTCCGACATAAACAATATCTGAAATACTAAAATGTCCACCAACTTTTAAAACCCTTTGGACTTCTTTAAAGGCTTTTTCCTTATTAGGTACAAGGTTCATAACACAGTTACTAATTACTACGTTTGCTGTATTTGTTGGTACTTCTTTCATATTCTCAATTTCTCCAAGAATAAATTCCACGTTTGTATAACCTAATTTTTGGTTRTTTTGTAAAGCAAGYAKYACCATTTCAGGTGTCATATCAATACCAATTACTTTTCCTGTTTCGCCTACAATTCTACGCGTAATAAATGCATCATTTCCTGCACCAGAGCCAAGGTCGATAACGGTGTCGCCTTCATTAATATTTGCACTTTCTGTTGGAATTCCGCAACCCAACGATAAGTCCGAGACTTTTTCATAACCCGCTATGTTTTCATAGTTTTCAGACATTGAAGTACTAAACTCGTCTGTGGTACAACATTGTGAACTTGTTGAACAACAACCTTCTTGAATAGTGCCTTTTGCAATATTTCTATAAGTTTTTTTGATTGCTGCTATAATTGTTTCTGTTTTCATTTTTTTAAAAATTTAATTGTTTTGTAATTCGGTTATTGATGATAGCATTTTTGTAGACGTTTCATTTTCCAATTCAAAGTATGTTTTATCTCCAATTCTATCGATTACATTGGTGGTTTTTACCATTTCTTGGTAAGTATCATAGCAAAGTAACGCATCTTTCATTTTTTGGATATTGTCAATGTTCAGCTTTTCGGTTACCATTATATCTTCTTTTTTCGTCCAGGTAACTCTCGGTATTCCTCCTTCAAAGAACATAGGAATTCCTGTGTCTATAACTGTAAAATATGCAAGTCGTTTCCAAAATTGTAACCTGTCTTTTTTACCGTAATAAAGCCTTTTGATGATATGATGCAGGGCAATATGGTCGTGATGTCCACTAGCTCCGTGAACAGGGTAGGTAATTACTACATTGGGTTGGTAATGTTGCAACCATTTTAGTATTTCGTTTTCAAGATGGAATGGATTAACCTTTGCAAGTCCACCATCTTGGTAGTCCAATATGGTCATTTCTGAAATGCCTAAAGTCTTTTGTACTTTTTGCATTTCTTTTTCTCTTACGGCTCCCATTTCTTTAACGGACAAACCAAGGTTGTGTCTTATTTTGGTAGCTCCGCCTTTTGTAAGTGTTAGAAGAATAACTTCGTTTCCTTCTTTTATCTGTTTGTCGATTGCTCCAGCTGGTCCAAATGATTCGTCATCAGGATGTGGAAAGATGTACATAATTTTCATTTCTGTCTTATTTTCTGTTTATCTAAACACGTAGATCAGAAGAAAAAGACGCAAAAATATTATTCGCAATTACAATTCTTGGATTCCGCAGGTTGAAGATTGCCGTAGTTGTCGCTCGAGAAGTTACAGCAAGCTAAAATGAGTTCTTTCAGTTTTTCTTTTCCTCTCTGAACTCGTGATTTAGCACCAGAATAGGAAATATTCAGCTCTTTGGCCAACTCTTTTTGGCTTGTATTTTCAAATTCCGTTTTGGTTAATGCTATTTGGTAAATAGCTGGAAGTTGTTTGATAAAAGGTTTAATGCAGCAATTTGCAATAGTAGCGTTTAAGGATTGAGTTTCGGCTTCGGAAATAAGAGCGTATTCGTTTTCTATATTATTTTTTTTATCAGATTTTCTAAAGTGGTCGATTGTGGTGTTTCGAGCTATACCATAAATATATTGCTGTACACTTTTGGCTTGTGCTATTTTATCGGCATTATTGATTATTTTTAGAAATACATCTTGTAAAATGTCATTGGCAATATTTTTATCCTTTACTTTTTTTAGGATAAAGTTTTTTAATTCTTTATGGAAATTCTTCCAAATATTTTCGGTTATATCATTCATTCAGATTGTCAATTTGTTTCATACTAACCTTATGACGTAAAAAAGTTAAAAAAGACGCAACTATTTTTTTTTGCATTGCCACTAACGGTTTATATAAGAAACACAGGGCAGTAGATTCGTACTTTTATTTCAGGTTGGTACTTAGCCAAATATAAATATTTTGCTTTTATCTTTTACTTAAATGCCAAATTTTATATTTAGCGGATTTTCTTAATACATACAAACCTTCAAATTTCAGGATAAACAATTTTTATTTAATATTCTCCACTTTTTGAACAAAACAATTGAACTCTCTTTCTATCTTAAATTCGAGATTTTGGTAGATACATGGATGTAAATCATGGGGGGTGCTCAGGCTTGTTATGTACGAGAAATAGCTGAGGTAATCTTATGCCAGTTATTTTTTTCAATTTCATATCTTCTATCAATACAATTATCTCTTTCGTTAAAAAATTCCCTCAGAGGTTTCATAAACTTGTCTAAAATCTTTACCGAACCAATATTTTCAATAGTAATAGCTGCAGTAACTTTATCTACATTCAACACATTGAAATAATAGTCTAACATTCCTTTAGTTGTTTCTGTTCCGTATCCTTTTCCCCAATAATTCACTCTAAATCTATATCCTAATTCTTTTTCCTTTTTTTCATTAAAACGAAGGCGTATTCTTAATTAATGGTAAAGTCAAATACATCTGACTCTGATTTATTTCCACTTGTGTCAATTGAAATTATTTTCCAATAGTAGGTTCCTGCTCCCGGATTTACCAACGTGTAAGAGTTTTCAGAACTATTTTCTTTTACCCTGATGTTCGCATTTTGCATATCAATAAAAACATCATACACCAATAAATCTTTATCGGCATCACTTCCAGTCCATTTTAAAACAGCGGATCCATCATTTACTAAAGCGCCATTAGCTGGGAAATCTAATTCAGCGGGAAAAGGAATGTAATTTGTAATTCCTTTTCCTGCTAAATAAAATTTCCATACGGCACTCTTTGCAGTCTCGTTAGAAGTATTGGATTTTGAAATTACATACCAAGAAAACGGMGTTCCTTTGGATAATAAAAYCTGTTTTGTATTGGTTRTTGAGGAGTAMGTTTCTAGTTGACTCGTTTGCAAATTTTTAATAACCACTTCATAAGAGTCCGTGCTAGTAGATTTATTCCATGAAAAATTAACTGCATCTTCAACCAAACATTCTAAATTATTTRCTGGAGTTAATAAAATCGAAGCKGAAGGTGATGTTGGTAGATCATCGCCWCCTCCGCYTCCACAAGATATGAGTAATACACTATAAAATGTAACTGAAATATAAATTATCGTTTTCATTTAAATATGGTTTTATTTTTTAATGATTTTCACTATTTTCTTCACGTTTTTTGCAGTCACTGTTAAAAAATAGACACCTTCTAGAAAATGTCCCATAGAAATATTGATTTTTCTATCATGAGTTAATGTATGCACCTGATTATACAATTCTCTACCTAGAATGGTATGAATCGAAACCGTAACCTGTTCGTCTTGACCGTTTACATATATAAACAATTGATTTTGTGTAGGATTTGGATACACAAGAATCTTTTCAGATACAAAAATCTCTTCTGTATAAGAACCTTGACATTCCAAATCTGTTTTAATATGTAATCTATTCAACCCTTTTTGCAATGGTAATTCTAATTGATTTTCAGAGGTTTCAAGTGTTATTTGATTTAGTGTCACTTGATAATTAGCACTTCCTTTTAGAGAAATATTTATGACATTTTTATTTGTGTTTACAGAGGAATAGGCCGAAAACTTTTTAGGTTCATTAATTTGAGTTTCAAAACACTTTTTATAGGTCGGTTGACTTTGAATTGTAAAACAGATTTTGTAATTACCTGCTTCGAGGTCACCAACTGACCAAGATAAGCTGTTGAAAGTATTACTTTTCAAGTATCCATTACTACTCGAAATTGTCACTGTATAAGTGTATAGATTTTTAACTGAAACAGAAATACTGCCATTATTTGATGATACACAGCTTTCACCTGTTGTTTTAATGAGGTAATTGTCATTTGATAATTCAAATAAAATACATCCTTTAGCATCTACACGCTCTCCTTCTGGAGTGTTTGGGCATAGATCATCCGCATTGTTAACACCATCATTATCATCATCCAGTTGATTTTCTGCACATCCATTGGTATTCACCATTAGACCAGAAACGGTGTTTGGGCATAGGTCATTCATATTGTCAACACCATCATTGTCATCATCGAGCTGGCTTTCTGCACATCCATCAGCATTGACTGTTAAACCAGAAACGGTTTTTGGACATAGGTCGTCCACATTGTTAACACCATCATTGTCATCATCCAGTTGATTTTCTGCACATCCATTAGCATTGACTGTTAAACCAGAAACTGTA
>NVSY01000022.1 GCA_002401385.1 Flavobacteriaceae bacterium | reverse complement strand
AACTTGGACTTATGATGACGGAAACGGAAACACAAGTACCCAAAAACAAGATGTCACTATAGACGATGTAACGGCTCCAGTAGCAGATATATTAAGTTTAACAGTGATCACTGCAGAATGTGAAGTAACAAGTTTAACAGCACCAACGGCTACAGATAATTGTGGTGGAATAGTAACGGTTACCAGCAATGCTGTATTCCCAATCACAACTCAAGGTACGACTGTTGTAACTTGGACTTATGAAGACGGAAACGAAAACACAAGTACCCAAAAACAAGATGTCACTATAGACGATGTAACGGCTCCAGTAGCAGATATATTAAGTTTAACAGTGATCACCGCAGAATGTGAAGTAACCAGTTTAACAGCACCAACGGCTACAGATAACTGTGTGGGAGTACTTATAGGGAGTCATAATGCTAGCTTGCCAATTTCAGGCAACGGAACTACGACTGAAATAATTTGGAAATACGACGATGGTAATGGGAATATCAAAATCCAGACACAGTTAGTGATTATTGAAGATGTCACAGAACCAGCGGCAGATATAGACTTGGTGGATATTACGGGTCAGTTTGATGTTACTTTAGCGCCACCAAGCGCTACAGATAATTGTATTGGGACAGTGGTAGCAACAACCACAGATCCGATACATTATGACCAAATAGGTACCTATACCACTATATGGGTTTTTGATGATGGTCATGGAAATACAAGTAGTCAAACCCAAACGGTAATTATTGGAAACTCTATAGAAAGTCATGGTTTTTCACCCAATGAAGATGGAATCAATGATACTTGGACTATTGATGGTATAAAAACATACCCGAATTGTAAAGTGAAAGTGTTTAATCGTTCGGGACATCTTGTTTATGAGAAAGTAGCTTATAAAAATACTTGGGATGGTTATTCTAATACAGGTTCTAACAAAAAAATGATGTCAGGAGCCTATTATTTTATCATCGAGTTTAACAAAAATGGATTGAGACCAAAAACAGGTTGGTTGTATATAAATTATTAAGTAATGAGTTGTGAAGTTATAGAGTATTGAGGAAGAGTAATTTAGAGTGGCTTTCCTCATCTCTCGTCCCTCATTATCCATCATCAAAAAACAAAAAAATGAAACATATAAAAATAGTTAGTTTACTTATCATTGTTCTGTCAATGAGTGGTGTACAGGCGCAGCAAGATCCATATTATACCTTGTATAAATACAATTTAAATATAGTGAATCCAGCCCATGCAGGAAGTTCTAATTTTAACGAACTGACAACGGGGTTTCGCATGCAATGGATTGGTGTAGAAGATGCACCAAAAACACAATTTATAACATATAGTCAACCGTTAAATAACAAATTAGGAATAGGTTTTTCTGTAGTGAACGACGAAGTCTTTGTTCTCAAAGAGACAGATGTTACTGTGGACATGTCTTATCATATAAAATTAAATGAAGCGTATTTACTGTACTTTGGATTAAAAGGGGGAGGTTCGTTTATTAATATAGACTTGTCTAGAGCAAATGTTCAAAATGATCCTTTATTTTCAGAAAATCAAAGCTTTTTTAATCCAACGCTGGGTGCAGGATTGTATTTGAAGAACGAGAAATTTTATCTCAGTATGTCTACACCCAATTTTTTAAGTGGGGATCGCTACGAAAAAGAAGGAAATGTACCAGTGGCAGCTACGGATGAGTTACATGTTTATTTAGGAGGAGGTTATAATGTTCAAGTATCGGAAAGGGTGTTGTTTAAGCCTTCCATAATGATGCGTTATGTGAAGGGTGCTGAAACTGCATTTGATTTGTCCGCTACTTTTGAATTTAATAAAAAAATTAGTGCAGGAATTAATTATCGAATCGATGAATCTGTGTCGGTATTTACTATGCTAAAAGTATTAGATACCATGCAATTTGGCTTGGGCTACGAAAAAGCAACTGCAATAATCAACGATTATACAGGAACTGGAACTTTTGAAGCCTTATTGAGGTTTCGATTTTTATAACTGATAGTACAATTGAAATTCATTTTAAAGAAGCCTGTGATATCACAGGCTTCTTTAATGAGGTTAGGTTGAATTTCGAATTGCATTACTATATCAGAACAAGGATTACATTACTATTTTCAATAAACATAGAACAGATAAACTTAATGATCTAATAGTTGTAATTTTAAATTGTTGCCTTTTTTATTCTCGGTAATCTTTCTTTGAGAACTAAGCAATAGCAATTTTCCGATAGAGTCATTTCATTCGTTAGATATTATCATAAAAAATGAAGGTTCTTTTTTTATAAGTAATTTTGTTTTTTTATAACATAGTCATAACTTTAACTTAACAAAGCGTTTGTTTATTTGCATCGACAAAAACTAAGAGTATATCATGAAGAATAATATAGTAGTATTCGTATTTTTATGGACAGTTTGTACTAGTATCAATGCACAAGAAAAAACAGCAAATCCTTTTTCTATAAAATGGGACAACGGATTTAAAGTTGAAAATGCAGACAAGAGTATCAAATTGAAGTTTGGAGGACGTATCATGTATGATATGGGCTTTTTTAGTTTGAATGATGAAGCTGAGACAAACGGGTACACTTTAAAATCTTCTAATGGAACAGAATTACGTCGTGCGCGTTTTTTTACTTCTGGAACTATTTATAAAAATGTAGATTTTAAATTACAAGTAGATTTTGCTGGAGGTGAAGTTACCTTAAAAGATGCATTCATCACCTTAAAAAAGTTACCTGTGGGTAATTTAAGAGTGGGGCATTTTAAAGAGCCGTTCAGACTGGAAGCGTTGACAAGTAGTAAGTATTTTACATTTATGGAACGTGCTACACTTATTAGTATGTTAGACGAACGTAGCTCTGGAGCAATGTTATTTGATCAGTTTTCGAATAAGAAAATGTCCTGGCAAATAGGTGTGTTTAGAGGAGCTGACGCATCTTCTGATAAAAAAGTTGCAAATGGAGATTATGCCGTTACAGCAAGGGTTGCGGGATTGGTGCTAAAAGAAGATCAAAATTTAGTGCACCTTGGTTTCGGGTATAGTTATAGAAAACCACAAGAAGACCATACTTATGGTTATAAAGTACGTCCAGAAACACATATTTCTAATAAATACATTGTTACTTCTGTGTTGGATGTTGATAATATTAATTTAATGAATGTTGAAGCTGCTTGGGTAGCCAATTCATTTTCTTTACAAGGAGAGTTCTTAAAAGCCAAAGTGAATGCTTTTGTTGATCAAGATTTTTCTAGTTATTACCTACAGGCCAGCTATTTTATTACAGGAGAAAAAAGAGTGTATAAAAATTCTYTAGTAGGRTTTGGACGWGTAAAACCTYTRAARAAYTTTGGTGATAATGGTTATGGAGCACTTCAGGTTGCTTTGAGATATTCATATATTGATGGTCTTAATAGTGATCAAATGAGCAACGTTACAGCGGGAATAAATTGGCACCTGAATCCAGCAACTCGCGTTATGGTAAATTATGTGATTTCGAATATAGAAAACACTACTGATTATACTGGAAATGGACAGTTTAGTGCTTTTCAAATGCGTTTTCAAATAGATTTTTAAGTACAATTAAAAAATAAGGAAAAGAGGAAAAAGAGGAAAAAGGGGAAGGTTTTAGAATCTTCCTTTTTTTTTTGTGCTAAATTTTAGTTGGAATTTAGAAAACAAGAGTTAGTTATTGTGAAAAAGATGGAATTAAAATATAGGTGTGTTGTTGGTTTAAATGATGGCATCTTGATTCAGTTTTAAATAAATGCATTCTAGTAATTTTTTAAAATCTCTCGATGAGACGTGGGTTAGTAATAGCATCATCTGTTCGAGAATTAATTTAGTAAAACAGGAACACCATTGGAGATTATGAGTTTTTCTAAATCATACTACTTTAAGATAAGGTAAAACAGCTAACGTTAAGCTAACGTAAAAAACTCTTTTTCTTCATTTTTAGCTAACAATCAAGTTACATCTGTTGCCTTATTTTGTGTAATAATAATAGAAATAAGACAAATGAAAAAAATACTTTTTTTAGCGATTTTTGCTGTTGCAATAGTTGCATGTGGAGAAAAAACAACGAAAGATAAACAACTAGCTCAAGGAGAAACAACGTTGTCTGGAACTATTAGAATAGATGGTTCTAGTACGGTATTTCCAGTAACAGAGGCAGTTGCAGAAGAATTTAGAGCTGTTGCTCCGAAAGTAAAAGTGACGATTGGAATTTCAGGAACAGGAGGTGGATTTAAAAAATTCTCTAGAGGAGAAACCAACCTTTCAAATGCATCACGTCCTATAAAAGATAAGGAAAAAGCAGCCTGTGCAGCAAATAATATTAATTATTTAGAATTAGAAGTTGCTTATGATGGTTTAGCGGTATTAGTGAATCCAAAAAACGATTGGGTAGATAGTTTTACGATAGAAGAATTGAAAAAAATATGGGAACCAGCAGCCCAGGGTGTTATTATGAAATGGAATCAAATTAGACCGGAGTGGCCAAACGAGGAGATTCATTTATTTGGACCTGGAGTTGCCTCTGGAACCTATGATTATTTTACAAAAGCAATTGTAGGGAAAAGTGGATCAAGCCGTGGTGATTTTACTGCCAGTGAAGACGATCACGTGTTGGTACAAGGGATTGCAGGCGATACATACGCTTTAGGATTTTTTGGATTGGCATATTATAGTGAAAATAAGGATAAACTATCCCTAATAGGTGTGCATAACGGTACGGAAGTGGTGAAACCTACCTTAGAAACGGTGAGTAATGGTACGTATAAGCCGTTGTCTAGACCTTTGTTTTTAT
Organism: Flavobacteriaceae bacterium; assembly: GCA_002401385.1. Lineage (GTDB taxonomy): Bacteria > Bacteroidota > Bacteroidia > Flavobacteriales > Flavobacteriaceae. The sequence continues at coordinate 66,006 of NVSY01000022.1, read as the reverse complement.
ATGTAAATAGTACTTCTGTAGCTTCAAAAGAAGTGGTGTCTTTTGTGAATTTTTACCTGGAAAATGCAGGTGAATTATCAAAAGATGTGGGTTATATTCCATTGCCAAAAGAGAAGTATAACACGCAAATAGCGAGTTTTAATGCTTTTGTTGCCAAAAACAAATAAGAATCAATAATCACACAAAGATCAATTGTAGAAAAACAATTGATCTTTGTGTTTAAGCAATTCATAATGCGTAAATTTAGAGAAGGTATTATTGAAAAATCACTATTAACAAGTGCCTTGATTACCGTTGCTGTAACCATTGGTATTGTGTCTGTATTGGCTTTTGAGGCCGTTCGATTTTTTAAAGAAGTATCTATTTTTGATTTTTTCACAGATACCCAATGGACGCCTTTATTTACCGATAAGCATTACGGTATTTTACCGCTGCTTTCAGGTACTTTTTTAACTTCAGCGATTGCCATTTCCGTGGCTTTGCCTATAGGTTTGTCTATCAGTATTTATTTGAGCGAATATGCTCCTAAAAGCTTTCGAAAAACCGTAAAACCGATGTTAGAGCTCCTGGCAGCTATTCCAACGGTGGTATATGGGTTTTTTGCTTTGATTGTAGTCACCCCTTTTTTACAGGGCATATTTCCTACTTTATCAGGATTTAATTCATTGTCTGCAGGTTTGGTAATGGGAATCATGATCATCCCATTTATTTCATCYATCAGCGAAGATGCCTTGCATGCAGTGCCGAGAGRATTGAGGGAAGCCTCTTATNGAATGGGAGCTACTAAGTTACAAACAGCTTTTAAAGTAGTGGTACCCGCAGCGTCTTCTGGAATTATAGTTTCCATAATATTGGCCATTTCTAGGGCTATTGGAGAGACTATGATTGTGGCTGTTGCAGCAGGGCAACAACCCCGATTAACTTTGRATCCAACTGTGCCTATTGAAACAATTACAGCTTATATCGTCCAAGTGAGTTTAGGTGATGTACAACACGGATCTATAGAATACCGAACTATTTTTGCAGCGGGAATTACCTTGTTTGCATTCACATTTATTTTGAATACCATCAGTTATAGGATTCGAAAAAAATACCAATCCAAATATGAATAAGATACAAATAAACAGATGGAAAGATCAGTTGTTTAAGATCTGGGGTATTGCATGTACCTTAGTAGGCCTGATTTTATTAGTGGTTTTTATTGGTGATATTTTAATAGATGGAATCATGCGTATCGATTGGGGGTTTGTCACAGATTTACCTTCTAGAAAACCAGAAAAATCAGGAATTTATACGGCCTTAATGGGGAGTCTTTGGATTTTAGGATTGACTACTATTATCGCTTTTCCAATAGGAGTAGCTGCAGCAATTTATTTAGAGGAATACGCAAAAAAAGGTAGGTTTTCAGCTTTGTTAGAAATCAATATTTCGAATTTAGCAGGGGTGCCTTCCATTATTTATGGCTTATTGGGCTTAGAAGTATTTGTTCGAATACTCAATCTTGGTGCAAGTGTTTTGGCAGGAAGCCTCACTTTGTCTCTATTGATATTGCCCATTATTATAGTGGCTACCAGAGAGTCTATGAAAGCAGTTCCGAGTTCTATCCGCGATGCTTCCTATGCTTTAGGGGCGTCGAAATGGCAAACTATATGGAATCAAATTTTACCTGCTTCTAGCGGAGGAATATTAACAGGAGTAATCCTTTCGCTTTCAAGGGCAGTAGGGGAAACGGCACCTTTAATTGTGGTAGGGGCCTTGGCCTATGTTCCTTTTGCACCGGGGAATCCTTTGGATGAATTTTCCGTGTTACCTATCCAAATATTTAACTGGATTTCAAGACCGCAACATGGATTTATAGAAAATGCAGCGGCAGCAATTATCATCCTATTATTAGTAACTTTTATGATGAATGGAGTGGCTGTTTATTATAGAAATAAATGGCAAAAGAAATGGAAGTAAGCATAGAAAAAGATATTATTATGACCTCAGAAAACACAGAGAAAAATGAGAGTGTTAATGTACAGAAGGCTAAAATTTCTGTAAAAAACACCAAAGTTTGGTATGGCGATTTTGAAGCCATAAAAGGCATTAGTATGGAAATTCAACCCAATTCTGTAACTGCTTTTATTGGACCTTCGGGTTGTGGGAAATCTACTTTTTTAAGGTTGTTTAATCGTATGAACGATTATGTAGATGGATTTAGTATGGAAGGGAAAATTAAAATAGATGGAGCTAATATTTACAAAAAGAAAGTACATGTAGAGGAACTCCGAAAAGAAGTAGGAATGGTTTTTCAAAAACCAAATCCGTTTCCTAAATCTATTTATGAAAACGTAGCTTATGGGCTCAAAATACAAGGAATTACAGACAAGAAAGTGATTGATGTCCGTGTGGAAAAAGCATTAAAACAAGCTGATTTATGGGAGGAAGTGAAAAATGATCTAAAAAAATCGGCATTGGCATTGTCTGGAGGACAACAACAACGGTTGTGTATTGCGAGAACCTTGGCAGTGGAGCCTTCAATTATTTTAATGGATGAGCCTACGTCTGCATTGGATCCCATATCTACCGCTAAAATTGAAGATCTAATTTTTGGATTGAAGGAGAAATACACCATTATTATTGTGACTCATAATATGCAACAAGCAAGTAGAATTAGTGATTATACCGCTTTTTTCTATTTGGGAGAGTTGGTAGAATACAATAAAACAAAATCAATTTTTACAAAACCTGAAAAAAAACGTACCGAAAATTATATCACTGGAAGATTCGGTTAAACAACACATATGGAAAACGCAAACTACCAAAAAGAATTGCTAAACCAAGCAGGTTTAGAAATGATGTCTCTTTGTATTTCTCAACTGGGGAAGGCTACAGAGGCCTATTTAAACAACGATGCCGACTTGGCAGAAGAGGTTATTTATACAGAGTCACATGTAAATGCCTTAGATATTAGTATTGAGAAAAATTGTGAACGCTATTTGGCTTTGTATACGCCAGTAGCAAAGGATTTGAGATTTGTGATGGCAATTCTTAAAATTAATATCGATTTGGAACGCATCGGGGATCATGCCTATGGGATTTCTAAATATGTAGTAGACGATGAAGATCCAACACCAGCACATTTAATTGAGGCCTTGCAATTTGAAAAAATGCACGCAACTATTCAGGATATGTTCGATGATATTATGGATGCTTTTGAAAATGAGAATGTAAAATCTGCACGAAAAGTATTTAAAAAAGACAAGATATTAGATGCCATTAATATGGAGGCTTTTTCTATTATTGAAACGGAGATAAAAAAAGATATTCAGGTAATAGGTAAAGCTTTACAGTTGTCTTCTATCATCAAAAAATATGAACGTGTGGGTGATTTGATTAAGAATATCGCAGAAGAAATTATCTTTTACAAAAAAGCAGAGCTTTTAAAACATAAAGGAAAGAAAAAATAAGAGGCTGAGCTTAGAGCTAATTTGGTCAGTATCAATTTAATTTAAAAAACAGATTTTTTGCTTTTAGTCAGCCTCTTGGGTTATTGCTTTATTAGTGTAAATACACTGTTGTAAAGTTGTTGATGCGAATATAATAAAAAAGACATCAAAACCATTCAATTATATCTTGTAATTGAATAAAAAAACCACACATAGTGTATTGATGTGTGGTYTTTATTTGTATTTTTTATGAATGATACTTAACTCAACATTCTAACAGCTCTTTCCAATGCATTAAGAAACAGGTCTATTTCTTCTTTTGTATTGTAAAAAGCAAAGGAAGCACGCACAGTACCTGGGATATTGTAGAAATTCATGATTGGTTGCGCGCAATGATGCCCAGTTCTCACTGCAATCCCTAATTTATCAATAATACTTCCAATATCAAAAGGATGAATGGTTCCAACATTAAAGGAAATGACCGCTGTTTTTTTTGTGGAAGTTCCGTAAATTTTTAGTCCTTCTATGGCTTCTAGTTTTTCGGTAGCATACGCCAATAATTGATCTTCGTAACTAGCAATATTTTCAAAACCAAGGGAGTTTAAATAATCCAAAGCCACACCAAATGCAATAACTCCACAAATATTAGGGGTTCCTGCTTCGAATTTATGTGGTAAACCTGCATAGGTGGTTTTTTCAAAAGTAACTTCTTTAATCATTTCACCACCTCCTTGGTAGGGAGGTAATTTCAAAAGACATTTTTCTTTTCCATATAGGACGCCCACACCTGTTGGGCCACATATTTTATGCGCAGAAGTCACGTAATAATCTACGTTTAGATCTTGCATATCTGCTTTTATATGTCCTGCTGCTTGTGCGCCATCAATCAATACTTCAGCGCCTATTTTATGCGCTTCACTTATGATAAATTTAATAGGATTTATGGTTCCTAAAGCATTTGAAACATGATTTACAAATACCATTTTGGTGTTGTTAGATAGTAACTTTACATAAGCATCCATATCTAATTCTCCCTCCTCATTCATTGGTATGACACGTAAAATAGCCCCCGTTTTTTCACAGAGCATTTGCCAAGGGACAATGTTGGAATGATGTTCCATTTCTGAAACAATTACTTCGTCTCCCTTTTGTAATAATTGGCTATATCCACTGGCTACTACGTTGATTCCATGAGTAGTTCCAGAGGTAAAAATAATTTCATAAGAATTTTTAGCATTCATATGCACCTGAACTTTCACGCGCGCTTCTTCAAAAGTATTGGTGGCTAATTGGCTCAGAGTATGTACACCTCTATGGATGTTTGCATTGTAATTGGAGTAATAATCTACAATAGCATCAATCACAACCTGAGGTTTTTGATTGGTGGCTGCATTGTCAAAATACACCAATGGTTTTTTGTGTATCAGTTGATTTAGAATAGGGAAATCTGATCTAATTTTTGCAATGTCTAACATAGTAACTTGTGGTGTAATCTCTTTTATTTAATGAACTCTTTCATTCCAATTTTAGTGCTCAGTAATCACTTAGAATGGTTCTAAAGACAAAAGTAATCAAAGTATTTTTAAAACTCTTTATTTTTAATTTATCTTTGAGAGATAACTAACAATTCTATCTATGAAGAAAATTATTAAATACGGCTTTTTAATCCTGTTAATTGGATTGGTTATTGGAGTTTATGTCAATTACCCAAGGTTGAATATTATTAGTGGATACGCTTCAAAAAACATGGCGTCCAGTGTATTCTTAGCCCATAGGACAGAGTCATCTGTAGCTGAATTTGACAACAATTTTGATCCCATTAGTAAAGCGGAAACAAGAGTGAACACCCTCAATAAATCTGTGAGCTCTAATTCGTTTGGTATTTTGGAACGCACCGCTTTTTACAGAGAAGGATTGGGTGCAGTGCTGGTAGATGATGATTTTGATATGGCCGCTCCGTATTTAAAACCATTGCGAAACAAAACAGCCAAACAATTGCCATATCCTTATGGTGTTTTAGCACAAAAAGACACGGTGTTTGCCAATGTAGATTATCAAAAAATACAACAGGTAGTTAACGCTGCTTTTGATGCAACCGGAGAGCGAATTCAAAAGACAAGATCGGTATTGGTGATTTATAAGGATCAAATTATCGCCGAAAAATATGAAGATGGAATAGACAAAAAAACACCGATTCTAGGTTGGAGTATGACCAAAAGTATTACCAGCACTATTATCGGAATATTGACAAAGCAACAAAATTTTGACATCTACAAACCTGCACCTATATTAAAATGGAATGAAGATGAACGTTCAAAAATAACCACACATAATTTATTACAAATGAACAGTGGTTTGGAATGGGTTGAGGACTATAATACCATTTCTGATGTGTCTAAAATGCTGTTTTTATCGCGAGATATGACCATTGTTCAACGAGATAAAAAACAAGATTTTGCTCCTGGAACGCATTGGAATTATTCTTCTGGAACAAGTAATTTATTGTCTAGAATCATTAGAGGGCAATTTAAAACTCACCAAGAATATTTGGACTATTGGTACACGGAGTTGATTGATAGGATAGGCATGCACAGCATGACTATAGAAACTGATATGGCAGGAAATTATGTGGGCTCTTCTTATGGCTGGGCTACAACACGTGATTGGGCGAAGTTTGGATTATTGTATTTACACAAAGGAGATTGGAACGGAACTAAGGTATTTGATCCGAGCTGGGAAAATTATGTAAAAACCCCCGCACCTAATTCCGACAAGGCTTATGGCGGACATTTTTGGTTGAATGCGGATAATGGGTATAAGGATGTTCCTGAGACCATGTATTCTTGCAATGGGTATCAGGGACAGAGAATCTCTATATTTCCGTCAAAAGATCTTGTGATTGTTCGTATGGGCTTGGCAAATGGTGATGTGTTTGATTTTAATGCACTCTTGGGTGGCGTTTATGCGGCGATTGAATAAGTGTGTTTAGGGAGCTAGTTTTAGTGCTTCTATAATATGTTTTTTCGGTAGGTTTCTCTGAGAATTTTAAATCGTAGCTTGTATTTTATAATAACGGCAATGGTAGTGATTTTTCTAAAACGCTAAGAAGCATTTTGAGAAAATTGTATCGAGAAGTTCTCCATATTATTAAAACAAAAAAACACCTTTTAAATAGTACTATTTAAAAGGTGTTTTATATTATTATTTTCGTGTTTCTCTACAAATCAAAACCTAGATTTACGCCTAGTTTATCAGCGATTAATCCAGTAATGATGGTTTTAAGTTGAGGTATTTTTATTTTTTCAATAACATCGTTCCCAAAAGCGTATAGTAATAATGCTTTGGCTTCTTTTTTAGGGATCCCACGAGATTGCATGTAAAATAAGGCGCTTTCGTCCAATTGACCAATGGTACAACCATGAGAACATTTTACATCATCAGCAAATATTTCCAATTGAGGCTTGGCATTTATAGTTGCGCCATCATTAATTAAAATATTGTTGTTTTGTTGGAAGGCATTTGTTTTTTGAGCTGCTTGTCTCACAATTACTTTTCCATTAAATACTCCCGTAGATGAATCTGCATAAATCCCTTTGTACAATTCATGGCTTTCACAGTTAGGGAACTTATGTTCCACTAAAGTATGATTATCTACATGTTGATTGTTGTTTAAAATAGAAATTCCATTTAAATTAGTAGTGATATGCTCACCTTCGTGTTGGAATTCTAAATTATTTCTCGTTAATTTCCCYCCAAAAGAGAAGGTGTTAACAGAGGCAACACTATGTTGTTTTTGTTGCACAAAAGTGCTGTCTATTAACGATGAATTATCGGTGTCGTTTTGTATTTTGTAATAATCTACAATGGCACGGTTGTTTACAAATATTTCGGTAACAGCATTTGTAAACGYRTGATTTTTWGAWAGRTTTTGGTGWCGTTCWATTATTTGAACATGCGAATTTTCACCTACCATTATAAGGTTCCGTGGCTGTAATAAAACTTCTTTTTCACTTCCCGTAGAAAAGTTTAAGATTTGTATCGGTTTTGAAACAATCGTGTTTTTAGGGATGTTTATATAGGCCCCYTCCTTAGTAAATGCGGTGTTTAAAGCCGACAAACTATTTTTATCTCCTGCTACTGTGTTAAAATAATTATCAATTAAGATATTGTATTTTGGTTTTGAAAGGGCAGCAGATAAAACACAAATATCCGATTCATCATGCGTTGTTTCTGATAAAAAGCTATTAAAAATACCATCTATAAATATCAGGTTATAGCTATCTATGTCACTAATTAAATACGGTTTAATGGTATTGTAATCTACATTATTTTCACCTTTGTTAAAAAGGCTATAATCTTGTCTTAATAAAGATTTTAAGTTGGTGTACTTCCATTCTTCATCTTTTTTAGAAGGGAAACCTTCCTCTTCAAAATTTTGGATAGCTTTAGTTCTAATGGCATGCACCGCTGAATCTAAATCTATGTTGCCTTTATTTTCAAAGGCTATGAATGATGATATTAATTTATCTTTTAATTCCATGGTTACTCTTTTGTACTAATAGTTAATTACGAGGTGTTGTTTCTTGTTTCGGAACAACTATTTTAACCAATCGTATCCTTTTGCTTCTAATTCTAAAGCCAATTCTTTGCCTCCAGATTTTACAATTTTYCCATTGTGTAACACATGGACAAAATCTGGAACTATATATTCAAGTAAACGTTGGTAATGCGTAATTACGATTACTGCGTTGTCTTTATTTCTCAATTTATTAACTCCGTTGGCTACAATTTTTAAGGCATCGATATCCAATCCAGAATCAGTTTCATCTAGAATAGCTAATTTAGGTTCTAGCATGGCCATTTGAAATATTTCGTTACGTTTTTTCTCTCCACCAGAAAATCCTTGGTTTAAAGATCTAGACAAAAACTTGCGATCCATTTCTAATAAATCTGCTTTTTCACGAATCAATTTTAGCATGTCTTTAGCAGGAAGTTCTGCTTCACCTCTTGCTTTACGGCCTTCGTTAATGGCTGTTTTAATAAAGTTGGTTACCGTAACTCCAGGGATCTCTACAGGATATTGAAAAGACAAGAATATTCCTTGATGAGCGCGTTCTTCAGGAGATAAGTCCTCAATATTTTTATCGTTTAAAAAGATGGTCCCATCCGTAACTTCGTATTCCTCTTTCCCAGCAATTACAGCGGATAATGTGCTTTTCCCAGAACCATTAGGTCCCATAATAGCATGTACTTCCCCTGCTTTTATTTCTAGATTAATTCCTGATAGGATTTCTTTATCTTCAATTCTAGCTTTTAAATTTTCTATTTTTAACATGTTGTTTACTTAAGAGTCGTTAAATTATTGTGGAGTTTCTACGTCTTCTTTTTCTAGGATAGAAATAAGTTTAGACATTTTAATAAGTTGTAAGTTGTTGGTTCCTTTTTCAACTTTTTCTCCTTTAAATGATACAGTAATGCTCTTACTTCCTAGAAATGCTTTTTCATCTCTTAGAATAGTAAACAGACTGTAATAATCGTTGTTTTTGTAGAGTTCGTAGTTACCAGAGGTATCTGTAAAAATAATGGTTTTGTTCTCTGTGTCATAGCTTGCTTCTCCTTTAAAGCTATCATAATTTTCGGAGGTCTCTACACTGTGTTTGACTGTTTTTAATGTGTTCTTTTGTGGGGTGTTATCACAACTAATTGCGATAATGCACATAAAAAGGACTATGATTTTTTTCATAATTGTTTTAATTCTAAGCGCTTAACCTACACTTCCTTCTAGTGAAATTTCTAATAATTTTTGTGCTTCTACGGCAAATTCCATTGGTAATTTGTTCAGAACCTCTTTACTAAAACCATTTACAATTAAAGCAATGGCTTTTTCAGTATCGATCCCTCTTTGATTACAATAGAACAGCTGGTCTTCACCAATTTTACTGGTGGTAGCTTCATGCTCTATTTGTGATGATGCCGATTTGTTTTCGATATAAGGGAAGGTATGTGCGCCACATAAATCACCCATTAACAAGGAATCACATTGTGTAAAATTCCTAGCATTACTAGCGTTTTTGGTCACTTTAACCAATCCACGGTAGGAGTTATGCGAGTGTCCAGCTGAGATTCCTTTAGAAATAATAGTGCTTCGAGTATTTTTTCCAAGGTGAATCATTTTAGTTCCTGTATCTGCTTGCTGGTAATTATTAGTCACCGCAATAGAATAAAATTCTCCCACAGAATAATCACCTTTTAAAATACAACTTGGGTATTTCCAAGTGATTGCACTTCCAGTTTCTACCTGTGTCCAAGATATTTTAGCATGATTGTGACAAATCCCTCTTTTGGTTACAAAATTAAAAACGCCCCCTACTCCTTCGCTGTTACCAGGGTACCAGTTTTGAACGGTAGAATATTTAATTTCTGCATTGTCCATGGCTATTAGTTCCACCACGGCAGCATGCAATTGGTTTTCGTCACGTGATGGAGCTGTACAACCTTCTAAGTAACTTACAAAACTTCCTTCGTCTGCAATTACTAAAGTGCGCTCAAACTGACCCGTTCCGCCTTCGTTAATTCTAAAATAGGTAGAAAGTTCCATAGGACAACTTACACCTTTAGGAATATAACAGAAGGAACCATCTGAAAATACAGCCGAATTAAGAGCTGCATAAAAATTATCTGTTTTTGGAACGACGCTTCCAATATATTTTCTGACTAATTCTGGATGTTCTTGAATGGCTTCTGAAATAGGCATAAAAATAATTCCTTTTTTAGCCAAAGTCTTTTTAAAAGTAGTGGCTACAGAAACAGAATCTATTACAATGTCCATGGCTACATTACTCAATCGTTTTTGCTCACCTAAAGAGATTCCTAATTTTTCAAAAGTTTTTAATAACTCTGGATCCACTTCATCTAAACTGTCCAGTTGCTTCTTTTGAATCGGAGCAGAGTAATAGCTCAATGCTTGGAAATTCGGTTTTTCGTAATTCACGTTCGCCCAATCTGGTTCTTCCATGTTTTTCCAAATCCTAAAAGCATCCAAACGCCAATCTGTCATCCATTGTGGTTCGTTTTTCTTTTTAGAAATGGCAATAACAATTTCTTCATTTAAACCCGCAGGAAATTTATCGGCTTCTATATCAGTATAAAAACCATATTCGTATTCTTGTGTTTCGAGTTCTTTTTTTAAATCGTCTTCTGTATACTTATTCATAAGTTGCTGTTCAAAAGATGCCTAGGTGAATATCAGTGTTGTGTTAATCACTCTACGAATCTTATATGTTACAATTATAAACTTTGTTCAAAATTTATAATTAACTAAAAATTCCACTACCCTTGTACAGTGATAGCTCCTGTTGTTTTTTACAAAGAAAAACTTTCTCCACATCCACAAGTCCTATTGGCATTGGGGTTGTTAAAGACAAACCCTGTTCCATTTAGCCCTCCAGAAAAATCTAAAGTCGTACCCGCTAAGTATAAAAAGCTTTTTTTGTCTACAATAATTTTTACACCATTGTCTTCGAAAACCTTGTCTTCTTCACTTTTCGAATGGTCAAATTTTAAATCATAAGAAAGCCCTGAACAACCACCACTTTTAACGCCTACACGGACAAAATCCATTTCGTAATTAAAACCTTCATCGGTCATTAATTCTACCACTTTCTTTTTTGCTATATCTGAAACTTTTATCATTTTTTTTAAAGGCTCTTTAATTCAATTAAATAGAGTTACAAAGATACGGTTAAATATGATAATTATCATAAAAACTATATTGAGTAGTTCTATACTGGGATAGATAGATTTTATGTTACAAAAGTACGCAATTTGAGTGGTTTTTCAACTATCTAATTTTTCGTATAAAAGAGTAATTAGTCTCTTTATAAATAACTAGCAATCAAATTGTTGTGTTTATTTATTTTTACTATTGATGGGCGTTATTGTTTTTTACCTACTTTATTTCAGGGTTGAATTAGAATGTTTATTTTGTATGATATCAATATAAAATGTCGGTATTTTATCATTGTGATTGCTTATTGAATAATTTTTTTTACGTTTTATTGGTTTGAACTAATTTTTTATAGCATTGTTAGGAGGGGCAAAAAAATCAGTTGGAATACCTATCTTTGCTCCATGTTAGAAAATAAAAATCAAAGCCGTACAAGTTTATCTGAATTGGGTGAATTTGGACTGATAGACCATTTGACTGCTGGGTTTAAAAATATTCAAAAGTCAACAATCCAGGGAGTTGGAGATGATGCTGCTGTACTAGAAAACAACGAAAATCAGCTATTAGTAACCACCGATTTATTGGTGGAAGGTGTTCATTTTGATTTGGGATATATGCCCTTAAAACACTTGGGGTACAAGGCAATTGTTGTAAACCTATCAGATGTGTATGCAATGAATGGGACCGCTAAGCAGGTGACTGTGTCTATTGCTGTTTCCAATCGATTTACCTTAGAAGCTTTGGAAGAATTATATGCTGGAATTCAATTGGCATGTGATATTTATAAGGTTGATTTGATAGGAGGAGATACCACTTCTTCTAAAACAGGTTTACTAATCAGTGTTACCGCAATTGGAGAGGTTAAGAAAGAAAATGTAACCTATAGAAACGGAGCAAAACAAGGTGATTTGTTAGTGGTTACAGGTGATTTAGGAGCCGCTTATTTAGGATTGCAAGTGTTGGAAAGAGAGAAACAAGTGTTTGCGGTAAATCCAAACGAACAACCAGATTTGGAAAAATATACCTATTTAATAGAGCGCCAGTTAAAGCCTGAGGCTAGAAATGACATTCCAGAATTGTTGGGGAAACTAGAAGTTAAGCCAACTAGTATGATAGATATTTCTGATGGTTTGTCTTCGGAAATTTTACATTTATGTAAGCATTCGGGAGTAGGATGTAATTTGTATGAAGAAAAAATTCCTTTGGATCCTCAAGTGATTGCTACTTGTGAAGAATTTGAGTTAAATAGTACTACTATAGCATTGAGTGGAGGTGAGGATTATGAATTGTTATTCACCATTGCATCAGAGGATTATCCAAAAATTAAAGCCAATCCTAGTTTGACCGTAATCGGGCATATGACCGAGCTAAACGAAGGTGTGAATTTGGTGACAAGAGCGAATCAAAAAATWGAATTGACTGCTCAAGGGTGGAACCCAATAAAGGAGTAGTTTCAAAAATAGAATAGCATTTATTCCCGTGAAAACGGAGTCAAGAATAAGGAAACAGGACAGTATTACTATGAAACGAACATGAATTTTTTTAATCAAAGAATCCCCAAAGGGTATGATTAAAATAAATTCATGTGAGAACGAGTGTAACGAGTGCTTACATGGGTTCTCAAATTTTGAAATATTTTCACCTAATTACAAAATTTTAAACACATGAAACTAACATGAATTTTTTTAATCAAAGAATCCCCAAAGGGTATGATTAAAATAAATTGATGAGAGAACGAGTGTAGCGAGTGCTCACATGGGTTCTCAAATTTTGAAATATTTTTACCTAATTACAAAATTTTAAACACATGAAAATAGTGATTCGCGTCCTGTTGATTTTGTTTAAAAGCCTTATTGTTCTTCTCGATATACTCTTTTTTAGTTTCTTACAAACTTCTTTAAAAGAGGTATCAAAGTGTTAAAGCTTTCAATATGACTCATATGTCCCCCTGCTAAAATTTCAACAGGAATAGCACTGTTTTTATAGATTTCTAACTGAGTGTTGAGGGCTAAGACAGGGTCTTCTTTTCCTAAGATTACCAATTTTTTAATGCTTGATTTGGAGAAAAATTCAACGTAATTTTTTCTTGTTTTCATGCCCTCGGTTGCTGCAACGGCTCCTTGCTTACTGGTAGTTAAGGCTGCTGTGATTACCTGATCTATTTCTAAGCCAAAAGATGTCTTTGAGTTTGGCGCAAATAAATTAGGGATTGCAATTTTTATAAAAGTAGTTAATTGTTGTTTGAGTGCTGCGACTGCGCGATTTCTGTGTATTACTTTTTCAGGAGAATCATTAATTGGGGTGGAGTTTAGCAAGCAAATGCCCTTGGTGTTTTTGGGAAATAAATCTGCAAATGATAAGGCTACATAACCGCCCATGCTATGTCCGATAATTATTGATTTTCTTATTTTTAAGGTATCCAATACGGCTTTAACGCTCGCAGCCATTTCTTCCATGCTGTGTATATACCCTGTATTTTCACTCGCTCCATGTCCTAACAAATCAATAGATACAACTCGGTTATTTTTGGATAAAACTTCCGCAATGTTTTTCCACATAGTTTTATTTTCTAGGAATCCGTGTAATAAAACAATAACGGCTCCTTTTCCTTGTTGAAGGTAGGAGATGCGTGTGTTTTTAAAAGTGATTTGTTCTTGCATTTGACAAAAGTATCTAGTTTTAATCAGTTGAGCAAACTATTTTGAGGGAGTAAAGGAAATGTACTTTATTAAGAGGAATAGAATTAAAAAATAGTTAAACTAATAATTATCACTTTCATATTTCAAAAAATAGCCTACCTTTGTTTTTATTCATTCTAAATAAAGATAACTTGTCTACAGTATTAGTTGCTAAAGCTTTGTACGAATATGATTTTCCTATTATTGAAACAGTGAGTAGGAAAAAAAAATGTTGTAAAAGCTATAAGAAAAAAGGGAAGACCTTCTGTGGTCGTTGTCCTCGAATTATAGAAAACTAAAATATCTAGCTATTTGTTCAGCTATTATAGGTGCGTTACAGTTCTTTATTACGATGAAGAACAAATCTTGGGCAACATATTTCTACCAACGAATACGTATTCTTAAAAAAATGCATTAAAAAAAGTAGAACGGAACAGATGTATTCATAAAATGATACCTTTGCATTGCTAAAATTACTTTTTATTTACAATGCCAAGCGCTAAAAAAACTCTACTCGTCAAATTTTTGATTTGGAAATATAAGCATATTTCTGAACGTCAATTTATTTACATATTAAGTGTGTTTGTTGGACTGCTAACCGGTTTAGGAACAGTTCTTTTAAAAAACTTAACACATTTAATTCAGTCTCTATTGGAATGGGAATTCATAAAGGATTACCACCATACCATGTATTTTATTTTTCCGAGTATAGGACTAATATTGGTGTATTTTGTAATTAAATATGTAGTAAGGCATGAAATTCCGCATGGGATTCCATCCACTTTATATTCAATTTCAAAGAAAAATGGATTTATAGAACGATATAAGATGTGGGGTTCATTATTAACCGCTCCACTAACTGTTGGTTTTGGTGGTTCCGTTGGATTGGAAGGACCATCTGTGAGTACAGGAGCCGCTTTTGGATCTAATTTAGCCCAGTTATTCCACATGAGTACAAAAACAAGGATGTTGTTAATTGGTTGTACAGCAGCTGGAGCATTGGCAGCCATGTTTAAAGCGCCTATTGCAGCAATTGTTTTTGCATTGGAAATTTTTAGTTTAGAAATTGGGTTTGCCTCTATGGTTCCCCTACTTATTTCATCTGTTTCTGCGGTTTTGACTTCTTATTTTTTTAGAGGAACTGCTTTGCTGTTTAGTTTTGAACTACAAGACAAATTCGAAATGTCAGACATCGGATTTTATATTTTATTAGGTTTATTTACAGGAATAGCATCCGTGTATTTCTCTAAAATATTTTTTGGAATTAGCGGCTTTTTTGACAAGATGAGTAATCCGTTTAAAAAATTGCTCATTGGAGGTGTTGGTATTGGAGCTATGTTGTTTTTTATACCCGCTTTATATGGTGAAGGATATAATTTAATGAATAATTTGCTGCACGGAAATGCAAAGGAAGCCTTAGGGAATTTACCATATTTTGGACATCTAACAGACCATGCATGGGGGATTATCTTAGTGCTTTTTGTGATTACCGTTTTTAAAGCCATTGCCATGACAACCACTTTTGCTGCTGGTGGAATTGGAGGGATTTTTATTCCTACCTTGTTTATGGGAAGTGCATTGGGAAATATGGTAGCCAGAATTATTAATAATTTAGGGCTTGGATTTAATGTTTCTGAATCTAATTTTACCTTAATTGGGATGACTGGATTAATGTCAGGTGTATTACATGCGCCATTAACAGCGATCTTTTTAATTGCAGAAATTACAGGAGGATATGAGTTGTTTGTGCCACTGATGTTGGTAGCTGTAATATCATATTCAGTAACAAAATATTTTGTTTCTCACTCTATTTATACCATGGAATTGGCGAAAAGAGGGGAGTTAATGACTCATAATAAAGACAATAATGTATTGCTGTTGATGAAAATTGACAAAGTGATAGAAACTAATTTTATCTCCATTAAACCGCACATGTTATTGCAAGATATGTTACTCAGTGCGGTGGCAAAATCTTCTAGAAATAATTTTCCTGTAGTAAGTGATGATAACGAATTTTTAGGAGTGTTGTTGTTAGATGATATTCGAGGAATTATGTTTGACGAAAAGTTGTGTAAAAAAGTTAAAGTGGTCGATTTAATGCATAGTGCGCCTGATATCATTTTTTACGGTGACGATTCTATGCAAGTAATTATGGATAAGTTCAAGCACACAGGAGCATGGAATTTACCAGTGATTAAAGAAGGTAAATACTATGGGTTTATCTCAAAATCTAGACTGCTCACAGCATATCGTCGTCAGTTGTTGGCGGTGACTACTTAAAAGTGTTATCTCAAATTAATAAAGTATATGTTGTTACCTTAATTGTTTCCAATATTAAGTAACTTCGTTTTTTAAAAACAGAGAAACATGGAGAATAAAGTTGAATTATCTTGGCAAGGAGGCATGCACTTTGAAGCTGAAGGTCATGAACAAATAATAAATATTGATGCAAACCCAGAACTGGGAGGTTCAGGGAAAGGAGTGACACCAAAAAAGTTAATGTTAACTTCCTTAGCTGGTTGTTCTGCAATGGACATCGTTTCTTTGTTAAAGAAAATGCGTGCAGAAGTAGCCGATATCAAAATTGAAGTTAATGCAAATTTGACAGATGAGCACCCAAAGTTTTACGATAAAGTAGAAATGATTTATCGTTTTTATGGAAAAGATTTTAAGAAAGATAAAATTCAAAAAGCGGTAGATTTATCCGTGGATCGCTATTGTGGTGTATTGAAAATGTTTAGAGGTTTTTCAGAACTTTCTATTAAAATTGAGTATATAGAGCAATAGTTTAGTTCCTTTTTGATATTTTTGAAAAAAATGATCGATGCGCTGGACTCAAAAGAAAACAATAGATTCTAAAATTATAGATCAACTTTCCAATGATTTGGGAGTTGATAAAAATATAGCGACTTTGCTTGCTCAAAGAGGTGTTTCCTCATTTGAACAAGCAAAGTCTTTTTTTCGCCCTAATTTAAGCGAACTCCACGATCCCTTTTTAATGAAGGACATGGACAAAGCAGTGGAGCGCATTGCAAAGGCCATCAAAAACGAAGAAAATATTTTGGTTTATGGCGATTATGACGTGGATGGAACTACCTCTGTGTCTTTAGTGTATTCCTATTTAAAAACCATTCATAAAAATTTAGCCACCTACATTCCAGATCGCTATGCAGAAGGATATGGGATTTCTTTTAAATCCATAGATTTTGCAGCCGACAATAATTTTTCGTTGATAATTGCACTAGATTGTGGTATTAAAGCCATTGATAAAGTGAAGTATGCGACTGAAAAAGGAATTGATTATGTGATTTGTGATCATCATAGGCCAGGAGATGAAATTCCAAAGGCCGTTGCTGTATTAGACCCAAAACGTGTGGATTGTTCCTATCCTTATGATGAACTATGCGGTTGTGGCGTAGGATTTAAATTGATTCAGGCCATTGGCACAACGTATCATCAGAACATTGACCATTTTTTACCGTATTTAGATTTGGTAGCAACCGCTATCGGGGCAGATATTGTTCCTGTAACAGGAGAGAATCGAATTTTAGCTTTTCATGGTTTAAAGGTGATAAACTCCAACCCTAGAACAGGAATGAAGGCATTAATTGCACAATCAAAAAAAGAAAATTTGACCATTACAGATGTGGTTTTTGGGATTGCCCCTAGGATTAATGCTGCGGGACGAATTAAATCTGGGAATGATGCTGTGCAATTGTTGATTGAAGATGATATAGTAAAGGCTCAGAAATTTGCAGAAGCCATTGAAATAAATAATATTGATAGAAAAGAATTAGATAAGTCCATTACCCAAGAAGCATTACTGCAAATTATAGAAAACAAGGAGCAAGAAGGGTATACCACGGTGGTCTATGATGAAAAGTGGCATAAAGGAGTGATTGGGATTGTAGCTTCTAGGTTGATTGAGACTTATTATCGGCCTACTTTAGTATTTACTAAAAGTGGCGATAAATTGGCAGCATCGGCACGCTCTGTAACGGGGTTTGATGTGTATGACGCCTTGGAACAATGCAGTGAATTTATTGAGCAATTTGGAGGGCATAAATACGCGGCAGGATTGACCTTGTCTTTTGAGCAATATCCAAAATTTAAAGCCAAATTTGAGGAAGTTGTGAAAGCAACCATACCTTTGGAACTTCGGGTTCCGGAATTGAAATACGATTCAGAAATAATTTTTGAAAAAATCACACCTAAGTTTTACCGTATTTTAAAACAATTGGCACCTTTTGGGCCGGGGAATATGACACCTACTTTTATTGCTAAAAATGTAAGAGATACTGGATGGGGGAAACCTGTTGGAGGGGATAAAACGCATTTAAAAGTGAATTTGGAAGATCCAAAAACTAGGATAGCTATCAGTGGTATTGGTTTTGGATTAGCAGATACGTTTTTAAAAATCAAAAAAGGAAATCAATTTGATGTCGCTTTTACTATTGATGAAAATATCTGGCAAGGAAATACGAGTCTTCAATTAATGTTGAAAGATTTGAAGGAAGGCGTGTAAATTGAGATCATCCTTTTTTTGTAGGAAAAAAATATATCATAAGAAAACGCCCATTATTAAGTGGGCGTTTTCTTTATACGGTATTGAATTTTACTGCAATCAATCCTCTGGGAATTCGTTATTATCTGAGGAGCTATTGACTGTTTTGTTTGAATTTTCCAAGCAACCAACAACCAACAACCAACAACTAACTTTTTTCCTTAATCACATAAATATACACAGGGAAATGATCGCTATATCCACCAGTAAAGTTACCATAGCTAAAGCTTCTGTACGGATATCCTTTATAGCGCCCTTTTTTATTGATTAAAAATCGTGGATTGTAAATATTAGCTTTAAACATTTTATAGTCCTTAAATTTTTTGTCGGTATCTAATAAGGTAGAAGAGATCAAAATTTGGTCAAATAAATTAATATTGTCTCTGTAACCCAAAGTGTTCAAGCCTCTTGCATGCATATTTTCCATGGGATTGTACATGTCACCTAATTTAACTTCGGATTTTTTTCCTTTTGCTTTTAATACTTTTTTAAAGCTATTATTAGTGGGGTCATCGTTAAAATCTCCCATAGTAATAATCTTCGCTTTTGGGTTTTCTTCTTGTATTTCTTTGATAATCTGTACATTTAAAGCGGCTCCTTTTTCACGTCTGATGCTGCTTTTTTTCTCTCCCCCTCTTCTAGACGGCCAGTGATTTACGATTATATGAATTAATTCATCATCCAAATAACCAGACACCAATAATTGATCTCTAGTAGTTTGTTTTTTCCCCTCTTTGTTGTTAGCTAATTTAAGTTCGTAATTTTTGCTGTGTACAGGTTTAAAGTAACGTTTTTGGTATAACAATGCCACGTCAATACCTCTAAAATCTGGAGAATCGTAATGTACAATTCCGTAATTGAATTTTTTAAGGTGCTCATTGGCTACCAAATCTTCTAGTACTCTTAAGTTTTCAATTTCGGAAACACCTATAATTGCAGGTGCAGTATGTGTTTTTTTATTCCCTATTTGAGCAATCACTCGAGCCATGTTGTCCAGCTTTTGAATATAGATTTTGGCAGTATCACCTTTTGATTCCATAATTGGACTTGCCTCATCATACACRTTGGGGTCGTTTACCGTGTCGAATAGGTTTTCTAAATTATAAAACGCTATCGTTCTGATTTGGTATTCTTTACTGTTGTTTTGAGCATTGCTGTTAAGTGCTAAAAAACAAAGTGTTGCTATTAATATTTTGATTTTATTCATCATAATAAAAAATTGTGTCCACAAAGTAATAAACAAAAGTTGAATCACGACAGTATTTTACATTATCATAACATTCACACATGTTGATAATTGTAGTTTTGGTGAGCAATAAACGAGGGGAACAATGATTGGACTGCTTCTTCAGCTACTGAGTGGGAAGTAAAAGATAAAAACGATTGGACAAACTTAGGAATAAGATAAGTTTCAACTCATTTTAAAATAAATAAAAAAGGTGGCCAATGGGTCGCCTTTTTTTATGTAAAAATATAAAATTTCAAACCGCTATTTTTTTAATCCTCACGTTTTCCGTAACTTATCACAAATTGCAAGGTTAACTATTAAATATTAGCGTATGAAAAAGACAGTGAGTGTACTACTCATGTGTCTGTGTGGTGTTATGTTTATAAACGCACAGTCACTGTGTAGTGTAAAAGGGGTGCTGATTAATGAGCAAACAAAAACTCCTTTATTTGGGGTGACGGTTCAAATTATAGGAACGTCCATTTCAAAAACTACGGATTCAAAAGGTGTTTTTATTCTTGAAAAAAGTATCTCGGAGAAACAAGTAATTGAAATTCGTTTGCAGGGATTTGAAACGTTGAAAGTTCCAGTGAATTGTGTGGATGGAAAAATAATAGACTTAGGGTTTTTAGTCTTAGCTAAAACGTTAGATGTGTTTGACGATGGGAGTGTCATTTCTATTTCTGAGGTAGAATTGTTAGATGATGAAGGAAATGCAGACAATGTTTCAGGCGTATTAGCGGCATCAAAAGATGCCTTTTCCAGAGCTGCCGCTTATAGTTTTGGTCCGGCTTGGTTTCGTGTTCGGGGCTACGACTCCGAAAATGCCACGGTGATGATCAATGGTATCTCTATGAATAAAATCTACGGAGGAAGACCGCAGTGGAGTAATTGGGGTGGGCTAAATGATGCTACAAAAAATCAAGAAGCCACCTTTGGCTTAGCACTGTCAGAGAGCACTTTCGGAGGGGTGTTAGGGACTACTAATATGATAACCACAGCTTCGTTATATCGCCCAGGAACAAAAGTGACAATTTCTGCGACCAACAAAAGTTACAAAGGAAGGTTGATGGTTACTCATGCTTCTGGACTAAAAAACAAATGGGCGTATACGGTTTCTGCTTCTCGAAGATTTGCCAAGGAAGGATATTTTGAAGGAACTTTTTATGATGCCAATTCATTTTTTGCTGCGGTGGAATATCAGGCTAGTTCCAAACAGCGTTTTAATGTAACGGCTATTTATGCTCAAAATAATCGAGGAAAAAATGCAGGTCATACGCAAGAAGTATGGGACTTGATGGGGCATACCTACAACGCATATTGGGGTACTCAGGAAGGAAGAAAACGAMATGCACGCCAAAAAGAGGTAATTGAGCCCATTGTAATGCTTTCTCATCAATTAAAAATCAGTCAAAAATCAACAATAAACACCAGTATAGCATATCAGTTTGGGCATATTGGAAATAGTAGATTGGGTTATTATAAACAGCAAAATCCAGATCCAACTTATTATCGAAACTTACCGAGTTATTTTCAAGCAAACGATCCATTAAACCCCGATATTATTTCGGAATCAGTGGCTGCTTTTAAAGAAGACCCAGAGAGATCTCAGATTGATTGGCTACACTTATATAAAATCAATAATGCCTTTCAGAATCAAAATGCAGGTTATTATTTATATGAAGATAGAAATGATGATCAGCAATTGAGCGTAAAAAGCATCTTGTCTACAGAATTGACAGAGAATTCTAGTATAAATCTKGGGCTTAGTTATGTTGATTTTAAYAGCCAAAATTATGCGAAAATGGTCGCTCTTTTAGGGGCTTCTCATCTTGTAGATGTGGATGGATTTAATAAYACATCCAATAATTTATTATCCGATAGTCCCATTTTAAAAGGAGACAAATTCAATTATCACTATCTTATGTCAGCTAAAAAGAAGGCTGTTTTTGGACAGTATCAATATCAGAAAAATAAGATAGATGCCTTTGCTTCTTTACAATTTATAAACACTGTTTATCAAAGAGAAGGATTCTTTCAAAATGAATTGTACAAAGATAATTCACTGGGCTTGGGTGAAAAAGAAACGTTTAATACTCCTCAGTTTAAAATGGGAATTACTTATAAAATTACAGGACGTCATTTATTAAATATCAACGCAGCAAGTATTTCGAAAGCACCGAGTTTAAGAAATGCTTATTCAAATGCCCGTGTAAATAAAGATGTGGTGATAAACTTAGAAAGCGAAGCTATAAAAACAATCGACATAGGTTATAATCATAGGTCTCCTAATATAAAATCTCGTGTCACGGGCTATTATACTTCCTTTTCAAAAGGGACAGATATTTCTAGGTATTACGATCAGAATTTAGGAGAGTTTGTGGCCGAAGTATTGACAGGTGTATCTAGGATACATATGGGTGCTGAGCTGAGTTTTGAGTATAAAATTAATCCTTCCGTAAACGCCACTTTTGTGGCTGCTATTGGAAAATATACCTACGCGAATAACCCCCAAAGTTATTATACATCGGACGATTCCTTGATAGCGTCTGYAGACCCTGTTCCTGCATTTATAAAAGGGTATCGCACGGCAGGGACTCCACAGCAAGCCTTTTCTTTTGGACTMGATTATCGCTCCCAAAAATATTGGTGG
The DNA here is from genome assembly GCA_002401385.1 of Flavobacteriaceae bacterium. Taxonomy (GTDB): domain Bacteria; phylum Bacteroidota; class Bacteroidia; order Flavobacteriales; family Flavobacteriaceae. The sequence goes on along the minus strand of NVSY01000022.1, from coordinate 43,726 downwards.
GTTGGGGTCAATGCCAATCATTTATCACATACCTATGTGGATGTTGCCACRGGCTTACGAACAAAGCGTTTTTATACCGATCCTGCCACCAATGAATTTTACGAAGGAGTAACCGAGCAGGATGTGAAAGAAATTTTGTTGCAGGAGCAATTTGATGGATATTTCCTTGTAAATATTATAGGCGGGAAATCATGGAAATTAAAGAAAAAGTACATCAGCTTGTTTCTAAGTGCAAGTAATGTATTGAATACGCACTACAAAACAGGAGGATATGAGCAAGGTCGATATGGGAATTATAACTTATTAAAGAAAGATAAAGAGAGAGCAACTCCAATGTTTGGAGCTAAATATTGGATGGGATATGGGGCGTCGTATTATGTGAATTTATCGGTGAGTTTTTAATGATTAAAGAGGGTTTTATGCAACGAACATGGGTTCTCAAATTTTGAAATATTTTTATTCAATTGCAAAATTTTAAACACATGAAACGAACATGAATTTTTTTAATCAAAAAATACCCCCAAGGGTATGATTAAAATAAATTCATGAGAGAACRAGTGTAGCGAGTGCTTACATGGGTTCTCAAATTTTGAAATATTTTTATTCAATTGCAAAATTTTAAACACATGAAACGAACATGAATTTTTTTAATCAAAAAATATCCCCAAGGGTATGATTAAAATAAATTCATGAGAGAACGAGTGTAGCGAGTGCTTACATGGGTTCTCAAATTTTGAAATATTTTTAKTYAATTGCAAAATTTTAAACACATGAAAATAGATAAAAAACTACTTTTAGGGATGCTATTATTGGTGCTGTGTACTTGTGCTGAGGATCAGAATTTTAAAGTACCTGAGGTTTCCTGCGTTCCACCAGTCTTGAAAGTGAATACTACCATAGGAGAAATTAAAGCGCTATATCAAGGAGCGGTAACACAAATTAAAGAAGAATTTATTATTGAAGGTTATGTAGTTTCATCAGACGAAAAAGGAAACTTTTATAGAACACTTCATTTTCAAAATAGTCCAGAAAATCCTACTGATGGATTGCAATTGGATGTAGATATTCAAAATTTGCATACGAATTATCCTATAGGGTCGAAAATAATTATAAATACCCAAGGATTATATCTTGATAATTACAATGGCGTATTAAAAATTGGTGGATTGTATCCACAGGCCAACGGAGGGGTGGCGGTAGGACGTTTGTCAAGTGTCTTGACTAAAAAAGCCTTGTTTGTATCCTGTGATGCTCCTGTTAGTATGATTCCCAAACTTGTAAAAATTGAAGACTTAAATGATGCTATGATCAATACATTGATTGCATTTGAAAGAGTTGAAATTGCACCAGACTCACATTGTCAGCCCTATGCGTTGCCAGCAAAAAACACAAGCGTATTAGTACAAGATTGTACAGGGAATACGATCATTTTGAGAAATAGCGGCTATGCAGATTTTCARTCCGAATTATTACCTACTGGAAGTGGAAAACTACAAGCTGTTTTGGGAAAATATAACAACGATTTTCAATTGACAATTCGTGATACAAATGATGTAAACTTAGATGGTGATCGATGTGATGGCACTAGTTATACCTGTGAATCTCCTGCTGTGAACGCGACAATACAGGATGTCAAAAACAGGTATCAAGGGAAGTTGTTGAAGCTCGAAGAATCCTTGGTTTTTGAGGCAATTGTAACAGTAAATGACGMAAGTGGTAATGCCTWTAAATATATTTATTTGCAGGATGAAACGGGAGGAATCAAAATTARAATCAATCAAAAAGACTTGTATTTACGTGGTTTTAATATTGGAAATAAAGTAGTGGTTTCTTCCAAAGACCTATATATAGATTCACTTAGTGAAGAACTTCAATTAGGAGGTTTGTACGAAGGGAATTTAGGGAATCTAGAAAGTTATGATGTGTTTAAGCATTTGTTTGTAAGTGAAAAAACGGAATCATTGACACCTAAAAAAGTGCAATTAAACGACTTGTCAACCGAGGATGTTGGACGTTTTGTGGTGATTGAAAACCTTCAGTTTTTAGAGCAGGGATTAAATTTCGTAGATGAAACGGACAACGGATCTACGCGTAATTTAATAGACTGTGAAGCCAATATTATTCATGTTAGAACTAGTAAGTATGCAAATTATGCAACAGCAAAACTACCTTCTAAAAATGGTAATGTACAAGGAGTGCTTAATTTTTATAACGGGAATTATCAACTGTTTATCAGAGATATTAATGATGTAAAATCGATGATAAATGAGCGCTGTAATGTAATTGAAAACGCGAAATTTGTTACAGTATCAGAAGTTCGTACTATGTTTTTAAACACGGTGTTGAACATCACCCAGAACATAAAAATAAAAGCGGTAATTACTTCTGACACAGCAGCATTAAATATTACAGAAACAAATGCTTTTATACAAGATGAAACGGGAGCYATTGCRCTKMGMTTTAGCAGTGCCCATGGTTTGAAATTTGGAGAAGAAGTGGAACTTTCTTTGYTGGGAACTACTTTGGAAGAATACAGAGGATTGTTGCAATTAAATCATATTCCAGTAGTGAATAATATCAATTCACAGCCAGGTTTTTTACCAAGCCCCAAAACCATCACCCTTAAAGAGGCTTTGTCAGGAGATTTTGAATCTATGTTAGTTCGGATTGAAAATATTCAGTTTAAAGAGATCAATAAAACCTATTCTGGGGAAAATAAGATTACAGACTGTGTGGACGATTTAAATGTATATGTACGTTATCAGTCTCAGTTTTCAGGGTTTAAGGTGAGCGCTAATAATGGTCATATAACTGGAATTATGACTGAATTTGATGTGCCACAACTCTCCCTGAGAAAATCGTATGATGTTACTTTTTATGATGATTATTTGGATTGTTCAAGTGTTGGAGTMGCTGATTTTCCGCTTTTTATTTCTGAAATTGCAGACCCAAATAATAATGCTGGAGCTCGATTTATAGAATTATACAACCCTTCAGACGATGTGCAAAGTATGAATGGATGGCAGTTAAAACGATATACGAATGCAAATACAACCACTACAAAAAATATTCAGTTAACAGGATTTACAATTGCTGCCAAGAGTACTTTTGTAATCTCCTCAAATGCATCAGAATTCTTGAGTATCTATGGTTTTGAACCTGATTTAGCGGTGAAGAAAGGAGGTCCTTCGGATTCTAATGGTGATGATACCATTGTTTTATTAAATCCAGACGGAGAGGTGGTGGATATTTTTGGGTTGATAGGGGAAGATGGTTCAGGAACCAATCACGAATTTGAAGATGGGCGTGCGTTAAGAAATACWAGTATCCAAGTAGGAAACCTTATTTTTACACCCTCAGAATGGACTGTTTGGAACGACACTGGTGCTGCGGGTACCACAAAAGAACCACAAAATGCTCCCGACGATTTTAGCCCAGGAGTACGATAAATTCTTGTTTTCAATCTCCAGAAACCTTAGGTCATTTTATTCAACAATTGTTACCCTTGTGAATACTGGAGTTAAAAGGGTAGAATCAATTTAGCGATGTAAAAGAAAATAAAAATTCCNNAAATAYYGWWRMWTGWASWWATAAATGGTCCAGTTGCCAATGCAGGATCTATGCCTCTTTTGTTTAAAATTAAAGGGATAAATGTCCCTATAAGTGCAGCAATAATTATAACAATTAATAAAGAAATAGCGATGGTAACACTGGTTAAAAAGTCCATGTTAAAAATACTTCCATAAGCCAATACTAAAAGAGATAAGATGGTTCCGTTTACTAAACTCAATCCAATTTCTTTTACCAATCTGTCCCAAGTACTTCCTTTGATATTGTCATTGGCCAAACCTTGGACAATAATAGCGGATGATTGTACTCCTACATTTCCTGCCATAGCGGCAATAAGTGGCGTGAAAAAAAATAAGATCGGGAATTTATCTAAAGCATCTTTAAATCCTCCCATAATAGATGCAGCTGCTAATCCACCAAACAGTCCTAATACCAGCCAGGGAAGGCGTCCTTTTACCAGTTCAAAAATACTATCATCGGCCTCCACATCCTCTACCAAACCAGCGGCCATTTGATAATCTTTCTCTGCTTCGTCCTTAATAATGTCTACAATATCATCAATGGTAATTTGCCCAGTTAAGCGTCCCATTTCATCAATCACAGGAATTACAAAAAGGTCGTATTTTTGCATGATTCTCGCTACTTCCTCATCGTTTTCCGTAACAGAAACCGAGGTGATTTGATGATTGTAAATTTCTTTAACAGGCGTAGTTGCTGGCGTGGTTAATAAGCTTTTTAGGGAGAGTCTACCTTTTAAAATATCGTGGTCGTCCACCACATAAATGGTGTGTACTTTGTCTACATTTGCGGCTTGTCTACGCATTTCTTTTACACAGGTAATATTGGTCCAGTTTTCATTTACTTTTACCAATTCCTTTCCCATCAATCCACCTGCAGTGTCCTCGTCATAGCGTAGTAATTCTACAATGTCTTTGGCGTGTTCAACATCTTCTAGTTGGGCAATTACCTCTTCTTTTTGCTCGTCTGGTAATTCGGATATAATATCAGCAGCATCATCTGTGTCAAGCTCATCTATTTCCTCTGCAATTTCTTTAGAAGAGAGGCCTTTTAGTACTTTTTCTCGCGTATCATCATCGAGTTCAGCTAAAATATCAGCTGTTTTTTCACTGTCTAATAATTTGATGATATAAATAGCATCAGAAAAACTAGTCTCTTCTAAAATTTCTGCAATATCAGCAAAATGGACATCTTCTAATAGTTGAGTTAACTGTAAGTTTTCGCCATTAGCAATCCATGTTTTTATGTTTTTGAGGACTTGAGGGGTGAGTTCAAATTGCATCGTTTTGGATTTTAGAAGTTAAGTCTATAAACGCTTGTACGCTTAGTTGCTCTGGTCGTTTTGAAAACACTTCTTCTGCACGTAATTCGTCCGATAAATTTAAGGTTTTTAAGCTGTTTCTCAATGTTTTTCTTCGTTGATTAAATCCAGTCTTCACCACGCGATAAAATAATTTTTCATCAACAGGTAATGAATAATCTTTCTTACGAACCATTCTAATAACTCCAGAATCTACCTTTGGTGGTGGATTAAAAACACTTGGAGGTACGGTGAATAAATATTCTATATCATAAAATGCTTGTGCAATTACGGAAAGAATTCCATATTTTTTACTGCCTTCCTTTTCTGCAATTCGTTCTGCTACTTCCTTCTGAAACATACCTGTTAACTCAGGGATAGAATCTCTGTAATCCAGTGTTTTGAAAACAATTTGAGTAGAGATATTGTATGGGAAATTCCCTGTGACAGCAAATTGATTGTCTTGAAAAATTTCTGTTAAGTCGGTTTTTAAAAAATCCTTTGAATGGATACGATTGGCTAAATTCAAATAGTTTTTTTCTAAATATTCTACAGATTCGGTATCAATTTCAATCACCGATGTAGTGTATTTTTTTTGTAATAAATATTTGGTAAGTACGCCCATTCCTGGCCCAATTTCCAAGACATTATCATATCCGTTTTCGGTCAATGTATTTGCGATTTTTTTGGCGATGGTTTCATCGGTTAAAAAATGCTGTCCTAAATGTTTTTTTGCTCTTACTGACATTTATTTAAATTCTTGGATTATTTGTAATTCTGTTCTAAAAGCCACGTATTTACCGGCAAATTTCCGCTCGGTTTCTTGGCGTAATGCGTCTGCGTTTTCTTGGTGATAGGCTTGCAGGGTTTCTTTACTGTTGCAGGTGTATTGTACCGAGTAGGTAACACCACCCATTTCTTCTTCTATCATTACTTGACTCATGAGAGCCTTGTTGAATTTTTTTGTGTTTAAAACTGCTGGAATATGAGTGTTACGCATCCAGTCTAACCATTCCTTTTCTACATTTTTCTCAATATTTACTGTAACGCTATAAATATACATGGGCATTTGTTTTAAAATGCAAAGATAGCTGTTTTTATTGACTGTGTAAGCTATGTTAAAGCGCTCTTTTTTTTACTGCTTTTCTATGTTTATTGGATGTCATCGCCTCTTATTTTTCGGTATTTTTTTCGGGCCTCTACTAAATATATACTCGAAGGATAATTGAAAATAATAGTTTCAAAATACTTGGCAGCTTCTGCTGGGTTGTCAAGTTTGTTGAGGTATATATTCCCAATTATATACACAGCATCATCTACCAGAATATCTGTTTTGTCGATGGCTATAAGTTTGGAATAGTAGGTGATAGCTTGCTCAAAGTTTTTTTCTTGAACTTTCAAATCACCTAATTTAAACAATGCCTCGTCTTCTATGGAATGTCCTTTGTGTTCTTTTATCAATTGCTCTAACAATTGAATAGATTCCGTGTTTTTATTTTGGAAACTCAATAATTCTGCCTTAGCAAATATTTTTAAAGGAGTATGGATGCTGTCTTTGGCGGTATTGTCTATGATGAGAAGGTTTAGGTCTAAGGCATCATTTGAAATGCGTTGAGAGGTTGATTTTTTTAATATATTGAGCTGAGATTGCGCCCATTTAAAGTCTCCTTTGTAATAGGATGTACGGGCTATTTTAAATCGTGCATGCTGTGCCAGTACGTGATTTTTTAATTTGGATTGTACTTGGGTGTAATAAATTAAAGCTTTGTTGTAATTGCCAGTGAATACAAAGATATCTGCCAAACTCAGTTTAATACTTGCTACTTGAAATTTATTGAGCTGTAAACGTAGGGTATGTTGTAAAATTTCTCTTGCTTTTTCGGGGGTGTTTTTTATATAGGTTAAATAGTTGGCATAGGCCATTTGTACATTTAATGTGCTTAGGGTTTTTCCATACTGGCTAAATAATTCTTGAAATTTAGTTTCTATAATCGCGGCATTTGGAGCTATTGCAAGTTGTATTTGTAATAAAAATAATTTCGAATTTAATTGGTCTATACTTGAATTACTATTGGCTAATATATAGGAGAAACATTGTTTTGCAGCAAAATGATCCGCAGAGTTGAACGCTATTTTTCCGATTTCGAAGATGGAATTTAGGTTACTTTTGTTTCTTTTATACAGTGCTTTTTCTTGAATTAAGGCCTTGTTATAATCAGTTTGTTGTATAAAAAGCCAACTCAATAATTGATTCCATGTATTTTGCGGATCGCTTTGCAAACGTTTTAAAACCGATTTTTTAAACAGTACATTTGCCTTTTCATGAGAATCTTTGGAGATGTATTTTCCAAGATAACTCTTCACGAGTTTTAGATTGTTTTTGTTTTTTTCTAAGTAATCCAAATAGGTGTTAAACATCAATTCCAAGTCTCCTTTTTCTCCATAAATCCTGGCTATTTGTAGATTGTAATTGGCATTTGGATTCATTTTCATGGTTCTCTCATAGGCTTTTAGTGCATGATCTAATAAGAGACAATCTTGAAAAGTTCGCGCAATCATATAGCCCTGATTGGATTTTTTTTTGATAGATGCAATCGCTTTTTTGTAGTATTTGTCTGCTTTTTCTTGTTGATGTTGCAATTGGTAGTTATAACCTAAATGAATTTCGAGATAGTTTCTGTTTTTAGAAGAACCTAAGTTTTTTTCGATAATCAAAGTTGCTTTATCATACTGCTCGGTTTGTTGATAGCATTGAATCAAATATTTTAAATAGGCATAATTGTGTTTGTTTTTTTTGAGTAAAGTTTCGAAAACTGCAGCAGATTTCTCATATTCTCCCGCTCTGAAATATTGATATGCCAATTGCTGGTCTTGACCAAATAGCCAAACCGATTGAATGAGTAGAAAAAACAAGACAAGTATCTTACGCATTTTTTTTTCTTTTGAAACGAATATACAGAAACTGTGGTTGGTATCAAAGGGAAATAGTTTTCTTCAATTTAAAGGGGCTGATTGATTGCTGTTGATTTCTAAAATAAATGTTAAGATTTATCTCACACTGTAACAAATTCAAAAAAACACAGTCTTAATAGTATACATTCTAAATTCTAAAATGATGAAAGCTATAAGAATCAAATACAAATCGACGAAACAAAAAGCAATAAATTACATGAAAAATGGCCAATTGAGTGCTTATTTTGAGGCATTGGAAGAAATGCGTGGTTATAATAAAAAGCTTGTTGCTTTGCGTTTGAAATAATTTTGATTTGAATAGCTGAAATTTACTGTTAATTCTCAAATTTAAAGTAGCCATTTGATTGGTAGAATCGCTTGTAAATCCTCGTTTTTATGAGCTAAAGGTGCAGTTTGGATATCGAATTCTCACCCCTTATAATTTCAGTTCTGAAATTTTTTTATTAGGAATTCTAATGCTATTTTTTTCAGGCAATTATATATTTCTTCTCCTTGGAAAACTGGTTTTTACCTAAAAGGACTTTTTCAAAATTTTTCATCTTCTTTTTGTGTAAATTTTTTGTTTTTAACGAGCTCACTATTCTTCCTATTGTTCTTCACAATAATAAATACGTCCGTAGTTTTTGTGTCTTTATTTAAAATGTACTCAAATTGATCCAATARGATTTSGTTTACAATGAGTGATTTWTGTTGTGAATTTGGTTGTTACTTATAGAAGTAACGAGTCCAAATTAATGTAAAATAAGAAACACGATTTTCAAATAAATGAAAACCGTGTTTAAGTATATTTTTATTGACAGTATGTTAGTCAATAATGTCAAATCCACAGTAAGGAATCAATACTTTTGGTATTTTTATTCCTGCTGGTGTTTGGTAGTTTTCTAAAATTCCGGCCAATACTCTTGGCAATGCTAAGCTACTTCCATTAAGGGTGTGTGCCAATTGGCTTTTCCCGTCTGAATCTTTATAACGTAATTTTAAACGATTGGCTTGGAAGGTTTCAAAATTAGACACAGAGCTAATTTCTAACCATCTGTCCTGAGCTGTTGAAAACACCTCAAAATCATAGGTCATTACAGCAGTAAATCCTAAATCTCCTCCACATAAACGTAAAATACGATAAGGCAACTCTAGTTCTTGTAAAATATTTTTAACATGATCAACCATTCCGTCTAAAGCAGTAGCTGATTTTGATGGATGTTCTACACGAACAATCTCTACTTTATCAAATTGGTGCAATCTATTTAATCCGCGCACATGTGCTCCGTAAGAACCAGCTTCACGTCTAAAACAGGGTGTATAAGATGTTTTTAATACAGGAAACTCTTCTTCTTTTAATAGTACGTCTCTAAAAATATTGGTAACAGGTACTTCTGCTGTTGGAATTAAATATAAATTATCAATTCCACAGTGGTACATTTGTCCTTCTTTGTCTGGTAATTGTCCTGTTCCTATTCCGGAAGCTTCGTTTACTAAAAGAGGTACTTGTGTTTCTTCGTAACCTGCATCACAATTTTTATCCAAGAAATAGGCGATTAAAGCACGTTGTAATCGCGCTCCTTTTCCTTTGTACACAGGGAAACCTGCTCCAGTAATTTTTACACCCAATTCAAAATCTATGATGTCGTATTTTTTTGCCAATTCCCAGTGAGGCATTGCTCCTTCGTGTAAAGTAGGGATGTCTCCTTCTCTAAAAATAGTTTCATTGTCATCCTCCGAATTTCCAGAAGGCACCAATACATTAGGTATGTTTGGAATTTGGTATAACAATTCGGTTACTTTATCGCCAGCTTCCTGTAATTTTTCAGCCAATTGTTTTGACTCTTCTTTTAACAAGACTGTTTTTTGCTTTAAAATTTCCGCTTTTTGACGTTCTCCAGACTTGAATAGTATTCCAATATCCTTGGAYAATTTATTAGATTCGGACAATACATTGTCCATTAAAGCCTGTGATGAACGTCTTGTCTCATCGGCATTAATAACTTCATCAATAATAGCTTCTGCGTTTTTGAAATTGCGCTTTGCCAAACCGGTCAATACGGTTTCTTTGTTTTCTCTAATAAATGCTACTTGTAACATGGTTTTTTTTCTTTGTATAAGCGACAAATTTAAGAAAAGTAACAACACAAATGCTATTTGTTTTTGGTATATTTTAAATCGATGCTTTCTTGGATGCTAGAAATAAGATGAGGAACCTGTTTCATACTAAAGTTAAGTACTAATACAAGATTGTTTTTGGACCACATTTTTGCAGATAATTCTCCCTGTTCTACCTTGTAAAACCCTGTTTTTCCTTTACAATAACAAAACCGTCCAAAAAGAATTTGAGCCTGTTGGAGCGTTGTGTCATGTAATTTAAATTCAGAGAAATCTTTGGCTAAGTGGATGTAAATAATTTCAGAATAATGTGCATCAGCAGTGTTTTGAGGAGCCTGCTTTTTATATTCAAATTTCACTAAGCTACCTTCAGCGTTCTCTAAAGTGACATATCCAATTCCAAATTTATCTTTTTTTAAAACGGCTTTTTTATGTTGGATTACGGAAACAGTGCTGTATCCATCTTTTATTTGAGTGTTGCTTGGCATGTGTATTGTTTCTGTTAAATTGAGGACGTACTTTTGAGGAGTACATGCATAACAGAAATATAAAAATATGGCAGCGGTAAAAATTTTCATGTGTATTTTTATATAAAAATACACAATTARTCGATACAATATGCTCTTATGGTTTTTAAGGCGGCTTTTTGATCGTCAAGAAGTTGTTTTTTGAGATGGGCTACAGAATCGAATTTTCGTTCATCTCTTAAATAACCAAGGAGGTGGATGCGRATTTTTCGACCGTACAAATCATCRTTAAAATCAAAAAAATGTGTTTCTATGGTTTGGTGTTTGCCATTTAAGGTAGGTCTATAACCTATATTTGTCATTCCATATACCCATTGCTCATTTAGATATGCTTTAGAGACATATGCACCTGTTTTTGGGATCAATTTATAATCTTCTTGGATGTGTAAATTTGCGGTAGGATACCCGATTTTTTCACCTAAATTATTGCCTTCTACTACAGTACCTGTTAACATGTATTCATAGCCAAGGTAGGTGTTTGCTGTTTGTATATTCCCCGTTTCTAGTGCTTTACGTATTTTTGTGGAGCTGATGGAAATACTGTCAATGTCTAGTGCAGCTATTTTGTCAACTTTAAAACCGTAGGTATGTCCATATTCGGTAAGTTGTTCAAAGTTTCCTTCTCTATTTTTTCCAAATTGATGATCATAGCCAATAAGAAGACGCGAAGCATTGAGTGTATTTACCAAAATATTTCTTACAAATTCAAGCGCAGTTAGTCTGGAAAACTCTCTATTAAAAGGAAGGATCACCAAATTTTCTAAGCCTGTTTTAGCTAGTAATTCTTCACGTTCTTGTATCGTATTTAATAGTTTGATGCCCGATTCCTTTTGCAATACCATTCTTGGATGTGGGAAAAAGGATAACAATACTGAAGGTCGCCCTTTTTTAGTGGCGAATTTTAGTAGTTTTTTTATCACTTTCTGATGACCTATATGTACTCCATCAAAAGTACCAATAGTAATGATAGTTTTGTTGTTTGTGTTGAAATGATGTAATCCGTGAAATGTTTTCAAGGTGAAATTCTAAATGTTTTTACAAAAATAAGCATTGTTTTTAACTGTCCAAGTGAATTGAATAACAATTGTTTCACAGAACATTTTTGAGTTTAAGTAGATAAAACGGAAAAAATTTTTTATTTTTGTTACTACCCAAACGTTCGGTTAATGAAATCAATCTACCTCAAAACCATATATTTGTGTTTGTTTAATGTGCTTGCCTTTACGGGATTGATTGCGCAAAACAGCGAAAATGTATGGAGTAAAATTCAGTTGCCTGAAAGGCAATCTATAAATAATACATCTAAAACTAGCGATGTATATGAATTAAATACAAAGGTATTCTCCAACTATTTAAATAAAAAAATACTAAAAAGAGGAACAACAGCAGTTTCAAATGTTCGTATTTCTTTTCCAAATGCTACAGGTAATTTTGAAACATTCCTTATAAAGGAAGCCTCCATAATGCATCCTGATTTGCAGGAAAAATTTCCGGATATTCGCTCATTTATAGGAGAGAGTACTTCTGTAAAAGGGAATAGTATTCGTTTTAGCTTTTCTAAATTAGGAATGCACGCTATGATTTTTAGAGGCGATAAGGGCATCGATTTAATAAATCCTGTTTCACAAAGTAATCGCTATGTAGTGTTGTCTAAAAAACAAGCTACTTCTAACGGTGATTTTCAGTGTTTAGTGGATGAACAACTTATAGATTACAGTAAAAAACAAGCGATTGCATACAGTTCTAATTTTGTGAACGATGGTGTTCTCAGAACATTTAGGCTGGCATTGGCTTGTACTCAAGAATATGCAAATTTTCATTTAACAAACCAGAGTGTACCCACTTCTGCTACCGATGCCGTTAAGAAAGAGGCCGTATTGGCAGCAATGAATAAAACAATGACACGTGTTAATGGAATTTTTGAACGCGATATATCATTAACCATGCAATTGGTAGCCAACGAAACAGCACTTATTTTCCTAAAGGAAGATGATGGTTTTTCTAATAATGATGAAAACAGTTTAATAGACGAAAGTCAAGCAATAATTGATGCTGTTATAGGTGTTTCTAATTATGATATAGGACATACCTTTAGTACAGGTGCCGGAGGATTGGCCATGCAAAGTTCGCCATGTACTGTAAATAAGGCAATGGGAGTTACAGGAAGTTCTTCTCCTATAGACGATGCTTTTGATATTGATTATGTAGCTCACGAAATGGGGCATCAATTTGGCGCATCACATACCTTTAATGGGAAAGGTAGTAACTGTAATAACGGAAATCGAACAAATGCTACTGCAGTGGAGCCTGGAAGTGGAACTACTATTATGTCTTACGCGGGGATTTGTAGTCCTGTAAACATACAATTAAATGTAGATGCTTATTTTCATGCAGTGAGTATAGAGCAAATGTATAATAACATTACCTCAGGAAATAGTTTATGTGCTAATGTGGCGAATATAAACAATATTGCTCCTGTGGTGGAAGCAGGTCAATATTATACAATTCCTGTAGGAACCCCTTTTGCCTTAAAGGCCATAGCAAGTGATGCTAATTCGGATGCCTTGACCTATGTTTGGGACCAATTAGATACGGGACTGGTAAGTGAATTTCCTACTCCGTCTACGACTGTAGATGGTCCTTTATTTCGTTCGTTTGCGCCTTCAGAGAATGCCGTTCGGTATTTTCCTAAATTGGAAACGGTTATAGCTGGGAATACTTCTTCTACTTGGGAAGTGTTACCTACTGTCACTCGTAATATGAGTTTTGGAGTTTTGGTACGGGATAATAATGCATATGGAGGCCAGACTGGTTTTGATACAACTATTATTTCAGTATCAGATAAATCGGGACCATTTAGAATGACATCACAAAGTGTTTCTGAAACTTGGCAAGAAGGAGCGATGAAAACCATTACTTGGGATGTTGCAAATACGAGAGACGGACCTGTCAATTGTGCACAGGTAACTATTCTATTGTCTATTGATGGTGGATTTACTTTTCCTATCACATTGGCTCAAAATGTACCCAATAATGGATCCTATGATATCGTAGTTCCAAAGCAAACCTCCTTGAAAGGACGTGTAAAAGTAGTTGCAGCGAATTCTATTTTTTACACTATGAATACTGCAGATATCAGCATTCAAGCCTCAGAATTTGTAATGGAATTTATTACAAATTCCAAAGATGTTTGTGCTGGAGAATCAGTCGATTTTAATTTTACATATAAAACATTTGCTAGTTYTAACGAAGTAACTACGTTTAGTACAATAAATTTACCTGCAGGTGTGTCTGTTGTTTTTAATCCAACTACCGYTACAGCATCTAATACGGCTGTTGTTATGACGGTTTCTGGAGCAAGTGAATCAATATTAGGAAGCCAAACTATTGATATTGTTGGGACGGCTAGTAGCACAACAAAAGATGCTGGGGTAACCATGAATGTGTACGCTACAACTATAAGCCCTCCAGTTTTGTCAGGTCCTTCGAATAATAGTTTAGGACTTGTAGACCCCATTGAATTGTCTTGGGGAGCAGATAGTAATGCGATTGCATTTGAATATCAAATAAGTGACACTGCTACTTTTACAAGTATAGAAAAAACGGCAGTGGTCTCTGCTGCATCCGTGGCAGTTCCTGATTTAGCATATAATACTACTTTTTACTGGCGTGTTAGAACCTTGAATAGTTGTGGACAGAGTGCTTTTTCTACAGTGTATCAGTTTAAAACAGCCAATGTTAAATGTGGTGTCAGTGAGTATATGGGAGCTGATATTAATATCCCCGACAATGATGCAAATGGAATAAATTCGGTGATTGAAGTAACAGATCAATTTGCGATCACAGATGTAAATGTAACAGTAACTATTGAGCACGATTGGGTGAGTGATCTCTCGATTGTCTTAGTCGGACCTAATAATGTTCCTATAGAATTAGTAACTAACAAAGGTGGTGGTGGAGATAATTTTACGCAGACCGTTTTTGACGATGAGCAAAGCTTGAGTATAGCACAAGGTACCGCTCCGTTTACAGGCTCTTTTAGGCCTTTAAAACCATTGGCTGTTTTTGATGGACTGTCTTCTTCAGGGACATGGACATTAAAGGTAAATGATGGCTCAGGGGGTAATACAGGAATACTAAAAGGATGGGAATTGAATATCTGTGGTATTTTGTTAAGCGATGCTGATGGAGATGGTGTAGAGGACGCCGAAGATGACTGTCCCAATACACCTACTGGAGTTGGTGTAAATGCTAGAGGTTGTCCGTTTGATTTAGCAGTAAATAATTTCACCATTTTAGCTAAAAGTGAAACGTGTGCAGGGAAACAGAATGGTGTAATTACAATAAGTACWGCAKCCACTCATAATTATTCAGTGACTATAGATGGGAGTACTTATAATTTTACAGATTCCTTAGAGGTAATTAACCTTAGCCCCAATATATATAATTTTTGTATTCAAATTCCTGAAGAAGGGAATTATGAACAATGTTTTTCTGTAACTATTGATGCAGGAGGTTCTTTGTCTGGAAAAGCAGCTTTTAGTAAAAAAACGAACCAGGCAAATATTGAGGTCTTTAGCGGAACACCTCCGTTTAGTATTTATATAAATGATGCTTTTGTATCAGAAAGTTTTGATTCGGAAATAAGTATAGCTGTACAGCATGGAGATATAGTGACGGTAAGGTCGAGTGTACTTTGTGAAGGTTCTTTCTCGCAACAGTTCGAAATATTTAATAAAGTAACTGTGTTCCCAAACCCTACGAAAAATGTAGCGACTATTGTTCTTTTTGAGCATTTGCTCACCAAGGTTTCTGCAACTATTTACAACGCTCAAATGCAGTTAGTRGCTATTCAAGAATGTATAGTTGTGAATGGAGTAATTCAAGTGGATTTGACCAGTTTTCCAAGTGGTGTGTATGTGGTAGCAGTAGCAGCTACAAAACCTGTAACAGTCAAATTATTAAAAAAGTAAGTTAAAGATGAAAAAATATATAATTATTGCTGTGTTAATGGGGTTTATTTCTTGTGGAGGAGGCTCAAAAGGAGGAGGCGAAAAACCATCATCCAGTAACCCTCCGTCTGTTCCAGGATTGATTTATCCGCAAAGTAATATGTTGTGCATAAATAATGTAGTTACATTCAATTGGAAAGCTTCTGAAGATCCGGAAGGGGATGCTATTAAATACGAAATTCAAGTAGCTGAATCGAGTAGTTTTTCTACAGTTTTACATACAGAAACACTCACAGGAGTTTCTCGAACTTTTTCTTTGAATAAAGGCCAGATTTATTATTGGAGAGTGAAGGCTATAGACGCCACAAATGCAGCTAGTAATTTTACAAATGTGTATCAATTTTATACAGAAGGAGAAGGAGTGACAAATTACATTCCGTTTTTACCTAGTGTAGTAAGACCCTCTTTGAATGAAATAGTGAGTACGCAAACCGTTACACTAGAATGGTTGGCAAGTGATGTAGATACGAATGATACCTTGGTATACGATATTTATTTCGGGGAAGTTTCAAATCCACCATTAGTTGTATCTGGTCATACTACAAAAAGTTATTCTACGACTGTTAATTCTTCAAAAACATACTATTGGCGCATTGAAGTGAAGGATAATTCCGGAGCAAAATCTATTGGGAAAACATGGGTTTTTAAGACAGATTAATTGTTAATYTTGTGTTTCTTTGCTGGTTGTTATCGTTTTTAGAAGGGTGTAATTACTTTTATTTTGAGCGCATTTTTTATACTTGTTGATTTCTTAGGGGCTACAAGTTTATTCTATTGGAGACTGAATTAATTTAGTTGACTGTATTTGAGTGGTTTGTGTTTTTTTCCTACAATTTCTTTAAAAATCTTACTTTTTTTCATTTTATAATGAGGTATTTGTGTAACCAATCGGTAACAATATCGCAATGATATAGGCGTAAAAACTAGTAAATGTTTAGTTTTTCCCCTGAAAACACGTCAAAAATCAATAAAAAAGACCTATTTTTTATGATAAGTTAAAAAAAATTGTATTTTGCAACGTTGTTAATTAAATATCTATAGAACATTATGAAAAAATTTTTGAGTATTGTTTTTGTTTTTTTACTCGGTACTGCCATGGTTGCACAAACAACTATTTCAGGAACGGTTAAAGAGGCAAAATCAGGGCAGCCTATTCCGGGAGCCAACATAAAAGTGGTTGGAAAATCACTTGGAACTACTACAGATTTTGATGGAAACTTTACGTTTACACTCAATTTAGAAGTTCCATTTAAATTGGAAGCATCCTTAATTGGTTACGCAGTTCAAACCATTCAAGTCACAAAAAACAATCAAAAGGTAGATTTCAAATTGGAAGAACTTGCAACGGCATTGGACGAAGTTGTTGTATCTGCTTCGAGAACTCCAGAACGTATTTTAGAATCACCTGTAACCATCGAAAGAATGGATGCTAGAGCTATTAGGAATACTGCCTCGGCATCATTTTATGATGGGTTAGAGAATTTAAAAGGAGTGGATGTTAATACGAGTAGTTTGACATTTAAGTCAGTAAACACAAGAGGTTTTGCAGCTTTTTCAAATACCCGTTTTGTTCAGCTAGTGGATGGAATGGACAATTCTTCTCCTGCATTGAACTTTGTGCTAGGGAATTTATTAGGATTGTCGGAGTTGGATGTAAAGTCAGTAGAATTAATGCCAGGAGCATCTTCAGCATTGTATGGAGCTAATGCTTTTAATGGTATTTTATTTATGACGAGTAAAAGTCCTTTTGATCACCCTGGAATTAGTGCGTATGCTAAAACAGGAATTACTTCTCAAAAGGCTGCAGGAGATAATCAATTTTACGATGTTGGGGTTCGAATGGCCTATAAATTCAGTGATAAATTTGCTGTAAAAGCAGTCATATCTTATTTAGATGGTACAGAATGGTACGCGAATAATTATGAGGATTTTTCTAATTATGGAGCTACACGTGCCGATCCTGCTTATGACGGTTTGAATGTTTACGGAGATGAAGTTTCTACGGTGTTAAATTTTGACACCTTATCTGGCTTGCCTTCTGGAACTTTAGGGTCAACTACCGTATCAAGAACAGGGTATAACGAAATAGATTTAATGGATTATAATGCAAAGTCGTTAAAAACAGGTTTTGCTTTACATTATAGACCGATGGCAGATGATTTGGAAATAAGTTATGTGGCCAAAATTGGGCAAGGGAATACAATTTATCAAGGAGCGAACAGGTACTCGTTGGACCGTTTTTTTATGCAACAGCACAAGATTGAAATAGCCAATGATAATTTCTTTGTAAGAGCCTATGTTACGGACGAGGACGCGGGTAATTCATATGATTCAAGATTTGCAGCAATTAATGTGAATAGAATATGGAAACGCGATGCACCTAATCCAGACAGTCCTTCAGAGGCTTCTTGGTTTGGTGATTATGCCGCAACATATATAGGAGCGATGTTGTACCAAGGTGCAACAGAAGATCAAGCACATAGTGCTGCCAGAATAAAAGCTGATGAAGGGCGATTGTTGCCAGGATCTGAAGCTTTTAAAGAGGCATTAGAAAAAGTGAGAAATGATGGAGATTTAGCAACAGGTGCTAAATTTACAGATCGCACCAAATTATATCATTCTGATGCGAATTATAATTTCAGTCATTTAATTGAYTTTGCAGATATTCAGATAGGAGGGTCTTTTAGGGAGTATTCTTTAAATTCAGAAGGAACTATATTTACAGATTACGACGGGCCTATTAATTATAATGAGTATGGAGCTTATGTACAACTACAAAAGAAATTTGTAAATGATCGATTAAAATTTACAGGGTCACTTCGTTATGATGAAGCTCAAAATTTTAAAGGGAATATGTCTCCAAGGTTATCATTATCATATTCTTTAGGAAAGGAAAAGACGCGTAATTTGAGAGCATCATTTCAAACAGGATTTAGATATCCTACCACACAAGATCAATATATTGGCTTGGATGCTGGGCGTGCTATTTTAGTAGGGTCGGCACCAGATAATTTAGCGCGTTACACCTCAAATCCATTAAGTGTTAGTGCTTCTGGGCAAGCTGCTGGTTTTCCTGCTACGGTTCAGTTAACAGGAACGCAGGCGYATAATAATTCATATACATTGAATTCTGTGACGGCTGGAGCGCCAGTTATTGCAGAGTTTGGTTTTGTGAAACCAGAAAGAGTAACGGCCTATGAAGTTGGGTATAGAGCTAAGTTTGGAAGAATAGCCTTGGATATGAGTGGTTATTATAACGAGTTTGAAGATTTTATTGGGAATACGACAGTGTTAGCTCCTAAGTATGGAAATGTTGGAGAGCCAGCTTCTTATTTAGCCTTAGCAAATGGAGATTATCAAGCATTTCAATTATACACAAATTCAAAAGCGGCGATATCTTCATATGGAGGAACTATAGGTGCAGATACTAAGATTTATGGAGGCTACGCAATAGCCTTAAACTATACCTTGTCAAAATTTGATTTTGACCAATCTACAGACCCTGATTATGAGGCGTCGTTTAATACACCAGAACATAAAGTAAAATTCTCTATAGGGAATCCAAGACTATTTGAAAATTTTGGATTTAATGTGAATCTTCGTTGGAACGATGAATATTTATGGGAATCTACTTTTGCAGATGCTATTATACCAGCAAATACGGTGTTAGATGCRCAAATAAATTATTCCTTTCCAAAATGGAAATCTAGAGTAAAAGTTGGTGGTGCTAATATAGGTGGTAATGAGTATATGAGTGCTCCAGGAGTGGGTAGTATTGGTTCTCAGTATTATGTTTCTTGGACAATTAATCCTTAAAAATTAGAAAATGAAAAAAATATCAATAGCAGTATTAGCATTGTGCGCCTTGACTTTTGTAGGCTGTGACGATGAAGATTATGTAGTATTACCAGAACCGGTAGATGAAGTAGCTCCCGTAGTGGATGATACAGTGTATACCAGTGGAAGTGCAAATTTTTCAACCTTTGTAAGTGTAGGAAATTCATTAACCGCAGGGTATTCCGATAGCGCCTTGTTTATTTCAGGCCAAGAAAATTCTTTTCCAAATATCTTAGCATCGCGGTTTGCGTTAGCAGGAGGAGGAGATTTTAACCAACCTTTAATGAACGATGATTTAGGAGGATTGTTACTGGGAGGAAATCAAATTACTTCAAATAGGTTGTATTTGAAATTTGTCCCTGGGGCAAGTCCTAGTCCTACACCTGTATCTGGAACACCTAGTACAGAGGTGTCTTCAGTATTGTCCGGTTCATTTAATAATATGGGAGTTCCTGGAGCGAAGAGTTTTCATCTAGGTGCTGCTGGTTATGGAAACGTAGCTGGTGTAGCTGGTGGTTTAGCCAATCCGTATTATGCAAGAATGGCAAGTTCCTCTGGGGCTTCCATTATTGGAGATGCGATGGCGCAAAGTCCTAGTTTCTTTTCTTTATGGATAGGAAATAATGATGTGTTGACCTATGCTACTTCTGGTGGTGATGGAACGGATCAAACAGGGAATCCAGATCCTGCTTCTTATGGAGGAAATGACATCACAGACCCCAATGTTTTTGGAAGTGTTTATAATAACTTATTGCAAGCGTTAACTTCTGGAGGAGCAAAAGGAATTGTGGCAACGATTCCTAAAGTGACTACTATTCCGTACTTTACAACGGTTCCATACAATGCAATAGCTTTAGACGCGGCTACGGCAGGAGTATTGAATCAAGCTTTTGCTGCTTATAATGGAGGTTTGCAGTCTGTGGTGGATAACACTCCTTTCTTAACTCAGGATGAAGCGGATAAAAGAATGGTGTTTTTTGTTGCCGGGCAAAACCCTGTGTTGATTTTAGATGAAGATTTGACGGATTTAACAGGAGTAGACGCTGACTTAACAAATATGAGACAGGCTACAGCAGATGATTTAATTGTGCTAACATCTCTTAATTTTTTAGGAACAATTGTAGGAGGAAATCCGCAATTGATCAATGGTGTTTCTGTACCATTGGCTGATAAATGGGTGTTAACTCCAGAAGAACAACAAAGCGTAACTRCTGCTCAGGWGGCTTACAATCAGAWGATTGTTGGATTGGCGGCTCAATACGACCTCGCTTTATTTGATGCAGAAAGTTTAATGACAACCTTGGTTGATAGTGGAATAACTCAAAATGGAATTACCACTACTGCAGTGTATGCGACAGGAGGAGGATTCTCTCTTGATGGAGTGCATCCATCACCAAGAGGTTATGCAATTTTGACGAATGGAATGATAGATGTRATCAATGCAAAATACCAATCCAACCTYCCAAAAGTGGATGTTGGTGAYTATAAAGGATTATACATCGAGTAAGAATCAGATTTTTTTTTGAGAATACCCTAATAAAACCTAGGAAAACAAGCGCCTTTTTTAAATAAGGCGCTTGTTTTATAAAAAAATGGTTTTTATTAAAAATATTAAATCAAAAAAATTATCTTTGCAGCTTAAAAAAGGGAGAAATCCGGATTGAAATTAAATAACTAAACAATAAATAGTTACAATAATGGCAAAAGTTACAGGTAAAGTTGCACAAATCATTGGTCCTGTGATTGATGTAGAATTTGCATCAGGAACAGAGTTACCAAAGATATACGATTCATTAGAAATTACTCGAAAAGATGGATCACTTTTAGTATTAGAAGTACAACAACATGTTGGAGAAGATACCGTGCGTACAATCGCAATGGATTCTACTGATGGTTTAAGCAGAGGTTTTGAAGTAGCATTAACTGGAAGCCAAATTCAAATGCCCGTTGGTGATGATATTTATGGACGTTTATTCAATGTAATCGGTGATGCTATTGATGGATTGGGTGATTTACCGAAAGATGGTAAAAACGGATTGCCAATTCACCGTCACGCTCCAAAATTCGAAGATTTAACAACTTCAGCTGAAGTGTTATACACAGGGATTAAAGTAATCGATTTGATTGAGCCTTATGCAAAGGGTGGTAAGATTGGATTATTTGGTGGTGCAGGTGTTGGTAAAACAGTATTGATTCAAGAATTAATTAACAATATTGCAAAAGGACACGGTGGATTATCTGTGTTTGCAGGTGTAGGAGAACGTACTCGTGAAGGGAACGATTTATTACGCGAAATGCTAGAGTCTGGTATTATCAAATATGGTGATGCATTTATGGAGTCTATGGAAGAAGGTGGATGGGATTTGTCTAAAGTAGACAAAGAAGGAATGAAAGATTCTAAAGCTACTTTCGTATTTGGACAAATGAATGAGCCACCTGGAGCACGTGCACGTGTTGCATTGTCTGGTTTGACTATTGCAGAATATTTCCGTGATGGAGCTGGAGATGGACAAGGAAAAGATGTATTATTCTTTGTAGATAATATCTTCCGTTTTACACAAGCAGGATCTGAAGTTTCGGCCTTATTGGGTCGTATGCCATCAGCAGTAGGATACCAACCAACATTGGCTACAGAAATGGGAGCTATGCAGGAGCGTATTACATCTACAAAAAATGGTTCTATTACATCTGTACAAGCGGTTTATGTACCTGCAGATGATTTAACGGATCCAGCGCCAGCAACTACGTTTGCGCATTTAGATGCAACTACAGTAYTGTCTCGTAAAATTGCTGAATTAGGTATTTACCCTGCGGTAGATCCATTAGATTCAACATCAAGAATCTTGACTCCAGAAATTTTAGGAAAAGAGCATTACGATACAGCTCAAAACGTAAAAKAGTTATTACAACGCTATAAAGAATTACAAGATATTATTGCAATTCTAGGTATGGAGGAATTRAGTGAAGAGGATAAATTAGTAGTACACCGCGCACGTCGTGTACAACGTTTCTTGTCTCAACCTTTCCATGTTGCTGAACAATTTACAGGGATTCCTGGATGTTTAGTAGATATTAAAGACACAATCAAAGGATTTAATATGATTATGGACGGTGAATTGGATAAATATCCTGAAGCAGCATTTAACTTAAAAGGATCAATTCAAGATGCAATTGATGCTGGAGAGAAAATGTTAGCCGARGYATAATAATTGTTTTYGGTTCRTAGTWWAANNTATGRATCNAAAWTTAAAACGTATAAAWTATGTTTTTAGAAATAGTAACACCCGAAGCAGTAATTTTTCAATCAGATGTTACATCTGTAGTTGTTCCTGGAGTGAATGGTAAATTTCAAATGTTGAAAAATCACGCGGCTATCGTATNTTTGTTGATGGAAGGCGCAGTGGTTATCAAAGGAAAGAATGTTCAAATTGAAAAAGAATTTGAATCTAAATTCACGATTTCAAAAGATGAATATTCATTAGAAATAAACAGTGGAACTATTGAAATGAAAGAAGATAAAATAATTATTCTCGCAGATTAATTATATTTATATAATATTTTTGTAAAAAGCATTGCCATTTTTTGGTGATGCTTTTTTTATTGTTTTAGAGTCGATTACAGCTATTATGTCGCCATTTATTAGTAGGTTATTGTAAAACTATCTATGAATGTAGCGCGTTAAAATGTTGATAACCCGTATTTTTTGTTGAAAACTTTGAGAATTGTATTTTTTTAACTTATATTTGTAAAACAACTATAACCCAAATCAACATAGTTGTTAAAATTTAGAGTAACCGAACTGTACCCCTATGAAAAGAGCAAACCCCCTCCTGCTTCTTTGTGTTTGTGTCATGTTTTTGATGACACAGATATCATATGCACAAGAATTGGCCCAGCCAGTACTTGGGTTTAGTTATGCTTGTGCTTCCAATACTTTTAACGAATTTAACATTGAGGTTGTTTCGGAAGTTGGTGGTTTTAATGCTGATAATAAATTCATCATAGAACTATCCGATAATACCGGGAATTTTGACACTCCAGTTGTTCTCAAGGAGGTTTCAGATAAAAACAATACACTCAATTTTACCACCTCATTTTCTTTTCCAAATACTACATTTGGTGAATACCATACAATTCGTATTCGTGCGACCAGCCCTGAGAGAATAGGACCTGAATCGGATGTTTTTTCTGCCTATTATATTTCCAATACACCTTTGGTATTAGAAAATTATCAAGACATATTTTTATGTAGCGATACTTCTACGACATTAACTTTAGAAACTTCCCAGTTTACATCCTTCAATTGGTATTTGAATGGTGCATATTACGCTACTGAAGGAGCTAGTCTTGAAGTTAAAACAGCAGGCTTGTATTATGCAGAAGTAAATTTTGGTGTATGTAGTGGCGGGAGTGCCATTTCCAATTTAGTTAAAGTTACTATTATTGATCCGCTGGAAATTCAGATTAATGGAGACAGTATTGTTGCTCTTTGTTCTGGAGATACCTATGCGCTAACTTCTAGTATTACAGATCAGTCCAACGAATATTATTGGTACAAGGATGGGAATTTAATCACTGGAATTTCGAATAAAACAATTTCTTATGAGGTGAGTGGTGATCAAATGTATGCTGATTATACATTAAAAGTTATAAGTGAAAAAGGATGTATAACTATTTCTGATCCCATTGAAATTATAAACGCAAACACAGAATTTTCCGTTACAGCTGTTGGTGAAACGGAAWATATTATTGTGTTTCCCGGTGAAAATACAACCATTCAAATAAACACTACCGCAGATGCTACAGAGGTAAAGTGGTATARGAACGAGGAATTATTAGCCGTCAATACGGCCACTGTTATGCAGGTTTCTGAAGAAGCCAATTATAGAGCTGTTGTTTCTGTCCCTGGAGACCCTTGTGGAGCAGAAGTGAGTTCTCCTATTTTTAAAGTATACAATCCAAATGAGTATTTTTTAACATTGGGATCTGCTGGGAATTATGCAGAATGTACTACTTCGTCCGTTTTATTGCAAACGGTTGATATTAAATACGGAATTAGTACTGGGCAGAAATTTGTACTGGATTTGGATAGATATGCCATGTTTAATTATATGTGGTTGTATAATGAAAGTCCTTTAAGTTCAGYAAATAATTCCAGTTTACAAGTCAATAATTCGGAACTCAACGGTAGCTATAAATTGAAAATTTATGATGCAAATACTACAATGGGGGTTTCCAATACGTTCGCTGTTAATTTAAAATTATCGGATGTTAGTCTTCTAGGTGACACTCAAGTGTATTTGTGTGAAAATGACGAACATAAAATTGAAGCAAGTGTCCAGAGTATGGATTATACCTATACTTGGTTTAAAAATGATATAAAAATAACGTCACTTCCGTCTTATACTCCTGTTTATACTGTAAATACGGATGTGTATGGAGATTATAGAGTAGTAATAGAAAACCAAACGGGATGTACAAGCATCTCAAATACTATAAGTTTATTGAGTTCCTCTGTTTCTTTCAATGTAATAGCGAACGATTCAGATAAACCAGTTATTTTGTATACAGGTGAAACCGAGATTATCACTATTTCTACTTCGGCTAATGATGCTACTATTGTGTGGTATAAAGATGGATATGAAATCCCTGGAAGCAATTCTTTGAGTTTAGCTGTTTCTCAGCCTGGAAAATACAGAGCAAAAGTAGAAGTGATTGATACTTGTGGACAATCGGTGTATTCCGATTATATCAATGTCATTACACCTCAAGAGTATCTTGTTACCATAAAAACCGATGCTAATTACGAAGCTTGTTATGCGGAGGAAGTTAGTTTGAGCATAGATGAGTTATACATTGTAATAGATGGGCAAGATGCTATTATAGTAAATAGCGAAAACTAYTACAAGTTTACTTTTGCTTGGCTACTCRATGGAGAAATAATTCCTAGTATGGATGCAGTTAATTTACAATTGAATTCTTGGGAAGATAGTGGTGTTTATCAATTAAAAGTAAGTGCTAAGTCTGGAATCACAACCCTATCAAATGAGCGTCTCATAAAAATGCAATTGCAAGAAGTAGAAATACTCTCTGAGGCAGTAAACTCAACCATTTGTGAAGGAGAATCTACAAGATTGTATGCATTGGAAGATGCTTCATTCACCTATCAATGGTATTTAAATGAAACTCCATTGGCAGGAGAGACTAGTTATGAGTTAACTGTTAATAGTTCTGGCGAGTATTATGTGCGAGTGGCTAAAAATAATTGTGACATCAATTCAAATAGTATTGAAGTTGATTTGACAGGAGAAGAGAGTATCCAAATTAGTCCGTCAGATGATATATATATCACTGAAGGAGAGACTGAAAATGTCGTAGCTTCTGGAGCAGATAGCTACCAGTGGCAAAACGAACTGGGAGAAATTATCTCCGAAACAGCAACATTGGTTGTTAGTGAAGAAGGAGTGTATGCGGTTATCGCAAAAATAGGTGCATGTGAATTTATAAAAACCATTGAAGTTTCATTTAAAAGAAGTACCTTGGTACCAAATATAGTTAGCCCTAACGATGATGGGGTTAATGATACTTGGACCTTGCCCCAAGGGTATGCATTTAATGAAGCTGTTGAGATTATAATTTATAATACAAATGGTGTAGTTGTGTTTGCAACCACAAATTATCAAAATAATTGGCCACAAGGCTCATTGAATAATGTAGCTTCGTATACGCTATTTTATTACGTAATTAAACAAGAAGGACAAGTAGTTAAAAAAGGAACAATAACTATTATTAAATAATACTATTTATGTCTAAATTGTACTCGTTGGTTGTACTATCTATGTTTTGTAGTAGTGTATTCAGCCAATCTGAAACTTTTGTTGCCTTAGACGCGCCATCTCAAAACCTTATTAAATTCAATAGATACCTAGTCAATCCAACATTTTCGATTGTTGGAGAAAAAGCATCCAAAATTAGTTTATACAATCGCAGACAATGGATAGATTTTGACAATTCACCGGAGGTGTATATGCTCAATTATTCTGGATTGCTTTCTGAACGTAGTGGTGTGGGTATTAACTTATATCAGCAAAATTCGGGAGTTCTCAAGAATTTTGGAGTCATGGCAAATTATGCATATCGTTTAAAAATGAGCGAAAAAATAGCCTTCACTTTTGGGTTTAATACAGCCTACTTAGTCAGTGGACTAAATAGCAGTAAAGTGTTTGGGGATCCAGACCCTGCATTACAGGCTATGGACGATAATTCGATCTTTCTATTCATGCCAGGAGGAAATTTAACTATTGGAAGATTTGATATTGGATTGTATGCAGAAAATTTTATAGACTACAATTTAAAAACAAACGAAACACTTACTGAATTTGAGGATAAAACATTTTCTGGACACATCATGTATACACAACCTTTTAATGTGGGAAGTGGATTATTTCAAGATTCAGAATTACAACTGATGGCCAGAAATCGCAGTACTCCATATAGAGGGAGTGTATTGTCAGGTAGTTTTTTGTTTGATATGCCAAAAATAGGATGGGTTCAAGGGGGGTATAACGATTTTTATGGATATTCTGTTGGACTAGGAGTAAATGTTTCCAAGCACATCTCTTTCGGGTATTTATTAGAAAGAGGGGTGAATCAAGACATTAAAAATTTTGGAAACACGCATGAAATTACCATTGCCTATTCTTTTGATCCTCGAATTAAAAAGGAGGTTAAAAAGGAAAAGGAATTACTAAAAGATAAAACGGACTTGGAAAAGGACGTTGAAAAGTTAAAGAAAGACGTTGAAGATTTAAAAGTAAATCAAGCATCATCCAATATTGCGAGACTTGAAAACCTTAAAAAGTCACAACCATCTAACGGAACTAAAATAGTGTCCAGTGTAAAAGATCAGGTAAAAACTGTGTCCAACTCAATTACACCTAATACACATGATGCAAACGGAGTTCAATATCAGTATCTCGGAAAAGTACCAGGGGTAAAAAGTGGTTATTATGTGGTTACAGAAGTACTTAAAAATGAACTGTCAGCAAAAAAATCTATAGAAAACCTTAACATAAAAGGGCATAAAGTATCGTATTTTGAAAATGTTAATAATGGGTATTTTTATGTGTATCTCGATGCGTTTTTAAGTTGGGAAAAGGTAAAGAATACTGTAAAGTCTAAATACAATGGGACTTACAACGGAGATTTATGGGTGATGGATGTGGCTGGTGACGAAAAAATAAACATTGTCTTAGATAATAATAACAGTGAAAAGAACGTTACTAGTACAACTCGCTATAATTCAGAGGACTTAAGTAAAAAGTCGGAAGAAAAATTACGCTTAAAGTATTCAAGTAAAACAAGTAAATCTAGAAAAACAGCTAGGAAGGTAGCAATGAATGTTACGGATGTTCCTAGTGGATATTATTTAATAGCAAGTGTGTTTTCTGTAAAAAGCAATGCGGATAGATTTATTGACAAGTTGAATGCGAAAGGACTGAATGCTAAATATTTCATAAACCCTAAAAATAAATTTAGATATGTGTATTTGGAATATTCAAAAGAGAAATCGGAAACATTAAAATCATACTATTCGAATTTGAATAATAGTTATTTTGATGAAATGTGGATGATGCATGTATGGTCTMAGAAAAAYARCACTCCTAGAATCAAACGTCAATATGAATTGATAACTACGGAAGTGCCRAGTGGATTTTATTTAGTTGTAAGTGTATTTGCAGAAAATTACAATGCCAACAATTTTTTAAATGAATTAAAGAAAAAAGGATTAAACGCTAGGTATTTTGTGAACCCAAAAAATAAGTATCGTTATATCTATTTAGTACATTCGAAAAATAAAGCACTTGTATCAACCGCTTATTATTCGAATAATAAAAACACTTATTTTGATGAAAAATGGATTATGACCGTCAAAAATAAGTAACAATATATAAAAGAACTAACCCCAGACTAACCCCATAGTGATGAATCTTATAGTGCGTACCCCTAACTATACGAAACTGTCAAAAATGCTCCTAGCTTTTTTGTTTGTTTTGTTGTGCATGAACTTTAATTTATTATTTGCACAGACTTCTGTACCTTTTGAAATTCGATATTCCTCCAAACTTCGTGGAGATTTAACGTTGATTTCTAATAATATTGTCAATAGAGATGATGGAGTGGGAAAACGACCGAATGATCCTTACAATGATTTTCTAGATTCTAGCGGAAATAAAACATATAACGATRACTTTGACATGCGTTATATTGATGTTGATAGTGATGCWTCTACYTTTTCSTCTAGTAAAGCTACATTGTCAATAGCAAATGATGCCTGTTTGAATGTGAAATTTGCAGGMTTGTATTGGGGAGCTATTTATAAAGATGCTTCACGATCTTCCGATTATAATCAAGTAAAATTTAAAATGCCCGGAGCAGCTAACTACCTAGACATAGTAGCTGACGATATTATTTTTGACGCTGAAGGAACTTATACTCCAGATCCTTATGCTTGTTTTGCGGATGTAACCAGCCATTTACAATCTTTGGGAACTCCAGTGGGTGAATATACGGTTGCAAATATAAGAGTGAATCAAGGAAAAAAAAATGCTGGTGCTCCGTCAGGAGGTGCAGCAGGTGGATGGACATTAATTGTTGTTTATGAAGACCCCTTGTTGACCAATAAGAATGTAACCATTTTTGATGGGTTTTCTGGTGTTAAAAGCACAAATTCTGCAGATATAGTGGTGTCTGGCTTTACGACTATTCCTACAGGTCCTGTAAATGCAAGGATTGGCGTATCTTGTATCGAAGGAGATGCAAACATTACTGGAGATAAATACAAAATTAGTACCGCTTCAAATAGCCCAAYATTTTCTACATTATCTGATCCTATTAATCTTGCAAATAATTTTTTTAATAGTACCATTAGTTCAGGAGGAAGTCATTTTCTGAATAGAGTTCCCAATAGTATAAATACGTTAGGTTGGGACACGGATCTTTTTGAAGTTCTTAATCCCAATAATTCAGTTATTGGAAATAACGAAACTTCTGCAACCTTAAAAATTGAATCAAGCGGAGATTCCTACTTTGTCTTTCAAACTTCTTTTGTTGTTGAAATTATTGAACCTAAAATTACGGTATTAAAAACCGTAGACGATGGTGTCAATGATTTGAATGGATCCAATGTTACGCTAGGAGACAGTATGTGGTATCAATTGCGGTTTCAAAATACGGGGAATGATGACGCAACAATTTCTACAATTAGAGATTTATTACCCTTAAATGTAGATTTAGATATTGCTTCTATGGATCTTCCAGCAGGAGTTACATATACGTATACGCTTCCAACACTTACTTCTGGTGGAATAATTGAATTCGCAATAGACGATTCCTTAGTCACTGAAGGGGGAACATATTATGACATTCGTTTTAGAGTGACCGTTACAAATCAATGTAATGATTTGCGGGACGCCTGTGAAAATAAAATTGAAAATACAGCATTTGCTTATTATACGGGTGTTGATAGCGGAACACCAATAAGTGACGATCCTAGTTTTTATGGCTTGGATAATTGTGATTTCGGCTTGTCTGGTTCTACAAATTTCTTAGTAGATGTAGATGGCTGTACCTTTATGCGTGATGAGGTAATGTGTGGAGCTTCTTTGGATTTGACCGCAGGAAATGGATATGTTTCCTATGTTTGGAGAGATGCRGCAGGAAATAATGTAGGTACTACACAAACCATAACGGTTACAAATTTAGGGGTGTACACTGTTGAGAAAACGGCGGCAGCACCTTGTGTTAATGCTACAGAAACTATTAATGTAGTTCCTTTTGGCTCACAAACAAATCCGTTAATTACACCCGATGGAAGTGGTGGATATTTATATGTTGATGACGTGAAGATTTGTCCAAATGATGGACGGGAACTATCCGAAATTTATTTATGTGGTACAAATGATTACCGTGATATAGTTACAAACATAGCAGGTGCTCAAGAAATAAAATGGCAAAAATTAGCTTCAGCACAAGAAGGAAATGCAGATGCAGATTGTCCAAATATTGATATTACCAGTAGTTGGACTACAGTAGATTCCACCAATAATTTTAAAGCGAGTATAGCTGGTGAATACAGATTGGAATTGATATATCCAGGAGGATGTTTTGTGCGTTATTATTTTAATGTGTTCAARTCTACCGTAGAACCTGTTATTTCTAAAAAGAATATGATTTGTGGAGTAGATGGGAATATTACTATTAATAATATTGACAATACACTCTATGAATTTAGTGTAGTACTAGACGGACAACCTGCTGGAACATTTAATTCTATAAATTCCTACCCTATAAATGTTGCAGGAAATTACACCGTGTATTTTCGTCAAATTGGTGCAAATCCATCTGCCTGTATTCCGAAAATAGAAGGAATCAATATTGCCGATACCACCATTAATACAAGCATCACCGTTACAGATATTGTTTGTGAAGCTGATAAAGGAGCAATTCGAGTGCAAGTAAACGATGTTCCTGGAGATTATACGATTGTTTTGGAAACCATGGCAGGAGCAGCGATGGGTACTTATGGTCCAAATTCTTTTAATGACAATTTATTTGACAATCTTGACGAAGGGTTTTATAGCGTCATAGTTTCTACGCCAGAATGTTCTGAAACCATTAACAATATCGAAATAAAATCAGCAGATCCTCTAAAATTAACCGCATCAGTTTCACAAAATATTTCTTGTAAAGAAGGAAATATTCAAATGAGTTCTACAGGTGGGCAAACACCACATAATTATGCGATTCATAGTTATATATTAGAAGGTGACGCTACTTGGACGATTATACCTCCCACTGATTATGTTTATCAAACCAGTCAAATATTTGACATCCCTTTATCTGGAGCAGGTATTTATAAATATGTTGTGGTTGATAAAAAATTATGTACTGCTGTATCAAACGAAGTTCAAATTATATTAGAACCGAATGTAGCTTATGTAATTGCAACAACAGATGTTGAGTGTTTTGGAGCTTCTGACGGATTGATAAGCATTACACCTCCAAATAATTTGAATGGGAATAATTTGACCTATGCATTGGATGACGGTATTGTTGGTAATGGAAGTTATGATGCTATTCTTGCCAATGGAAACTATATAGATGCGGCTTTTACAAGTACGCTCTCTTTTCCAAATTTACCTGCTGGAGATTATACCTTAATAGTGCGTGTTCAAAAAGGAAGTTCCTCTTGTGATTTTCCTGAGAGTATAACTATTACACAGCCTTTAAGTGGTATATCGGGGCAATTGAGTTTAACTCAAGATTATACCTGTTTACAGGAAGGTGAAATAGCCGTGGATGTAGCTGGAGTCAATGCTGTTTCTGGAGGAACTCCTCCTTATACCTATGCAATTGATGGGGTTAATTTTGGAGCCAATAATGTATTTTCAAACCTAACAAACGGAACTTATACCGTTTTTATTAAAGACGCTAAAGAGTGTGTTTTTGAAACCAATGCAATTACGTTCGCCCCTTTAAATCCACCTACAGATCTTAGTTTTAGTCCTACAGCCATCACTTGTCCTTCTCTAGAGACTGATATTACAGTGAGTGTGACCAATGGGAATGCTCCATTTATCTACGAAATTATCGCCCCAGCAGGAGCCGTGGCAAACAATGGAAATAACAACGTATTTACAGGATTATTAGCAGATACCTATACTATAAAAGTAACGGATGCTAAAGGATGTGAATATCAAGAAGATTATACAGTAGCACCTATTTCTGAAATTTCGGTTACTGGAATTGTAGACAATCATGTAGCATGTAAAGGAACAGCTTCTGGAACAGCTACATTTACAGTGTCAGGTTWTACTAACACCTATAGTTATACGGTTAACGGAGGCGCTGTTATAGCAGGGCAAAATGCAACTGCTATTGCACTGCCAAATCTTATTGTTGGAAATTACCTGGTGAATGTTACAGATGAGACTAGCAATTGTACGAACTCATTTACGGTGACTATCAATGAGCCAGCTATTGCAAGTAGCATGTCTCTTGTATCAACTCCTGTTACCTGTATCAGAAATGCTACCATTACTACCACTGCGTCTGGAGGATGGGGAGCATTTGAGTATCAATTAGAAACTACTGCCGGTGTGGTACATACGGCCTACAATAACAACCCATTATTTATAAATGTGTTGGCAGGTGATTATACAGTATTTGTAAGAGATGCCAATGGATGTACAATCGAAGAGGATATTACCATAGTCTCTGCAAACCTACCTACAGTAAGCATCACTGCTGATACGGAATGTTATACAGCGGCAGGCACAATTACGATCACGGCTGTTGGAACAGGAACAGCACCATTACAATATGCATTAGACGGAGCAACCTATCAAAATTCTCCTACTTTCTCAGGTGTTTTGCCAGGGAATCACAGTGTTACTGTAATGGACGTTTATGGATGTACCTCGACATCAAATATCTTGAATATTTCTCCTGAGCTTACCATGAGCTTGAACTATTTAACCATTAAATCCTGTGGGAATACTACAAATGTAACAATCACCGCAAATGGAGGAAATGGAGTGTATACCTATACAATCAAATCTACAGGTGTGATTCCTGTGGCTGGGGATTATAGTCCTGCCAATGTAATTACTATAACAGGAGCTGGGGACTATGATGTCTATGTAAAAGATGGAAAAAACTGTGTATCGGTTGAAACAATTACCGTTACTAAAGATCCTACTTTAAGTGTAACCGCAAGTGTAACCCCTATTTTATGTAGTGGAGATTTGGCTATAATTACTGGTGTAGGTGCAGGGGGAGAAGCTCCCTATACCTATCGATTAGAAGATGCATCGGGGAATAAGATTCGTTCGTATCAATCAAGTCCAAATTTTAACAATGTTCCTGTTGGGAATTACATTGTCAGAGTTAGAGATGCCAGAAAGTGTAAATCTACGGATGCAGTAAGTATTACAGAACCAGATTATTTAATAGCTTCTGCAGGTGTTTCGGAACTCGTTTCTTGTAATAATGATGCAGATGCCGAAGTTCGAATTACAAATCCGCAGGGAGGGACACCTTTCCCGTTACCAGATTTATACCGTTATAGTTTTGATGGCGGTCTAACATATGGTATTTCAAACACAAAAAAATTACCATCGGGTACACATTTGGTCTATGTAAAAGACGCCAATGGATGTACTTTTGAAATGGAAGTAATTGTAGCAGCAAAGCTAACACCTCCAAACTATATTCCAAGACTTACTTACGATTGTCTAGGAAATGGAACGTTTTCAATTTTTGCAATTGATTCAGACCCATTGTTTACTTATACGTTTAATTTAGATGGAGGCGCAGACCTTCCAGCTGATATTACCATACCTACTTATGGTGGCCCAACAGGTATTTCTTTTCCAAACATCCCTATTGGTACACATACCGTGAATATGAATTTCACGCCCATAGCAACCCCTACAAAAAGTGTATTGCTAGAAGAATCTTTTGGTTTTGGAGCCAATACGCCTATTAGTAATATAGATCCAGTGTATTGTTATGAGCCTCAAGATTGGACGAATACTTGTTTAAATGTAAATCCTGCCATAAATGATGGAGAATACAGTGTGACACAAAAAGTAGTCTCTCCTTTTGGTTCTTGGCGTAATCCAAACGATCATTCAGGAATGGTGAATGGACGATTCTTAGCCATTAATGTTGGTGGAGCCGCTGGAACTACAGGAATTATTTACCAAAAAGAGGTCAAAGACATCGTTCCAAATAGAGACATTACCGTATCATTATATGCTTATAACTTTTTAAGACAAGGAACTGGAGGTGGAGATCCATCCATCACAGTACAATTGACGGATGCTGCTGGAACCGTATTATTGGATGGCGGAGGAGCTCCAATTCAGTTTAGTACTGGGAATGTTCCTAAGAATACACATGCTGATGATTGGCATTTTTACACGGTGACATTAAATCCAGGAGCCAATACAGATTTAAAGATTGTAATTCGTACAAATTCTGCTGTTATAAATGGAAACGACATCGCCATAGACGATATTTTTGCTTACCAAGAACCAGAGCAATGTCCATCCACTACTCCGATAACATTTACAGTAGTAGCTGACCAAGAGTTTAAAGTAGCAACAGCTTCTGTTACAGATGCAACATGTAACGGAGGAACTGATGGTAGTATTGCCATTCAAGTGAGTGATTTTGACTCATTTAATGGCTATCAATACAGTACTGATGGTGGTACAACATGGAGTGCTACTCAGTTTTCAAATACCTTGACGGTGAGTGGATTGGGAGCAGGTTCTCATACTGTATTGATTGCTTACATAAATGCTGATACATCTCGAGATTGTGAGGAAACAATTACTGAAACTATAGGGGAACCAACACCAGTGGTTGCCAGTGCAACCATCACTGAAAATTTAACCTGTACCAATGCAGGAATTACAAATGCTACAATAACCGCGAGTGCCGTTGGAGGTAGCGGAACTTATGAATACCAATTAGAAACAATTGCGGGAGTGGTAATCACTACTTTTAAGACTTCTCCAATTTTTAATAATGTAGTTGCAGGTTCTTATTTCATTCGAGTGAGAGATGTATTTGGCTGTGAAGACATCACAGATGTACAAATTGATATAGACACTCCAACACCCATTGTAATTACATTGGTTGAAACCAATTGTTATGCAGGTGATAGCAGCGGTAGTATTGTAGTTAATGTAGCTGGCGGAAATGGAAATTTCCAGTTCAGAATCAATGGTGGTACTTATCAAACGCCAAGTCCATCTACAGCAGTAACATATACTTTTTCGAATTTAATTTCTGGAGTGTATTCAATAGATGTAAGAGACCAATTTGGTTGTACCTCTAATGAAACTGTAACTATAGAGCCTCAATTAACAGCATCCGCTTTATTAGTGAATGATATTGATTGTAATGCTCCAGAGGAAGGTGAAATTCTAATTAATGCCAATGGAGGTTCAGGAACAAATACCTATGAATGGTCTAATGATGGTGGAGGAACATGGAATGCCATGCCTGGAAATACATTCTTGACATTAATTGCTGGAAATTATATATTTAAAGTTACTGATGCATCTACTTGTTCTGCAATAACCAATTCAGTGACACTTACACCGAAAGTTGACCCTGAGTTTACATTAGCTGCAACAGATGTTGTTTGTAACGGTGACTTGAGCGGATCTATTGACATTACAATAGATACCACCAAAGGATTGGCCCCGTTTACAATAAATGTAACCAATACTACAACCGCCACAGGTTATGGAACACAGACTACAGGCTTACCAGYAGGTATTTATGATGTTATAGTGACGGATGCGAAAGGTTGTTCTACAACAGTATCTATTCCTATAGCAGAGCCAAACCCAATAAGTGCAACAATCGTTGTAAACCCTTTGGATTGTGCTTCGCTAGGTTTTGGAAGTATTGAGGTAAATGGAATTACAGGAGGAACGGCTGAGTATACATTTGATATTACAAATAATTTTGGGTATTCTAATACGTATACTACAACAGCAAGTGAAGATTATATTTTTACAGGCTTAACTTTTGGGTATTATAAAATTGTAATTACCGATGCCAAAGGTTGTCAAATAATAGAAGATAACAAGGTAATTTCTTCACCTCCAAACGATTTAGTAATTGATGTTTCAGCAGGTGTTGTAACTTGTGCGGCTGGAGGAACTGCAGTTGTTACGGTAAGTGCTGCAATACCTGGAAGTACATATCAATTTGGTTTATTAACAACACCTAATATTCCATATGCAGCTATTTGGCAACCAGCAGATGGTGTTGACCCGAAAGTTTCAACATTTACAGGTTTAACTCCTGGAGTAGCTTATACTTTTGTGGTTGAAGATGTAGATAATAGTTGCTATTATTTTGAACAACTTACAGTCCCTCTTGATTCTCCTTCAAATATAACTTCAACGGTTACTACTTATCCTGTAACTTGTACAGGAAGTGCAGATGGAAAATTTGATTTCACAATAAATGATTATGATGTAGGAGCAACCACTGTAGATTGGATTGTGAGAAATGCTTTCACAAATACAGATTATTTACCATTAATAGGAGGAAGTGAAAATGTGAACGCACCAGCACCAGGAGTTGGGATTTCGATTACTGGTCAAGGAGATTTACCTCCAGGAAGATACTATATTTTATTTACAGAAAATGGAGGGGCAGAAACAGGATGTACAAAAACATCTGTTGAATTTGAAATTACTGAATCACCAAAACTATTAGAAATTATAGCTTCATCTACCAAAAATGAAAACTGTAATGAATTAGGTATTATTACCGCACGAGCGCAATTTGGAACTGCACCTTATGAGTATCAAATACAATTGTCTTCAGTAGGAACAGATCCTACAGTTATTACATGGGCAGGGGTAAATACTACAGGTATATTTAATGTAGCCGCAGAGACCTACGACGTATTTGTAAAAGATGCAAATAATTGTATTCAGTCTGTTAGAGATGTGATTGTAATATTAGATCCTTCACCAGCGATCTCAATTGCTATCAATGACGCTACTTGTCCTACAGAAGGAAATTTTCAAGTGGTTGTCACGGAAGATGCTGCAGGTGTGAGTCCATATAGTATTAGTGTAAACGGCGCTGCTTTCCAAGTAGTAACACTGCCTTATACGGTACTAAATTTAAGTTCTGGAGCTGCTCAAACCATCGAAATAAGAGATGTGAATGGCTGTAGTGAAATTGAAACTTTTACTATTGCGCCTCCACTAGAATTCAATGCAAGCATTAGCAAATTATTAGATTGTTCTGTAGGTCCAAATGCCGAAATTACCATAAGTAATATAGTAGGTTCTGGAAATTACACCTATCAAATTGTAGGCGTTGAAGCTGGAGCAAATAGTGTTGCTGCAGGTACACCTTTAGTACTACCAACTACTATTTGGACAGGAGCCAATATAAAAAGTGAATATATAATAACTGTTACTGATGTAGCAACAGGTTGTTCTTTTCCTAAATCGGTATTTATAGAAGACACTTTAAATCCAATAATAACAACAGCTAATGGAGTAGATGCCTTGTGTAATGGAAGTGATGATGGAAGCATCAGTATTACCGCACAAGACAATGGTATTGGTCCCTTTACGTTTGCTATTACAGGAAGCTCTGTTCCAATTGTTAGTCCTTTGCCTATTGTTGTAACCACAAATAATGGTTACACCGCTACTTTTGATAATTTAGAAGGAATTGTAGGAGGAGTTACTTATACAGTGACAATTACCGCAGCAAATGGATGTTCAACGGTTCAACCTATTACTATTTCTGAACCTATTCCTGTGAGTATTGACTTAGTAAATACAAGTCCTTTTGGATGTACTACAGGAAACACACCTAATACGGCAAGCATTACCGTGACTACTATAAGTGGTGGAAATGGAACCTATCCTAGAATAGAATTTGTAAATTCTGATGGAAATCCAGTTCAAGACGGAGCAAACAATATATTGAATATAGTATACAATACTGCAACAGACTCTTACAGTATTGATATGGGAACAGCCACTCCTGGTTTGTTTACCATCAATGTATATGATAGCAATGGCTGTATGGCTACGCACACTGAAACGATTGTGCTATTTGACGAAATTAACGATGCAACTACAACTGTTGTAGAAGCTATTTCTTGTACGAATGCAGGAGAAGACATTCAAATAGATGTTGTTTCCATAGTTGGTGATATCAATCAATTCGAATTTTCTGATGATGATGGAGCAACATGGCAGGTACCAAATTTATTCAATGATTTAGCCGTAGGAACACATAATTTTATTGTGAGACATTTAATCACAGGCTGTGAATTTCCTGTAAGTCATACCGTAGCTGAACCGAATACGTTTACACCAATTGTAACTATAGTGAGCCAAGTAGATTGTAAAGGATCTGCTACTGGTGAAGTTACYTTTGAATTGGTAGATGCTACTTATCCAGGTGGTTTTGATTGGGAGATTTTTGATACCCATGGAACTCTTGGAGACGATACAGATGATACTTCTGTGAATACTGGAAATGAAGCGACCAATGGTCCAACACCAAGTGAGTTTATTGCTGCAGGATCTTATTATGTTGTGATCACACAAGCTAACCTACCTAGTTGTAATAACCGAGTGTATTTTACCATTACAGAACCAGTGGATGGTTTGACAGGTATTCGTACATTTACAGACATTACATGTATAGGGAGTGATGGCGTTATAGACATTACACCAAACGGTGGATGGGGGAACTACGCATACTATGTAGGGATTGGTGCTCCAGGCGCAGGAAGCTGGGTT
This sequence comes from Flavobacteriaceae bacterium, assembly GCA_002401385.1. Classification (GTDB taxonomy): domain Bacteria; phylum Bacteroidota; class Bacteroidia; order Flavobacteriales; family Flavobacteriaceae. The sequence continues at coordinate 5,016 of NVSY01000022.1, read as the reverse complement.
TCATCAGCTTCTTTTACGGGATTATTAGCAGGTACTTACGAAGTATGGTTCAGAGATGTGACAGGTTGTTCATTTCAATTACCAGATGTAACATTGAATGATCCTACACCTATTACCGCCACATTAACAGTAAAGAGTCCAAATTGTACTGGAACAGATGGAGAAATTGAGGTGACAGCTACTGGAGGAGAAGGTACTARTTATGAATACCAATTGTATTTAAAYGGAATTGCTCTAGGTGATCCACAATCRAACCCTATATTTAGTGGTTTGGGTGTTGGTAATTATCATGTAGATATTACAGACCTWTGGTCTTGTACAGGAACTACGGGGCCTGGAACTATTCAATTATTTGATGTATTGCTACCGAGTATTRCTATCGTYAAAGAAATAGATTGTACCGYAACTCCTGACGGAGAAATTACGGTGACAGTTACTGGTGGTACTGGGAATTTCCAGTACGATATGACCTTACCAGATGCATCAACAGATACCAATGCATCGGGTATCTTTACAAATTTAGGACTTACGGGAACATATACGATCGATATTACAGATACCACAACCAATTGTACTACAAGTATAAGTGCAGATTTAAATGCACCATCTAATGTAGTATTACTTCTTGCTTCTTCAACAGATGTAAAATGTAATGGTGGATCTGACGGTACAATTACGGTGAATTTGGATGTGCCAATTGCTGGTACTAACAACGAACCTGTCTACACATATGAAATTACAGCCGGACCAATAGTAGTAGGACCTCAAAACAGCAATGTTTTCACAGGATTACCACAAGGAGTTTATACAATTGTAGTTACTTCTTCTAAAGGATGTACTGCAACTCAATCGGTAACTATCAACCAACCTACTGCCTTGACGGTTACGGCATCTGCAACTACGTTTGTATGTGCTGCTAATAATTTGACCAATACAGTACTGTTAACCGCAACAGCGACAGATGGAACTCCTGGGTATTTGTACAGTATAAATGGWGTAGATTTTACCACTTCAAATACGTTTGATATTGTAGATTCAGGAATTGTTCAGAACATCACGGTGACGGTAAAAGATGCCAATGGCTGTGTGGCCACAACCTTGGTTCCAATAGTTATCAATCCATTGGTGGCTATTACGGATGTTATTATTACACAGAATGTCGCTATTAGCTGTATCAATCCAGAAAATGTGACTGTTACAGTAGTTGGAGGTTCTGGTGATTTTACCTACGAGTTGCTTCCAGTTGGAACAAATACACAGTCTGTTATAAGTACAACAGCCGTTTTTGACTTGCCAAGTGAAGGTGATTATACATTTAAAATTACAGACAATAGCACGGGCTGTTATGTGATCTCAATACCATACACGGTGGCTCCGTTTGATCTAATTACAGTAGAAGCAATTGCTACAAATGTTGTGCAATGTTTTGGAGATTCCAATGGAGCATTAGAATTTAATGTACTAAACTATACCGGAGATTATTCTTGGAATGTGTTAGACGCCGCTAATGTTAGTGTTGCCAATGGAAATGATAATACAGCGAGCAACCCAATAGCTGTACCAAATTTAATTGGTGGAAATTATACGATTCAAGTAGTAGCAACCAATCCTGCATTCTGTCCAGCAAGTAGTAATGTGCTTACCATAGCTTCTCCAAGTGATGCCTTGTCTTTGGCATTGAGTATCTCACATAGAGAAACTTGTAACCCTGGAGATGATGGTGAAATTACTGCCATTGCAAGCTTTGGATGGGGGAATTATGAATACCAATTAGAATTGGGAGCTACCATTTTGGTGCCTTTCGGTTCAACAAATGTATTCAGCAATTTAGATGCTGGAATTTATACAGTGAGACTTCGTGATTTGAACGGATGTACTATTTCTGATACTATAGAAATTGAGAGTCCGATTCTTATTACTGCCACTGCCACGGCAAATACCATTCTTTGTTATGGAGATTTAACAGGAGAAGTTACCGTAGTTGCCAATGGAGGACAAGGTCCAGGAAGCTATGTGTATAGTTTGATAGATGCGAACGGGAATGCTTCTGCCTTCCAGTCGAGTCCAGTGTTTTCAAATCTAGCCGCAGGAACTTATACTGTGTTGGTAAGTGATGATTTATTCTGTGATGTAACWACCTTGCCAGTTACCATTGTGKCACCGGCTATTGTGGTAGCATCAGCAAGATTAACTACCACATTATCTTGTACCGTATCTGGTGTTATTCAAGTGACGGCATCGGGAGGGGATGGAGGTCCTTATACGTACAGTGATGACGGAATTACGTTTATTGCAACAAATATATTTACCATAAATCCTGCAACAACTACTATCTATCAATATTTTGTAAAAGATGCTAGTGGCTGTGTGTCTAATGTTTCAAATGGTATCACGGTTCGTCCGATAGAACCTTTAAAAGTTATTATAGACCCAGTAAATGCATCTATTAGTTGTTATGGAGGGAATAATGCAGTTATTTATGCAATAACCTCTGGAGGTATGGGGAACTATATTTACGAGTTATTAGACGAAAATGATGTATTATTAGACGGGCCTCAAAACTCCAGTATCTTTACCGATTTAGGAGCAGGAATCTATAAAGTACGTGTTACTAGTTTAGATTGTGGTGAGGTCTCTTTACCATTTACGTTAAACGATCCTAAAGAATTGGTGCTTTCAGCTCCTGCGGATGCTACAGATATTACCTGTTTTGGAGAAGTAGACGGAACAATTACCGTGCATGCAGTAGGAGGAACAGGGAAACTTATTTACAGTATAGATCAGAGTAAATATGTTAACAACAATGTATTTACAGGTTTAAAAGCAGGTGTGTATACCGTAACGGCTCAAGACGAGAATGGTTGTTATATAAACCAAGAAGTGAGAATTTTGGAACCAACGGAATTGCAACTAAATTTTGGATTGATAAACCAAGAAAAATGTGTGGATGATGAAGATGGAAGTATAGAAATTGTAATTACAGGTGGAACGGCTCCTTATTTCACCAAGTTAAATGTCGACGGTAACTTTGTAGAAGGTAAATTACAGTATGACAATTTACTGGGAGGGTTTACCTATGTGATTTTTATAGAAGACAGCTCGGGTTGTACTAAAAATATATTAGTCAATTTAGAAGCGCCAGTAGATTTGAATTTCGGAACTACCATAGATTATGGCTGTGATGGAAACATAAAAATTATTGCTTCGGTAGACACTCAATTTGAAAATGATGTTACCTATACCATGGTAAGCGGTACCCAAACATATACAAACACTACAGGAATTTTTGACAACCTAGTTCCAGGAGATTATTTAGTGGAAGCAGAACATACCAATGGCTGTATTCCTTCACAATCATTTGTGGAAGTAGTAGTGATGATTCCTACGATAGTTAGTTTAGAAGAAATTTTTGTAAATACTATAAAGGCGAATGTATCACAAGGAATGGCACCTTATGAATATAGTTTTGATGGTGGTGACTTTACAATTTCTAACGAATTTATTGTGAATAGAACCGGTACTTATATTGTAGAAGTACGTGATGTGAGAGGCTGTATTTCTTCGGCTGAAATCTTCATGGAATTCGTCACTGTATTTATTCCTAATTTCTTTACTCCTGATGGTGATGGTACGAACGATTATTGGTATCCAAGAAAATTAATGGCCTATCCAAATATTAAGGTATCTGTATTTGATCGATATTCWAGATTGATTATAGAATTGAGAGGTCCACATATAGGATGGGACGGTAMGCTGAATGGGAAAGCATTGCCTTCTGGTGATTACTGGTATGTGATAGACTTGGATGGATTGCAAGGTGATAAACGTAAAATGATGGGGAATTTTACCCTCTATCGTTAATTTTAATTAAAAGATTTTATGAAGAGAATTGTATTCTTTGTGTGTATAATGAGTGTGCTGTTTGTGAGAGGACAGGAGTTTAGTATGCCTTTATTAAGTCAGTATATGGCAGAAAATCCATATGTGATATCTCCTACATTTGCGGGGATAGGTCCTTATTTTCAATTGCGAGTGAGCGGTTTGGAACAATGGGTAGGTGTGAGTGATGCTCCAGGAACTCAATCCGTTTCCTTAGATGGTCGTTTGGGGGATGTGGATGGTGTAGGAATGCTTTTGTTTAATGATAAAAATGGAAATACACGGCAATATGGAGGGCATCTAAGTTATGCGCATCATTTRACCTTAAATGATTATAGAAATCAGTTTTTATCTTTTGGAATRTCTTATCGATTTACACAATTTAAGATTGATGTATCTAATTTTAATGGGGATGATCCTTCAGTGTATGGTGATAAATCTACATTTAATTCTAATTTCGATGTAGGAATGTTATACCGATTTGAACAGTTTTACATCAGTTTAAATGCCTCTAATATTTTGGATAAAAGCGCTAGAGCTTTTGCCGATAGTGAGCCTACGAAGCTGCGTAATTAYTCCGTATATACAGGGTTTAAATTTGATAGAAACCCCTACCATCAATTCGAAGTTTCTTTATTTGGACGCTATTTTGAAAGTGATGGACGTTCGAGTACCGATGTCAATTTTAAATACAGAAACATGTATGGCGATGACTATTTCTGGGCAGGAGCCAGTGTTCGTATGTTAAACGATTTGGATTTTAAGCCTGTAAGTATAACACCAATGGCAGGGTTTAAACACGATAAGTTTTATGTTTCTTATGGATTTGAATTGACCTTTGGAGATATCATTCAATACAATGTAGGTACACATCTAATTACTTTAGGAATAGATTTCTTATACAATCCAAGCAATAGAAAGTGTACACATTAATGTGGTTGAAAGAAATGAGATATTAGAAATGAGATGATAGTATTGAGTATGTAGAAAAGAAAGTCTCGGAAATCTAGCTAAGTTGTTTTTTCGAAAATTTATTTTTCACTACTCACTACTCACTACTCACTACTCACTACTCACTACTCACTACTCACTACTCACTACTCACTACTCACTWMTYWYTMYYCCAAATCGTCATAT